>NZ_JBITSQ010000022.1:0-128767 GCF_044541035.1 Streptomyces sp. NPDC085866
GCCGGCCAGATCACCGCCCTCACCGACCTTCCGGCCGCCGCGCGTTCCCCGCTCAGGCAGCTCCACGCGGCCCTCGCCGACGACGACCCCGCCGCCCTCATCCGCCCCCTCCACGCCACCCGCCCTCACTTGTCCCCCGCCCACCCCGACCTCGTAGCCCGACTCGACGCCCTTACGAACTCCGCCACGAACCCGGCGGCCCCCGACTGACTGGATTTCGCAGAGCGGCAGGCACTCGTAGGGATGCGCCCGGATGGGCAGGTCTTGCGGCGCGTGAGCCGCTTGGTCATCAGCGTGATCGAGGTCCGCGTGATCGAGAAGGAGTTGTGCGCGGGCAAGGTCGCGCGGGCGGTGTGGACGCATCCGGGCAGACTCAGCCAGCCGGAGCCGGAGCCGGAGCCGGAGCCGGAGCCGGAACGGAAGACTGGGCTGACGCCGTCGCAGGCTGACGCCGGCGTGGCGCGGCTCCAGGAGTGACTGCGGCGCTGGGGGCTTGGAGAGCTGAACGGGTCGGCTGGGTCAGGCGGCGGGCCCCCGCCCAACCCGCGCGGCGGACCTGCGCGCTGGACTCACGACAGCGCGAAGCGGATCGTCGGCTGGAAGTTCGACACCCCGAGAGTGTCCAGGAGAAGGTGGACGCAATCCACGACCTGGCCGCCGACGACCAGGTGGCCGCGCGGGTGGCCACCGACTTCCTGCGCCGCCCGGCGGTCGCCCCGAAGGCGATGGCCGACGACACTGCCAGGCATGCCGTGAACGAGGCGCAGTTCGACCAGTTCCGCCAGCAGGTCCAGTACGGGCAGGAGGAGGCCGCCCCGCAGCTGGACCAGCTGCGGCGCATGGAGCACAGCACCCAGCGCACCCAGTACATGGACCTGGTCGTGGCCTGCACGCAGTTCACCGTCACCGTCCGGCAGGATCGTTCCGAACCTGCGCGGCGAGCCCTACGACGACGCCGAGCGCGAGACGATCCTGCGGGGCCTTGCGCGGGTGCGGGCGTCGGCGGACTGGATCGAGAACGCGGTCACCGTGGCCAGGTCGACCTGGACGAGCAGCTTCAGAAGCTGCTGAAAGGGCTCGGGCGAGTAACGATGGGGCGGAGCGTTCCCGCTCACGTCCACGCCGAAGCGATCCTGTCCGCCTTCTTGGAGGCCCGTCCGGCCGGTCTGACGATCGTCCAGCTGATGGCGGCCACCGAGCGCACCTGCGCCAGGTCGCCGCCGCGAAGGGGCTCCCGCCGGTGACCTGGGACAAGACGTGGGGCTACCGGCAACGGCGCCATCATCCAGACCGGCACCGAGTCCTACCGCCTCGCTCACACCAAGGCCCAAGCCGAACAAGCCCAGGCCGGCTGACCGAGCGCCACACGTGAGGGGCCGCGTTTGGATCGCGGCACTCGCCGAGTCCTGCGGACCCCATCATCCCGGAGGCTGCGCCGAGAATGAACGCTGCCTGCGCATCATCAACCTCGTCCCACACCCGCCGGCTGTTCAGGCTCGGCGTCACGGCTTCCGGGGGGAGCACGTCGTTCAGGGCGCGATGTGGAATGTGAGTTCGGTGGTCGTGTCGTCCACGGTGTGCCCGTGCACGTAGCCGCGGCTTTCCGCGTAGCTCCCCGTGCCGCCGTTGATCGAGAGGTTGAAGTCGCGGGGCGGCGGGGCATAGGGAGCGAAGCCCTGGACCGTGATGTCACCGTCGCTGAGGGCGAAGGTGATGGAGCACTGCAGAGTGCCGGTGCTCGCTCCTGTCTCGAGGCGGACAATGGTGCAGCCTCCGCCGCCGGAGCCGACCCTCTGGTCGTCGCGGTAGAGGTCGTTGGCGAGTGTGAACCCGTTGCCCTGGGCATCGCCCGAGCCGTTCGGTGTGAACTGAGTGGTCTTCGCGACCAGTGATAGCACCTGCTCGTCCTGTTGGCCGTCAGCCACGGATGAGGCGGCAGCAGCTGAAGCCAGCGGGGCGGAGAACGCAACCGCACTCAAGGCTGCCACGGTACTCCGACCGAGCAATCCGAAATTACGCATGCCGAGACACTCCTAGCGGATCGAGGGTAATACGGCACTACCGGCCGTGTGACTTCCGCTTATCCGGTCAGAGTTGATCACGAAAAGATCGGTGTATCGACGAGCCTCACAGCGTCGTTCGGGTGGTATCGAGGCCTGATGTTCGCCCGACGAAGTACCCGTTGGATTCGTGCGGGCATGCGGTGCGGATGTATAGCGCCGCTGAGCCGAAGCCCGCGATCCCCCGCACGGCCGTGGACCGGTCCCAGATGCCTTTGACGGGATGCTCCGGCTCTCGTCATGACCAAGCGGGCGGCGCTGCAGCACTCGAGTGACACTAAAAGTCACTGACATTGTCAGGACCGTGGGTGAGTCGTTGGGCGAGGGCGCATGCTCGGCTGAGCCGAGCAAACAAAGTCGCGATCTTGGCAGAGCGGCCTGCTGGTGCGCTGTCGAGCCCTCGGGCGGCACGTCACCTGCACGGCCGCAGTCGCAGAGAACACCGGCGCCAGGACGGCGCATTCACGGCCGAGGTGGAGAGCTTGCGCCCCCATGGTGGGCGTCGTGACCATCGGATGCCGGCAGGCCGCTGGCGAGCGCGATCAGGGGTCGGCGCATGAAGCCGGCCTGGCCCGCCGAGGGGGAACGGGTCGTGCGGGGGAGGGCCCGGTCGGCGCCTGGGCGAGGCGACCGAGGGCGGTGTCGGCGCGCAGCATGCGGCCTGGTGATCGTGGCAGTAACGGCTCGGCAGCGTAGCGGGGCTGGATCGCCTGCAGGGTGCAACAGGGGTGTGGGGTTGTGGTGCCTGGCCAGGCCTTCGCTTTCCCCCATGGTGAAGGGCCCGGCCGCTCGTTCAGTGGGCGAGGGTGACGGTGATGGGCTGGTCGGCGCAGCGGGCGAGGCCTTCGGTGAGGGCGGTCTGCTCGCCTGGGTCAATGGCGAGCTGGTCGCGGGTTTTGCCGGCGACCCAGTCGGTCAGGCGCAGGCCCGGAAAGCCCGACACCCGCGCCCAGATCCTCGACGTCGCCCGTCGGCGGTTCCTCGAAGGCGGATACCAGGACGTCACCCTGCGCTCCATCGCCGCCGAGGCAGGCGTGGATCTGGCCCTGGTCAGCTACTACTTCGGCTCCAAGAAGGGTCTGCTCAGCGCGGCTCTCGCCCTGACCGTCAACCCCTCCGACATCCTCGGCCGCGCCGCTGAAGGCGACCCGGCCACCTTCCCCCAGCGCGCCCTGCACGCCCTGCTCTCGCTGTGGGAAGACACCGAAACCGGCGCACCCCTGCGCGCCCTCGTGGCCGGGGCCGCGCACGATGCCGCCTTCGCCGACCTGGTCAGGGAGATGACGGAGAAGGAACTGATCGACAAGATCGCATCCCGGACCGGCGGCAGGGACGCCCGCAAACGCGCCGCAGCGTTCTGCGCCCAGATCGCCGGCCTGATCGTGACCCGCTACATCCTCCGCCTCGAACCGATCGCCTCCATGGCACCTGATGAAATAACCCGGATCTACAGCCCCCCGCTACGCCTGGCCCTCGGGGCAGCCCCGCCGAGCCAGGCTTCGCGCTGCGGCTAGCTGGTTCGCCCTCCCAGGAGCGGGGCGGCCACCGAGGTCCGGTCACTCATCGACCAGGCATCACCGTCGTCCTCGGTCGTCTCACCAACAAGATCCCGGATCTCTTGGCTGTCGCCCGCCCGCAACTTCCTCGCCACCCTCGCCAGCTGACCGCAGCCCCTACACGCCAGGCCCGGCGGGAGTTGTGACAGCTCCCACCGGTACCGGGTGCTGCCTACAATCCCAGCCGCCGGGTCGTCGGTGGCTGTGGCTGCGGTCCGCAGCGGTCGGCGTCCCTTCTCCTCGAGCTGGGCGAGCTCGCGTTCGTAGGCCACGGTGATCTCCCTGTAGTAGTTGACCACCGAGCTGCAGTTGGTTCCGGACGTCCCCCTGCCGATGTCAGGTCACGCTGTAGGGCAGTCGGAGGGCCGACTGGTTACCGGTGGCGAGGGTGCTGGTGGCGTTGCCCAGGGCGTTCCAGATTTTCGCCTGGACGGTTCCGTCCTTCAGGTCGCACAGCGTGCCGCTTTGTGAGGCCAGTCCGGCCTTGTCGGTGTAGTGCTCCCAACCGGTCACCGGGTCAGTGGCGAAGTAGCGGTAGGTCTCCGCACGGTCCCACTTTCCGTCCCCGGTGCAGTCGTAGGACACCTGGATCTGGACCGCGTCGCCGACTGCCTCCTTCGCGTCGACCGCCAGGTCGAACTGCGTCGCCCCGCCCTGGTACTTCATGTCGAGCCCGGACGCGGTGAACGTCACCGGCCGGTAGGGATCGCCGTCATGGTTCGTGCCGTCCGCCGACGTCAGCGTGACACTGCCCGCGGTCCCGGCCGTTCCCGTCAGTCCTCCGTCATCGTGCAGGTACAGCGTCGGCGAGGAACCACCGCCGGTGGGCGAGGGAGTGGGAGTAGGGCTGGGACCCGTGCCGCCGGGTGCGCTGCCGCCGCTCCAGGTGTGGGCGCCGGCGGTGACCGTCCTTCCGGCGGGTACCTGCACGGTGGTTCCGTCGGAGAAGTGCACGGTGGTGTCGGTGGCGGTGGTGTTGGCGGCGACGTAGGTGCGTTCGCCGTTGTTGACGAACACCGCGGTCAGCGGGCTGTCGGCGGTGGCGGTGGTGTCGACGGTGCCGAGGGCGGCGAGGTTGCGGATCCAGTGGAAGGTGTGGGCCTTGCTTTCGCCTTCCTCTGAGGTGAAGGAGTTGTTGGCGCGGAAGTCGGCGAGGGCGGCGTCGCCGTCGCCTAGGGCGAGGTACTCGTACCAGATGTCGGGCCAGATGCCGGGCTGGGTCTTGCCCCCTTGGCTGAGCATCTCCTGGTAGTTGGCCTTGACGTAGGCGGGGTCGTCGCCCAGGTAGAGGTGTCCGCCGGTTACGGGGAGCAGGTTGATGCCCTGGATCTGTTCGGGGGCGCTGGAGAACCAGGTGGAGTAGGCGCCTCCGTTGCTCCAGACCATGCCGACCTCCTTGTGCGGGAAGTCGCCGGGGTAGATCTGGTGGTGGGCGTCGAACCAGTAGTCCGCGATCGCTGCGGCCTGGGTGGTGTACATGTAGATCCCGGCGTCCCGGACGGCCTTGTTCCCGGTGGCAGTGCCCCACTGGATGAGCGCGTTGTCGAAGTTCATGCCCTCGGAGGAGGACTCCTGGTTGTTGCCCGCGGCGAACGAGCCGTGGCCGGAGGCCCAGTCGTGGCCGGCGTAGATGTCGAAGTCCCGCAGGTAGGGGAAGCGCTTGTCGGCGCGGTCGTAGTTGTTGGCGTCCCGGATGAGCAGGTCGACCATGCCGCCGTAGTGGCTGACGTCGGCCCAGGTGGGGTCGAACCTGGCGAGGGTCGCTGCGGCGGCGATGTAGTAGCCGTAGTGGAAGTGATGGTCGTTCAGTTCCTGATCGGACCCGTAGGAGGCCGGATAGCCGATCAGGGCGCCCCAGTTGCGGTCGTAGTAGAACAGGTGGCCCGTCTCGCCGGGGGATGCGGTGAACCAGTCCGTGAGTTTGGACTTGATCGCGGACAGGGCGGCGTCGCGCACGTCGGTGTTGCCGGTCTGGTCGGCGATCTCCGCCAGTCGTGCGGCGCGCCCGAGGCCCTTTCCGGTCCAGTAGGTGTCGTCGCTCTGCTGGCGGGTCGGGTCGGCCTTCTCCTCGTTGAGGTAGTCCTGCAGTGTCGTGGCGTCGGCGCCGGAACTGTCGGCGACGGCTGGTATCTCAGGCAGCACCCCGTGGAAGACCATCGACGTCGTGAAGGACGTGATGCCGGTGAGCACCTTCAGCGGGCCGCGTGAGGAGATGTACGTCTGCGGCAGCGGGCTGCCATCGGCCAGGTGGCGCCACTGATGGGGCAGCAGGGCCGCGACCGTGCCGGTCGCCGACCCCTCGAGGACGGTGGTGGTGAACCGGTACGTGGTCGTGACGGTGCTGTCCGCCTCGTCGTACCGGTAGGACACCGCCGTCCCGTTCACCTCGTCGTAGGCGTACTTGGCGTACTCGGCCGCGAGTCCGGCACGTTCGGACGCCGAGGTGGACGGCGTGGTCGGCAGCACTGCGACCGAGAAGTAGTCCTTGCCGGCGAGTGAGGAGGTGAAGGTGGAGCCATTGACGGTCCAGGTCGCCCCGGTCGGCGCGAAGGCGACGTAGTCGTGCCCGTTGACCGTGTACCCGAGCGTGGGGCCGGAGTTGGACCACACGTCGACCACTGCGTCGGAGACGGCCTTGACCTGCGCGTCGCCGCCCGCGGCCCGGAAGTAGGCGAACGGCAGGCCGGAGCCGATGGTCGCCCGCAGGGTGTGCGTGCCGTCGCTGAGGTAGGGGCTGACGGTCCAGTCGCTCCAGTCATCGACCTTCACCTCGGGAGCGGTCAGCCCCGAGACGCCGGCGACGAAGTCCTCCGCGTAGTTGAAGTGGTACTCGCCCACGCCCTTGCCGCTTCCCGAGATCGTCGGCTTGGTGCTGTAGGAGACCCCGAGCCCTCCCGACTGTGCCTTGAAGCCCAGTGGCTGCGCGTACATCGGCTCCCCGTAGGCGCAGTTGGTGCGCTTCCACAGGACCGACGACCACCAGTCGTTGGTAGGCACCGCGCCTGACGGGGCGTTCGCCGTCACCCAGTGCCGCGGATTGGTGGACAGGTCCCCGCATCCCGACGGCAGCGGACCGGGCGCCGTGGTGGTGTAACTGCCCTGCCCCACCGTGTCGGCGCCGGCCGTCCGCGGCGTGAACACCGCCAAGGCTGCCCCGAGAAGTGCAGCCACGGCCACAAGCACTGCCGTACGCCGCCCGTGTGTGGGCCACCAGACGGATGTGCCGCCTTTGCCGGTCACCGGGACGGCCGGACCTCCGCCTGACGGCGGGCGCCCATCCGCCACACTGATCAGCTGATCGGTTTCTCTTAACATTGCGGCTCTCCCAGACGTGGGTTGTCACGCGCGACGGCACGCAACGTGGACAGGACTCGTGCACCTTGCGTGATCAGTGCACGCAAGGGGTTCGCCCGGTGCCCTTCCTGGGCAAGGGGCGAGAACGGAAATACCTTGCGATGACAGATTGAGAGCGCTCTCAAGTCGGGGAGGCTAAGAGCGACTGAGTGGGGAGTCAATACTCTGCGCCATCATGCGATGCCGAGCGGCGACAGGATGGCAGACCGCTGGCCCAGGTACTCATGGGCAACTGCGGGCGCCTCCAGCCGCTCGTCCACTCATGACCTGATGGCCACACCAGCCTGCCCGTCACCACCGCCTGCCTCGCCCGCATCGAACCCGCACAAGACGGCGGCTGGACGCTGCGCTGGACCATCGAACACCCCGGCCAGTCCCTCACTCTCCATCGACGTCAGCCAGCACCTGATGGAGCACCACCACCGGCTGCTGCGCGAGCTCGGCGCCACCGACGCCGCCCACCTTCGCGGCATGATCCCCGGCCAGAAGGTACTGGTCGCCGGGGTGCGCGCCTCCACCCAGACCCCGCCGATCCCGTCCGGAAAACGGGTCATCTTCTGCACACTGGAGGACGGCTCGGACCTGGTCGACGTCGCGTTCTTCGAAGACAGCCATGACGCCTGCGCGCACACCGTGTTTCACAGCGGGCTCCTCCTGGTGCGCGGCACCGTCGAAGCCCGCGGCCCGCGCCGTACCGTCGTCGGCGAGATGGCATGGGACCTCGAAGAGCTCGCCGCCCACGGGGGTGTGGGCCGAGCCCTCCCAGTTGGCGTACAGGCTGCGCATGGACGGGTCGACGAAGATGATCCGGGGGTAGTTGCGGTGCTTCTCCGGGAGCTGGGAGAAATCGGTGACCAGCGCGGCGGCCGGGGTGTTCCAGGCGAGGACGTCCCCGCGGCGGCCCTGCACGATGGCCGGGTTCGTGGTCAGGTCGTCCAGCACTCGCTGCAGCTGCGGCTGGACATTCTGCCGGCCGCGCCGCCGGGTGCGGGTGGTGGTCTTGTCGGCGAGCTGGAAGAGGTAGCCGCGTTCGTCGTCGAGGTGGAGCACCCGGGCGACAGCAAACGGAGAGCGAGAGACCAACAGATTGCCAATCTTCCGCCGACTCTTTCTACGAGAACGGACAGCGCCTCCTGGCGGGAGGGAGGGGCAGGCAGAAGACGGAGCGGATCGACCTCTTCACACGCTTCGACAGCAGCCCGAAGAGCCTTCCAGACCAACCCGCAGGTCTGCGAGGATCCCTCGGTGACCAGCACTGACGACGCCACCCGCAGGACGCTCGTCCGCCGCGGCCTTGCCCTGGAGTACGCCACCCTCAGCTGGAACGTGATCGGCACCGTGGTGCTCGCCGTCGCCGCCATCACGGCGAGATCCGTGGCCCTGGCCGGGTTCGGTCTGGACTCCCTGATCGAGATCGGCGCCTCCACCGTGGTGATCTGGGAACTGTCCGGTACCGGCGAGGACCGCCAGCGCCGTGCGCTGAAGCTGATCGGCGTCGGCTTCGCACTGCTGGCGGTATACCTTCTGGTTCAGTCCACCTGGGTACTGTCCACCGACGCCCGGCCCCACCACTCGCCACTGGGCATCGGCTGGACCGTGGTGACAGCCTTGGTGATGTTCGCGCTCGCCGCCGGCAAGGCACGTACCGGCAGCGCGCTGGACAACCCTGTGCTCAAGACCGAGGGCCGGGTCACCCTGATCGACGGCCTGCTGGCCGCCGCCGTGCTGATCGGCCTCCTGCTGAACTCCTTCGCCGGCCTGTGGTGGGCCGACCCGGCCGCAGGGTACGTGCTGGTCTACTACGGGCTGCGCGAGGTCAAGGAGATCTTCTTCGGCACGCACTGAGCGCCGGAATCGACCAGCAGGCCTGGTCAACACGGTCGAGTACCGCGTACCTCGAAAACGTGCCGGCTACCAGCTGTGCGCACTGACCTGGCGCCTGCGAACGTCCCGTTGTGCGGCAAGAGCGAGTAGGCCCCGGGTCGGCGAATGCGCTGTCCGGCTCGCGCTCACCGCGTGGCTCTGTGCTGCTCCGCGCGAGTTCGGGTCAGTCTCAGTCTGCAGCGACGGGCTCGGGCAGAACGGCAGGGGCTCACCCAGGTGCCGCGCAGGAAGCGCGATGCCGGCTGCAGGGTCCTAGCGTCGTAGTTCGGTTGGGTGTGCGGGACGCCCAACGAGTTGATCACCCTTGCCGGTGGAGGTCGATGACGGGAAATGGGGCGGCTGGCTGGTAATCGTCGGACCTTGTCAGGAACCGATTCCGAAGCGGACGGACTGCAAGGCCAGGCGTTGGCCGACGAAGTCTGAGCTCCTCTGGCCGATCGCCTGCGCGCTGGCTCTCCGGTTGCCGTTGGGTCGTGCTCAGCGCTTTCTGGAAGAGCGGGTGGAACGGCCCGCTCTTCCAGGAGGAGCGCACCATGGAGCAACCGGTAAGTCGGCCAACGATCAGCGCTGAGCAGTTCAGCCGAGTGTGTGACGAGATCAGGAACACGGCGGCGCCCGAGAAGGACGCGCAGTCCATTCGGGACTGCGCTCTGCGCATCGTGCAGACCCTGGGACTGGCGCTGTCCACGGACGACCTGAGCAGACTCCTCGCCGAACTCATGGCGCCTGGGGCGGCCCCACCCCCGCGGAGCCCTCACTACACCCGAGAGGCCATCATGGACATGCCTGACGAACAGCCGGGAGAAGATGAAGGTCCGGTCAGGTAGAGCGGCCGTCACGCTGACTGCATCCTCGGCTCGCCGGAGGGCGCTTGGTCCCCACCGCCCAATCCTCGATGCCAAGCAATCAACGTTCGCTGACACAGGACAGCAAGGTCGGGAGGCAGGTCGGTCACGCCTCCAGGTCGCACCAAAATTCGAACGAGAGATCTAATCGAAGCATGCACGCGTCGACCACCTCACCGACATCCAGTAGCTCATGCTCCGCTGCATCCGCGAGCACATCGCCGAGCAGGGAGAGGCACCCACCTAGGACCAGATCGGCGCCGCGGTCGGCACGTCAGCCGCGCCTCCGACCACTACCAGATCGGTGAGCGGGCGACGAAGCACGCGATCGTCCACGAGCCCGGCCGGCGCCGAGGGATCCGGCTCGCACGACCAGCCCCGGCCGCTACCACCTGCTGCTCACCTCCCGGGGTCGGCTGGTGTGGGCGCGACGCGGTGGCGCGCGACAAGTTCCGGCGCCGGATCGCGTAAACCCTTCGTCGCGCACGTTGATGACACCCCAGGACGCCCCGCGAACGAGCGAGTTGCAGGCGGGGGCGTCCTGCTGTTCGTCGCAGGTCAGGAGTTGGCCAGGCCGCGGACGCCGTCCGTGCTCGTGCTGAGTGCGAGGAACTCCTGCAGCGCCCGGCGCCGGAACGCCCGAGCCCCCGTCGTCGAGATCGGTGGCGAGGTGGGCGTGGGTGAGGTCGGCGACCCAGTCGGCCACCTCGTGGCGGTTCTCCAGCGCGTCCAGGGCTTCACGCAGCCGCAGCCGTTCGGTGCCCTCGGCAGCTCGGTGGGCATGGTGCAGGGCGTCCTTGATACAGACGGTCCCGATGTGAAGGAAGTCCCGGTACTCCTGCCCGCCGACCCGGAGCCGTTTGGCGACCTGGTCGATGGTGAGCGCGCCCCGGCTGCGTTCGGCGAGGGCAGCAACCAGATACTCCTCCTCCGCCCGGCGTTCGGCCTTGAGGCGGGCGGAGTCCTCCGCGTACGGGCCGGGTGGTGGTCGGTCAGGCACCGGCCTTCCTGCGTCCAGTCGTGCGGCCAGGTGTCGGGGTAGCGCGGTCCTCAGGTCTCGGCGAAGGCGTAACGGCCGCCCGGTGCCGACCTGCAGCAGCGTCGCGGCGACACCGGCCGGGGTGCGGCCGCCGGTCAACCAGGCGAGCGACGTCCACCCGCGGTCCTCGTTCCATTCCTTCAGTTCGTAGTGCGGCGGGTGCTTCTCGTTGGGGAACCAGGTGGGTTCGGGCGTGGGCGCGGGGGAGTGCGGGCGCCCGGGCGGCCAGGTGTCGAACGGCAGCTGCGGCGCCTTCGGCCGGCCGGGGTCGGCGTCGGCTCGGTGGACCCGGTTTGGCAGCGTGGACCGGTCGGTGGTGAGGTGCTCCCAGACTTCGGCCCGCAGGTCTCCGCTGTTCCCTCCGGGCGGACGCTCGGTGGTGTGCAGCCGGTGGGAGCCGAGGGCATCGGCGAGTTCGCGGGCCTTGTCGAGGTCGGTGCACCAGGCCGTGGTCCACCAGCGCGGCGCGCCGCCCCAGTGGTCTTCGCCCACGATCCCGTCGGGGACGGTGTAGACGCGGACCTCGTAGGAGAGATCGCGGCTCGGGTACATCGGGTCGAGGCCGTCGGGGAAGTTGCCGGGCTGCTCCACCGACCAGCCGTTGTTCACGAACAGCCTGAACGGCGCGTCGCTGGACTGCCATACGACCGGCCACAGTGCGGCGACCTTCACCCGCCCGCCCGCCCGCCGGCCGTGCGGTGCGGGCACCCGCGTGCCCTTCTCCACGGCGCGCATGGCCGAGGGGCCTTCGCGGATGACGTCGCCGTCGGCGGCGGGCTCGGCCACCCCCCCCAGCACTCCCCGGTGTTGCGTCCGGCGGTAGTCGGCCGACGGGCGTCCTCGGACCAGATCGCCCGCACCGGTACGAGGCCTTGCTCGGCGACGACGGCGGACAGCGCGTCGACCGGATCTGCTGCCATCCGTACCGGACCGCGTCCGCCGGTGCGGCTGACGGTGCTGCCGCCTTCCGCAGGCGCCAGCACGCGTCGGTGTACGAGATGCCCTCTCGAGCCGCGAGCGCACGGGCGGCCTTCTTGAACTGCTTGTCGCCGGCCACGGAATTCCCCTTCAGGCGGCGGAGATCCCACGCATCCCCACCGTGCGGGCGTCGTGACCACGGACGGGCAGATGCGGCACGTGAGTCGGAGACCCTCTGTCCTCGGTCGCCAGCCCCGCGCGGGCGGGAGCTGGCTCGGAGTCAGGCCGACGTGTGGCAGCCGGACTCCACGGTAGCGGGAACCACTGACGGCGCTCTTGGGAAACGACAACGGAGCGGGTCATGGTTGGTGTTGTGCGAGGTGGCGTTGGAGGTCGAGGTGGCGGAACTGGTAGACGGCTCCAGCTTGGCGTAGTACGCCTCGTTGCTCGTGGGCGTCGGCCAGGAAGCTCATGAAGCGCCAGGGCACACGCCCCGCTGCCGCCAGTGCTGTTCGCGCCACCAGGAACCGCATCCACACCGACCGGGCGAGTCCGAGCATGAAGCCGAGCGGGAGTCCGAGCACGAACCCGTCAAGCGCAGCTGTGAGCAAGAACAGGAACCCCTCCCGTGACCAGACTGACATCCCAATCGGCCCTGCGACCCCATACGCGGTTGCCATCCCATCCGCGATTGCGCCCAGGGTCCCCACCGCCATCGTGATGACCCAAAACGTGCGCCGATCCCGACGCAGGACCGTGCCGGGTCCCACTGCCTTGTCCAGGTCAGGGTGTACCGACCTGACTCCGCCCATGTGCGCGAACAGCAGCCCGACGAGGAGTCCGGCCACGACCCCGTGCCCCCACCCGGTCGCGGGCTCCACCGTGACGACGGCAATAAGTCCGAACACCAGCCCGAAAGGGAGTCCGACGGTGAGCCAGGATTTGCCTCTCCAGCTCCAGCGGATCCCAGAACTTGGGTTTCTGTCTCTTACGGACCAGGCGATGACCACGGCCACCACTGCACACGTGAACCCGATAACGCCCCCACCCTCAAGCCCGGACGGGAGCCCGGCTTGCAGCCAGGCCAGGAGACTGGCTGGTAGTCCGGCCATGAGCCCGACAGTGAGCCCTGCCGCAAGTGCCTGTTGGGGCAGAGCGCGGGGGAGTTGCCACCAGGCGAGGTTGGGGGTGCCGTGGATGCTGTGTTCGAGGTGGCGGGCGAGGAAGGCGAGGGTGCGCTGGGCGTGTTGGGCGTTCCACGGAGTGGGCCGGTCGGGGTGGGGTCGGTAGGTGGCGGGGATGAAGGCGGTGAACAGGTGGGTGTCGATGTCCTGGCGGGTGGGGAAGCGGGTCTGGTCGAGGAGTTCGTCGGGGTCGGACAGGTCGGGTAGGTCGGAGAGGTGTTCGTCGGGGCGGGGGTTGTAGATGGTGCGGGCCAGGAACAGTCCGAGCGGGGTGCTCAGAGCCTGAGCGACAGGCGTGTCGGTGGCCAGTGCAGCGGTTACGCGGGTCCAGCGGTTTGCGGCCTTGGTGGCGGAGCCTCCGGCGTCGCGTTCCAGGTAGGCGGCCGCTTTCGCGGGATCCAGCGGGAGGAGGCGGATGCCGGCGGCTCCGTTGAGGAGCACGGTCGCCCCTTCTGGTGTGGTCAGGGCGCTTCGGTACTCGGTGGTGCGGCTGGAGAGCACCAGCGGCTGCCGGGCCGGCAGTACCTGGTTGATGGCGTGCAAGGCCCGGGCCCGCAGTCTTTCGGGGAGTTCGTCCAGGCCGTCGAGGATGGGCAGGACCAGCCGATGGGCAAGCAGGGCGCGCGCCTGGGTGCAGGTGCCGGCCTGCGGGGGGTTTGCGGGGATGAGGGCGCGTAGAGCGGGGTGGTCTTGGGCGAGTTCGTCGGCCATCCACGTGTACAGGTCCTGCCGGGCCGGGTCCCAGGAAGCCAGGGGAAAGAGGACCGGGACGGGGCCTCCGGGCGGGCGGTGCTCGAGCAGGGCCAGCAGCAGGCGGATCAGCAGCATGGTCTTGCCCGCACCGGGCTCGCCGAGGACCACCAGACGGCGGGTGGGGACGTGCTCGAAGACCTCGGCGAGCTTTCCCCCCTCGCCGGCCAGACCCCTGGGGCTGACAGCCCACGCAGAGTCGGCTTCGGGGGACTGGCCAGGCCAGTCCTCGGCCAGCTCCTTCAGCTGCGTCCAGGATTCGACGAGGTCCGCGTCGGCTGCCTCCCATGCGACCGGCAGCGGGAAAGGGTCGTTCAGGCGGCGTAGCCGGGCCTCGGCCTCCCACTGCTGGCGTACTGCTTGGGCGAGCTGGTCGGCCACGTCCCCCAGATGGGTGGGCGCCAGTGCGGTCTTGCCGGAGCGGAGCACGGCGACTACTGCGGCGGGCAGCGCGAGCAGGGCGGTGAACGCGGAGACCACGGCGACCAGATAGTCGACCTTGTGGCCGCGTGTGTACCACGCCAGGAACGCCCCAACCAGGACGACGTAGAGCAGTCCGACCTGCTTCGGTACACGTCTCACACAGTGATCATGCGGGACCCTGCACGGTGTTCCCGGGATTTGAGCTCGCTGCCAGGGCGGCGCCGAAGCACATCGCCTGCGAAGACGGCGATCCAACCCTGACTGTCCGCCACGTGACGCTGCGCCAGGCCTCCGCCCTGCGGACGAATCGCGATGTGCGCCCCCGCTGCTTGCCGTCACCGCGCCGCAGATGCCCCGGCCAGTGCAGCTGGGGCGCCCGGCCGACCAGGACGATACTGTCCGAGCGGTGATCAATCGCGTCTCGCGCTACGCGTGAGACACCAGCGCACGCCGACGGGGCCGCTTGAACACTCGATAGCCGGACAGTCTCATGGAGGTCGCTCCAGCCGTGTGGACCGAACTGGTCACTGCCCTGCCTGGTCCGGCGGTCTTCCAGCCGTCGACCCCAGAGGCATCGCTGCTCAGCTGCACCACCGCGCTCGGGCATCCGCTGCCTGTGGACCTTGCCGCTCTCCACTGTCTTCCTCACCGCCACACTTGGCCTCGCCGGCACCTTCGGCGTCGCCTACGTGGGATACCACGGCACCCGGCGCCAGACCGCCGACCAGGCCAGCATCGAGCACGGGCAGTGGCTGCGCGGCCGGCGCCAGGAGGGGTACACCGCACTGTTTCCCGCCTGGGACGCGGCTGGCAAAGAGTTGCGGGACTTCCAGTGGGGGTGGGAGGAACTGCTGGGACACCGTCTCGCCACCCAGCGTCCCAGCGGACTCGTCATGCGCACCAGCGATCCCGGCACTTCCGACCGCGTCTACGGATGGCGCGTGAGCGGACGGCGCCTGGAACCCCTCACCGCGGGCGAGGTCTTCGACGCCTACTGCACCGAGACCGAGTCCGGCGACACCGTCTCGCCCGATTCCAAGACTGATTGCTGCGCCCCGCCCGACCTCGCCGAGCACCGCTCGGCACCCGTTCGCTGCCACTGATCCTGTTCGCAGCGCCGGGGGACCCGCCCCACTCAAGGGTGCCCTTCCGGCAGTACATGCGCACACGGTCCGGTCCTCGGCCCGATCGAGCCGGCCGTGTCCGGTACCCCCATCTGTCGCCAGCGTCCTGCGGGTCGCTCCCCGCCGCCGGACCGTCCATGCACCCCAGCCCCACCCACTGAACCGGAGATGCCCATGCTGTTCGCTGAACCCGCCCGCCCGCACGACGACGCCAAGGATCCTCCTGAGTGGGCATGGCGCTTCGGGTATTTCGAACTCCTTTTCACGCACAGCCTGATGACACTCACCCTCTCTCGTGGCCCCAAGTACTCGATCCACGGCCCCAAGTACTCTTGCCGCACCTGCCACGGCAGCGGGTATCTGCCGAGGCCGAAGGACGCCGCCGCAGAGCACGCATCCGGTAAGCCGCCGATCTGCCCGACATGCCCCACCCGGCGCGTTCTGATTGACCACCTGCCTATCTGGCCGGTCCGCACCATCGACCGCCTCTACGCCTGGCGCAACAGGCGCCGCCGCACCTCGCACAGGTCCGATCCCTGGGACACCGCGAGCGAACATTCCGCCACGGCTAGGTCGACGAACCGCCCTTCTGAACAAGCCACCCGTCAGCCACGGCACCTGGCGCCCTTGGGGCGCCGGGCCGGAGGCTGCCGCCTGCGAGCTCCCTCGGGGCCCGCCGCTGCCGTACTCCGGCCCGGGCGGGCCCCGTTGTGTGCCTCCGCCCAGCCAGCAAGGAAGCCAGGGTTGCGGCGCTAGGACGAGGAGATCAACCAGTGCCACCGTGAGCGCCTGGCCTACGCCGAGATGTTCCCGAACGGACCTCCGAGGCCGGCCGGGGAGTGAAAGCCTGCCCGACCCGCCACGCCGCCCCACGCAACAGCTGTGGGCAGCAGGAGAATTGGTCGCCTTGGCAGCCGCGGCTAGGGTCGGAGCACGATCTTGCCGTGGGTGTGCTGCTGTTCCAGCTCGCGGAAGGCGTCTCGCACCTGTTCCAGCGGGTAGGTGCGGGCGATCGGTACCTCCAGTTGCCCACGCGCGGCAAGCCGGGCCAGCTCGCCGAGCACGACCGCACACGCCGCCGCGCCTTCTCCGTAGGTCCGCGCGCCGACCTTGGCCGCGGCCTGCCAGTCGCGGATCGTGTTGATTCGCTCGGGCCGCACGCCCAGCTCCACTGCCAGTGCCACGTAGCCGTCGCCGAAGGTGTCGATGAACGCGTCGACCCTGCCGCCGGACGCCTGACGGATCCGCTCGGCCACACCTGGCCCGTACTCGACCGGGAGGACGCCGCGATCCTTCAACCAGGCGTGGTTCCGCTCGCTCGCCAGCCCGATCACCGTGGCGCCGCGTTGCCGCACGAGCTGCACGGCAAGCGACCCGACTCCGCCCGCCGCGCCGGAGACGACGACCGTGTCGTCCGGGCCGGGGTCCACCGCGAACACGGTGGCATAGGCGGTCGTGCCGGCCACGTACAGCGCCCCGGCCACCTCCCAGGCCAACCCCGCCGGACGGGAGACCAGATTCACGTCGTCGACCACGACGAACTGCGCATGGCTGGCCCGCCGGTGAGTGAAGCCCAAAACCTCATCGCCCACCGCAAACCCCCGGACGTGCGGGCCGGTCTCCACCACGACGCCAGCCAGATCGCTGCCCTGCCCAGAGGGAAACGTCGCCGGCCAGCGTTCGTGCAGCGCGCCCGTGCGGATGTGCGCCTCGCCGGGCTGGATCCCGGCCGCGCGGACCTCGACCAGCACCTGCCCGGGACCGGGCACCGGCCGCTCCACCTCCTCCACCCGCAGCACATCGATCCCGCCGTACTCGTGAAACCGCACCGCCTGCATCGCGTGATCACCGCACCTTCTCGTTCGGACAAGGTTTGGACGGCCTCGCGGCAGAGGCGCCGACGTCGACCGTGCCACCGCGTTCAAAGATCAAGCGCGGATCCGTATTCCCAAGAGCACGACCCACGGCGATGCCGTCCGCGCCCAGGACTCACCTGTGGCCTGACTCGCACCGTGCAACTCGGGCCCCGGAACATCGACGGAGAGTGACGGCGGAGGTGGCAGAACATGGGGAATTCTCAATCACGGCGGCGGCGGACCACAGCTGTCATGGTGCTCACTGTCATGCCGACGCGGCATTGCTGCAGTCCTCCGTAGGCCCACAGCCCGGGGTTGCGGTGATGGATACCGCGAGGGCCAAGGCAGGTAGCCGCGGACACCGGCAATGCCACGGCCGGCGAAGGCGCCCCGCGCCTTGTCCTTCCAGCACCGGTCCGAGGCCGACCAGTTGCGGGCGGCGGTCGAGAGTGGAGGTACCGCGGTGCTCACCGAGGTGCTGACCGGACCGGTGGGGTCGTGAACTCCTGCTGACCGGAGCCTACGACGATTCGGCCAGGCCGCTGCGGTGGGCGAAGACGACAAGCTGGGCGCGGTCGCGTGCGCCGACCTTGACCATGGAGCGGTTCACGTGGGTCTTGACGGTGGCGGGGCTGAGCACGAGCTGGGCGGCGATCTCGTCGTTGGACAGGCCGGTCGCCACGAGCGCGGTGATCTGCCGTTCCCGCTCGGTCAGCGCCTCCAGTCCGTGGCGGGCGGCCTCGTCAAGGGGCTGCGGCGTGGCGGGGGTGCTGAGGAAGCGGCTGATGAGGGTTCTGGTCGCGGCGGGGGACAGCAGGGCGTCGCCGCGGCTGACCGTGCGGATGGCCTGCAGCAGCTCCTCCGCGTCGGCACTCTTGCCCAGGAAGCCGCTGGCCCCGGCACGCAGCGCCTCAAATACGTACTCGTCGATCTCGAAGGTGGTCAGGATCAGGACCTTCACCCCGGCGAGGTCCTCGTCACCGGTGATCAGACGGGTCGCCGCGAGGCCGTCCAGGACCGGCATGCGGATGTCCATCAGCACCAGGTCCGCCTGCGCGGCTTTGGCCAGGCGCACTGCCTCGCGTCCGTCGCCGGCCTCGCCCACCACCTCCAGGTCCGGCGCCGGCTCGATCAGGGCCTTGAAACCGGTGCGCACCAGGGGCTGGTCGTCAGCGATGACTACGCGGATGGTCACGGGGCGAGCTCCGGGGAGAGGTCGAGGGGCTGGTAGGGCAGGTCCGCGGCCACGTGGAAGGCCCCGTCCGGGCGTGGTCCAGCGGTGAAGCGGCCGCCGAGGGCGAGGACCCGTTCCCGCATGCCGACGATGCCGTGCCGACGGGGTGGGACAGCGCCCGAGGCGTGGGCATGCCCGCCCGCGCTGCGCTGACCTCCCGGGTCGTCGACGATGATGCGCAACTCGTGCCGGTCGTAGCTCAGCGTCAGGCGTGCCTGCCGTCGGCTGGAGTGCTTGTAGACGTTGGTCAGTGACTCCTGGATCACGCGGTACGCCGTGAGATCGGCCGCGGGTGCCAGGGACACCACCTTCCCGTCGACGTGGCAGTCGATGTGCAGGCCGGAGGCGCGCAGTGAGGCGAGGAGCTCGTCGAGTCCGTCCAGTCCGGGTGCGGGGATCGCGGTGGGGGCAATGGGGTCTCCGGGCTGGCGCAGCAGACTGACCGTGTCGCGCAATTCTCCCAGGGCCTTGCGGCTGGCGGACTTCACATGCGAGAGCGCCTCGCTTGCCGCAGCCACGTCGCTGTCGAGCGCCTGCCCGGCGACGTTGGACTGCACGCTGATGAGGGCGAGTTGGTGTCCGACGGCGTCGTGCAGGTCGCGGGCGATGCGCAGCCGTTCCTCGGCGATCCGGCGCCGTGTGTCCCGCTCGCGCTCGCGTTCCGCGCGCGCGGCTCGCTGCTCGACCTCGGCGAGGTAGGCGCGGCGGTTGCGGGAGGAGTCGCCGGCCGCGATCGCCAGGCCGCCGAGCGCGATGAACGCCAGGTTCTGCGGTCCCAGCAGCGCCGGCTTGTGCACTGCGTGGATGAGGGCGAGCGCGGCCACCGCCGAGGCGCCGAGAACCAGGCCGCGCCGACGTTCGACCAGGTCGGCCACTGTGTAGAGGGCGGTCAACGGGGCAAGCAGGACCAGCACCCCGCCGGTGCCGCCGCTCTGGGCGAGGAACAGCTCCGCGGCCGCCGCGCTGACTGCCAGGGTCGCCAGCGGGCGACGGCGCCGTCCGGCCAGTACCCCACAGGCGAGCGCGGCGGCGACGAGCGCGACGGTGCGGCTGCCGCCGACGCTGTCGGAATGCCCGGCGAAGGCGGTCAGCGCTGTGGCGGTGAAAACAGCCAGGGCGATGGCCACGTCCGCCAGATGCGCATGGCGGCGAGCGGCGCGACGCAGATGGCCGATGGCGTTCATGCCTTCACGATAGGCAGGCGCAGCGGGAACGCCGTCGGCCGTGTGCCGTACCAGCGCATACCGCGGGTGCGGTATACGCCCGTGCGAGCACCACGTGCGCTGTAGCCGGGGTTGCCGTGGCAGGGCGACGACAGGCGGTGGCCAGGCCGGGAGGGTGGTTGCGGCGCCCGGTGCCGGGCGCCGACGGCGGACTCGTCGATGTCACGGAAACGGAGAACCCTGATGTACCCGACCCATGCGCCGGTCCCTTCCTGGAGGACACGATGAACGGCGGCATCACGATCGACGGCTTGACCAAGCGGTACGGCGCGGTGACCGCGGTCGATTCGCTGACCTTCGACGTGGAGCCCGGGGTGGTGACCGGGTTCCTCGGCCCGAACGGGGCCGGCAAGACCACCACGCTGCGCGTGCTGCTCGGCCTGGTGACTCCCACTGCGGGCCGGGCCTTGATCGACGGCCGTCGCTATGTCGACCTCAGGGACCCGAGACGGGTCGTCGGCGCCGTACTGGAGGCGACCGGCTTCCACCCAGGTCGACGCGGCCTCGATCACCTCCGGATCCTCGCCCAGGCCGGCGGCATCCCGCGCTCACGCGTCGCGGAGGTGTTGGAGCGGGTCGGCCTGGCCGACGCGGCGCACCGGCGGGTGAGTGGCTACTCGCTCGGCATGCGCCAGCGGCTGGGCCTGGCCTCCGCCCTGCTCGGCGACCCGAAGGTGCTCATCCTGGACGAGCCCGCCAACGGGCTGGACCCGGCCGGCATGGCCGACCTGCGGGACCTGTTGCGCGACCTGGCCGGCGAAGGACGAACGGTCTTGATGTCCAGCCACGTACTGAGCGAGGTGGCGCAGACCGTTGACCGTGTGGTCATCGTCGCCGGTGGCACGCTGCGCTACGCGGGTCCGCTGAGCGAGCTGACCGGCGCGAAGGGGGAGACGCTCGAGGCCGCGTTCCTCCGGCTCACGTCCGCCCCCGACACCGACCCCATGACCGGCGCTGCCACGGCATCCGCCCGTTACTGAGCGCGAGGAATGAACGACATGCACACTCTGATCGGCACCGAGCTGCTGAAACTGCGCACCGTCCGCAGCCCGTGGCTGCTCCTGGCCGCATCGCCCCTGCTGGTGACCGCCGGTGTCAGCGGTCTGGTGGTCTCCGACGACAAGCCGCTCGATACGGCCACGCAGAGCGGCGCTCTCGCGCACGTCGGCCTGACTTCGATTTTCACTCTGGTCTTCGGCATCCTCGCGGTCGCCGGGGAGTACCGGCACAAGACGATCACCGACACGTATCTGAGCACTCCCGCACGCGGGCGCGTCATCGGCGCGAAGCTCGTGGTCTACGCGGTCTGCGCCGCGGTGTCCGGAGTGGTGAGCAGCCTCGTCGGCCTCGGCGTCGCTGCCGCCTGGTGGGCGGATAAGGCCATTTCCTTCGCGTGGACCGACTCGCACATGTGGGCCACGATCGGCGGCGGCATCGCCTGGAACGCGGCCTTCGCCGCCATAGGCGTGGGAGTCGGCGCCCTCATCCGCAGCCTCGTCGGCGCGATCGCCGTCGCCCTGGCCTGGGTCGCCCTGGTCGAAGGCACCGTCGGCCAACTGATCGGCAACCTTGCCCGCTGGCTGCCGTTCAACGCCGGCCAGGCACTCGGCGCCGGGGCCAATGCCATGACGTCCGGAAGCCTGCTGCCACGCTCGGGCGGCGGCGCCGTCCTCGCCGGCTACACGCTCTTCTTCGCGGTGCTCGCAGTCACCACGTCCATGCGCCGCGACGTCTCCTGACCCCTTCCCGCTCGCCAAGCCCCGGTGCACCGGGGCGACCGTCCGTCGCTGACGAGGCCGGTCGCGGTCTCGCGGTTCCGTTCGGGCGGGTGATGTGGCCGTTCCGGTCGGCACACGGGCGCCGATCCGTTCAGGCGTCGCGACCTTAGTCAACTGCTCATCCACGACGCGGCCGACCAGCGCCGGACCCCACTGGTCCGGGTCAAGCTGCCCAGTCGGGGAGCGGTCACACGGGTGGGTGAGGAGCCAGGACGGCCGACTGGGTCATCTGACGAGTGGCCGGCGTGTCGAAGACCAGCCTGCGCACCGCTTCGACGTGGCCGCGGTCGGCGGGCGCGATGGTGGTCCGGCGGGGGGCGAGACGGAAGGCGGTGCAGCGCCGGTCGTCTCGCACTTCTCCCCGCTGCCTCATTTCCGGAGCACGCCGTCGAAGTGGCACCAGGCGCCGGACTGCCGGTCGCGCCCCTCCCAAGCGGATCGGCGTGCGCCGTCGGGGTCCTTCCGGGACGGTTGCCCCCTGGTCAGCAAGAGGTCAGCAAGCGTCGCAGCCGCGTCTCCGCTTGCTGACCTTCCGCCCGCTGTGCAGACGCGGTGCATGGTTCCCGACTCCCGCTCGGCGGCTTGATTCCGGTGCCGCTGGTGGAACAGCAGGTTCTTCGTCCGCCGGCGGTCCTCAGGGTCTGCGAGCGCCAAGGGGTACCGATCCTGGCCGATCGCGCCTACATCGGTGCCGGCGCGTGGGTGACCACACCAGCCAGACGGCCTGCGGGAGGCGAAACAGCCGAGGTGGGGGATGTCAGGGGCAAGCGACTGATCCATCTGCAGTGCCACTTCGGCCGGGACACGCTGTCGTGGGCGGCCCGAGGAGCACAGGTCACCGGGCTGGACTTCTCTCTCTCCCCCCCCACAAAGGCGGCGTCACGACTCGCTACCGAACTCGGCATCGACGCACACTTCGTGACCGCGGACGTCTACGACGCGGTCTCGGCGGTCGAGGGGGAGACCTTCGACATTGTCTACGTCGGGTTCGGGGCGCTGAACTGGCTTCCCGACGTCAGCCGCTGAGCGTCGGTGGTCGCTGAACTGCTCGCTCCCGCTGGGTGCCTGTACGTTGCGGAGTTCCATCCCTTCGGCTTCGCCCTTGACGACGAGACCGGAAGCACGGCACGCACGACTACTTCGATGAAGGTCCGGAACCCTCGGGAGGTCCCGGCACCTACGCCGATGAGGCGGCAACGACGAGGACAAGGAGACCGTCGAGTGGCGGCACAGTCTGTCGACTGTTGTCTCGGCGATCGCGGGAGCTGGGCTACGGATCCAGTTTCTCCACGAGCACGACCACACCTTCTACCTCCAACGCCAGTCGCTTGAGCGCCACGACGGCGACATCTACCGGCATCCCGAGGGCGCTCCGCGCATTCCCCTCACCTACTCGATCCGCGCCGAGAAGGCTTGAGCCACTCGATCCAGCGTGATTCGGTCTGGACCGCTGCCGCCGCGAGGGCTCATCTTCTGTCCTGACCGATCATCACGAACCGAGGCGAATCTGTGACGCTTCCCGGATGCGGGGCGTCTCACGCGTCAGCGGGCGTCCGCCTCCGCATGCCGCTGCTCGCGGCAGCGGGCGCACTGGTCGACGCAGATCGGCGCCGTTTGGCCCGGCTTCGGCAGCGCCTGTCCCGGCACGATCGCGTGCTGACCGCCCGGGTGACCGCAGATACCGCACGGCATGGGGCATCACCTCCTTCCTCACCCCTTACGGGGACTCGGGTTGGGGAGGACAGGACCGCGGCCGGCACTCGTCGTCGGCGGCCTTGCAGGTGGGACAGACGCCCTGCCTATGCTCCGGGGGCGGTGGAGCTGCCTGCTCGGGTTGCCGCTGCGGTACGCGTACGCCATGCCTGAAGATGAGGCCGCAGTTCGTGCGCTGTGTCCCGGCCGCCCAGCGGCTGAAGAAGACGAGAGCCTGAACACGCTACGGAGCGCGCCTGGTGCCCCGCCAGCGTCGTAGTGCCTTGCGTTACTGACAGGACTGGCAGGGCATGGGTGGCCCCACGCCTCGCGCCCTGGTCAAGGGGCTGCCCGTCTGTCTCTGCTCCATCGCGGTCGGCTTGGTCAACTCGACGCGGCAGGCAACAAAACAGCGCTCGCAGCCCAGCCTGCCGAACTGTACCGTCACCGTCCGAGATCAGCCCGCCGCCGAAGGCTCGTCCGAGCCGTCGGCGGCGGGCCCGGCAGCGCGGTAAGACGCTGCGAAGGTGGCGCGCTCTGCCCGGCGGGGCGCTACGGCAGCTTCACGAACGGCGCCAGGAAGGCGCGGACGCCCGGGGTGTCCAGGCGGTACGACACGTTCGTCGCGTAGCACGGCCCGTCGCCGGTGATCGTGGTGGCCGCGAGCACGTTACGGCCGCCGATCACGGCGAAGTTGGGGCCGCCGGAGTCGCCGTAGCAGGCGCCGCCGTTGCCCTGGGGTTCAGTCATCGCCAGGCGGACCCACGCGTCGTTGAGGGCGTCGAAGGTGACAGGCGCCTTCATCCGGACACCGCCGCCGGGGTGGGTCTGGCCGCCGGGGCCGCGCTGGGCCTCCTGGGTGCCGTATCCGGCGACGAACCAGTCGGTGGAGTTCAGCGCCTGCGGGCCGAGCGCGCCGAGCTGGTCGGCTGTGGGCAGCTTGGCCGGGGTGAAGGTCCAGCGGGCCTTGACCTTGGTCGCGGGCAGCTCGATCACCGAGATGTCGTGCGGGTCGGACGCGGGCCCGGGGTAGTCGGGATGGCTGCGGGCGGTGCCCTGCACGGCGACGGCGCCTGCCTGCGCGGCCGGATCGCCGGGGTACTTCTTCGCGGCGGCGTCGAGGCCGGCCTGCACGTCCTGGTCCAGCGACACGTAGAACTTCACGTTGTCGGGCCAATCGGTGGTGCAGTGCGCGGCGGTCAGGAACGTGTCCGCATCGATCATGGTGCCGGAGCAGACCCAGTCGACCCGGTCGGGTGTCGAGGGGTCGCCGTCGTTGTCCCAGGTCGCGATGAGCGCGCCGACCTCGGTGCGCTCGGGTGCGGGTGTCGCGTTGTACGAGTTGATGGCCGAGGACGGCAGCGCGGTGGCGAGCACGGCGGCACAGGCCGCGGCGGTGACGGCGGAGGCGCGTAGAGCGGTCAAGAGAAACCCTTCTACCGACGGGACGGGTGTTCTCCTGTGGGGGTGGAGCGCCAGTGAAGCGCCCTGAAGGCGGCAGCGACAAGAGCACGCCCGCCCTTCCAGGGTTTTCCCTATGTAGGGGCTGTGAGTGGTCAGCTCGCCACGCGATGTGGTCGCCGTCGCCCGGCTTGAGTCCCGCAACAGGCAGATCAGTCGGGCGGTGTTCACTGGTCGGGGTCGGGCCATGTCGCCACAAGGGCGGTCAGATCTGGAAAGCGGGGACCGGAGACCATCTCTTGGGTCGTCTCGCCGTTGAGCCAGCACACTTGCTCGGGGCCGCCGTCGCCGGTGTCGAACAGGCAACACACTCCGCCGCCGGCGGCGGTGAGGCCGGTGAACACCTCCCTGACGCGGGTCGACCGCGCGAACATGCGGCTCATCGCCGACGTCGCTGCCCAGAACTCCATGGACGCGTAGCGAGGATGCAGCAGGGACTCAAACCGGATCGTCAGGTAGACGTACCCGATTCCGATTCGTCCGTCCTCCTCGGTTCCATGGCCCTGTGTCTCTACGTACTCGCGCACCGCGTCATCGACGCCGAACATGATGGACGTGTCGAGTTCGAGCATGCTGCTTGTGGAGCAGTCGACCGGCTCGCTCTGGAAGTGGGAAGTGAACGGGAGGACGAGCCGGTCACCGCCGGGCAGTGTGAGCTCGAGCGGCGGCACCCCTCGGGCCGGTGGCGCCAGCTCGGCCAGATTGGCCAGCGCCCTGGCGACGTTCCTGGGACGCAGGTAGATGTCGTAGCCGTAGGCCAGCCCCATTCTCCCCCCTCTGCTGGGCCGAACCGCCACCTTCTCATGCCCCGCCCCTGGGGAGCCTGCCGGTTCGCAGAGGCGGGCCGATCCGGCGCCGCAGTCGTTTCCAGCTGCTGCTTGCCTGCGTGGGAACGCATGTGAGTTCGCCTGTTCCACCGACGCAGAAGCCGCCGCTCTTCATCAGCATGCAGACGTCTGGGCGGCACGCCCTGCAGAAGGCAGGCCGAGCGGCCTGAGTCACCGTAAGGCCCGAATGAGGGGAAGCAGTTGTGCCCGCTCGGGAGACGGCTGATCACTGCTCGATCTCGCGGCACTGGATACTTGATCTGTCACATGATCGGCTCGCAGCTCGGCGGTCGCCGTGCCGCGTCAACTTCAGAAGGCAGATCCCAGCGTGTTCCAGGAAACCCCGATCTTCAACCGCCTTGTCGCAGAGCGCGGTGATGTGCCGGCTCAGGCTCGTGGTGAAGCCGACCGCGTACGCCACGAGCTGGCGCGGGTCTTGCCCTCCGCGGCTTGGCCTGCCGCCCACCCCCTGCAGCAGCAGCCTCAGTTGTCCGGCGGCAACGTCGCCCCCGGTGTCCTGTGACGTTGCGGGAAGGAGCACGCTCGCCGGGCTCTGGCGGATCGAACGTCCGTCCCCTGGAAGCGCCGGCCCGCTCCGCCACCGTGACTGGATGACCGATTCCATGCGGTGTCGGTGGCTGTCACCCGGGCAGCGGAACCCGGCGCCGCCGGGCGGGCGTCAGACTGTGTTCGGCGCCCTGGCCCAGACCACACTCCAATACCCTTCCGATACACCGTTGGTTCTGGGCCGGGAGAGGCGCGGAACCCAGGAAGTGGTCGGCGCACGCCCGCCGACGGGTCTGCTCGATGCGCACCTCGGCGGCGATCACCCGGTGCATCTGGTCGGTGGTGGCCGTTGGGTACTGCGTCAGCACGCCCAGCGCCGGCCGGTCCCCGCTGCCCGCGCCGATCATCACGGTCCGCTCACTTCCCGTACGGTGCGGCGCAGTCTCTGGAGTGGTACGGGTCCCGCTGTCCACGGTCCTGGATCTGGCTCGCCCGCGGCCCTCGGCGCGCCACGTCTGGTTCCAGGGCGCGAGCACCGGTTCCTACGCCGGCGAGGACGGCCTGGCGTACCTCAAGGACCTTCCCTTGCAGCAGGCCCACGACGAGGTCGTCCTGGCCCACACCGTGCCGGTGAGCCCCTGCTCGCCAGCCACGGCTTTCCGCTGCGTGCCGTGGCACCACGCATGTTCGGCACGAACCCGGCGAAGTGGCTCACTCGCATCCATTTGGCGGACACACGCCGCACCCCGCCCAGTGAAGACGCACCGAGTCCCGTGCGCGAGGTCGCCCACGGCGTGGTGCGGCCCGACGTCGACATCCGGCCGGCCGCCACACTGGCGGCGGCGCCACTACCGCCTGCTGGCGGAACGTGAACCGCCCGACTCGCGCTTCGTGGAGGACCTGTTGGATCTGGTCGTCCGGGCGGTCGGTCACCCGGGAACCTGAGAACCGGGGCCCGTGGTTGCGGGCTGCGTGCGGATCGTTCCGCCCGTTGCCCAGACGGAACGCCCCTGCTCGATCGCTCGAAGTCCGGAGGTCGCTCCTCCGTCTGGACCGCCGTTCAGTCGCCCCCGGCGCCAGTGAGGATCCGGAACTCCGCTTCCGCGTAGCCGGGTTCGCCCTGCCCGTCGTCGGCCCTGCGCCCGCGTGCAACGACGCTGCCCACCCAGCCGAGAAGGAAAGCCGTCGGTATCGACACCACACCGGGAGTTTGCATCGGATACCAGTGGAAGTCGTTGTGCGGGAAGAGCGCGAAGGGCGTGCCGGAGACCGTCGGCGAGAACACATTCAGTCCTATGGAGGTCGCGAGGCCGCCGTAGACGGTCCACAACAGTCCGGTGCGGTTGTACCGCTGCCAGAAGAGGGTGTAGACGACGGCGGGCAGCACCGAGGAAGCCGCGACGGCGAGTGCGAGGGAGGAAAGAAAGTTCACGTTGTAGCCCTGCGAGAGGGTGGCGAGGAGGATGCTGAGGACGCCGATGCCCACCCCGGACCAGCGAGCCGACCGGATCTCGCGCATTTCCGTGAGGCGGCCGCGGCGTACTGCGTGCGCGTGCACGTCGTGGGCCAGCGCAGCGGCCGCCGAGAGCGCGGCACCGGCGACCACCCCGAGGACCGCGACGAACACCGCGCACGCCACAGCTGTGAACAGAGCACTCCCCGCAGCGTTCGCGGTGCCCCCTTCCAGCCCGCCGGCCAGCAGGAGCAGTGACATCTGGCCCTTCGGGTCGACCGCGGTGATGGTGCGGTCGCCGACCAGAGCGGCCGCGCCCAGCCCGGCGATCACTACGAGCAGGCAGAAGACGCTGATCGCAGTGAGGGCGTACCGGGAGGCACGGCGAGCGGCCGCGCCGTCGGCAACGGAGTTGATCTGCGTGATCATGTGCGGCATCACGGCAAGGCCCAGCACCACGGTCAGCTGGGTGCCGAAGAAGTCGAGCCGCCCGGCGGGGTCTTGGCCCAGCTGAAGCCCCGAGTGCAGATAGACGTCCGGGCGCCCGCTGCCGCGCGTGGCGGCCGCGAGCAGTGCGTTCACGTTCCAGTGGAAGCGGTTCAGTACGAGGACGGCGACCGCAGCCACCGCGCCGAAGACGATGACGACCTTGAGGATCTGCACGACGCTGGTGCCCCGCATGCCGCCCAGCACGGGGTAGCAGATCATCAGCGTGCCGACGAAGACGATGCAGGCCTTCTGCGCGCCAGGGTTTTCCAAGCCGATGAGCAGGGCGGTTGTGCTCCCCACACCCGACAACTGCACCACCAGGAAGGGCAGCGAGACGGCGAGGGTGGCCAGCGCGGCCGCGATCCGCGGCGCCGCCCCGGGCATCCGCAGTGCGAGGATGTCGCCGATGGTGAAGCGACCGGCGTTGCGCAGCGGCCCGGCGAGTATCAAGAGCACACCGAGGGCCAGGCTGGTGCTCAGTACGAGGACCAGGCCGTCATAGCCGACGACGGCGACGAGTCCGGTGGTGCTCAGCAGAGTTGCCGCCGACATGTAGCCACCCACCAGGGCGATGGCGGCCTGAAACGGCGTCAGTGATCGATTGGCGGCGTAGAAGTCGGCGACCTCGTCCCGCTCTGGTGCGGCCAGCACGCACAGCAGCAGCGAAAGTCCGGCGAACGCCAGGAACGAGACCAGAACGGCCGTTTGCGCGCCGGAGCCGAGGAAGCCGGCGCCAGGCCCCTCGAAAAGCGTGACCTCTCCCATCACCACGTCATCCCCGTCCATGCCGTCGGGTCGACCGGCCGACTGTGGCCCCGCGCGTGGAGGCCGCTTTGCCCTCGTGCTGCCTCTGCGCGGGCCCGCAGGACCTTCGCGCGTATGTCGCAGCGCTGGGTGAAGAGCCGGTCGTGCCGCCAGGCGGTCACCAGCAGCAGCACTGCCTGCAGAAGGCCGAGGCCCATGCCGAGAGTGAGCGTGCCCGCGATCTGCCGCGCCGGCAGTCCGTCTGACGAGCAGTCGATAAGTAGGGCGAGAACGAATACGGCTCCGTTGGCGATCACGAAGCGCCGCCGCGACCGTGCGGTCAGGCGACGGAGCTCTCCGAGTTCCGGACCGTCAGCCGCCAGGTGCTCCTCCGAAGGGAACGCCACGGACGGATTGACGGGGTAGTGCGAGAAGGACATACGGGTGTCCCTTCACTTGAGGAGTCTGTTCGGTTGTTGTCTGCAACTTGGAGCCCGGCTCAGGTTCGACAGCCGGACGGAAGCCGCGGTCGCTCGTCCGGGCGGAAACGGCTCGTGAAGCCGGCACGCAGCAACCGCAGTGCATCAGCTGCTTGTCGAGGAACCGTTGAAAGAGGGCAGGAGTGCTCGCGCGACCCTCGGCGCTCACATCGAGAATCGTTACGACGAGTATCGATATCTGGAGGTGGGGGAACAAGGCTCTGGCAGGAGATTTCCGAAGAGGCCGGCGGGACCCGTGAGGCGTTTGCTGCCAGGCATGTGGCCCGCAGAGATGATCAAGGATCCACAGGCCAGGGGTAGGCCGCATGGGTGTTAGGTCCCTGCGGATGCGGGCCTGGTCGGCGATCACGAGGGCGTCGTGGGCGCCGGTCTTGCCCTCGCCGCGGTATCCGTCGCTGGCCCGGTTCACTACCCGGCCGGGAATGTGGAGGATCTCCTGGTCGTGGCCGGTCAGCAGGGTCAGGAGGAGCGCGGGCTCGCCGCTGGCCATGTCGAGGCCCGGGTGACGTGATGCCCCAGAGCGAGGACATCCTGAAGGAGCTGGATAACTCCGGCTCTCCGTTCGGCACACGCCGGGACAGGCATCTTGTGCCGTCCTGGTCGATGGCGACGCAGTGGTGGTGGGTCTTGCCGCTGTCGATTCCGGCCCGGATCCGGTTCATCGCGCTCCAGAGGACCGTGCGTGCAGGTCCAGCCGCAGACGACCGCGCCGGCGTGGCCTTAGAAGCTGTTGTCTTTCCGGACTTGAGGACGGCGTTTTCGCCGGTCAGGCATAGGGCCGGTGATTCCGTGGGAGTCACGGCCTGTCGTGTTGTCGCTCCCTGGGAGGTCGCGGATGCCGTCGGTGGTCGGACTGCTGGAACAGCGCGAACTCGCAGCGCGCCGTCGGGTCGACGGGCTGCGTGAGGAGGCCGACCGCATCAAGGCCGAGCTGGCCGCGGCCGAGCAGGAATGGCAGGGGTGGTCGATCGCCCGCAGGCGGGTCGGCACGGTGCTGGCTCCGGTCGGCGGCAGCACCGCCGACACGGAGACCACCCCGGATCCGCGGGACGCGGGCGTGCCGTCGGCGCCCCGGGATTCGGCGAAGCCGAAGTCGCAGGTGCCGGTGTGGTGTGAGGAGCTGGCCTGGTCGGTGCTGTCGGTGGACTACCAGCGCATCCTGCAGGCGCTCGCGGATCGGGTCCGGCTCGGTCAAGGGCCGCTGACCTGCCAGGAGATGGCCGCCGCGTTCGGCATGCACGTGGTGCCGGCGCGGGTGGAGGCACTGCGGTCGAAGGCGAAACGCCCGGTCGCGCGGGGCTGGTTGGCCCAGCAGCAGCCGGGCCGGTTCACGCTCGCGCAGGGTGTGGCTGATGAGGGTCTCGGAAAATAGCCAAGGCTGCTCGTCGCCCACTTGGTCCGGCGTTCAGCAGAGCGGGTAGCTTCAGCGAGCGTCGCGCACGTTGTCGGCCGGGACCGCCCGCCCTTGGACTGTGCGGACCGAGCTGTCCGGTCAGCGGGCGCGGGGCTTGAGCAGTATCCGATCGGCCAGTGGCGTCAGCGCCCCGCCGGAGTTCGGGCTCCGTGCCACTGGCCGGTCGAATGCAGGCGGCACGGTCGAACCTCGCCTTCGTTAACGAGGACTTGCACAGTCTCGACGAGGGCGACCACGGTCAGTACCGGGTCGACCACATGTCTGATCGCGGCGGCCCGGGCCAGCGGCAGCCTTCTAGGATCTGCGGCATGGCAACACGACTTGTGCAGATCAATATGAAGGCCCGGGACGACTCCGTGCTCGGCCGGTTCTGGGCGGAGGCACTCGGCTGGGGTGTCGACAGCGAGGGACCCGGCGTGACCAACCTCGAACCCGTGGGGTTCGCCTACCCCGACCCCGCGGCCGTCTGCATCGACATCGTCGCCCGCCCGGAACCCAAAACGGTCAAGAACCGGGTGCACCTTGATCTGGCCACCACCTCGACCGCCCATCAGGCGGAGTTGGTCGCACGCCTGACGGATCTCGGCGCGACGCTCGCGGACGTGGGTCAGGGCAACGTCCCCTGGACGGTCATGGCCGACCCGGAGGGCAACGAGTTCTGCGTCCTGGAGCCCCGCCCGATCTACCGGAACACCGGGCCGATCGCCGCGGTAGTGGTCGACTGCACCGACCCACGAGAGATGGCCCGGTTCTGGGGCGAGGCGATGGACTGGACGCTGCACGAGGTCACCGACGACCACGCGACCATGCGCTCCGCCAAAGGCGTCGGCCCCTACCTGGAATTCCTCCGCACTCCCGACACCAAGAGCGTGTGGAACCGCGTCCACCTCGACGTCTGCCCCTACCCCGGTGACGACCTGGCAGCAGAGGCAGCCCGACTGCGCGCCCTGGGAGCCACCGACCCCGGTATCGACCAGTCCGCCATCTCCTGGACGGTCCTGGCCGACCCGGAAGGCAACGAGTTCTGCCTCCTCACCCCTCGCTGACGGCACCACCCGCTGGCCCTCGGCCACCATGGACACTCCGCCCGCCCCCGGAACGGGGTGCGCATCGGGCGGCCGCCCCTGTGACGCCCAGTCAGGTCAGGCATGGCTGGGGAGATCCATCGAGCATGTGGGGTAACTCCCGGTCAGGGGTGGCCGTATTCAAGGCTCTGTCCGCAGTTCCGTGAATCCCCAGGTCAGGGGGGAACAGGGGGAACGTTTCGGCAGTGTGTTTCCTGCCGTGGCAAGCAAGACGGTTGAGGATGTGCTGTTTCCCGGGATCGCTGTGCGAGTTGAGTATGTAAGCGACTCCTCCGGCGTCCTGGTGGTGGAGGCGCTGTCCACCGGTCGGCTGGGCCGCTGCCCGGGCTGCCGAAAGCAGGCGAGGCGAGTGCACAGCTCGTACCAACGCACCTTGGATGAGCTGCCGTTGGGCTCGCAGCGGGTCGTCGTCCGGCTCCGGGTGCGCCGGTACTTCTGCGACCGGAAGAGGTGTTCCCGCAGGACCTTCGTCGAGCAGGTACCGGGTCTGACCGAGCGACACCGGCGCTCCAGCACCGGGCTGACGGGGTGGCTGCGGTCGATCACGGTGGAGCTGGGCGGCCGTCCGGCGGCGCAACTGTGCCGTCGCCTGCGACTGGCTGCAGGCCGCACCCGGCTCCTCAAGCTGCTGACGGCGCCGCCGGGTGAAGGCCGCGCCCCTCGGGTGCTGGGGTGGACGAGTTCGCCTTCCGTAAGGGCTGCACCTACGGCACCGTGCTGGTCGACGTCGAGGCCGGCCGGGTCGTGGACGTGCTGCCCGACCGCACCTCCGAGAGGTTCGCGGCCTGGCTCAAGGACCATCCTGGCGCGGTGATCATCTGCCGTGACCGGGCCTCCGCCTACACGAAGGCGGTTAAGGAAGCCGCCCCCGAGGCCCTCGAAGTCGCAGACAGGTGGCATTTGCTGCAGAACCTGTCCGCCGCGGGGGAGAAGACCTGCCACCAGCACCGCAACTGCCTGCGCAAAAACGCCGAGCAGGAGACGGAGCCGACCGTGCCGGAACCGGTCCCGATGGAACTGCCAGTGCCGGAACTGCCCCGAACCCAGATCATTTAACGGACCCGCCACCGCTTCGAGGACATCCACCGTCTGGTGGAGAAGGGCTGGACGATCAGCGCCATCGCCCGCCGTCTGAACCTCGACCGCAAGACTGTACGCCGCTTCCGCGACACCGACCTCGACGAACTCCTGGCCTCCGCCCGCGACCGCCGCCCCAACGGCGTCCTGGAACCGTTCAAGGCATACCTCAAGGCCCGTTTCACCGAGACCCAGGGCCAGGCCAGCGGCACCCGCCTGTCCCAAGAGATTCATGCCCGCGGCTACCGTGGCAGCCGTCAGGTGGTCCGCAAACACCTTGCCGCTCTGCGCGCGGGCACCGCCGAACCGGTCCGCGCCGACATACCGAGCCCCCGCAAGATCACCTCATGGATCATGCGGTCCCGCGAGACCCTCACCGAGAGCCAGGGCAAGCGGCTGCTGGAGGTCCGGCTCGTCTGCCCGGACATCACCCGGGCCTGCGACCTCGCCCGCACGTTCGCCGATCTCGTCCGTCACCGGCGTGGATACCTTCTTCTGGAATGGATCCGCCAGGCCGAACAGGACGTCCCCAAGCCAATGCAAGGGTTCGCTGGCTTTCTCCGCCAGGACCTCGGCGCCGTCACCGCCGGCCTCACCCTCCCGTGGAGTTCAGGCGTAGTCGAAGGCCACCTAAAAAGGGTGAAAACACTCAAGCGAGCCATGTACGGCCGGGCCTCGTTCGAACTCCTCCGCACTCGCATTCTCACCCAGCGATGAGGCGTAACGCCGACGATCCTCGGTGTTCCTCTACGCTTCTCACGTGCGCTATCTGGCTGAGCCCTTCGCCCTCGGGGCCCTGAGACGGGGCCGACCTGTCGAGCAGTTCCTCGGTCCTGCCGGCTCACCCGAGCGTCCCGGCATCCACTACGTCGAGGTCCGACCGGCCAAGACCCACTACGAGATCTTCCTGCACACACTTGAAGACATCGGTCACGAGACCTTCGCTGACCTGGTCGAGTTCCCTCCCCTTGATCCTGATGATGAGGAAGAGGAGTTCGGCCGCCTTGTCGCGACTTGCGACGACCCGCTCGCCGCCCTCTCAACCGCCGAAGACGTCACCGGAGCAGTACGCGGAAGGTGGGTCAACGCCGGTCTGGCCCAGGACGAGTATCACGACTACGTGCTGGCCGGGCGGCCAGCAAACAGCTCACCAGATGGAAATCCCTGACCGGTGCTGCCGTTCAGGTCTTGACGATCAAGCCGGATCACGGAACTGCGGCCAGAGCCGTATTCAACGAGCCTCATCATGGCCGGGCCACGCGGCGGGTCATGAGCAGGATCATCGACCAGTAGACCATCGCCTCGGCACTGGTGTTGCGGCGCTCGAAGTCGCGCACCAGGCGGCGGGTGCGCATCAGGTGGGCGAAGAGGCGCTCGACGATCCACCGCTTGGGCACCACCACGAACCCCTTCTGGTCGTCGCTGCGCTTGACGATCGCCACGACCAGCGCGAGCGTGGCCAGGTAGTACTCGACGAGGCTGCCGGTGTAGCCACCATCAGCCCAGATGAGGGCCAGCCGGTGGTGCGCGTCGGCCACCTGGTCAAGCAGGACCTGGGCGGCGGCGCGGTCACCGGTGTCCGCGGCAGTGACCATCACCCCCGGCAGCAGACCGCGCGTGTCGACCATGACGTGCCGCTTGCGCCCATTGATCAGCCGTCGAAGCCACGGCTGTCGGAGCCGACGACTGCGTCCGCCTTGACTGACTGCGAGTCGATCACGCCGGCTGTCGGCTCCGTGTCCCGCCCCTCCCTCTCGCGGATCCTCGATCGCAGCCGATCGTGGAACTCCTTGACCAGCACGTGGTCGCGCCAGCGGCGGAAGAACGCGTATACCCGCTCCCACGGCGGGAAGTCGGCAGGCATGGCCCGCCACTTGATGCCGTTGTCGACCAGGTAGCGGACCGCGTCCAGCACCGCCTGGTGGCAGTACGCCTCCGGCTGCCCGCCCCGGCCGCGCAGCCAGCCGGGCACCGGCAGCAGCGGCCGGACCACAGTCCACTCCGTGTCCGTCATGTCCGAGGGTTACCGCCAAACACGTTCCGGGTGATCGGCCGCATTCTCGAACCGGTGATCGACACAATCACACGTCGGTGCAGCCGAGTTGAGTTCCACCGGCGCGAGCACGTACAACTGCGGCAACAGGATCTCCTGGATCTCGGTTGGCTTCGCAACCCCGAGCTACTAAGAGGCCCTGCCTTCATGCCCGCAGCCTGCGGCAACCACCCGATCGAGACTCCCGTTCGACGCACAACCCTCAAGGTCGGAACGACAACAGCTACTTAGGGCCCATCCGGTCGGGCAGGCCAGCGACGATCGGCGCAGCGCGTTTCGTCCCAGGCAAGAACTCACCAACGGGTCGACATGTGAGGGGTGGCTTTCGTCGCCAGGCGAGCCCCTGAGGAGGGGCAGCCAGGGGGGCGACGACCTTCTGGGTCGGGCTTAAGACAGGCCTTCAATGACGTCCTCTCCGATGAGATGGACTGTCACGCGCGAGGGTTCACGTAGCGCACAGTTGGGCCTCACCTCTCCATCACCGGGACCGCGCACGACCGGCACAGCGCACTGCCTCGCGGACGTACCTGTGTGACTTGCGCTGGCACGAGGCACACGGAGCTACCAGTTCGCAGGGGCAGCTCAGCCCCAAAGGGACCGGCTCTGTGACGCGAGGCAGGGGAGTGGACATCGTGTGGGTCCCGTTGGGGGCGACAGGCGCCAGTCGCCCCCATGACAGGATAGCGACACAGGTGGCACAAGAGTTCAAGTCGCGGCATCGGGAGGCCGGCGGCACCACCTGTTGCGCCAACTGCTGCGTCGCCTCTTGCGCCATCTGTTGCGGCAAACGTTGCGCGAGCCCTCCCGGCCCCCTGGAATCCCCCCAGACCAGCACGAGCGTACGAGCGTGGTCGGGGGGTCTGACATCCCCGTTGCGGCTGCTTTCGCCCATATCCATGGCTGGAGTGAGGGTGGAGACGGGCGGGATGGGCAGCGCGGACGCGGCCGGGGACCGGGGCGCGCTCGCCGATGATGCGCGTCGGCGCCACCGCCGCGCCCAGGGCCGGCCGCCATCATTGCGGCGGCTCGGGACACGCGAGTAGCCGGGCAGCCCCTGCCCGACGAGCCGGGCGGCAATCGAGGACGAAGCCGGCCAGGGCCTGGGTTCAGCCAAGATTTTCGTGACGTGGTGATGGAGCGTCATGCGAGGAGGACTCGCTTGGGTACGACCTACTCGGCGTCCACGTCATTCCTGGGCCTGGGCCGCGGGCCGTACGTCTCCAAGTAAGCGGGCGGGCCGCACGGTCACACTTGCCGGAATCGCCTCTCACAGGCGTACCACCGGGCAGAATGGGTTTACGCGACGTGCGAGCGCAACAGAGCCCGCGCTCAGGGTAGTTGGCCGGGCGACACGAAACTGGGGGGCAGCCATGGAACGCAGGATTCAGGAGGTCGAACTGGCCGACGGCCAGAAGGTCCTCGCCCGTGTCAGTGTGCTGTCCCCCGAGGACATCCCCGGCTTGTCCGACGAGTTCGAGTTCGAGGACGTCGGTGCCCTGGACCACATGGCCGCGCGCATCGACCAGCTGAACGAACTTGTCGGAGCCGTCGGCGGCGCCGTGCTCGACGCGGCGCGCGCCACGCGGCCAGACGAAGTCAGCGCCACGTTCGGCGTAGAGCTCGCGGTCAAACCCGGCAAGGCTGTGGCCCTCCTCGCCGACGGTGAGGCCAAGGCCGCCTTGGCGATCACCCTCACGTGGCGGGGCGCCGCCGGGGCGCCGGAGAGCGACGCCGCCGCGGCCACGAGTGCCGCACAGGCTGCCACCGGCACGGCTCTCCCCGACACCGGCGATCTGTCTTCCGCCCCCGCCTCCGCATGACGGTGCAGCTGGAGCAGCTGGCCAGCCGCGCCACCGTACGGATCGGGCCAGACCAGGCACCGAAGACGCTCTGGGGCAGTGGGTTCTTCGTCGCACCCGGCTGGGTGCTGACCTGCGCGCATGTCCTGCCGAACGCGGCCGGCGCCGAGAACGTCGGCAGACTGCGCGTGCAGGGACATCAGCTCAATGCGACGGCCAGGCTCGCCTACCGGCTCGGCGGCGGCACCGACCCCGGTCAGGATCTCGCCCTCCTGCGCCTGGAGGGACCGCTGCCGCCCCATGCCTGCGTACGGCTGACCGACCGCTGCGACCCACCGAACCGCGTCACCGCCCTCGGTTGGCGCACTCCGGCCGGCGGAGAGCCCCAGCGGTGGAGCGGCCACAGCGAGTGCAGCGGCCGGGACGGCTCGTACGGTCTCACTCTCGCGCCCCACATGGAGATTCCGCACGGTGCCTCCGGAGGGCCCCTGCTGGACCGTGACCACGGCGTGGTCGCGGGAGTGGTCAAGGCACGCAAAGCCAACGACTACGGCGGTTTGGCCGTCGCCGCCACGGCCTTACGGAGTTTCGGCGAGGCACGGCCCGTGGACAACGAGAGCCACCTCGGGCGCGACCCGTACGCCACCCTGATCCGCGAGCACGACCGCTGGCACCAAAGCGCTCGCGGCGGCCACTCATGGGTCAGGCTGCAGAGCGGGATCCGCGCAGGCGGCGAACGGGCGTGGGCGCCCGACGACAGTGCCGAGGCGTCCGCACTGCTGGCGGCGCTGCCCCGGCCGGTCTCCTCGGCCACACTCCAACGGATGATCACTGTTGTACTGGGCTACGAACCGCTGTGGGAGGACGAGCTCGCTCCGATCGACTGGCGCGACGGGCAGGGTTGGGTGCATGACCAGCCAGGAGGCGCCGACATCATCGCGCTGCACTATCTGCTCGCGGTGGCGGAGGAATGCCGCCGCCTGGCGCCGGACGCCGTCGCCGAGCTGGAGCACTGGGTCAAGGCACGCATCGAGGCGCTGCCCGAGTACCTCGGGGCGTTGCTGCGCCACCGCGCCGCCAACACAGTTCTCCACGCGGAACCCCACGACGACGAGCGCCCCGTGGTCGCCGTCGAACTGGAGCCCAACGCGTATCAACCCGAGGACCGTTTCCACTGGCGCGTGTGGTCCTGGCCGGAAGGTTCCGTGACCGCGCGCGTGCTGGACGAGGACGAGGCGGACGAGGGCGCCTCGCTCACGGAGCTGCCCGACGTGCTCGACGAGCCGCTCGGCCGGGCCTTCCGGCTGCTTGACGCCGGTGAGCGGCGCACCCGCCTGGAACTCGCCCTACCCGTCGAGCACTTCGGCCTCCAGGTGCACCGCTGGCCGCTCGGCGCCAGGCGCCAGGTCGTCCTTCGCTGCCTGAAGCGGCGCGGCGAACCGGCCTCGGCCTGGCGCGAGCGCTGGAGCGGTGTCGTCGACGGTGGTCTGAACGCCCTCCAGATGCACTGGCCCGAGTATCCGAAGGCGGCGCTGGAGACAGCGCCGCCCGGGGCGGTACCCGTGCTGTGCCGACCGCCGCAGCAGACTCTGGGCTGGCTCGCTGACGCGATCGGCGCCGGGTACGCCGTCGCCCTGTGGAGCCTGAGGACCGAGCATGCGCGCGCGTGCGGCAGGAACTGCGGTGAGCTGTACAGCAGAACGACCCAGCTGCTGGCCTCCACGGCACGTGCGGCGGCCCTGCCGGAGCGGCTGCGCGTGCTGCGCGAGCGCGCGGACGACCTCGACTCGGATTGGGCCGACCACCTGGCGCTCCTGTACGACGACCCGCACCGCCCCATCCCGCTGTGCGACGACGTCCTGGACTCCCCGTGACCGCACCTGGCAGAAGGAGACAAGCGTGACAACTCCCGACTGGCTCGTCTACCAGGGCACCGGAGAGCCGCACGACGGCATCCGGTGGTTGCCCGAGCCGCCGCCGTGGCGGGACTTCGACGGAGGGCCCGTCATCGAGGCGGCTCCGCCCCTGGGCACTGAGTCGACCCGGCGACTGGGCACGCGGGGGCTGGGTAGGATCGCCTGGCGCCCCGAGGAACTGGAGTTGATCAACGCTGCGCTCTATCTGCGTCGTCCCCTGCTCGTGACCGGCGACCCCGGCTCGGGCAAGTCCACACTCGCCCACGCCTTGGCCCACGAACTCGGCCTCGGCCGCGTGCTGCACTGGCCCATCGTGAGCCGTACGACTTTGCGCGATGGCCTGTACACCTACGACGCGATCGCCCGGCTTCAGGACATGCAGATGGCCAAGGAGCGCAGCGGGCAGTACACCGAGGATATCGGGGAATACCTGCGTCTGGGCCCGCTGGGCACCGCCCTGCTGCCGTACGCCCGACCGCGAGTGCTCCTGGTTGACGAGCTGGACAAGAGCGACATCGACCTGCCCAACGACCTGCTCAACGCCCTCGAGGAGGGTGAGTTCCACATCGCCGAGCTGCAACGCATCGCCCGCAAGCAGCCCGACGTCCATGTGCTCACCGACGACGGTGACCGGGCCCCTGTCAGGGAGGGGCGCGTGCGCTGTCGGGCCTTCCCGGTGGTGGTGATGACCAGCAACGGCGAACGCGACTTCCCCGCACCTCTGCTGCGCCGCTGCCTCCACCTCGACCTGCCCTCGCCGCGCAACGACGAGTGGGGAGCTGCCCGGCTGGAGGCCATGGTCCGCGCCCACTTCGGAGACGCCCCCTCACCTGTGCACGACGCGCTGATCCGAGACTTCCTCCAGTCCAGCCCCGGTGCCCTGCGGGCCGCCGACCAGCTCCTCAACGCCATCTATCTGACCCAGGAAGCGGCTCGCGACAGCGCACCGGACCGGCAACGGCTCGCCGAGCTGCTGATGCGCCCTCTCGACCACGGTGACCAGAGGCCGCGCTGATGACCAGGCCCTCCCCAGGACCCTTCGCCGCCGACCCGGTCAGCGAGTTGGCAGAACGGCTGCGCGTGCGGACCGGGACGGGGCCGAGCGCGCGTGAACTGGCGGAGGCACTGTGGCTGGCTCGTCACATTACGCGGCCCCGGCTCGCGGTAGACGAGCCCGAACACGAGGACCAGGCGGCGCGCTCCGAACCCGCAACAGAGCCTGACTCGGACCGCCCGGACGCCGACCCTGTGACGGCGCCACCGGACATCGACCCCCAGGACGCGTCTCTCTCCACCGCCGACGACCGCACTCGCCTGTACGCCAACCGCCTGCACGGTCCTGCGGCCGAGCTCACCGACCCCGAATTCGTACGCGTCCGGGTGCCTGTGGCAGCTGCCCTCCCGCATTCCCTCCGCATCCAGCGCGCCCTGCGCCCCCTTCAGCGCTACCACCCTCCGGTGCGCATGCCCGCGCACCGCATCGACGAACAGGCCACCGCCGAACGGGCCGCCGAGACCGGGCTGCTGCTGCCTGTGCTGGCCGCCACCGCCCGACGCGAAGCGCGGCTGCGGTTCTTGATGGACGTGTCCTCGTCGACGGCCGTCTGGGACGGACTCCTGGAGGAGCTGCGCCAGATCGCCGCAGGGCTCGGTGCCTTCCGTGAGGTGTCAGTGCACTACGTCCACGAGGGCCCGGACGAAGGCCTACTGGCGTCCGTCTCACCTGATCCGGACGCAGGAGCGCCCCGCGCGGCCGAGCAACTTCGCGACCCGACCGGACGGCAGCTCACCCTCGTGCTCAGCGACTGCGCCGGACCGCTGTGGCGGTCGGGACGGATGCAGAGACTGCTGCACCACTGGGCACTTGCCGCGCCCATCGCGGTGATCCAGCCGATGCCCCAGCGTCTGTGGCGGCGCACCCACTTGCCCGCACGTCCCGGCACCCTCCGGCGGCGCGAAGGCCTCGGCGCGCGGCTGGAGTTCCGGTCCGCCGAGGGTGCGCCGAGCGACGGAGCGATGCCGGTGCCGGTTCTTGCCCCCACGCGTACCGCGCTCGGCACTTGGGCCCGTCTCCTGTCTGGCAGCACCGGCCTGTCGCTGTCGGCCGCAGCCGCGTGGGTGTACGCCGACCACCCGGCGTCCCCGCCGCGCCCCGCGCGCGCTTCGACCGACTCCGATGCGGACCTCGTACGGTTCTTCCGGGGCACTGCGTCCCGCCAGGCCGTCTCCCTCGCCGTCTCCTTGTCGGCTGTACCGTTGACGCTGCCTGTGATGCAGCTCGTGCAGCGGGCGATGCAGCCGCAGAGCGGGCCGTCGGTGCTGGCCGAAGTTCTTCTGAGCGGGCTGCTCGTGCGGTCCGAGGAGGCGGGCTGGTACGAGTTCGTGCCGGGCGTGCGCGACGAGTTGCTGCGGCTGCTGCCACGTGGGGACGCACTGCTCGTCCTCAAGCACTGCGGGGAGTACGTCGACCGGCACTTCGGGCGGCACGCACGCAACTTCCCGGCGCTGGCCCTGGCGAAGCTGACGGGTGGCGTGGTCCCATCCGAAGAGGACGGCGGGACGGAGCCGGTGCCCGAGGCGTTCGCCGAGGTGTCAGGGTTGGTACTGGGCAGGTTCAGTGTGCCGGCCGCTTCTATGGGGCAGCTGGCGCGGGAGCGGGAGACCGTCCGGATCGTGTACCGGGGTGGGGACGGGGAAGGAGGCGACCGTCCTTGGGCCACGTGGATCGCCCACGTCATGGCATCCTGCGGGTACGACCCGGTGTTGCGGGCTTGCCCCGACGACGCTCAATTCGGCGCGGCGACACAGAGGGTGGGGCCGTCACAGCGCGCGCTCGTGTTGCTGGGTGGGGAACTGGGGTTCAGGGGGGCTGTCCCGGGCGGATGTGTCCGCCTGTGGGTCGACAGGCCCCCTGCCGGGACGCGCATCGGGCGCGACCCGCTGCTGTTCACAGCCGACGAAGCGGTGGCCAGGTGGCGGTTGCTGACCGCTCTGGGGTTGGACACGGAGTCATACGTGCCCAGCGGTGCTGCGCCCGAATTCCCTGGACCGAGGCATCCCGTGGAGGACGCGTCGCCGTTGCCGACCGCGGAGGGGCCCTCCGGTAGTGGCGAGCCGGAGGCACAGTCGCGGGAGGTCTCCGAACCTGGTCCGATCCCGGGGGAAGCCGTCCGCACCCGGCCGGGCCCTTCGGGCACGGCCGAGAGTCTCTTGATCGTCCACGCCGGCTATCACCGGGCCTGGGCGGCCTGGATCGCGTCATGTCTGGAGCGCCACGGCCACCGGGCCACGCTGCAGCGCTGGGACCCTCAGAGGAACGAACCGTTGGAGTCCTCGCTCGGCGACCTGCTGCTGTTCAGCGGGCGGGTGCTGCTGGTCCTCGACGACTGGTTCTTCAGCCTGGGTCCGCGTCCCGCAGGTGAGTGGAACGACGTGCTCCGTGGCTTCGTCGCCTCCCACGCCGACCGCTTCGCTGCTGTCAACCTCACCAACCGGCCTCTGCTCCGGGCGACTGCCGTCCTGGAGCCGGCCAGCTTGTGGGGACTAAGCGAGGAGGCCGCCGAGGAGCGCCTGCTGGGCCGGCTCGGCCTTGAGCGGCGCCGTAGGCCCCGGGCCCTGCCGACGCGAGCCCGCTATCCCAACGAGCGCTGCGCGATCTGGGGCGAGGTACCACGTCGAAACCCACGCTTCACCGGCCGCGACGAACTGCTGACCGACCTTCACCAGCGACTGGCCGACGCCGGACCCGGCGCCGCGGCCTGCACTCTGCTGGGCATGTCCGGCATCGGAAAAACCCAGCTCGCCACCGAGTACGCACACCGCTTCAGCACCGACTACGACCTGGTGTGGTGGGTCAACTCCGACGACCGCGACATCCAGCGCGACCGCTTCGGTGAGCTCGCCGTGGAACTGGGCCTGCGCATCGGCAGTGCTCCCGGCGGGCGCATCCGCGCCGTCCGGGACGCCCTGCGGCGCGGTGAGCCGCACCACAACTGGCTGCTGATCTTCGACGGCTGGGACGGCACTGAGGACATCAACGTATTGCTTCCGCAGGGCCCCGGGCACACCCTGATCACCTCCCGGAACCGCGCCTGGAGCGAATTCACCGACATCCTCGAGGTCCCGGCGTTCCTCCGCGGGGAGTCCATCGGCTATCTGATGCGCCGAGCCCCGCACATCAACGTCGAGGAGGCCGACGAGGTTGCGGCCGAATTCGGGGACATACCACTGCCGCTCGTGCAGGCCGCCTCCTGGCTCGGCGAGTCCGGCGTGGAGGTGCCCGAGTACCTGCGCATGGTGCGAGAGCATCGGCTGTCCACCGTGGACGAGCCCGCCACCGGCGACGTCATCCCGCAGTCGTCTATGACCTCTTGGACGATACTGCTCAACCGGCTCCGCCGCTCTCAGCCCCAGGCCCTGGACGTCCTCAACCTCTGCACGTCCTTCGCCCCGGGCCGCATCCCCCTCGGTCTCATCCATGCCTATCCACAGGCCGACCTCCCCGAGGAGCTGCGATGGATGGCCACCGACCTGCCTGCCTGGACCCGGGCATTGGACACACTGGTCAACTACTCGGTAGTAACGCGCGAGACCCGCGGGCCGGTCGCCGCTGAGACGGGCCCGCACCAGGAGACGGTGCACATGCACCGGCTCGTACACAACATCGTGTCTCAGCTGACCAGCGACGACAGCCACGCCACCTATAGCAGGGCTGTCCGCACCCTGCTTGCGGAGGCCGACCCGGGCAACCCGCTGGACAGCAGGAACTGGCCCCGGTACGCCGAACTGCTGCCCCACCTGGAGCCCTCCGGGGCGCTCAGCAGCACCCAGCGCAGGGTCCAGGAGACGGTGCTGAACTGCCTGCGCTACTGCTTCCGCAGCGGGGAGTACGCGAGCGGCCGGGACCTGGCCCAGCGCATCCGGGACTACTGGTCCCGGACCTTGGAGCCGCTGGACCAGCCCATGCTCGACCTGACCGCCGAGGAGTGCAACATTATGCGGGCGAGCGGCCGGTTCCGCGAGGCTTACGACCTCGACCGCGGCGTTCTGGAGAGACTGCGGGCCGCCGAGCAGCCCAACGCGCTCGGCGAGCTGAACGCCAAGGGTGCCATGGCTAACAGCCTGTATCGCCTCGGGCGGTACCAGGAGGCCCACGACATGCACCGCGAGGTCCTCGACGGCACCGGACGGCTGCTCGGCCTGGACACGCTCCCCGGGCTCGCCGCCCGGCACGACCTTGGTGTCAGCCTGCGGCTCCTGGGCAGGTACGCCGAGGCGTACGAACTCGATCTGGACACCCTCAGCCGCCAGGAGAGCATCCTACGCGCCAGGCATATCAACACGCTCAGCTCCGGCAACGCCGTTACTCACGACCTGCGCCTACTGGGCCGATACCGCGATGCGCTCGCCCGCCAGGAGGCGGTGGTCCGGCTCCACGCGCAGGTGCTGGGCCCCCACCATCCGCAGACCCTGGAGGCCCGTTCCCAACTGGTCATGAGCCGGCGTCGTGAGGGTGGTTACACCCAGTATGTGGGACCTGACATGACCACTCTCCTAGAACAGATGGAGGTGGTCCACGGCCGTGAGCACTACCGGACCCTCTCCGTCATCGCCAACTACGGCAACTTCCTGCGCGAGCACGGTGACCTGAGCCAGGCGCGCGACCTCATCTACGAAGCCGAGGCCGGATACCGTGTCCTCTTCAGACACTCCCATCCCATCGTCACCGGCATGCTCTCCAACACCGCGCTCGTGACGCTGGCCGTGGGCGAACGTGCCGAGGCGATGCCGATGTTCGAGTCAGCGCTCGCCGGCCTCACCGCCACCCTCAGCCCGGACCACCCCTGGGTGCTGGGCTGCGCTCTGAACACAGCCACTGCCCGGAACTTCAACGGTCGTATCGTGGAGGCCGTGGAGTTGAGCCGCGACACCCTGCGCAGGGCCCGGCGTGTGCTGGGCGACGAGCACCCCCTCACGCTCTCCTGCCAGATGGCGCTCGCCGCAGACCTGCGGTCGGCCCGGCAGCAGGAGGAGGCCCGGAAGCTGGAGGGCGAGGGTCTGCTCGCCCTGACCCGCACCCTGGGCTCCCAGCATCCGCACACGATCGCGGCCCGCCAACGCACCCGTCCCTACTGGGACTTCGAGCCCTACCTGGATTGACGGGCAGCACCGGAAAAGGCCCGGCCCCGAGTCACGAGAACTCGAGACCGAGCCGTTCACGGCAGCCTGCTTCGGGACTACCACCATCGAGCCGAGCGGGTCAGCCCCATGCCGACAAAGTTGATCGTCGCGGCCGCGCGGCCTTGCATCCCGCCCGAAGTAAAGGGTTAGTACTGCAACGGTGCTTGTACTGAGTGTTGGGCAGGATCATGGGCTGTGTCCGCGTCGCTTGTAGTGGCTGATGCGGGCTTGGTGCTGGCGTCGGCGCCGCCAGTGTGACCAGTGCAGGATGTGGTCGATGCTCACGGGCCGGCGGTCGGTGAGTCGGGTGATCAGGCGTCTGATCTCGGCGAGGCTGAGGTGGATGAGTGGGGAGGATCCGTTTCTGCTTTGTCGGCATCCAGCTCGCGGGCCCGCAGCACGGTCAGGCAGGCATGGGCGGCCATGGCCAGGGTCGTGTGGCGGTGCCAGCCGGGATACCGGCGGACTTGGTAGTCGTCCAGGCCGCACTCCTGCTTCGCGCTCTGGAAGCATTCCTCGATGGCCCACCGGCTGCCCGCGATGCGGATCAGGTCGTCGAGGGTGGTCTCGGTGGGGCAGTAGGCGATGTAGTAGGAGATCTCCCCGGGCCGGCTCACGCTGCGGCGGGCGATGACCCAGTGGCGGCGGTCGGGCCGGTGCCAGGGCCGCACCTCGACGCGAGCCCAGTCGTAGATCCGCGGGCCGTGAGCCCCGGTGCCGCAGGAACGGCGTTTCCACTTCTGCCGCGGCAGACCGTTGAACAGGTCGTGGACGGGGTGGTCGATCGCCCAGCGGGTGACGACGGTGTCATGTCGGGGGGTGGCCACGACGTGGAAGACATCGGCCTGCTCCAGCTCGAACCGCCAGTCCTTGAAATAGCCGTAGGCGGCATCCGGGGTCACCCACCGAAACGGGATCCGGTCCGCGATGGCACGACGGACCATCGCCTTCGCTATGGCCACCTTCGTCTCGAACCCAACGTGGTCACCGATGCCAGCCCGGCGGCACCGCTCACGGTCCTCCATCCAGGACGTGGGCAGATACAGGCGTTGGTCGATCAGCGTCCGCCCGCGGTCGGTGGCATAGGCGAGGAAGACACCGATCTGGCACTTCTCCGTCCGGCCTGCCGCGCCGGAGTACTGCCTCTGCACCCCAGCCGACCGCAGCCCCTTCTTCAGGAAGCCCGTGTCGTCCACGATCAGGACGGCATCCCGCTCTCCGAGGTGCTCGACGACGTTTCCGCGCACGTCATCGAGGATCTCCTCGGCGTCCCACTCGATCCGGTTCAGCATCCGGTGGATACGGTCCGGGCCTGCATGCCCGGCCTGTTCGGCCAGCGTCCAGCCGTTCTTCCGCTCCATCGGTGCGATCAGCCCACGCATATAGGCCAGCGTCGACTCACGCGGCTCCGACCTGTCGCATCAGACAACGTTCGCCCTGCAGTGCCGCTGGAAATTCTGTCGTAATAGTCTCCCCGGCGTGGCCGAGGACGGTCCTTTCCTGGCCCCCGAGGGTTGCTTGTGCGGACCCGGGGTTGGGGTCTGGAGTGGGTTCCTGCCCTGCATGCTCCGTGGGGCGCAGCAGCCCACTCCAGCCATCTCGATATGCCGCCTGAACTGGCCTTTCATCCCCATCGTTCCTATCATCCATCTCGGTCGAAAGGGGGGTCGGATGGACCGGACCGTGCGCACCGTCGAGGACGTTTTCGCGCTCTTGGATGGACTCTTCACATCTGAATCCGAGGCCGGCCGCTTGGCGACCGGCGACGGCAAGGGCTTCTGGGACCGCTTCTATGCCGACCGGTCAAGGCCGGTCCCGTTCTTCGCGGCGAAGCCGGACGAGAACCTGGCCGCCTACCTCGACCAGGGCCTGATCGCTCCCGGTCGGGCCCTGGACCTGGGGTGCGGCCCGGGCCGCAATGCCCTGTACCTCGCATCGCACGGCTTCGAGGTGGACGCCGTCGACCTCTCTCCCATTGCCGTCGCCTGGGGCGAGGACCGGGCTCACAAGGCTGGAGTCGACATCCGCTTCCTGCGCGGTGACGCTTTCGCCCTCCCCGCCACCGAGTTGAGCGGCCCGTACGACCTGGTCGTCGACTCAGGCTGCTTCCATCACCTACCGCCACACCGCCGCGTCAGCTACCTGGCCCTCATCGACCGCGTCCTCGCCCCTGGGGGCCACCTCGCACTCACCAGCTTCGCTGCCGGCGAGGCGGGAATGGGGTCGCAGCTCGCCGACGCGGACCTCTACCGTGAACGCGAGTTGCAGGGCGGCCTCGCCTACACACCCGAATCGCTGCGCTGGATCTTCTCTGACCTGGTGGAGGTCGAACTGCGCCGCATGCGGGAGGAACCGCCGGAGTCAGCACTGTTCGGCGTGACGTTCCTGTGGACCGCATTGTTCCGACGGGATGCGACTGCATCAGGCGACGTTCGCCCTGTTCACGACCTCGCGTAGGCGCTCGTCCTGTGCATGCCTGTTCCGCCAGATGATGTAGCGACGGATCATGCTCCCCTGCGCCTTGTGGCTGATGTGGTCGGTGCCGTCGAGAGTGAAGTAGCGCAGAGCGGTGAACTGGGCCTCGATACGGTTCAGCCATGAGGAGTTGGTCAGGGTGTAGGCGATCTCGACGTTGTTGCCTCGGTCCAGTCCACCACCGGGCGGCACCGCTTCGTGGTCAGGCGCGGAGAGTAGTTGTCACACACGATCGCGATGCGCTTCCCGATGGGGTGCAGGGAGCGCCGATAGTGGCAGAACTCCAGGAACTTGGAGCGGTTCTCGGCCTTCTTGATGTGGCCGAAGAGCTGGTCCTTGCCCAAGTCGTAGGCAGCCAACAGATGCCGGACCCCGTGCGGGCGGGTGTAGGTGGCCCGGCGTGGCCGTGGCTCCCGCTCAGGGTCCTTGCCCTTGCCGTCATGCTCGGCCCACTGGCGCCCAGGATGGGGCTGGAGGTTGAGCGGGCCGAAGTCATCCATGCAGAAGATGACTTCGGGCTCGCCCTGCTCGAGGATGACTTCGCCGTCAGCGATCGCGTAGACGTGCTCCCCCCCGGGCCTTCTTCGCCTCGTAGGCAGGGTCGTTCGAGGCCTTCCAGGTCTTCACGCGTTGAAAGGAGACGCCTTCCTCGCGGAGAAGGACCCGAAGGCTCTCATGACTGATGTCGTCGACCACCCCCTCGGCGACCGGGAAGTCGGCCGGCTTGACCAGGCTCCAGGTCGAGAACGGCAGGCCGTGCTCGACCGGCTTGGACTTCGCGATCTTCTTGATCTCGCGGCGCTCGGGCAGCGTGAAGGTCCGGGGCCGCCCGCCCTTGTACTTCGGGTAGAGCGAGTCGAAACCGTCGGCATTGAAGTTGCGCAGCACGTCGCGGACCCGATCCGGGCTGGTGAACGTCACCGTCGCGATCTTGTCGACGGTCATTCCCTGCGAGGACAACAGCACCATCTGGGCACGCCGCCAGGTCACCACCGACCCGGTACCCCGCCGGATGATCCGCAGCGGCCTCCGGCCTTCACCGTCATCGATCTCCCGCGCCCGCTCAGCCACCAGATCAGCATGGCGGATGCACGCGCCGTCCAGGCCTGTTCCCGGACGGCGCGTCACAATCGGGGCGAACATTGTCTGATGCGGCACTAGGAGCTGTCCGGCCGATCATGTGACTACTCCGTCTCCGGGTCGTTGATTTGGGCATGGGGCGGGGTGATCTCAGCGATGCCGAGTGGGAACGGCTGCGGCCGTTCCTGCCGGTCAGCAACAGGCGTTGTGGCAGGTGGCGGGACCACCGGCAGGTGATCGACGGGATTCTGCACCGCGTGCGGACCGGTGTGCAGTGGCGTGACCTGCCCGAACGGTTCGGCCCGTGGAAAACCGTCTATGAACGGCACCGGCTGTGGTCAGGCGATGGCACCTGGGAACGCCTGCTCCAGCAGGTCCAGGCCGAGGCCGATGCGGGCGGAGAGATCGACTGGGACATCTCAGTCGACTCCAGCATCATTCGAGCCCATCAGCACGCGGCTGGCGCCCGCACCGACCCGCCGCCGACTCCCGCGTCAAAGGGGGACTCACCGGCAGAACACCAGGTCGAGACGCCGTGGCAGAGCCTGATCGCCCGCCTGGCGGAGGTGGTGCAGGAAGCGAGGGCCTGGGCCGCTCGCGCGGCGGGTTCACCACCAAGCTCCACTTGAGCGCCGACGGCTTCTGCCGCCCGCTGTCCCTGATCGTCACGCCAGGACAGCGGGCGGACTGCACCCAGTTCAAGCCGGTGCTAGAGAAGATCCGCGTCCCGCGAGTGGGGCAGGGCAGGCCACGGAAGAAGCCGGCCAGCCTGGCGGCGGACAAGGCATACAGCAACGGGCCCTGCCGCCAGTACCTGCGCAGCCGGGGCATCCGGCACACCATCCCGGAGAAGGCCGACAGCCAGGCTGCCCGCCTGCGCAAAGGCTCACGCGGCGGACGGCCACCCGGCTTCGACGACGAGCGCTACAAGAAGCGGAACACCGTCGAACGAGCCATCAACCGGCTCAAGAACGCCAGAGCCGTCGCCACCCGCTACGACAAGCGCGGCTACGTCTACCTCGGCACAGCAACCGTCGCGGCCCTCACCATCTGGCTCCGAACATGATCGGCCGGGCAGCTCCTAGGCGACTGCGTTGCCGAACACGGCAGTGACCAGCCCGGCGTCTCGGGTGTAGACCCGCATGCGCTGCACGTTCCCGTCGGCGAGCGTGAGGTCGAATGCGGCGGTGCCCATGAAGATGTGCTTGGCCGCGGGGGCGATCGTGGTGGTGGCGAGCGGAATCGTCAACGCGTCCTTGCTGGCCTTGGCCTTCCACGCGGCGTCCGCGGAGTTCGAGAGGCGCAACTCGCCCCACTGTGCCTTGATCCTGCTGTCCGGCGTGACGAACAGTGCACGTACGCGGAGTTCGACGCCCTGCTGGAAGTCGGCCACGTCCTTCGCCGGGCTGATGGGGGCCTTACGGGCAGCGGCCACCCAGCGGAAGAGCGGCGCTGTACTGCCAAAGGATGATCTTGAAGAGACTGTCACGAGCCGCATGGTCGCACCCCGTACACCTGCTCGACAAGCGACGTCAGCCGCAGGCCAAGCCCATCCCGGCCACCGTCGTGCCGGTGGTCACACCTGTCGTGCGGCGCCTTCGATCAGCGCGTCGCCGAGCGCGGTGCGGCGATACAGCGCCGCGCGGCCGGCACGTGCCCGGGCCAGGAGCCCGGACGCCGGCAGCACGGCAAGGTGGTCGCCGACAGCGCCGGGAGCTATGCCGAGGCTGCGGGAGAGCCGTGTGGTGCTCGCGGGCGTTGCCGGTTCCGTGAGCAGTCACGCCCGCGAGCGTCCGAGCAGGGCGGCGAGCGTGGCCCGAACGTCGAGGGAGGGAGCGGTCCGCTCCCAGAGCGTCGCGGTGCCGCGCGCCGGAAGACGAGCGCCTTCGGTCAGGGCTCGCTGTGAAACTCGACGGGCACTTCGGTGGTGAGATCGCGCGGGAACAGTTGGAACGTGAAGGACCCGGGCAGCGTCGCACCCTGGAAGCGGGCGATCGCCGTGACCGTGTGTTCGTTCGCCTGGTGGATGAGCGTTACCAAGCTGCCGTAGCGGGAGGGTCGGTGTCCACTCTCGTAGAGTTCCAAGATCGGCCGGACAGGCCCTAGTCGTCGAGATGGTCCTGGCCGTCTGGTCCCGCGAAGTCGAGCTGGGTCACGAAGGGGTCGTAGTCGCTTTGGACGGTGATCCGGTACAGACCCAAATCCGGCAGGGTGACCTTGACGCCGAGTTTGTCATCGCCGATGACCTCGAACGCGACCTTCTTCTGCCAGTCCCCTTCGAGTGCAGCGATGGTGCACTCGACTTGAGAGGGGTCGTCGGTGCCGCTGACGACGCAGCCCCAAACAGCGTTGGGGGACACGTAGTCGGGGACGTTCAGGCCGATGCCGTCTTCTGCCTGGTCGGGGCCGAGGTCGAGGCGTTCGTCGTCGACGAGGAACTCCTTGACGATGCGACATGCTGCCTTGCCGTTGGCCATGGCGCCGTGCTGGGCAAAGACGGGGATCGTCGATCGGACGAGCGAGGCCGATTCGCGGTGGACGGTGCCGTCTCCCCAGACTTGACAGCGTCGAGGCGCGCCGTTGGGGTCCCGTTTGAGTTCGCTCCCACGGCGCTGACCGCCTGGGGCAGTCAGGTCGCAGAGAGAGACGTTGCCGCTCTCGTCGGCCACCGCGTACTGACTGGGCTGGGGCAGGGGGATGGCTCCACCTGGTACCGCTGTCCGGCCCAGACCACGCTGGACGAGCTGGTCCGCATTGCCGGCAGCCGATGGGCGGTGGAGGAGTGCTTCCATGACCGTCCTGCGGGCCCGCCAGCTGGACAAGGGGAAGGCAGAAACGGATCCTTCCAGCTCATCAACCTCAGCCTCGCCGAGATCCGACGACTGATCACCTGCCTCACCGACCGCCGCCCCACCCCGGCCGACCACATCCTGCACTGGTCGACATGGCGCCGTCGACGCCAACACCAGGCCCGCCTCAGTCACTACAAACGACGGGGCCACAGCCCTCAAAGCTGCCCAGCAATCAGCGCAAAGACCGTTGCAAAACTAGGGCCTGTATCGGGTCCCGATCAATCTGCCCTGCCTGCCTTCATGGATAGGCTGACGGCATGTTGCGAACGCCTCCATCCCTGATCACCGAGGAAGCGGCCCTGTCCGTTGCTGGAGCTGGTCTCCTTCGGTACGCAATGGGGCCGACCTTGATCGGGGCGGGAGCTGACGCAACCGTCGTCATCGTCGAGTCTGGGGACAATCCGAAGGTCAGCGGCGTCCAGGACTCCGTCTGGGTGCTTCTGCGAGGGGATCGGATTCCAGAGCTCCACTCTCGGTTCGAGTTCCGGGGTGCCTTGCCCATTCACGTCTTCGCGCGACTGGAAGAGGGCTGCCTTCCGCTCGGCACCGCCCAGTGCAGGGCGATGCCGTCGGCGCCTGCCAACTTCAACCGCGCCGAACTGAGGCTCATCCAGCCGCTGACCCGCGAGACGCTAGATGCGGTCCGGCCAGTCCCCTCACCTGGGCCGGTGCCAGGCGTGGACTGGATCGACCTCGTGGAATCAGATCCGATCCGGGCCTTGGAGTCGTTCGTCCTCGGCTGGTTTCCCGAAGCGCAGTCGGCTGCCGACGAGACCACGGCAAACGAACTGGACAACCTGCCAGAAGCATTGGCCGCCTTCCACCGCTTGGCCCGCCTCCGCCCGGCCATTCACAGATTCATCGACCCAGTGCTGAAGAAGCCCAGGCGTGCTTCCGGGCCACTGGGCGACCGGCTGGTCTTCGCCATGTGGAACGGGGCCGGAAAGGACTGGTCCATCCCCTGGCCGCTCAATATGCCCGACGAGGCCGATCCACGTGTGTGGTTCACCGAAGACCCCGACGATCCGAACCCGGAGACGACCCTTGAAGAGGAACCGCTGAGTCGCTTCCTCTTGCAGTTCACCCTCAACGGAGCCATGAGTGGTGCCCCCTACGGCGCTCGCACCTACTGCATGCCGACCGCGCGCCTTGACGCGCTGTGGAACCTGCTGCGCCCCGTACCTCTGAGTCCATTCATGCCAACCGGAGCGGCCGAGCGGTTCTTCGCGGCGCCGGGACTGCTCGCCCAGGTCAGCGGCGACGAGGACGAGGCAATCGTGGGGTTCAGCGCTCTTCACCGCGGGACCCTGACACCGCTGCTCGAACACGGGTTCCGCTGGTCCGGGTTCGGCGGGTGAGGCATCAGTCCCCGATGGGGTCGCTTGTCTGCCCGTGGGCGGGGCCGTTTCGCGTGAGGTCCTTGACCCAGATCATCGACGCTCGGAGGTGGAGTCCAGCGATATAGCTCTCGGGCGTTTTGTCATACCGGGTCGCGATGCCTCGCCAGGCCTTAAGCTTGTTGATCAGGCGTTCTACCGTGTTCCTCTCCTTGTAGAGGTTGGCGTCGTGGGCGACGGGCCGGCCACCTCGGGCGCCCTTCTTCTTGCGATTGGCTGCCTGATCCACCTTCTCTGGGATGACGGCCTTGATATGGCGTTTGCGCAGGTGGGCGCGATTTCCACGGGACGAGTAGGCCTTGTCCCCGGCGACCGCGTCGGGCCGGGTGCGGGGGCGCCCGACGGGTCCACGAACCCGGATCTTCCTCAGAACGGGGATGAACTGCGGACTGTCAGCCGCCTGTCCGGCGGTCAGGATGAACGCCAGTGGGCGGCACTTGCGGTCGGCGGCGAGGTGGACCTTGCTGGTCTGCCCGCCCCGCGAGCGTCCTAGGAGGGCAGCCTTCAGCCGGAGCTTCCGGCGATGGCGGAGGCGTCGTCGCTCCTCCCGCTCGGGATCAGCTTCGACATCCCGTCCGCTTTGTTCTTCGGGGCCGCCCCCTTTGACCTGGCCTTCTCCTCCGCAGCGGCGGCCTTCTCCAGGGAGGTGAGCACGTCCTCACTTATGTGCATCCCCGCGGCATCGTGGTGGGCACGCGCCGTGGTGGAGTCGATGCTGACCAGGGACAGGTCCACCTCGCCCCGCTTCGCGGCCTCCGCGATCAGGCCTTCCAGCAGAGCCTCGAACACTCCGGCGTCACGCCAGTGGCGGAAGCGGTTGGAGACAGTGGACCAGGCGCCGAACTCTTGCGGCATCTCTCGCCGCTGCCCGCCGGTCTTGAACCGCCAGATCACACCCTCAAGCTGCTGCCGCAGCCGCTCGGGATACGGGCCGTACTCGCCGATCGGCAGGTACGGACCGATGAACTCCCACTCTTCGTCCGTCAGTTGCACTCGCGTCACGCAAGACGATCTACCGGTTCAGCGGTCAGGGCGGGGTCGAATCTGTGGATTGATCACGAATCAATACGCGCCCTAGTGCGCCGACCTGCTGTCGCCCCTCGGTGGTGCGCGGGGAGGCAGCGAGAGCCCGCGCAAGGCGCCCGATGGCGGAATCACGGGTTCACGCGGCGGCTGTCACTGTGTGTCCCTACAGTGGGGCAGCGGGTGACGGCGCGTCTGTGGTTCGGCGGCTGCACCCCGAGGACCTCCGGTGCGCACGGGGGAGGGGGGCCTCACTCGGAGCGTGTGACGTCGGTTGGGGGGGCCGGTGAACTACTCGGTTCGGATCAGGCACGATTGGCAGTGCCGCAGGTGCGGCGAAGACGTCCAGGACGACACGTACATGGTCGTCGACGCCCTGGCGCGGCCGGACTTGGTGCAGGGAGTGCTCAAGGGCAAGGTGCCGTCGGTCACTTGTCCTTCCTGTGGCGAGAGGAAGGCCCGGTTCTTCCCGCTGTTGGTGTACCGCGGCGAGGCGACTGGGCAGTTGGTCTACTTCTATCCACCCCACACCCCGCCTGAGCAGGACGAGGCCAACAAGCAGCTCTACGTGGAGGCGCTGCTCGACAGGCTGGGGCCGGTGAGTGGGGAGGAGGCGGAGAACTCCGGCGTCCTGTCCGTGCCGTTCGACGCGGTACGGGGAGTGCTGGCGCCGACTGCGCGCGGCGCCTCGGCGGGCGGAGGGCCGCGCATGTGCAGGGTCAAGCCCCGGCGCTCGGCACCACCGCCTGAAGTGCTGCGGATCGGCGCCGAATTGGTGGCGTCAGGGCGTGCCGGGCTCGGCCGGTCCCTGAGCGACAGGCCGCTCGCGGAGGAGCTGGCGCGTCTGGCCGAGCGGGCGCTGGAGCTGTTGGGCGACCGTGACCAGCCCGAGTTGCGGGGCGACCTGGAGATGACGCTGGGCATGATGCTGAGCAGTGCGAACCGCGGGCAGGACGTCATCGGCCTGGAACGGGCCATCGGCCTGCTGCTGCGCAGAGCGCGCAGCATTTCGCGGGAGGAGGACCCGCAGGGCTGGGCCATAGCGCGATACGAGCTGGCACGCGCCTATGGCCAGCGTTACACGGGTGACGTCCACGCCAACCAGGAGCTGGCCATCCGGCACCTGCGGGCGGCTCTGGAAGAGACGGCGCCGGAGCGCAATACCGGGACGTGGGCACGTGTCCGCAGCGAGCTGGCGAAGGTGCTGATCGATCAGGGCACTCAGTCCGCACCCGGCCAGATCGAAGAGGCCATCGGTCTGCTGGAACCGGTCGTCGCCCGGCTCGACCCCGCTCGGGACAAGGAGCTCTGGTGCGACGCCCAGAGTTTCCTCGCCGGCGCGTACAACGTACGGCTACAAGGCGACCCGGCCGTCAACAGGGAGCATGTGGTGCGGCTGTACGAGCAGCTGGACGCCGTCGAATCGGAAGAGACCGACCCCGAACAGTGGGCCAACACGCAGGCCCGGCTGGCGGTCTCACTCTCCAAGAGAATGCGCGGGGACAGCCGGGAGAACAGCCTTCGCGCACGCGAGCACCTGCTGCGGGCGCTCGCCGTCTACGAGCGGGTCGGCGACCGCGGCGAGGCCTCCAGCACCTACGACAAGCTGGCCGTCGTCGCAGGTGAACTCGGCGAGTACGACGAGGAGATCCGGTGCCACGAGGCCGCCCTCGTGAACCGCCACAGGGACACCGCTCCCCACCTGTGGGCACGCAGCATGTCCAAGCTCGGCTGGGCCCTGCTCGAGCAGGCCGAGAGAGACGAGGCGGAAAATCTTGCCGCCAGGGCGCGGCGGGGTCTGGGGCACATCGAAGACGCCGTCGCCGCCTACGAGGGTCTCCCGACCGGGTTCGAAGTCGGCTTTCAGCTCATCTCCCTGGCATTGGCGTGCCGGCTCTGTCGCAAGCTGGACCCCTCGCGGGAGGACGAACTTCGTGAGCGGGAGCTGTCCGTTCTGCGGGAAGCGATGGACCGTGCCTACGGGCACAGCGACCTGCTGCGAACCGCGGCAGAACAGCTCGGTGACGCCCTCGCGGAACGGGCCGAATGGTCCGCGGCGGCCGATGCGTACCAGCAGGCCGTAGAGGCGGACGAACAGCTGTTCCGCGCCTGTCTGGTGAGCTCCTCGCGGGAGCTGCAGCTGAACTCGGCCGGGGATCTGCATCAGCGAGCCGCCTACGCACTCGCTCGCGTGGGCCGGTTGGAAGAGGCGCTGCTCTGCCTGGAGCGCGGCAGAACACGCAACTTCAATCTGGCCCTGTCACCGGATCACGACCAGCTTCACCGGCTGGCGCAGACGGACCCGGAGACCCACACCGCCTACATGCGAGCCGCCGAAACCGTACAGACCCTGGAGGCCCGGAACCGTGAGCTGAGCCGCCAGGGAGCCCCGCGGGACGGCGGGCGGGAGTTGGAGGCGGCCGAGTACGAGCTGGGCGGAGTTCTCGACGAAGCCAGGGCGGAGCTGGCCGCCGCCCTGGCTCGGGTCAGGGCGCTGCCGGGTATGGAGTCCTTCCTGCGGGAGACGACGCGGGCCGACATCCTGAGGGCCGCACGACCGGGAGAGCCGCTCTGCTACATCGCCGCGACGAAGACCGGGAGCCTGTCCCTGATCGTCCGGCACGAGAGCGATCCCGGGCCCCGCGTCGAAGCCGTGGAGTCCACGCTGACCGCCGCGGACGCCCGCGCGCTGGCCGACGCCTTCGCCGCAACCGTAGCCGAGAAGGGAGGGGAGCTGCGGGAGCTGCTCCCGCGGCTCGGGGAGGAGTTGATCGGACCGGTCGCCGTGGCGCTCGGCACGGCGACCGGCGTGGTCGTGATCGCCTGTGGCCCTACCGCCCATCTGCCCCTGCACGCCGCGCACCTTCCTTCGACGGGCGAGCCGCTGCTTGCGACCTGTGCGGTCGGGTACGCACCGTCGGTGCGACTGCTCCTCGCGGCCAGACACCGGGCCGCGGAACCGCTGTCGGAACCCCTTCTCGTGGCGGCGTCCACCCCGGGCCAGGACGGAGGACTGCTCGCCGCGCAGGAGGTGGAGACGCTGCGGCGGCTGTTCGCCGCGGTGGGGGAGAGCCGGGACGTCACCGGCGATCCGCCCGGGGCGCAGGACGGGTGCACAAAGGGGGACCTGGTCGACGCGCTGTCCGGCGGCAGCCACGTCCACCTGGCATGCCACGGCGCCTACGACCCGACCGATCCGCTCGCCTCCAGGCTCGACCTCGGCGGCGAGCGCATCACCCTGGCCGACCTGCTGAACGCACGTCCCCGGCCGCTGGAGCGGGCCCGGCTGGTGACCCTGTCGGCCTGTGACACCGGGCTCGTCGACCCCCGCCTGCCGGACGAGGCGATCGGGCTGCCGACCGGCATCCTGCTGGCCGGCGGAGCGGGCGTCGTCTGCACGCGCTGGAGGACGAACGACACCGCGGCCGTGCTGTTGATGATCGCGTTCTACCGGCGGCTGCTCGGCCATGGCGTCGAGCCGCCCCCGTACGGCACACCGCCCGGTGTTGCCGAATCGCCCACACAAGCGCTCCGGTGGGCCCAGTTGTGGCTGCGCTCGGCCACCGTGCCCGAACTGCTGGGCCTGGACTGGCTCCCGGCCGAGATCCGCAGGCGGCTGATGTCCCGCCGTGTGCCGGCGCGTCCCTTCCGGCACCCCTTCCTGTGGGCACCCTTCAGCATGGTGGGGGCATGATGACCGAGGTGCCGGACACGACCGCGGCCGACTTCCTGCACATGCCCGCCTACGAACGGGTCGCACGCTTCGCGCTCGTCGACACCCCGGCCGTCCGGCGCACGCTCTCGGACAGAGATGTGGCCTCCATACTGGGCTCGCTCTGCCTGGCCTACGCCCTGGAGGAACGCTACGACGAGGCCTTCGCCGCAGGGCTGCGGGCACAGCGGATCGCCTGGGGCCGGGCGACGGACGACCCGGCGCTGCTCGGCCACGTCCTGCTCAACCTCGGGGTCGCCCACAGCCAGGCAGGTGACCTCGAAAAGGGCCTCGCCGCGTATCTCGAGAGCTGGACGCACGCACGCCGTGGCGGCGACGAGGAGACGCTGTTCAAGGCCGGGGCGAACGCCTTGCTGGCGCTGGAGGCCGGGCGGCCGACCGGGGAGGCCGAGTTCGCCTTCCTCCAGGAGTGCCGTGCCGTCTTCGAGGCGGCGGACCGGCAGCCGGAAACCGCGCGGGCCTCCCGATTGCTCGGGGAGGCGCTCCTCGACCGTGGACAGGTGGCGGACGCGATCGCCGTCCTGGACCGGGTCCTGGTGCTGACCGAGTCGCTCGGGGGCGCCCGGTCGATGCGGCGGGAGACGACCCGGCTCCTGCTGGAGGCGGACCGGCGCATCGGCGACCCCGCGGACGCGCCGCCGCTCGGCCCCGGCGCCCTGCGCGAGGTGCGCGCTCTGGTCGACGACGGTGTGGAGAGCGCGTTGCGGGGCATCGTGCCGCGCACGAGGCTGTGCTTCTCCCGTGCCCTGGCTCTGCTGGAGCGGCGCGCCCGGCCACGGGAACGCCTGCTGGCGGCATTCCTGCTGCTCGTAGGAGCCCAGCTCGCCTTCCACCAGGACGACGAGCCGGCGACGATCGAGCTGATGAAGCGGGCCGGGCAGGAAGTGGAGCTGATCAAGCCGTCCCTGGCCGAGTGGGTGAAGACCCGCGCCTATCATCTGGACCTCGGCGCACTGAGCACGCTGGCCCGGAACGCGGCCGTCAGCGCGCGCGAGCGGGGGAGCGGACCGTGACACCAAGTACCGTCCAGCAGCTCGCGATCCTGGTGCTGCTGATTCTGCCCGGCACCTCCTACCTCTTCGCGAGGGAGCGGCTCCTCGGGATCCGCGAGGCCGAGCAGGAGGTGAACAACCGCTTTCTGCGCGCCCTCGCCGTCGGAGTCCTGCTCGACGCCGCATATCTGATCAGCGTCGGTCCCCATCTGATACGTCTGCTGCGGGGCGGGGGGAAGCGGCCTCTGACCGGTGTCGCCGAGCAGCCGAGGGAGGCCGGGCTGTGGCTGTTGCTTCTCGTCGTCGTCGTGCCGACGCTGGTGGCGTGGGCGGAGGCGTACTGGATCCGGCGTCGGCGCGCCGCCGTGCACGAGGGGACCCCCACCGCGTGGGACGCTCTCTTCCAGGACCGCGGGGCGTGTTTCGTCCGGGTCCGTCTGAAGAACGGCGGTTGGGCCGGCGGCTGGTACGGAAGGCGCTCGCGTGCCTCCGCCTATCCGCAGCCCGGTGACCTCTACCTGGAGTCCCAGTACCGGATGGAGCCGGACGGCACCTTCGGACCACGGATGAGCGGCACGGCCGGGTTGTACGTCCGGGCCGCCGACGTCGACCTCCTGGAATTCCACGAACCGCGCCGCGACACCCGAGGAGACGCCGATGACGCAGTCTGACGCCGCCGACTACGAGGAACTCGACGACGACTTCGCGAGCTGGGCGGGCCCGCCGCGGGGCACCCACCATCCCAAGAAGGAGGACGTGCCCGAGGACCAGGTCCTGCCTCCGGAGGGACCGGCCGGTGTCTCCACCACCGTGGAACGGGACGGCGACACGTCGCCGCAGTGATGTGACCGCGTGCGCGGTTCCGGGTGGCGTCCGCCGGACCGCCATCGACCGGGAGCCTCGGCCCGGGCGCCCTTAGGGCCTGTCTCCTTGACCGTCTGCAAACTGGGGTGCTTGCGGATGGTCCATGGTGGTGCCGTCAGGATTCCGCGCGAAGGCGGCCTCCAGAACGGCGGGGAGGTCTGCCTCCGGGACCGTAGCGCGCACCTCCGCCAGAACCTGAGCAAAGTCGTCATCGTCGATGACGCCCATGTGCTCCTGACGGAGTTGGTAGATGATCTCGACGAGCTCGGGTCTCAGCCGCATCCAGGCACGGGAGGTACGGATCTCTTCATCGACCTGGCGCATGAACCAGCGCATAACCTCGTAGGGGACGTCCACGTGCCCTACACGCGGGTTGAAGCACACCGTCGGATCCCGTGCCGGATCTTCGTCAGGGACGATTGCGGTCACGAGATTCAGCTGCCCCGTTACAAGATCCAGTTCCAGATACCAGGCGTCAGCCTGGCTCCAGCGGCGTGCTGTGGGCCCGGCAGACGGTGGAGTCCACAGACACGGTCCAGCCGATGTCATCAGCACCGTCGGCCGCTGCCAGGAACGCGGTAATCGGACGGACATATCCGATCAACCGACAACTGGATCAAGGAGACACACTCCAGCTGTATTGACCCCCGGCGTTGTTCACACGGCTGATGGGTGGCTGGCCGCCGAGTGCGGTGTGGTAGCGGTGGTGGTTGTAGGCGTGAAGGAAGTCTGCCAGGGCTTCGGTGCGTTCGGATTTGCTGGTGTAGGGCCGTAGGTAGGCCCATTCGTCGAGCAGGGTTCCTCGGGCGCCGAGGCGAACGCCTCGGGAATGGGACCATCCCAGCGTGTGCGGGAGCAGTATCGTGCTCGTCCGAGTCGCAGAGCAGCATTAGATGTGCCGTCTCATGACATTGGTTCCTCGCGGTCAGTCTTGGCGGGCGTAGGACGCGAGGCGATCGGCGAGCGCGATGACGAGGTCGCGCAGTTCATCGGGGCGCTCGATGACGAACGGCCGGTCGAGCGAGGCGAGTACTGGAGGCAGCCAGTCGAGCCGCTCCGCCCGCAGCTCGACCCGCAGCCAGCGCTCGGTCGCCCGGTCCCCGCCTGCCACGGACTTGTGCTCCTTCAGGCTCGCGACGCTGGCCGGAAAGTGGGCGCGGATCTGCCCGACCGTCCCGTGGATCCGCAAGGTCACCTCATGCCGGTACTCAGCCGTGGCGAACCCTGACAACACGCGCTGTGCCGGACCGGGACCCATTGGCGCTTCGAATGAGCCGGGCAGGGTCCGCGCGTCTGCGATGCGATCGAGCCGGAAGGTTCGGTCCTCGCCGATCTGGGCGTCCTTGCCCGTGACGTACCACCGGCCCGCATGGGCGACGATCCCGTATGTGTGCAGCGTGCGTTCGCTGCGCCGTCCGTCGCGGTCGGTGTAGCGGATCGAGACCGGTCGGCGGTGGCGCACCGCATCGGCGATGGTGAGCAGGACCTCGGCGTCCGGGGTGTCGAAATCATCGGGCTGATCCGTGAAGGCGAGAGCTTCCAGGAGTGTGTCAAGCCGACGGGCGATGCGCTTGGGCAGCACCCGCCGGATCTTCGCCGATGCCGTCTCGCTTGCCGTGCGCTCCGTCGTCGTCAACCCTGCTCGGCGGCCGGCGACGAGGCCGAGCAGCACGGCCAGCGCCTCGTCGTCGCTGAGCATGAGCGGAGGCAAGCGGTACCCGGGAGCGATCCGGTACCCGCCGTAGCGGCCGCGCACCGATTCCACGGGCACGTCCAGGTCGATCAGCTGGTCCACATACCGCCGCACGGTGCGCCCTTCGACGCCGAGCCGGTCGGCTAGTTCGGCCACCGTCCGGGTGCCACCCGACTGCAGCAGCTCCAGGAGTGTCAGCACGCGGCCGGTGGGTCGAGGCATGTTCTCAGCCTAACGCGAATACAGGACCGATTCTGTCCACTATTTCTCCTAGCCTGCGACGTGCACGCCTCCAGCACAACCAAGGAGATCCCCATGGACTTCGTCTCGATCCGCATCATCACCAGCGACGTAGCGCGCCTCGTCGAGTTCTACGAGCGAGCCACAGGGGCGCGGGCGACGTGGGCCACCGAGGACTTCGCCGAACTCAAGACCGCGGGCGCCACCCTCGCGATCGCCGGCACCCGCACCGTCCCGCTGTTCGCCCCGGGCTCTGCCCGCCCGGCGGACAACCACAGCGTGATCACCGAGTTCCTCGTCGACGACGTGGACCGCGTTCACCAGAACCTGACCGGCTTCGTCACCGACTTCGTCAACGAGCCCACCACGATGCCCTGGGGTAACCGGTCGCTGCTGTTCCGTGACCCCGACGGCAACCTCGTCAACTTCTTCACCCCCGTCACCGCAGCGGCCATCGAAAAGTTCGCACGCTGACGCCGCGCACAGCCGCTCACGCGGGAGCCCTGAGATCCCAGGGCTCCCGGTGAACGCGGCCGCCGAGTCAAGGAGCGCCACCAGCAGGGGACATCGGAACGCACCGCTGACCCTCGAAGGACGTCTGCGCTTGTGTCTGCGGATCGACGCCGGACGTCCGATCGCGCACGTGGCTGCGGAAGCCGGGATCTCCCGCCGCTGCCTGGCCAAGTGGTACGCCCGCTGGCGCGCGCACGGTGAGAACCGACTGCTCGACCACTCCTCCCGCCCCGTCACCAGCCCGCCCCCATCCGCGAGGACATCGCTGACCTGGTGGAGGCGCTGCGGCGGCAGACTACGCACGGGCCGGCCCGGCTCGCCGCCGACCTTCAGCGGCTGCACGGCGTCACACACCCGCGCCCGCGACCGTCCACCGCATCCTGGTGAGGCGAGGACTCAACCGGCTCCGGTACCTCGACCCACCGACCGGCGAGCAGCTGCGCGAGCTCATCCGCTACGAGCACGACCGGGTCGGCGACCTGGTCCACGTCGACGTCAAGAAGCTCGGACGCATCCTGACCGGCGGCGGCCGGCGGATGCACGGCGTCGGCACCGAGTCCGCCCCCGCGTCCAAACGCACCGGTCCCGGCACCGGCAAGGTCGGACACACGTACCTGCATTCGGCGCTCGACGACCACTCCCGGCTCGCCTACACCGAGGCCCTGGATGATGAGAAGGCCGTCACCGCGGTCGCCTTCTGGCACCGGGCCGTTGCCTTCTTTGCCGCCCACCGCATCACACCGATCCGCCGCTGCCTCACCGACAGCGGCGCGTGCTACCGGTCTACGACCTGGGCTGACGCGCTCGGCGCGACCGGTACGAAGCACAAGCGGACCAGGCCGTACACGCCGTGCACGAACGGGAAGGTGGAGAGGTATAACGGGACGTTCTCCCGCGAGTGGGTGTACGTCCGCGACTACACAACTGAGCGTGAACGCCGCGTCGCAATCGCGGAGTTCGTGAATTACTACAACCACGAGCGGCCGCATGCCGCGCTCGGCGGCTGACCGCCCATCAGCCGGACCGCCGGGAGCGACTACCGGATCGTCTTCGACCGGCCGCCCGAACCACTCGCGGACATCCCGCAGCAGCTCACCTTCGAGGACTTCGCGCAACCAAGGTCCCGAGACACCGCACCTAGCCGATGCCGCACGCCGCTGAACTTCGCCCTGCTGGCCGGCTGGCAGCGCGAGGTCCTCGGCGAAGCAGAGGCATCGTTCCGCGCGAACGACGCCTATGCGAAGGCCGGCCGCGAGCGGTACGGCCTGACCCCGCGTACCCAGGCCGACTTCGCTTCCTGCCTGCGCGAGACGACCGACCCGGACATCCCGCTGGCGGCCCGCGCGGCCCGCGTATACCTCGACGTGGCGTTCTTCCACCCCTTCACCGATGGCAACGCCCGCGCTGCCCTGTTGACCTTGGTACACGTCCTGGCCCGGGAGGACATCGTCCTTCCTGAGGTCGGCCCTCTCCAGACCACCCGCTACGCGGATGACCCGGCGGGCGCCACCCTTGCCACTCTCATCGGGGTGCTCAACCGCCGCCGGTACTGAAGCCTTCGGACTTCCTGAAGACTGAAGGCCGGGACCATCAGGTTCATCACTGCGCCCGGCGGGCGGCGATGATGGGGGAGTTGCCGCGTGCAATGACCGTGGCCGCCATGCTCACGTGCCGCCACGGAGTTCACCAGGTGGCTCCGTGGCCGTCGGTCTGGCGCAGTGCTACCTCGGGCTGCGGTGGTGCGGGCCATGCCTGGATGAGGTACCACTCGGTGACGTCGTCCGGGGCGAGGTCGATGGCGGTGTCGCGGCCGCGGGCGTGGATGCGTAGCCGGTAGTTGCCGGGGCCGATGAAGGACAGCACCGGCAGCTCCTCGTCCAGGTCGTCCATCAGGCCTCGTACCATCAGCTCTCCCGACACCGAGTGCAGGGACACTTCGACGATCTCGTCCCACTCGGCGCGGCGGGCTGGGGGGCGTCGGTGTGCAGGGTGACGGTGACGTCGACGTCCCCGGTGTGGATGCCGGTGCGGACCGTGGCGATACCGTCCTGCAGTTCGATCAGCCCGTTGTGCTCGCGGGGCAGATCGGGGCCCGCGGGACCGTCCTCGTCGTGGATCTGAAACTGGTGGTACTGCACGGGCACGAGCCCGCGCCCTTGCTCGGCCTGATAGCACGCCTTGTCCCGGTTCTGCCGGATCTTCGTCTTGTTGGTGAGGCGTGTCAGGTACTTCGTGCTGCCGTACTTGCCCGGCGGGTGCTTGGTGTTGCGCGTACCCGATGTGCTTGGCCAGCTCCGGGTACTCCCCGCCCTTGGCGTACACCATCACCGGGATGTTCGGGCTGCGGGATGGTCACCTGATCGGCTTCACCATCTCGGAGCGGATCTGGAGCGTGATCCTGGCGGCGGACTCCAGGCTCAGGCTCCTCGCGGTGTAGACGGTCATGTACGCGACCCGGGCCCAGGTGTTGCCGTCCGCCCAGGCACAGACCGGGTAGCTGAGCGCTTTCCCGTCGGTCCAGCTCCGCGTCACCTCCTCGCAGCTGACCCTGGTGCGAGAGCCGGACGGGGTGACGTCCATCGGCGGAACGATCACCTTCACCTCGGTGTGCTGGCTGCCGTTGCCCGCCAGTACCCGCGAGCGCACCGCGGCGGTATTCCTGAATCGGCCGTACATGCCGGTCACGACCAGGTCGCCCCGGTCGCCACCGCTCGGGTGGTACGCCACTACGACGCCGTGGACGGCCTTGGCCTCCCAGCTGAGGCGCCAGCTCTTCTCCAGCGGCGGTCCCAGTCTCGGGGAGTCGTCCTTGGCCAGCTTGTAGTGGCCGTCGAGCAGTGTTCCAGGCGCGGTCAGCGTGGACTCGGCCCGGGGATAGCTGCTGTCGATCTTCTTGCCGACCAGCACCAGCGTCGCCAGGAGCGCGACGATCAGCAGGAAGACCCCGCCGATGATTCCGACCATGAGGCCGACCCGGCTCTTCTCCGGCGGTCCCTGGGGCACGCCCCAGGGGTAGAGGGGCGTCTGGTTCGTCGACTGGGGCACCGGAGGCATGGACACGCCAGGAAGATACTCGACGCCGATGAGATGTCGCGCTCGCCTGCCCGCACCTCGCCAGCTTCCTGCGCCTCGACCACTTCCGTCGGCGGCGACAACTTCCGTCTCGTCGGCGGGACATCTCCGGCACCCTGTGGCGCTACAGCAGCAACGGCAAGGGCTTGTTCGGCGGTCGCACGAAGATCGCCACGGGCTGGAAGGCTACAAGGCCGTCGTGTGAGGACACCCGAGGGCCGGACGGTGAGCCCCGCATCATCCGGGCCCTGCCGTCAGCCAGGCCGAGGGCAAGGGGGCTTCGGTGTCAGAACGTCCCGGTCAGCCTGCTCGGTGCTCACGAGCCCTGATTGAGTCGGCGCGCGACGGCGGGCCTCCTGCCCGACCCGGAGCCGCCTGACGTGCGGGGCGGGAAACGATCACTCTTACCGCGGGAATCGATCTCGGCCCGCTCGGTGTAGCCACTGACCAGAGCATTTCGTCGGTGCCCCGACGCCAGCGCGGGTACGGATTGGTCATGCTGGTTCCGTCTCCGGCCAGTCCCACGATCCGGCACTCCTGTGTGGCCGAGGCGCTGAGAACGACGCCGCGCGTCCAGGTCTAGAGCGGGCCTCTGGCGGACACGGGCGGGGGTGAGCCTGCCTCTGCCGCCCGGCCGCAGGCGAGGACGCTCCCATGATTCCAAGGTGTACGTGCTCCAGGGACCGCGGGCGCGGACGGCGACGGCGATCGCCGAGGTCAGCAGCGAACCCGAACCGGTGTAGTGCCGTACTCCCAGCGAGGGCCGGAACGCCGAAGGCGCCAAGGCTCGATCCGTTGAAAACGTGGATCCCGCTCGGTGGCAGAGGGCCACCCGTCCGGTCACCTTTCGGGCTGGGCCGAATGGATCGACGCGGCCATCACCGACCCGGAAAGGTGTGGGCACGCCAACGACGACACGGCGGGCGGCCGGACCCGCGCCGCAGGAGCGGCGAGACCGTTGCCGAACACGCCGACGAGCGAGAGGAAGCCCAACTGATGCGACTCAGGGGGAAGACCACGGCCGCGCTGCTGGGAGCCGCCACCGCCTCGGCACTTGCCTTCTTCGGTGCCGCGCCCGCGGCCCAGGCGAGCACGTCGGGGCCCCAGGTCACTGGATGCCCGCAGGACAGCGGCTACGCCTGCTTCTGGGTGAACAGCTACCGGGGCGGCACGATGGGCAAGGTGTCCGGCAACAACACCAACTACATGAACGTGTCCAACAGCAGTGGCTGCACCGCCTACCCGGGTACCTGGAACGACTGCATCAGCTCGATCGAGAACCAGGGCAGGAGCTGCAAGGTCTACTTCTGGACCGACGCCAACTACCAGGGCAGGTACCACAGCCTGAGCATCGGTGACCGCGTCGACGATTTCGCCGTCGGGTACCACGATCCGGACTTCAACGACTCGATCAGCTCCAACCACTGGTGCCAGCCCAAGTGAGGCGGCGGGCAGCCGGTGTCCTGGCCGTCTGCTCCCTGCTCGTCAGCCTGGCCGGCTGCGCCGAGACTCGGCCGGCCAGGCCCGGCCCGACGGTGACCCCGGTCATGATCGACCTGGCGACCCGCTCAGGCCGGTGGACGGCGGACGCCGAGCAGCTCCAGCTGGCCTTCGACCTACTGGATCGGGCCTGCCTGCGCCGGGCCGGGTTCGCGCCGCCCCGCGCCTCCCGGTTGAGCCTGCCCGTCCCCGAGGACGAGACCGCCGCGATCGGCATGGCGGAACGAAGGCGCGTCGGTTACGGCATCGTGGGCGCCGGCACCAGCGGAACGCGGCGCCCGGAAACGGAACCGGACCGCTACGCCACCGCGCTGTCCCGCCAGGGCCGGCAGCGCTACGGGGACGCACAGTTCGGACCCGGGGCGCCCAAGGTCACAGTGCCCCTGCTCGGACGGGCGATGGCTCACGTGCCCGCCGCCGGGTGCGTCGCCGAAGGCCGCCGCAGGCTCGCGGGTGGCGCGGGCGTGTGGGCCCGGCTCGACTATCTGCCCCAGCAGTTCGACGACCGGGTGTCACACGAGGCCCAGCGTGAGCCCGTCTACGCGTCCGCACTCACCACCTGGCGGTCCTGCATGCGACAACGTGGCTACCACCACGCCGATCCCGAGGCCGCTCGGACCTGGGTCCGCGACGCATACCGGCGCAGGGGAAACGCGGCGGCCCTGCGGCATAAGGAGATCGCGCTGGCGGTCGCCGACGGTCGCTGCGCCGCACGCGGCCATCTGCCGACTGCCCTTCTGCGGGCTCGACGTGCCAGGGTCGCTCGTCTTCCACGGGCGGATCTGACGGTGCTGCGGGCACTGAGCGACTGCTGGCTCGCCGCTGTGGCGCGAGCCCGTGCGGTGCGCTGAGCTCATGCACCCGAGGCTTCGAGCAGGGCGTGGGCCGCGGCGGTGGCGTTGTGCGCGACCATCTTGCCGTGCCGGACGGTGTGCAGTAGCCCGGCACCGCGCAGGACCGCGGCGTGCTCACTCGCACTGGCCGCCGCGATGCCCACGGTCGCCGCCAGCTCCGTGGTGGAGCAGCCCGGACGGTTCACCACGGTCGTCAGTACGGCCGCCCGGGTGGGGCCGAGGACTGCGGCCAGCGATCGGGAGGCCGTGGGCAGGCTACCGAACAGCACGTCTGGGAGCAGACGCTCGGCCGAGCCGCGGTCCGCCGCGGCGGGATAGGTGAGGAAGGGCTGAGGTTCGGCGTCGGGGTCGATCACGGGGGCATCGACCCCGAACACCGATGGCACGAGCAGCAGACCGCGGCCCTGCAGATGCAGATCTCCTTCAAGGCCGGAGGCCATCGTGACCTCCAGTACGGGGGGCTGCCACCGCACCCTGCGCGGATTCACCCGGGCCAGGACGCCCTCCATTCCGCCGGACAGCACTTGCCGTGCCCGTACCGCACTGTCCGCCGCCGTGAGAGCCGTGATGCGCTGCCAGTACGGTCGCAACAGAGAGTCGTACATGTGGTTCAACGCGTCGCCGAACCGGCGCAGCGTGTCGGGATCGTCGGCAAGGTGACCGGCCCATGATGGCAGCTTTCGGTGTTCGGCCAGACCTTCCAGTTCGGCCCGCACCCGGGCACGGGGCGTCGCGAGCACCCGCTCGAGGAGTTCCTCCGGCGTGCCCGGTCCGGCAGGGACGAGGAAGCCCGGCGCCCGTCCTCGCGCGGGGACCAGGTCCAGCACCATACGGGCCTGGGGATGCAGCGCCACGGCGACCTCGCGGCGCCAGGCGCCCAGCCGCATCGCATGTTCGGTGCACTGCAACTGCCGCACGGCGGTGCTGAGTTCCAGCAAGGGATTCGGCTTCACCGCTATCCGGGTACGCGCGAGGTCATCGACGGTGAAGTGAATCCTGTACGGCATGTGCCCTCCCCGTGGCCTGTGGTCGCCACCATCCTCAGGGCGCCAGGTGTGAGGGGGCAGGTCAGATTTCGCCGTGCATTTGAGGGTCTTCAAAGTTGAGCGGTGCGGAGGTGTCCGCGGGCTCGGCGGGTAGTGACGCAGCGTGTGCGTAGTCGTTGGTCATCCGGCGTTCGGAGGACCGGCAGGTGGCCTGTTGCAGGTGCCGGTCGTGTCCGGACAGGTGTAGTCGGGATCTGCGATGTGGAGGACCAACTGGTCAAGACTGTGTGCTGCCCTGAGGTACAGCACGCCTCCAATACTGCTGCCGACGATGTTGACCGTCTTGACCGCCATGCCCGCGTAGCGCGCCATGTCCGCTGCCAGGACCGCCTTCTCGCCCAGTTTGCGCGTATCGCCCGCCAACAGGGGGAGTTCCTTCCGCAGGGCCTCGGCTGAATTCTTCGCGTGCTCCAAGGCCTTGCCGTCGATCTTGCCCATGATCGCCTTGCGGACGGAGGGAATCAGCCCGTCGATGTTGGCCGCCCTGACCAGCCTTTCGGTCAGGATCGCCGCGTGCTTCTGCACCTCGGGGCACTTGCTGGGCAGGACGCTGGGCGCCGACGCGGTGCTCGCAGGGCAGGAGTACGTGGGAACCTCCTTGGTATCCGCCACCCCGAACGCCCGCAACGACCTGGAGAAGCACCGCGGTACGGTCTCCGATCCGGCCTGCGGCCCGGGGCACGTGCTCAGCCTGTCGTACGCGTCGAGCAGGCCGACGGCGGCCTGTGGGTTCATGGGGGCGACGCCGGGAGTCGTGGGGAACAGCGCTCGCTCGACGCCGTTCATCGCACGGTTGAGGCGGTCGAGTCCGATCATGGACACCGGCCACAGAGCCGGAACGACATTCGCGACGTTGGTCTTCAGGCCCACTTCGAGTGCGTAGGCCGCGTCATAATACGACTTAACCAACACAGGGCAGGATTTCACACATTCCTGGGACACGCTGCGGAGACTAGTACTGATTCAACCGTCCGTCGAGAAGGTCGAGTTGTGCGTTATCAGGGTCTTCAAAGTTGAGCGGTGCGGAGGTGTCCGCGGGCTCGGCGGGTAGTGACGCAGCGTGTGCGTAGTCGTTGGTTCTCGGCGTTGCGGAAGCCGAACGCGTTGCGGGCGACGAGCTTGATCACGCGGTTGATGCCCTCGCTCTTGGCGTTGCTGTACCCGGTGTCGATGAACGCGGCGATCTCGGTCCACCAGCGGTCGATGGTGGCGGCCAGGCGGCGGACTTCGGGGATGTCGCTGTCCGCGCACCAGGTTAGGAACTTCCAGCGGGCGTGGCCGAGTTGGTGGCGGTCCGCGCCGGTGCGGGCCAGGGCGAGGAGGTTGCGCAGGGACTCCTTGGCGATCCATGCGGTCAGCAGTGCCTGTCCGATCTTTCCCTCGCCGAGCAGAGGGTTCCACATCTTCGCGAACTGCTCGGTGCTGCGATCCTCCCGGTTGCGCAGCAGCTTCCTGCGGGCCTTCCACTCCGGATCCGTGGCGCGTCCGCGACGCCCGCGCAGTTCGGCGGTTGTGCGGCGCCTGACCTGCGAGAGCATCTTGTTGGCGAGCTGGACGACGTGGAAGTGGTCCACGACCACGACGGCGCCCGGGAGTCCGGTGCGCACGGCGGCCCGGTAGGTAGTGGACATGTCGATCGCGACGTACCGGATGTTCTTTCTCCACTCCAGGCCGGTGGTGGACAGCCAGGACAGGACGTCGGCGACGGCGCGGCCCTCGACCTGGCCGAGCAGCCCGCCGGTGCCCAGCGCGTCGACGAACCCGGTGTGCCACCGGTCGCGCACCAGCTGCCACTTGCCCGTCTCAGGGTCTTGTGCCCAATTCGTCTTGCCCCGCCGGGTCTCGTCGATGCCCAGGACCTTCACCTCGGGCAGCGGCTCCACGGTGACCTCACGGGCCTGGACGCGGAAGGCGTCCATCACGGTCGGCCAGGACAGATGCAGGTCCCGCGCAGCCTGGATGACTGTGGAGCCGGCGTCCCGTATGCGGCGCCCGGCCGCACCCCGCAGCCGGGTGGTCAGCCTGGCACCGGCCGGGATCTGCGGGATCTGCTCGGTGAAGGACCGGCGGGAGCAGCCAGCCTCGCGGCAGTACCAGCGCCGCTTGTGCCACAAGAACTGCAACCTGCTCTCACCGTAGGGCAGATCACGTGGCCGGGTCACCGCTGTTCCCTTCACCCGGGAGGCGAAGATCCCACGAGCGGGGCAGGCCCGTGCCGCCTCGTCCGCTGTGACCAGATGTACCCGACGGCTGCCGTCACCCAGCCTCTCGACCCGCACGACGGACACCCCGTCGAGATCGAGCAGCAACGTCCTATCGTTGACCAAGCCCGTGGCTCCTGCGTGATCCTTCTGCCTAGAGAACAGAAATGATCACGCAGGCCCACGGGCCCTCTGCTTCCAGGAGGCGATCACTCCCGGAGTCGGTCACACACCGTGACACCACATCAGCGCGCGAGACGAGGCGCACCGCTCAACTTCGAAGACCCGCATTTGAACCAGATGGTCTTACCGCGTCCGGATGCAAAGTCGCACCAACGGATCCCGGCCGGTTCCTGATCAAGGCGCCGGCCGGGTTCGCCGTCACAGCGGGGAGGTGAGGTGGCGCAGCTGGTTGACGAGAGCGGACCGGGGGAGGGGGACGCTGCCGATCTGAGGTGGTGCTGGCGGGTGATGTGGGGGTGGATCTGATCGATGTGGGGCGGGTTGGGCAGTGGTGCGGTGTGGCGGTCGCCGCACATGATGAGCGGGTCGAAGTGGGTGCGTACGAGCTGGGTGCGCCAGTAGTCGGCGTCGTGGTACTCGCCGCTGTGGGCGTGCTCGAGGAAGAGGCAGTATTCGGCGACTTGGTGGCCGACGCCGGCGGCGAAGCGCCACCAGAAGGCGGGCGCCGCTGCCGTCTTCGGCGAGGTGGAGCAGGCAGGCGAAGACGAGCGCGTCGGCCTGGTCGGCGTATTGGCTTGCGATGAAGTCGGCGAGCTGGCCGTCGGAGTCGGCCCCGAACAGGGTGAGGATCCGGGCTGGGAGAAGTTCGAACGAGGCACGGCCGTACATGGCTCGCTTGAGTGTTTTCGCCCGATTCACGTGGCCTTCAACGACTCCGGAACTCCACCCCAGGGTCAGTCCGGCGGTGACGGCGTCGAGGTCCTGGCGGAGGAAGCCGGCGAAGCCCTGCATCGGTTTCGGCGCGTCCTGTTCGGCCTGGCGAATCCACTCCAGCAGCAGGTATCCGCAGTGGTGACGGACCAGATCCGCGAAGGCCCGGGCGAGATTGCAGGCCCGCCTGATGTCCGGGCAGGCGAGCCGGACCTCCAGGAGCCGTTTGTACTGACTGTCGGTGGGTGTCTTGCGGGGCCGCATGATCAAGGAGGTGATCTTGCGGGGACTGGGGATGCCGGCCCGGTTCGGCGGTGCCCGCCCGCAGGGCGTCGAGGTGTTTACGGACGACCTGGCGGCTGCACCCCGGAGCTGCTCGGCCTCCAGCAGGCTCCGCGCCCCGAGCACGACCGCAAGGGCGAGTTGCACAAACGTAGCCGCCCGACGGTCACCCCGGCTCCCCGCCTTGGCCGGTCGGCCCGCCGCGCCCCGCCGCGGAGTCGTCGTAGCGGTCTACCCAAGGTCTCCGTGAGGTGTGACGTGGGCCGTGGACGGCACCATGCTCGGTGAGTAGTAGGGCGATGTCGTCTGCCCGGTAGGGGGAGCCGCGGGCGTTGTGCAGGATGCGGTCGGCGAGTTCGTCCAGGGAGCCTGCACGAGCGTGGGCCAGTGATGCTCGCAGACGGTCGATGCCCACGTCGATGTCGGTGCCGGGTTCCTCCACCAGTCCGTCGGTGTAGAGGGCGAGAATGGATCCCGGTGGGAGGGCGACACGGGTTTGGGCATAGGCGCTCGCGTGATCCACGCCCAGGACTGGGCCGACCTCGAGGTCAAGGGCGTCGGTCGTGCCGTCGGGGCGGCGGAGCAGGGGAGGAGGATGGCCGGCGGTGACCGCGTAGGCGTGCCGACCGCGGGGCTCGAGGTGGATGTAGCAGCAGCTGGCCAGCAGGTTGGAGTCGAGGTCGATCAGGGTTCGGTTGACGCCGGCCATCATGTCGCCGGGCGTATGGCCCGCGGCTGCGAAAGCCCGTACTGCACTGCGCAACTGGGCCATGGTGGCCGCAGCAGCGATGCTGTGCCCTTCTACGTCTCCGATGACGAGACGGGCCCCGCTGTCGGTGGGGATGACGTCGTACCAGTCGCCACCGATGTCCATACCGCTGGTAGCGGGCAGATAGCGCGCGACAGCGCGGATACCTGGGACTGTTGGCAGCCGGTGCGGCAGAAGCGCCTGCTGCAGGCCGTGTGCGACGGCGAACTCCGAGTCGTAGAGCCGTGCTCGTTCCAGGGCCTGGGCGATCAGCCCCGCGAGTGCGGTAAGGACGCCGCGGTCCTTCTCGGTGAAATGATGGATCTCGTCGAAGCCGAGGACGCAGGTGCCGACCGGGCGGCCAGAGGCGATCAGCGGCAGATATGCCCAGGAGCTCACCTGGCCCATGGGGATTCCTGGGTAGCCCCGGGCGAGGTCCTGCTGCGACTCGATGAAGAGTGGAGCACCGGACGTCAGGGTCTCCGTTCCCGGCAGACGGGCGTGCAGCGGAACGCCCTCCAGCCAGTCGAGGAATTCTTCGTGGCGGCCGGTGTGATGGAGCAGTTGCATCGTTCCGCTGCGGACCACATAGATCGCCATCTGCTGACCCCCGAAGGCCGGCAGGAGCTGGTCGGAGACGACTTCGCACACTTGGCGTGTGGTGACTGCCTCGGTCAGCGCGCTGCTCAGCTGCAGGACGTGATACATGACACCCAGGCGCGCCGGTGCGGCGGCGGGTACTGCAGTGATCGGGGAAGCAGACACTGCAGCGGCAGACGGGGCACTGGTGGCAGGCACCACCCAGCCGGTCACCCCGTCCGCCCGTGGGTGGAGGGAGAAGGCGAGCCACTGGTCGGGTGGTCGGCATGCCAGGAAGGACGACGGCGTCTGCGAGATCATCGCGGACCGGTGCCGGTATTCGACGCCGGGGTCGGAAAGCCACGGCAGCACGTCCCAGAGGAATTCGCCCAGTACCTCATCGGTGGAAACGTCCAGCAGTTGCAGGGCGCTGCGGTTGGCGTAGGTGACCCGCCCGTCCGGGGCGAGGGAGAACAGGCCGTCCCGCAGCCGTTCGACCGCTGCGACGGCCGCAGTGCCGGCCTGGGCATCCACGACCGCGCCGACCAGTTGCGTGCCGGGGCGCGGGTCGTCGGCTTCCGGGGCGCGGCCCCACAGCTCGACCGTGCGATAGCCTCCGCCGTCGTCGCTGCGATCTCGTACGCGCATGCGACGCGCGGTGATCTGGCCCTCGCCTGCTGCCTCCCGAGCGCAGGCCCGAAAAGCTGCTCGATCACCGGGGTGCAGACACGCGGTAAGCGTTTCGATTCGCCCGTCGAAAGCATCGGGGTCCAGACCGAAGATCGCGCAGAGCGCGTTGTCCACGTTGAGGGTGTCGGAGCCGAGGTCCCAGTCGAACAATCCCACCCGTACGGCTGCTGCCGAGGGAGCCGGGGTCTCCACGGGAACCGTCCTCGGGGCGCATTCCACGGGATCCCCGGTACGGTCACGCATTGCGGCCAGACAGTCACCCAGCCGACTGGCGACGCTTCGCAGGTGGCGGCGCTGGGCCTTGGACAACCCTTCGCTGCCCGGCGATGCCGGCCACACGATCGCTAGCGCTCCGAAGCGTTCCCCACCCGCGTGCACTGGCACCGAGCAGGAGCCGAAGGCATACGGCAGAGCCACCGCGAGTTGGGGGTACCTCCGCATCGTCTCATCAGCGGTTGCCAGGTGGACTGTGCGCCCGGATTTGTATGCCACGGCGACCGGGATGGGACTGTTCACCGGAATGAGGCGCCAGCCACCCAGCAGGGAAGGCGGTGCACCACACGTTGCAGCGAGCACGATCGACCGACGGTCGCGGGAGCGGAGAAAGATGCTCCCCGCGTACGCGCTCGTTCCTTGGACGGCTTCTACGACGGCCCCAGCGAGCAAGTCCTCGCGCTCCGCCGCCCGGGCGACGGTCATACCGCACATACATCTAGTGTGCGCAGGTCAGGCTACCGCCGGCCAAGGTGAAACGTCATTGATGCGTCAGACAGTGCCTGTTTCGGCCCTCAGTGATCAGTGCTGCGCGGGCCGTCCAGCGCTCAGGTGCGGCAGACGGGCGGGCGTCGGCACATCGAACAGTGCACGAGCATCCCGGTGCGCCGCGCGAGACGGCGGGCGTACTCGGCCGCCACCGCCTCAATCGCGTCCTAGGCCAAACCGTCCTTGTCGTCGGAGGCCACCGCGTCGGCGAAGTACTCCCGCCACCAGGTTCCGCCGCACACGTCGTCGAACCGCTGCAGCGACTGCGCCAGGTCGGTGTGGCCTTCGTCTGGCTGGGGTTCCACGCCGTGGACCACAAGGCGTCGACGCAGGTTGTGCCCATGATCGGTGGCGGGATCGCCGCGCTCGCGGGCGCCGTGCTTGCGGTGCGCAACCGCAAGGAGTGACGGTTGACGGGTCCGTCCCGCCCGGCCAGTTGGCCTGAGGCCGGGCCTTCGGCCGGACTGTCGCATCCCGGACGTGCACGATCTTCCGGACACGCTCTGCGGCGGGAGTGTCAGGCGGTCTGCAAGGAGCGTTTGGCGAAGCCGAGGACGTAGCCGTCGATGACGGTTCTCACGGGTCGTTCGGGCTCGCCGCCGGCGCCGAGGGTGATGAACAGCGGGGTGTAGTGGTCGGGGGTGGGGTGGGCGTGGGGCATGCCGGGCGCGCGGTCGCGCCAGGCGGCGAGTTCCTCGACGTCGCCGCAGGCCAGGGCGTCGGCGGCCCAGGTGTCGAAGTCGGAGGACCAGCCGGGGACGGTGCCCTTGTGGAGAGTATGTCGGGGTGATTGCGTGGATGCCGTGGGTCATGAACCCGGAGCCGATGACGAGGGTTCCTTCCTCGTGCAGGGGGGGCCAGGCGGGTGCCGAGTTCCAGCAGTCGGGCGGTGTTGTGGGTGGGCATGGACAGCTGAAGGACGGGGATGTCGGCGAGCGGGAACATGGCCATCAGCGGGAGCCAGGCGCCGTGGTCCAGGCCGCGGCTCGGGTGCTGGTGGACGGGCTCGTCGTGCGGCATCATCGCCGCCACCCGTCGGGCCAGCGCGCTCGCGTCGGGGGTGTCGTAGCGCACCCGGTGGTATCGGGGGTGGAATCCGGCGAAGTCGTAGACCAGCGGGGTGTGCGCGGCGGGTGCTGACAGGGACCGCGGCGCGTGCTCCCAGTGGGCGGAGACGATCAGGACAGCCTTGGGTTTGGGCAGGCTCTGGGTCCAGTCCAGGAGCTGGCCATCCAGGGGACGTCGTCGAGCATGGTCGCGCAGCCCCGGCTGGCCGCGGTGTTCGACGGCGTCGCGGGCGAACGCCCCGCGGCCCGCGGCTGGCGCGGCACGGGCACCATCGGCGAGAAGCACGCGATCGTACGAGCCGACTGCGCCGGCCGGGCCGCCACCTTCCTGATGGGCGCCTCCACCGACCCTGGCCACCTCGCCGCCTTCGCCGACGCGGCCGCCGCCCGCCTGGGCTGCGCCCCCATCGCCCCCAAGGGAGCCGCCCGGTGAGCAGCACTGCGGACGAGCCGAACCGATACGAGCAGCCCCTGCCCGCCGAGCGGGAACTGCTCAGCGAACGGCGCCTGCGCCGGTGGCACTGGCGTGGACTGCTGCGTGGACGGGTCCGGCCGCTGCTGGCCGCAGGTCTCGCCGGGATGCTGCTCGGCTCCGGCGGCATGGCCTGGCAGACGCAGGCCGCCGAAGCAGCCTGATGACCATCGAGGACCCGAGGCTGGCCGGGATCTTCACGAGAATGGCGCTATACGAGGGGGCTGGGTGCGCTCCGCCGTCGGCTACGGCGGCCTCAGCCCCAACCTCGGCGTTTTCCGGGCCGGTTGCCAGGCGGGCGAGACGGTATTCGTCGTACAGGCAGACGAGGGCGGGGTGAGCGCGGGCGTGAGTACCCTCTTCCCCCGCTACGTCACAGCCGAGGCTGCCCGCCTTGGCTGCGGTCCGCTGAAGCTGAACCTGCCAGGGTTGGGCGGGAGCCGCTGACTCCCGCCCGGCACCGTGCGGTGAGTCGCCGCAGATCCTGTCGGTCAGGGCGAGGCGGTGGGGGGGGGCGACGGCACTTCACCGTGCAAGCCGTACCGCAGGCCACGTTGGAGGTCGCAGGCTGCCCGATTCGCGACCTTGTTTCGGTCGAAACAAGGTCGCCCAACTTCGACTTCACGGAAGCCCACATCAGCTGGATCCAGAGATCATTCCTGATGATCTACCAGTTCCGGGGGACTTCGAGGACGTCCTTCCCGGGGAAATCTGGCGCGATTTCCTCGAGCACGTAGGGCTCCTCAAGTACCCATTTCACACGCTGAGTTGAGCGTCGCAAACCGGCACCCGGACGTTCAACGCCCGGGCCTGAGGAGGCCTCGCCGCTGGCGGGGCACGAGACACCTGCGCGGCCTCCTACCAGGATGACGAGTACGACGAGAGGCTCCGGGGGCTGTTTCTGGTCAGCCGCGACGTCGACGGCATGAGCGAGTGGAGGGTCCACAACGGCGGCCTGGTGATCGGCCTGTCGGATGGGGATTACCACTACCTCGACGCCTAGCTGGATCACGAAGTCGCGCTGCAGTACTCGCGCAGGTCGACGACCGTCCGCAGTTTGCCGCTGGTGGGGGTGCGCTCGAACGTCTCCCTCCGCACGGTCTCCACGGCGAGGGCCAGCAGACCCTCCGCCCCGGCCGAGGCCAGCTCCGTCACCTCGGCGAGGAGGGCCTCCCGCGCTGTCTCGGGGTCGCTCGCGTACTGCTCGTCGAGCCGGACGGTCAGTACGTCGCGGCCGGAGCCGGATGCGACCAGCAACTGCATCTCACCGTGGTAGCCGAGGCGTTCCTGTGCGGCCCGCAGGATGCGCCGGTAGTTGACGAAGTACGTGCCGACGCGCACGACGTCGCCGTAGCGCCCTAGTAGTTCCAGCCTCGGCACGTGGCTGCCGCACGTGCACGCGCCCTCCACCGCTCGGCCCAGATCACCGATCTCGTAGCGCTCCAGCCGCTGTCCGGCACGGGCCCGGGAGGTGAAGACCAGCCGTCCCGGCTCGCCCGGTGTCACCGGCCGGTCCGTGTGCGGATCGAGGATCTCCAGCGTGTGGAGATCGGTCAGCACATGGTGGACCGACCCCTCACCCGCCGTGCACTGGTAGCCCAGCGGCCCCAGATCGGTGCTGCCGTACGCGGCGGAACGGATGACCTCGACGCCGAACTCCTCGGTCAGTACTTGGCGTTGCTCAGGGGTGAAGTGCTCTCCGCCGAAGAACACCTTCCTGATCCCGCCGTACGCACGCAGCCGGTCCGCCTCGGCGTGGAACAGTTGCCACAAGTAGGACGGCATGCCGAAGAGGGTGTCCGCCCCGTGGGTGACCAGTGCCTCGACGGTCATGGCGTGGTCGGGACCTGCGGCCATCGGGATCTGGGTGGCGTTCAGGCGTTCCAGAATGGAGAAGAAGCTGATGAAGCTCCCGTACATCCCGCCGCAGTAGAACAGGTTGGCCGCCCGGTCACGGGCCGGGTCGAAGCCGGCGGCGAGCAGCCCGTCGGCTGCGGCGCGCATCTGGTTGTCGTAGTCGTCGCAAGTGAACAATGACAGGGCGGGCGTGCCCGTGGAGCCCCCGCTGCGGAAGTACAGGTGGGCGTGGCGCGGGTCCAGCGAGACGAGAGCGCGCTGCACGCCTTCCTTGCCGAGCAGCGGCGCCTTGGGTGCCGGGGGCAGGACCGGGGGCGCCACCAGGTCGTCCAGGCAGGCGACGGTGCGGAACGCATCGCCCGGCGCGCGCACGCTCACCCGACGGCTGTAGCGCTGCAACGCGTAGACCCCGTCGTGCGGCTCACCCTCGTAGCCCTCCAGCATGGAGCCGACCGGGGTGACCCGGGTGACCCCCGCGGCGAAGAGGGCGCGTGACAGCTCGGCCACGTCAGCCGGGCTGCCGCCCACGGCCGCGGTCTGCAGATAGCGGCGCATCGGCCGCAGCGTCGCCGTGACCGTGTGCCGGGGGAGGGGCTTCACCCAGACGCTGCGATGCAGCGGGGAGGCGTCGAGCGCCGACCGGGTGTCCGCCATGACCCGCCACGAACCGTCGTCGGCGGCGAACACGCGGGTGAGGCCGAGGTGTTGTTCGAGCCGGGCCAGCTGCTGCACGGTGGTGATCTCCGCCTGCTCGGCCGGTCCGGGCAGTGGCGCGCACAGGGCGTCGGACACCTTCGCCAACCGCTCGGCGAACCGCCCGGCGAACGCGAAGACGTCGTCGGCGTCCGGGGTGTCGAGATAGATCACCTGAGGGCTGGAGCACGCCTGCTGTTCGAAGCGGCAGACATCCTCGGCGAGCGCGTCGAGTGTGCTGTCGTCGGTCGCCGCTTCCCGGGTCAGGTAGGCGAAGGAGATGCGGTGCCCCCACTCGACGATCCGGCAGCCCGGCGGTGCGATGTCGCTCACCGCGCGTATGGTGTCCTCTCCGCCCCAGGCGGCGATTGCGTCGGCCTGCCCGCACAGCGCCTGGATCCAGTCCTGCCGCGATGAGGGGAAGCGCAGGGCCACCACGCGCTCGGAGATCAGCCCGGTCGGGTCGGCGGCCCCGAGGGCTGCGAGCAGGTCCTGGGCGAGTGAGGTGTCGGAGCTGCTGGCCTTCAGGACATTGACGTTGCCCGCCAGCAAGCCCTCGACGACGCTCAGCGGTGCCACGGCGGCAGCGTTTCCGGGGGCGATGTGCAGCAGCAGGCCCACGGGCGCCCAGGACTCGTACACCGTCTCACGGCCGTCCGGCCGGGTCAGCCGCTCCGGCCGCAGCCCGCCCAGTTCCCGGCGCAGCTTGCGTTCCAGCGCCTGCCGGGTGAGCGCGCCGGCCAGCTCGGCCGAGGTGGCCGCGGCCTCGGCGGCAGTCAGCTGCTCGGCCAGCCGGCCGTACAGGTCGGAGCCGGGATCGGCCAGGTCACGGCTGACCGCTGCGCAGGCGTCGAGCACCACGTCGGTGGGCAGCGGACGTGCCAGGACCCGCCCGGTCAACTCCGCGAGCCCGGCGAGCCGTTGGCCGGCCTCGGCGTCGTCGATGAACTCGCCCTGCCAGAGGTGAAGTGCGGAGGTGGTCACGACATTCCCTTCATCAGTTCGGCGGCGGCGACCGCGCAACTGCGGTTGCGGCTCACCCCGGCACGGCCGTGCACGGTGAACCAGTCGGTGGACAGCGGGCAGGGGCAGTCCTCGCCCGGGTGCAGCGAGGCGAGGTCGCCCATCACGACGCTCTGCGCCGGGACAGCGGTGATGTAAGGGCTGACCAGGTGAAGAAAGCCGCGCTCTCCGTACGGCAGCGGACGCAGCGTCGCCGTGTCGCGGACCGCGGCGCGTGACCACACCGGTACGTGCAGCCGATGGTGTGCGCACTCGACGTACGGCACGCAGTGCTCGACGGAGCCGAACGTGTCCCGGACACGGTCGCCCGGGATGCCGAGGCGTTCGCTGACCTCGGCGTAGAACACGGCCTTGCCGATCTGCCGGTCGGCATGGCCCTTCCAGCCGCCGCCGAGCACCACCAGTGATCCCTCGGGCAGGCGTAGCGGCGGCAGACCCATGGCCCTCATCCGTTCCAGGGTGAAGTACAGGAAGGCCGGGAAGCCCAGGATGCGCACCGGCACGTCGTCGTCCGCGTACCGCTGGAGCGCCGCGATGCAGCCGTGCACATCGAACTCGTGGCCGGAGCCGGTGTGCCGCAGCGCGTGTGTGGTGTGCCGGGCCGGGGCGAAGTCGCACAGGTAGTTGTCGGTGAACGACGTGCCGAGCTTCAGCGACGGCGCGGGCTCGTAGCTGTACAGCAGGTAGTTGACCGGTTGGTCTGGGGTGATCCAGCCGTAGTGGTCGAAGATCCGGGCCACCATGCGCTGCGCCGAGCGGATCGTCCATTCGTCGAAGAACATCTGCGACTTCTGGCCCGTAGTGCCCGAGGAGGTCAGGTGCAGGAACACCTCCTCGCGAGGGATGGAGAGCACCTCGTGGCGCTTGAAGAAGGCGGCGGGCACCAGGGGGGCGCGCACTCCGTCGCCGACCGTGGGCGCCGGGACCTCGGGCGCGTCCTGGAGCAGGGCGGCGTAGAACGCGGAGCGCTGGGCGTGCCAGGCATGGGTCTCGGCCATCGCCGCGGCGAACAGCTCGTCGGTGCCGGCCGCGTACGGCTCCGCCAGGTCGCACAGCCGCTGCACGTGGCCGAGCGCCGCCGGGTCGGGGACCTCGACGGGAGCGAGATGGGGGTTCATCGGGACACCTCGTGAAGGGGCAGGTAGGTGGCGGTCCAGGCGCTCAGATAGGCGCCGAGGTACGGCTGGAGCAGGGGACTGACGGCCGCCGTCCGGAAGTCGATCTGGCGGCTGGTGCGGGACAGCACCACGTAGTCGTGGAAGCGGTCGTGGATGCGGCGCATGGCGGGATAGACCGCGCTCGGCACGAACCCCGACGCGAGATAGACCTCCAGTGCCTTGGTGTCGGCCAGTGGGAGCAGCGTCTCGGCGTAGTCCGCGCCGGCCCGGGTGACCTTGGTCATCAGTGCCTCCAGCGCGCCGGTCACCGCGGCCGGGCGCGGATGGACGGCGACCAGCGCGCAGCTGCCCGCCACCGGGTCGAGGTCGGCGTACGCCTCGAAGCCGCCGTCGGCTGCCACCAGGAGCGCGTTCGGGGTGTGCAGCGGGAAGAAGCGGTCGTCCGCCTCGGGAAACCGTTCCAGGAAGCGGCGGCGGACGAAGGCCGGGGCGTTGATCAGCTCGATCGGTGCGGCAACCGCGGTGGCGCGCGCCGCACCGCCACCTGGGACGAGCCCGGTGGCGCTGTAGTCGATGCCGATGCCGCTGGAGGCGGCGGACAGCAGCGCCGACAGCCGTTCCGGCACGTGTTCGACGGGGGCGCGGCGGTCCAGCACGCCGTCGGCGTAGCGGGCGAACAGCGCGAGGCTCTCGCAGCCCTCGACCTCGACCGCGTTGGGCATCAGGCCGAGCGGCCGGAAGCCGTTGCGTACGACGACGCGCTGGGGGCCCTCGGTGACGACGCGGACGGTGGCGTACACCGAGTCGAGGTGGCCGGTGGCGAACGCTTCCTCGCAGACGGCACCGGTCAGCCGGGAAGCCAGCCCACCGCCCCGGTGGCCGGGATGCACGGCGAGTCCGACGAGCTTGCCGATGCGGCTGCCCGGATCGGTCTGTACGACGGCGGACCCGACGAGGCCGCCGCGGTGTGTGCGGGCGGTGAGCCAGTGGGCGGTGCCGTCGGTGATCAGGCGGCGCATGACGACCGGGTCACTGCCGAGCGGTACCGGGTAGCCGTGCCCGTACACCTCGAAGTACAACTGCCTTAGTTCCGCGATGTCCTGGACAGCGGTGGGGGAGACGACGACGCTCATCACGCTTCTCCCGCCCGGACGAGGGGCTGCGTGGCGGGCGGCTGGAATCCGTCGGCGTCCGTCCGTCCGCCGACCCACCACAGTGCCAGCGCGACCGGTACGAGACCTGCGCCCTGCACGAGGCAGAGCGTGCGGGCCGTCAGATGGTCACCCAGTGCGCCGAAGACGAGTGAGGCGACGGGGAACGTGGCACCGAGCAGTGCCTGCATGACTGCGAAGAACTCCGGCTTGTCGTCGGCGGGCACCAGCCGTTGGAACAGCGCGACGAACCGGACGCCGATCACGCCGACGCACCAGCCGACGACGGCCAGGGCACCGAACGCCACGGCGTGCCCGGGGGCCAGGCCCGGCAGTCCGAGGGCTGCGGCCATCACGGTCAGACTCACGGTGCCGACGGTGACGGGACGCCCCGGAACGCGGGCACCGGTGAAGGATCCGACGAGTGTGCCCGCGCCGAGGGCGGCCTCCAGCGAGGCCACGGTCGAGCCGGTGGAGTGCAGCACCCCCCGCGTGTAGAGCGGCATCACGACGTAGACAGCGGTGGTGAAGACGTTGGCGGCGGCGAAGCAGACCAGCACACGCCGGATGAACGGCAGCCCGGTCAGGACCTGGCGCAGCGTCCGCGATGCGGGTGCCGTGCCGCTCTCCGGTCCGTGCGCCTGGGCCGAGGTGTGCGGGAAGCGCGCCGAGAGGACCAGCAGGGCCGCGAGCAGGTAGGCGGCCGCGCAGGCGGCGACGACGCCCGGGAGTCCGCCCGCATCGACCATGAGTGGTCCGAGCAGTCCTCCGCCGAGCCCGGCGACCGACTGGGTGGACAGCTCGAATCCGGTGGCCGCTTCGATGTCGGCGTCCTCGACGAGTTCCGGCACCGATGTCGTCAGGCACGGGTCGAAGAGCGCCTGACAGGCAGCCAGTGCCAGCCCCACCGCGTAGATCGCGGCCATCGGCAGTGGCCCTGACTGCGCCAGGACGGCCGCCACCGTGGCCACCGCGCCGGCCACGGCAGCCGCGCCGGCCAGCACCGTCCGATGAGCGTGACGTGCGACGATGCGAGCAACCACGGGTGCGAGCGCTACCGCGGGCAGCGCGCTGACCATGAGGAAGAGGCCCGAGTCGAGCCCGCGGTGCCCGCCGCCCGCGAATCCGACCAGCCACCAGACCGCGCCGACCTGGAACATCCTGCTCGCGGCCTGGGTGAGGAGCTGACCGGCCCAGACCCGGCCGAACGACGCGTTGCGCAGCACGAGGGGTAGACGGCGTGCGCGTGATTCCACCGCGTTCATGAATGCGGCCGTTCGTCGACGACGCGGATGAGCTTGCCCGTACGGGAGTTGACGGCCAGGTCCTGGTGCCGCGCCCGTTGGACGGTGAGCGGGTTCACATGACCGGCGGCGGTCGCGCTCCGATAGAGCGGGCGTTGCGCCAGGACCGCGTTGGCGACGGCATCTGCCAACGCGGTGTTCCCGTCGTCGGCTTCACCCGTCGCGAGCCGCAGTACCAAGCCGTCGCGGCCGTTGGTGCGGCGCACCACGAGTTGCAGCCCCGTCACCTCACCGGCCGTGTCGGCAGCCATGACGATGTCGTGGACGTCCTGGGTGTAGAGGGAGACGGGACCGACCCGCACGCCCTCCTCGGCGCGGCCCAGGATGCGGAAGACACCGGCGTTCCGGTCCACCCACTCGGCCCGGTCACCGGCCGGATAGCGGAGCACCGGCATGAGCCGTCGGCGCAGGTCGGTGACGACCAGCCGTCCCGGAACGCCGTCGCCGTTGACGGGCCGGTCGGTCTCCTCGTCGAGGATCTCGACCATCGTGTACGGGGTGAACACGCGGTGCACGCGCGGGTCGCCGCCGGGCACGGCCTCCCCGAGCAGCCCGGCGTCCACGCTGGCGTAGCCGAGGGAGCGCACCTGCGCCTTCGGGAACGCGCCCGCAAGCAGGGGGAGCTGGTCGCCGAAGAGGCATTCACCCCCGAAGAACAGCAGCTCCACATCCGGGAGTGACCGGCCGGCGGAGGTGAGGCGCTCGGCGAGGGAGCACAGGGTGGTGGGCGTCCCGGCGACGACCTGGACCTGGAATTCCTCCAAAGTGGCCGCGGTGGATTCCCAGGGCGTCGCGCCGCCGATGGGGAGGCGGACGTTGGCCGCCGGGGAACGGTGCAGTGCGTCCAGGATGAAGCTGAAACTGGCGTACAGATCACCCGCGTAGAACAGGTCGGCGACCCGATGGCCCGGTCGCAGCCCGGCATTGACGAGTCCGGCGCCGAACGCCGTGGTGAACTCCCGCCATTCCGTGCGGGTGTAGTAGGAGAACTTCGGCGAACCCGTGGTGCCGCCGCTGCGGAAGACGACCGCCTCGTGGAGCGGGGCGGTCAGCAGCCTGTTGTCGCGGGGCGAGTTGGCCCGCCAGAAGTCCGCCTGTGGCACTACTGGAAGATCCGTGAGGTGTGCCACATGACTGGGCAGGTGAGCGTAGAGCTCACGGTAGAAAGGCGAGTTGTGGCGCGCGAAGCGTACGAGCTCCGCGAGTGGTTGAACGGGCATCAATTCCTGCTCGAAGGCGTGAACCGTCGGAATGGAAATAGTCGACGGCGGTACGACGAGTGGGGCTGCTCCGGCACGGAGGAAGGCCCTGTCGTTGACGAATTCAATCAACGGTGCACCCGCGATGAGCGGAGCATCCTAGGCAGAAGGATATCTCAACATTCGGAACGCGCTTTACGTGAACGGGCCATGTGTGCAAGGAGGTTCAGGTGCGTGGGCGGACGAGCTGTGACTGCTTTTGGTTCCTTCAGAACCAGAGACGCCTGTCACATGAAACCGTCCTTCCATAAGTAATTGTTGAGTGCCCCTCAAGTGACCTTTATGGAAGGATGCCGAGGACCGCCTCGGGCTTGGCCGAATGCGCCGCCGAACCGATGCGCCGCATGCAGCGCGCCCGCGAGGCGGCCATGAGCGTCATGGCGCCGAACACGGAGCCGCCGGGGGCAGGGCGCGTGTCGGTCCATGAAGTGGGCGAAATTTCCGCGTCATTGCAACGCGTCAATAGCCTTCACGATCAGCGCGAGCGTCGGCGCCATGCGCAGCCATGCTGCGCAGCTGCTCGAAGGCCTGCCACGCGTGCGGGGACCAGCTCCACACTGATGAGGTGGCCGTCGTAGACGTGGAAGGTCTCGCGCGGCCACTGTTCTCTTCCGGCCGTCGCCATGGGGACAATGTCGAGGGACACCTGGGGAAGGGCCCCGGCGGTGAGAAGGTGCCCGAGCTGTGCCGCCATCGCGTCGGCCTCGCACACCTGATAGCGCAGTGGCGCCTCCTCTTCGGCGTAGCCCTCGGTCTGCAGGAGGCCGGGCACCAGGGACGCAGAGCAGATGCGGAAGAGTTCTATGTCCTGGAACAGGTGTGGCTCGCGACTCTGCAGTGCCTTGAGGTCGGAGCGGACTTGGGTGCGTCACTCCGTGTACGTCGACTCGGCGTGCAGGGACTCGACGATGACGCCGTCGGCTTGGTCGGCTGTGTCAGTGGCCCGGCACCACAGGCGGATGTCGGTGGCGGTGGGTGCTGGTCGGCGGGGCTGATCTGTTCGCCCACCTGGTGCAGGAACCGAGCCTGTGGTGCAAGGTGGGCAGCCTTCCCTCGGTGGACAAGCTCCGTGAGGTTGTCGCCCGAGGCGACCCAGCTTGCCCATGCTTGCAGTGAGGGCGGGGCAAGGAGGGTTGCTACGGCCGACGAACGCGTGAAGCGCATAGCGAGCGCGGTGTAAGGAAACGCGCCCGCCGGACCGACCGATCCGTTAGCAGATGTCGCCCTGGCAGCGCAAGGTTGCACGTGCTGGTTGGTTCAGGCTCCAGCCGCCGTGACGACGGCGTCCGTGACGAAACCGAGCAGGAGGCCGAGAAGGATGCACCAGGTGGTGAACGTCTACAGCGCGGTCTTCGGGTGTGACCCAGATACGCGTCAAAGGGGCAATGAGTTGATCTTGAAGACCTGAAAGCGTCCGGGCTCATTCGGTTCTGTCGGCGTTCTCGGCGAGGATGCGGTAGACGGTGGCGACCGAGGGCCGCTTGCCCTGATTCTTGCCCGAGGTGATGACTAGCTTTCGGGCGATCTCGGGGACGGGGACCCCGTTGGCCCGCAGGCTGCGGGCGTACGCGGCCATGTCGTCGTCGACAACCTTGGGACGCCCGCCATGCCGGCCGCGCTCGCGGGCGGACGCCTGGCCCTCCAGGGACTTCTCCCGGATGTACTCGCGTTCGGACTCCGCCATGCCGGCGAAGAACGCGAACAGGGCGGCGCCGTGCCCGGACGGGTCGTACACCCCCTGAAGGGGGCCGGTGAGGAGTTCGAGCTGGATGTCGTGGTGGCGCAAGTCCTCGGCGATGGTCAGCAGCTCGGCGGCGCCGCGGCCGAGGCGCTTCATCTCGTGCACTGTGAAGATCACCCGCTGGTGCGGGACGGCCTTCTTGATGGTGCGGGCGAAGTCCATCGCCTTGACGAACTCCGGCCTCACCTTGACCCGGGTGCTGATCTTCTCCGAGAAGACCGGATCACAGCCCGCCTCTTCCAGGGCGTCGAGCTGGCTCTGGAGCTCTTGCTGAGCGGTACTGCAACGGGCGTACCCCACCCTCGTGGGCTTCGTCGCGGCCTCCGGCACTGCGGCCCCGATCGCGGGGCCCATCTCCCACGTGCGGCCGGGGCCGCGATCGGCAGGGGTGCGGACTTCGAGTTCGGCACGGAGCTGGGGGACGAGCATGAACCGCGGGGTGTGGTACTTCGGGGCGACCTTGCCGCCGCGGGTGCGGCAGGTGCTTCCGGCGGGCACCTCACAGGTCGGACAGTTGAACTGTTCGACGACGGCGGCCGGTTCGGCGAGCTCTGGCATGTCGCAAAACCTACCGCGAGAGGCATTGTGCGAAGGCTGTTTTGCGAGAGGTTGTGAGAACGAAGATTAGAGGCAAACCGGACATGGTCCGGCGGGGGCCACGGCCTCTCAGAACTACTCATTTCTGCGAGTACGAAGCGTGACGGCCGTTCCGTTCTACTCCTAGTCATGTTGTCGCACCGGATGGGCGGGGCTGTGGACTATGTTGTGGGGATGATTACCGGGATGGCATCGCGCCGCACACGGATTGGTGACCCGGTGCTCTTCTGAGCGCCGCGCGGGCCAGTGCGGGCCCGCTGCTCGATCGGGGATCTTGCGCCGCTGCGCGGGCTCCGCCTCCGTCGTGTTGATCACAGGCTCGACACGTCAACCACGACAGGAGATTTCATGCCCATCAAGACGCTGCAGATTCCTACTGCGGACGGCCAGGCCGACGCGTTCGCCGCCTTCCCCGATGGTGGCGGGCGGTACCCGGGGGTGCTGATGTACACGGACGGCTTCGGTATCCGACCCGTGCTGCGGGAGATGGCCCGCGACCTGGCCGGGCACGGGTACTACGTGCTCGTCCCCAACCTCTTCTACCGGCACGGCCCGGCTCCAGTGATCGAGCTTCCTGAGCACATCGGAGATGAGGTCCGGCCTGCTGTCTTCGCCCAGCTGATGCCGATGATCGAGGCGCACACCACAGAACGTGTCCTGAGCGACGCCGACGCCTATCTCAAGTTCCTCACCGCTCAGCCCGAGGTCAGCGCCGGACCGGTCGCGGTGACCGGCTACTGCATCGGCGGCCTCCTGGCGACGCGCACCGCCGCGGCCCACCCTGGCCAGGTGGCCGCCCTCGCCGCATTCCACGGCCCAGTGGGAGTCGACGGGCCCGACAGCCTCTCGACGCTCACCGCCGAGGTCCACTTCGGCCACGCCGAGAGCGACTTGACGCCCGAGGCCCTCGGCGAGCTCAACCAGACCCTGGATGCCGCAGGTGTCAGCTACACCTCCGAGATCTACCCCGGCACCATCCATGGCTTCACCATGTCCGACACCGACGCTTTCAGCGCCTCCGGGCTGAAGCGTCACTGGGACCGCCTGCTCCCTCTTTTGGGCCGCGCCCTGGGTAACAGCTGAGGCTCCGGCTCGGAGAATCGAACCTGAAGTACACGGCTCTGCGCCTGCTGGCCAATGCCGCCTGGGGCCGCACTCGCATAGTGAACGACCGGTGATCCACCATGGTCGCAGGGCCGCCCCCGCTAGCGCGGGGGCGGCTCCGGTTCAGGCGGCAGTGCCGAAACCAGCTGCGACTAGGTCCTGCTCACGCAGCGGGGTGAAGTCGACGTCCAGCTTCGGGTCGTACGCCTCGGGCTGGAGGCCGAGCTCGTGCGTGGAGTACTCGCCGAACCGGTTGATGTGTTCCGTCAGGTACGGAGAGATATGGGCCAGGTCCTCTGGGTCGATCTCCCAGCCCTCCTCCAGCAACTGCCGGACGATCTCCGCGATGTCCAGGGCGTTATGGAACACCACGGCGTTCGTGAGCAGCGCGTTGAACTTCATCGCCTTCTCCTGCTCGACCGGGTCGTTGTCGGCGATGACGCCGCGGTTGCCGAACCCCAGCCACTGGGAGAAGCCGTTGAACGCCTCGACCTTGTTCGTCGCTGCGGTCACCCGCCGGCGCAGCGGCGCGTCCGAGAGGTAGCGCAGCAGTTGCACGGTGCGGATCACACGGCCGACCTCACGGAACGCTGTGTAGGTGGCGTTCTTCCGCGAGCCGGAGCGCAGCCGCTTTAGCAGCGTGGACGAGGAGATCGCCCCCTCCCGCACGGAGATCGCCACCCGCATCAGGTGCCGAAATTGCGACTCGATCAAGTCCCAGTCGATGACGTTCTTGCCCGGCTCCCCGAACAGCGCGTCGATGTGCACGTACTCCGTGGTCTTGCTGGGCCGGTAGAAGGTCAGGCCCTTCCAGTTCCTGATCCTGGGCATCAGGTCGAAGCCCAGCAGGTGCGCAAGCGCGAACACCGGCTGGGACTGGCCCTGCGTATCGGCGTGCACGGTGGTCGGCTTGACCTCGGAGGTGTTCTTGAGCAGGCCCTCGATGATGTAGACGGCCTCCCACACCCCGCACGGGATGAAGTGGGTGAACAGTGCGATGTAGGTGTCGGAGATGTGGTGGTAGGCGATGCCGCCCGGCTTGCCGTACCGGACGGACGTCTCGGCGAGCAGGTTGTCGAGATAGGTGTCCATGTGCGTGCCGTCCGCCGCCGCCGTCGTGCCGTCGCCCCACGCCTGCGAGATGTCCAGGCGGGCGTGCGCGTTGACCAGGTCGGCGATGGCCTCGTTCAGCAGCACGATGGAGAAATGCCGGTTCGCCGTGTACGACAGCTCGTGCCCGGAGACGCCGGGGATGTGGCGGGCCGCCTCGTACGGGCCCATGTTGGTGCCCTTCACGAAGGTGGTGATGACGTAGCGGCCGAACGGGTCTTCCAGCTTCGGCTCGTTGCCGGAGGCCGGGCCGAAGCGGCGCCACCACTCCACCCAGTACGCGGTCCTCGACAGAATCCCGATCAGCGTGCGTTCCGGCATCCGGGATTTGATCTCCTGCTCCAGCCGCTTCGCCGAGGGCGTGAGCCCCTCCGAGCGGTGCGGCTTCAGCGACGGGATACCAGTCTCCGGGTCGATGACCAGGCCCTCGTTGTCCGGGTACCCGGCGTCCGCAGCCGCAGCGGCGCTGCGGAGCTTGTCCTCCAGCTGTCGGCGGAAGAACTGCGCGTCGAACTCGGCGGTCTCGCCCGCCTCGCACAGCCCGACCTCCACCAGATAGTCGGCCAGCTTCTCCTGCACGGCCTCCCACTCCAGCAGCTGCTCGGACCAGTCGGCGTACTCCTCCGAGCCGAGAACCGCGACGTCGCCGCAGCGCAGCTCCTCGGCGAGGTAGGTGAAGACCATCGCCTCGAAGTGCTTGCGGACGAACTGCCCGGTGCGGGTCTTGTCGACCACCACCTTGCGCCAGTTCTGGGTGGAGAAGGAGATGTCCACCTCCTTGCCCTCCTCGTCGAAGGCGGTGATGTACTCGCCGCGGGCGCCCTGGTGCCGCTGGGCATGCGCGAGCGCGTCCAGCACCCGCCCGTCCTCGGACGTCGCAGTGAACTCCAGCTTCTCGGCCAGGTCGAACATCACCGCCCGGTCCCGGCCGATCTGCCCATACAGCAGCGGCTCCCACAAGTTGCCGTGGTGAGCGGAGACCTTCTCAATCTGCTCGTACTGCTTGGCGAACCCGCCGAAGCCCTCCACCGTCCTGGTGACCGTGGCCAGACCCCCAGCCTGCACCACCAGGGCCTTGGAGAAGGCGAGCAGGGCCGGGGAGACCTTCCCGCCCAGGCGCCGAGCGATCTCGCTGGCCGATGCCTCTTCGTCCAGCCCTTGAAGGGCCACCCTGGCCTCAGCGGTCATCTCTGCGGCCTTCGCGAACGCCAGCTGGGCCGCGCCGTCGGCGTCGATGTCCTTGAGTACGGTGCGGTAGTTCCCGATCAGGGCCTCGGTGATCTCCCGCTCGGCCAGCCGGATCTCCTCCAGCTCCGTCTTGGCCTTCTTGATCTTCGTGGCGACGCGCTTGCAGAACATCGTCGCCAGGTCGTCCCTCACCCTCATTTGTGCCTTGTGCACCAGGCACGCGATCAGCGCGAGGCGCTTGACCGGCACGTAGTCCCGTAGCGCCGGGGCATCGGCCGCGTCTGCCTCCCCGGCGAAGTCGGTGATCTTCCGCGCGGCGATACCGTCCATCCACACCGCGCTGTCGCCGAGGCCATCCACCCACTCCATACGCTTGGTCAGGCTCTTGAAGTGCGACCAGCTTGGCCCCTTGGCGGGCTTCTTCAACCGGTTGAACAGCGTCGTGCCGTCCGCGTCGCGTTCCTCCAGCAGCCGCAGCAGCTCCGCCCGCTGAAGGGGGCTCATGCGGTCGTGGATGCCCAAGCAGATCGAGGTGTTCACCTCCGTGCGGATCTTCGAGGCCATCTTGTCGAAGGTGGAGAACCCGGGCAGCTCCAGCCCGGCCTCCACCACCTTCTCCAGCGCGATGTTGATCAGGTCCGCCGGCCGGTTCTTCGCCGCGGTCTCCTTGCGGATCGCCTGCTCGGCGATCCGCCGGGCCTCGGCCTGGTCGTACGCCACGCCGGCCCGCTTGCGGACCAAGCCCCGGTGATGTTTCGCGGTCCGCTCCGCCCGGTACACCGGCAGCGTGCCCTCCGGCAGCTCAATCTGCCGCCGGACGAACTCCACCACCTGCTCCGGCACGTCCTCCAGCGCCGGGAAACACCCCATGCGCTGGTACGACTTCAGCATCAGCAGCAGCGCCAGCAGATGCCCGTCCCCGTCCGTCGCCTCTGCCGCCCACTCCAGCTCATCGCGAGTCGGTGAGAAGAACAGATGCAGCTCATGCGCGGTGATTAGCCGCTTGAACCGCGGATATGCGGTCCGCTCGATCGAGGTCACAATCCCGCCCCGGGCCCAGACGACAGCTCAACATCACCACCAACGACACTCGGCCGAATGGGTGACGGGCCGGGCGCTCAGGGCTTCAAGATCAACTCATTGCACCTTTGACGCGTATCTGGGTCACACCCCGGTCTTGCGGGCTAGGGCCGGCAGCTCGATGACGAGGTAGAGGATCGAGCCGGCGGCGAGGCCGAGGAAGGCGATCGACAGGGTGTCGTCGACCAGGTGCTGGCCGACGAGTGTGCCCAGGAAGGTGGGGCCGCCGCCGATCAGGCCAAGCCAGAGCAGCGTGGGCCAGGAGGGGCGTTCACCTTTTGCGGCCAGGGGGGGCGACGATGCCGAAGCCCTCGGTGGCGTTGTGCAGGCCGAATCCGATGATCAGCAGGAGGGTGAGGGAGAGTTCGCCCTGGGCCGCTGCGTTGCCGAGGGCCAGCCCCCCGCGAAGTTGTGCAGGCCGATGCCGGTGGTGATCATCAGCGCCAGCGAGCCCGCCTGGCTGCGGGTCTTCGGCGCCAGTTCGGCGGAGGCGGCGACACCGGGGCCCGCGGGCCGGGCGGCGGCCTCGCGGCGGCGGGCGATCCAGCTGTCGTAGTGGACGAGCCCGGCGAGTCCAGGGCCTTCTCCACCGCCCCGCCCATGACCGGAGCCCGGGTCAGGCGCGCAGCCAGTCGGGTACGGCGCCGGTGAGTTCGTGGACCAGATCGGCCACGGTGGGGTCCGCCCGGTACGCGTCGACCAACACCGCCGCCAACTGCGCGCCCGTCTCCTGGTCATCGGCCTCCTGGGCTCGGCCGAGTCCCTCCAGCAGCGGCCGTACGCTCTCGCGGGGCCGGAGCGTGGCCAGCACCATGCCCTGGACCAGCAGGTACAGCACCGTCTCGTAGGCGAAGGCCCCGTCGTCGTCGACGGCCATCTCCCGGCAGAGCGCGAGGGCCCGGGCGGCGAAGGGCTCGGCGTCGGCCGCCCGCCCCTGCTCCAGGAGTATCTCCGCGTGGTTGCGCAACGCGTCGGCCAGCGCGCCCTGCGTCCCGGGGTCGCCGTCGGCGTGCAGTTCCTCCAGCGCGTCGACGGCCCCGCGGCCCACCTCCACGGCCTGCCGGTCGTGACCGGACTCCGACAGGGCGATGGCCCAGCCGTCGGCTGCCCGGGCCCAGGCGAAGGTGTGCGTCCGCGGCGCGGCCCGCCGTAGCTCGTCGTAGAGTTCGACGGCCTCCCGGGACCGTCGTTCCGCCTCCTCCCAGCGGCCGAGGGGCCCCAGACAGCGGGCGACGCAGTGCAGCGCGGCGGCACGTTCACCGGCGTACAGGTCGACCGGGCCCATGGCGAGACTTTCGTACGCCTTCAGCGCCGCCCCGGCATCGTCGAGGCCGCGTTCGTAGGAGCCAGTGTCCACCAGGAGGTCGGCCCGAGTCGCCAACGCGGCGGCGAGAGGCCGTAGATGGGCATCGGGGTAGCGGCGGGAGAGCCGGCGGTAGTGGACGATCGCCCGGTCCACGGCGTCGATGGCGTCGTCGTACTCGGCCAGATCCGCGAGGCAGACGGCGTGGGCCAGCAGTGCGGCAGCGTACTCGTCCTCATGGGCCGACAGTGTCTGGGCGGGAAGCCCGGAGTACAGGAACACGGACTCGCCGCTCGCCCCGGCGGCCTCCACGACCTGTCCGAGGCTGGACAGATGGTGGGCATACCCGGTGAGCGCCACCGCGAGCGCCGCCCGGGCGACGGGCCCGTCGGCGAGCTCGCGCCGCAGGGCGACCGCGCGCTCGGCGGATGCCAACGCGTCCTCCCGCCTGCTCTGCAGATGGAGCTGGTGGGCGTAGCCCTCGTGTGCGGTGGCCAGGTCGTGGGCGTAGCGGCCGGGTTCCCGGCCGGCGACGCCCTCATAGAGCCGGACCGCCATCGCGCCCCGTTCCAGTGCCTCGTCGTGCATGCCGACGGCGGTCAGCCAGTGGGCGTGGTCGTTGAAGGCGGCCGCCAGCCGTGCCCAGCCGGTCTCGTCCGGCTGTTCGCCGAGCGCTCCTCCGGCCAGGGTGACGAGGGCCCCGGCGAGCTCCGCTCCCCACACGGACAGGTTTCGGGAGTGCGCGGGCAGCCGGGTGAACATGCTCCGCAGGAGCGTCTGGTCGTCGGGGTGGTCGCGTACGACCTCGGCGAGGGCGGTGTGCAGGGGGCCCGGTTCCGATCCGCTGGAAGTCGCCGCGGTCACGGCCGGTCCGGCCAGCCGCCGGGGGTGGCGGACCACGACGGCGTGCAGGGGCGGGCCGAGCCCACTGTGCCGGGGTGCCGCTCGGGCGGCCACCCGCAGTGCGTCGCTGGCCTGGGCGGTCGGCGCCGTGGCGAGCAGTTCGTCCAGCAGCGCCGGGCGTCGGCCGACGGCGAGTCCGACGAGGTACTCCCCGATCCGGTCCGGGCGCAACGGCCCCCAGAAGGTGTGCGGGTCGGGATAGAGGGTGGCGAGCCAGTCCGCGGCGGCGCCGACCACGTCGGGGGTGGCGTCGTTGCCCGTGACGTCCGGTGTGTCGGTCATGAGCGTGGACAGCCGCGCGAGGACGTCCGTGGCCTGGTCCCGATCGGCGGGTGAGCCGCACAGCGTGGCCGAGGCGACCAGTTCCCGCCGGGCACCCAGGGTCAGGGCACCCAGTCCCCGGTCGTGTGCGGTGTGCCGCCAGATCTTCTGCTCATGCCTCAGCAGTACGCCCTCGTACGGCTCGTCCGCCGGGCCCTCCTCGGGGTCGAGGGCCTGGAGCAGGGCGACCAGGGCCGCCATCTGGAGGTCCAGGGCCCGGTGGTGGCGGGGGTCGTCCAGGTCGGGCACGCGCAGGGTGCGCAGGACGGCGGGGTCCGGGGGCGCGGTGACGGTGGGCAGCCCGGTCAGTGCCTCGGCGAGGTGCTCACCGATCGTGCGGAAGGTGTTGTCGTCCGGTGGCTCTTCATCCTCGCCGTAGAGGTCGGGCAGCGGGAGCACCGTCCCTGGCGGCGGGTCGCGCAGTGGCAGGGCCTCGCTGCACAGGTTCTCCCACCAGTCGCCCGATTCCTCGTCCCGGGCGAGCAGCAGCAGTCGTAGCGGTGTGGTGTCGGTGTGCTCGTGTCGGTCGACGAGATCGAGGAGGGTCTGGAGTTGCTCGACCCTCGTCTCGGCGTAGTCGACGACGAGCAGCAACGGGGTGCGGGTCTCAGTGACCAGGGGCAGGAGAGCCGGGGAGGCTCCCGTGGCCAGGAATCCGGCACTCCAGTTCCGCAGCCGCAGGCGGCGAACGAGTTCTGCGGCGAGTCGGGTCTTGCCCTGGCCGCCGGGTCCGGTGACGAGCCGCACGGAGAACCGGCCGGGCTGCTCGCACCATGCGCTCAGGCGGGCCAGGACGTCCCGGCGTCCGGTGAACGGCACGGCCGTCGCGTCCGGCCTGAGCAGAGAGACGGGGGTGTTGACCGGCCGGGCCGACTCCCGTTCCAGCAACGGCTGGAGTTCGGCCGGTTCGGTGACGGCATTCGGAAACAGGGCGCGGAAGCCGGGGTCGGCCAGGAGTTCCTCGGCCGGGATCGCGCGGGCCCTGCCGTGCCCCGGCTCGTCCTTGGCCGTGACGACGACACCGCACAGCAGGTCGTGGCTGAGCAGCGCCGCGCCGGAGGCTCCCTCCCAACGGGACACGGCGGCGGCCGGCGAGTAGGGGATCGGCTGCCCCAGAACGATGTGGTAGCGCCTGGCCTTGACGGCTGTTCCGGTGTTGACGGTTCCCCGCACCCTGACGGTGTCCCGCAGTACCAGCCTTCCCATGTCGTCGTCGCGCCGTACGCCCATGCCCGACGGGTAACCGACGAGGTCGACCGGAACCTCTGGCAGCCCGGTGACCAGGCGGCCCCAGCGCAGTGGGGGCGAACCGCCGTCCGGTGGCACCGGAAGCGGCGACGAGATCCGCAGGACGGCGGCGTCCATCCGTGTGTCGGCGGGCTCATGGGCTTCGTAGCCGTACCACTCCACGTCGCACGGCAGGTAGTCCTTCGAACCTGGCAACCTCACCGTCACCTCGGCCTGCCGCCAGTCGCCACGGCTGACGACGTGGCCGGCGGTCAGGACGAGGCCGTCGTCGAGGAGGTAGCCGGTGCCGCCGCCCCGGCCGTCCGGTCTGCGGCTGTAGACCTCGACGACACGGGAGTCCGTGCGGTGGTCGACGGGTGCCGGACCGGATGGTGTCACCGCTCGGGCAGCCCGTCGAGTTCGTCGTCCACCTCGGAGAAGTTGGACCATGTCTCGCTGTTCAGGTCGAGATCCGCGTCCTGCGGGGTGAGACCGGCAGCGTCCTGCGCGGAAGGGGCAGGCGGAGCCGTTGACAGTTCCGGTGCGGGGGCGGCCTCGCCGTCCTGCTTCGACGTCTTGGGCTTCTTGGGCATGTCTGAACTCCCTCGCAGGGAAGACCGTTCACAGGGGACGCGCTGGCCTCAGCCTAGGCGACGGCATGCCGGAATGGTCCCCGCCCGGAAGGTGCGGTGATCGCCTCTTTCCCGGAGTGATCCGACAGTGATGGTTTGAGTCTCCTCTCGGTCCGCCAAAGGCAGTTGACGGTCAGGAACGGGCGCGCAGCCGCTCGATTTCGGTCAGGCATCGCCGGAGCAGCACGGTGTGTCGCCCTGCCCGGGCCACGCCCGCGGCCTCCTCCAGAACCTTCAGGGCCCCCTCCGGATCGCGGGAGCCGAGTACGAGGCCATGGACGCACAGGATGCGGGCGTCTTCCCCGCCCACCGGCGCCCCACCGCCTCCGGTCGCCTCGCGCAGCGCCACGGCCGATTCCTCCGAGGCCACCACCGCGCTTTCGTCGTCGCCCACGCGACGCAGCGACAGCGCCAGATCGGCGAGCGCGCAAGCCAGTTCACCCACGGCCCGGGGATCTCGGCCGGCGGCGAGCGCACGTCGCAGGCGCACCGCCTCCGTTGCGGCCTCCAGGGCATCGGGCAGACGGCGCAGCGCGGTCAGCCGACTGACCAGTCCACTCAACAGTCGTGCCAGGAGCCCCAGTTGGAAGGGGGCGGGGTCGTCGTCCAGCAGACCGCGCTGGATGGCGACGGCCTCCTCGGCCAGGCCCAGCGCCGTCCCGTGCTCGCTCAGTGCCGCACGTGTCCGGGACTCGTTGTGCAGCGCTTCCGCCAGCCGTACCAGGTAGGCGTCCGGGTGCTCCTCCGCCAGCACCCGCAGGATCGCCACGGCACGCGCGGTCTCCTCGGCCGCCTCCGCGACACGACCGTCCTGGTGGAGGTAGAGGGCGTGGTGCAGGCGTGCGTCGGCCATCTCCACCGCGGGCCACCCCGGTTCCCGGCGCAGGAGCCGTTCGCGCAGCCGTACGCATTCGGCCCCCAGCGCCAGGGCCTCGTCGTGGCGGCCCGCGCGGTACAGCCACAGGGCCTGATGGTGCAGTACGGTCGCCCGGCGGCCCTGGGCCTCGGGGGTGTCCGAACGGTGGTCCGGGCCCAGCGCGGCCAGCAGTCGCTCGCCGACTCCGACCGCGTCGTGCGGACGGCCGACCTCGTCCAGCCGAGCACCGTACCCCAGCAGGACGTCCATGAACTCCGCGTCCACCGAGGCGTCGAGGCTGTCGCCTCCCCGGACGCGGACACCCTCTTCGCACGCCTCCAGTGCCTCGGGGTACCGGCTCGCCCGGGCGAGCCGGTAGGCCAGGGCATGGAGTGCGGAGGCCAGTTCCCCCGGTGCGCCCGCCGTGCCCCGGGCGTGCGCCACGGCCTCTTCGGCCATCCGCGCCGCGCGACCCGCGAGCACCACGGTGTGGCGGGGCACCGCGGCGAGCATTTCGGCGGAGAGCGGACCTCGCCCGTCCGGCCCGTCCAGCACCGCGTCCACCGCTCGGCCCAGGACGCCGTACCCCTCCCGGGCGAGCAGTTCGACGGCGACGGGCGCCAGCGCCCGGGGGCGTCCGGCGATCAGGCCGACGATCCGCTCGTCGAGTTCCGGGAAGCTCCGTCCGGCCCGGCACAGCACGCGCAGCAGATGACCGGCCCGCTCGGCGTCGGGCAGTTCGGTGAGCGCGGACAGCAGCTCGGGGAAGGCCCGCGCGGTCGTACCGACCAGATGCTCGCCCAGCAGGTCGGGCACCAGCCCCACCCAGTAGCCGTCGCGACCGCCGTACAGCTCGTTGAGCCACATCGCCGCGCCGAGGACCGTGTTGGCGGTCTCCCCGCGCAGGATCCCGCTTCCCTCCAACAGATTTCTGGCCTCGTCGGGGGTACGGACCCGGCAGAGCGTCGCGGTGACGACCAGCTGCCGCAGGGTCTCCGTGTGCAGGTGACCGATCCGGTGGGCGGACACGGTCCGTGTCCAGTACGCCTCCTCGTGCCGCATCAGCAGTTCCACGCCCTGCACCCGGGCAGCGGCCGGTACCGGGAACAGGTGCTGCAACAGCGCGGCCAGCGCCGTGCCGTGCAGTTCCAGCGCCCTGGCGAACCGCTCGTCCGTCAGCCGCGGCGGTGTCACCGACTCCGGTCGAAAACCGGGCGGCGCCGGGGGAAGCTCCGACAGCCGGGCCAGAGCGGGCGCCAAGCCCTCGACCGCGTGGCGAAAGGCCCCGGACCGGGTCGCGGGATCGTCGGCGAGCGGCCCAAGCTCCTCCACGGTGCCAGGCGGCGGCTCCCGCAGTGCCCGGCTCTTGCGGCACACATGCTGCCACCACTCCCCGTCGCTTCTGGCGAGCATCAACAGACGGACCGGCGGCCCCACCCCTGTCCCGGCCATCGTCCCGAACAGCCTCAGCAGTTCCAGCAGTTGATCGAGACGGGTCTCCGCGTAGTCCACGACGAGCAGGAGGGGAGCCGACAGTTCACCAAGAGCGGTCAGGTCGGCGTCGGGGTCGTCATCCAGGAACCCAGTGTTCCAGTTCCGGCGGGCCATCCGATCCACCAGCTCGGCCGCCACCCGCGTCTTGCCCTGACCTCCCGGTGCGGTCAGCAGCTTCGGCGACCACAGACCCGGAGTCAGGCACCACTCGACGAGCCCGTCCATCAACGACTCCCGGCCATGGAAGCCGACCGGGCTGACCTCGGCCCGTAGGAGACCCGCCGGTGACCGCGCGGGCGGCGGCGGGGGCTGAAGGACGGCCGCGAGCGCGACGTCGTTCACGTGGGGCCTCCCCAGCAGTGCGGCCGCCTGCTCGTCCTCCAGCAGCGCGGTCGACGGAACGGCGGTCAGCGCCCCGCCGGACGCGCCCGGGTCGGGGTCGACCACCACCAGCCCCACCAGCAGGCCCCCGGACGTCACCCCCGCCCCGGACATCCCGCCCCAGCGGGAAACGTTCCCGGCGTCCTCTCCGGCGCTCCCCACGGGGACAGCGGCGGGCACCGGGTTGTCCACCTTGATCTCGTGACGGCCGGCCTTGAGCCTGCTGCCCGGCGCGATGTGGCCGGTGACGTGCGCAGTGTCCCTGAAGGCCGGCGCGCCCTCTTCACGCACCCGCATACCGGCCGGGAACCCGACCGCCTCGACGGGACGGCGGGCGCCCGTACCCAGCCGTCCCCACACCAGCGGTGGAAGCCCCTCCGGCTCCCGGAACGAGGCATCGTCGATCCGGAGCAACGCCGCGTCGATCCCGGTCCCCGCCGCGCTGTCGTAGCGACGCCAGACCACCGAGCAGTTCCAGACCGAGCCGTCGTCGAGCAACCGGATACGGGCCGCCGTCGCTCCGCGGACGGCATGACCGGCTGTCAACACCAGACGGTCATCCAGCAGATGGCCCGTGGCGATCCGGTGCCGACCGCCGTCCGAGGTCCGGTAGACCTCGACCACCCGCCGGGCTACGGGTGGGATCGTCCGGCTCACCTCTGCGGCAACTTCTCCGTGATGTCCGATACTTCGAGCGGTCCACCGTCCGGTCCCCGGGGTGTCAGGGTGAGCCGGATGGTGTGCGTGGACGTCCGCTCCCGGCGCTTGGCCCCACCGCCCGACAGAACGTAGAACCGGGCACCCCCGGTGATCTCGCTGCCGCTCAACAGAGCCACCTGGAACTCCAGTTCCACCGCCCCCACTTCGAAGGAAAGGCCGCCTTCGGGCGCCAGCCGCCGGGCCGTGTCGAGCTGTTTGCGCAACGACCCTATGGCCTGCGCGAGTTCGACGAGGTTCTCGGCGGAGTCTCGGTCGGACATGTCATCCCCCTGTCGCACTGCGTCGGTCAACCCCATCGTTACCCACCGGAAGCGCCCCGTCACACTGTCCCGCACGTTCTGTCAGGATGTGCCGCCGGGGCGTGCGTGGAGCCGACGAGGTGGGAGAGCGGATGAGTGAGCGTGCCGTGGCGGCGGACCCGCGTGTGGTCGAACTAGCGTCGCTGCGGCCCGGTGCACGAACCCACAACGCCGGGTCCGGATATCTGCTGCACGACGGGCTGGTGATCACGGCCGCGCACACCGTGCCCGCACCCGGTAACGGTGAGGTGTGGATCCGCCCCGGCGGGACCGGTCCGTGGCTGCGCTGCCGAGTGCTGCTGCGCCGCTACTCGGACCGGGACGCGCCCGAGGGTCGAGGACACCGCAGACCAAGGGACTTCGCCGTGCTGCGCGTCGAGGACGAGGCCGGGTCGCCCGCCGTGTCCGCCCTGCCACCGGTGCGCTGGGGACGGCTGGCCACCCGGCCCTGTTCTGCACGGATCGAGGCCACCGGCTTCCCCGCGGGCCTCAGGGTGTACGAGGACCGGGGCGGCCCACGACTGGCCACCGTGATGCGGGACACCGCCCACATCAGCGGCACGGTCGTCTCCTCGGATGCCCTCGGATCACGGCACGTCGTCCACGTCGCCCGTCCCGTGCCGCCACTGCCCGACGGAGCCGCGGGGACGAACGAGAAGAGGAGGACACGCTGGGACGGCATGTCGGGTGCGGCCGTCATGTGCGACGGCCTGCTCGTGGGGATCGTGGTGCGCGCCGACGCACTCGGCGGCGTTGAGATCGAGGAGACGGCACCGCTGTGGGAGGATCCCGAAGCCCGCGAACTGCTGGGTCTCCAAGCGGTGCGCCCTCAGCCGGCCGAACTCTCGGGGGTGCTGCACCGACCGACCGGGCGTCCGGCGCTCTCCCCCATCTCACTGCTCAGGCCGGAAGCGGCCGCGGTCCGCTTCCACGGCCGCGAGGACACCCTCCGCGACCTCGCGGACTGGCGGCACTCCGATGCCGGCGACTCGGTGCTCCTGCTCACCGGCCCAGGTGGCCAGGGCAAGACGAGGGTGGGCCTGGAAGCGGTCCGCGAGGCCGAGGAAGCCGGCTGGACGGCCGGTTTCCTGGCCGAACGCGCCGACAACCGGGCACTGTCCCGCCTGGTCACGCTCGACACTCCCTTGCTGCTCGTCGTGGACTACGCCGAGACCCGCCGGGCACAGACGGACGTCCTTCTCGATGTCTTCGGCCCGTCCGTCCCGGCTCGCTGCCATCCGGTGCGGCTCCTGTTCCTGGCCCGCAAGGCCGGCCAGTGGTGGAGCCGACTCCGGGAGCACGTGCATTTCCCGTGCGACACCGCCGTACGCCCGCTGCCTCCCCTGGAGCCCACCGCCGCACTTCGTGCCACCGCCGTTCGCGACGCCATGGCCGACCTCGGGGACGGACTGACCACCCTGTACCCGGGGCCGAAGGCACGGCAGGCGAGACGCGCAGCGGTGCCACCGTCCGTCACCGAGGACCGATACTCCGGTGCCCTCAACCTCCAGATGGCCGTCCTTGTAGCCCTGTTGCAGGCTGTGGACCCGGTGCGCGTCACGAACGGTGAACGCCACGAGGCGGTCCTCCTCCGTCACGAGCAGAAGGTCTGGAGGCGCACCGCGCACAGCCACGGCATCGGCGACCTACCGCTCTTCGAGTACCGCCGTATGGTCGCCGCGGCGACACTCTGCCCGGCCGAGGACGAGCAGCAGGCCCTGGCCGTCCTCGGCAGGCTCCGGCCGACCGGCCTCACCGAGGAACCCCGGACGCCGCTGCCGGACCCCGTGCGCTGCGGACGTTGGCTGTCCAGCCTCTATCCGTCCGACGACGACCACTGGGGTCCGCTCCAGCCCGACCGGCTGGGTGAACATCTCCTGGGCGGCGTCATCGCGGAGGATCCCGATTTGCTGGGCCGCCTGTTGCCCACCGCGACCGAACGCCAGACCTCGGCCGCCTTCCACCTGCTGTCCCGGGCCCAGCCCCACCAGCCTCACATTACCGAACCACTCCGGACCGTCGTCACCGCCCACCCCGATCCACTCGCCCTGCGCGCCGTCAACGCCGTCGTCGCGGTGGAGAACCCGGCCCCACTCCGGCAGGCCCTGGCCGCCGTACTGGAGGAGATCAGGAGCACCGTGGACGGGTGCGGATCACTTGGACAGCGGCTGTACGACGCGGTTCCGCTGCCCACGCTGGTCCTCGACGAATGGGCGGCGGACCTCTCGGGCCTGCTGGTCCGACAACCACCGGGACTCACGACGCAGGACCCTCACGAGGCGTCGGCCGAACAGGCACGGCGGCTGCACCGTCATGCCGTGCGGCTGGTCGAGATCGGGCGGATCCCGGCGGCCCGCACCGCTGCCGAGAAGTCCGTCGCCCTGTGGCACATCCTCACCGCGCACGGCTGGCCGGGAGCCGAGAGCGGCCTCGGACTGGCCCTGAACACCCTGTCCCTGGTGGCCGACCAGGATCGGTCCGGTGCAGAAGCGCTGTCGCTCTCCCAGGATGTGCTGCGGCACTACGAGGACCTGGCGTCGCGGGATCCCGACACGTACACAGCCGATCTTGCGATGGCCTGGAACAACCATGCGAACCGACTCGCCGACGCGGACCGGCTCGACGAAGCGCTGGAAGGGGCGCTCACCGCCCGTGACCTCCACCACGATCTCGCCTGTGACGATCCGGCCCAACTCCCCGATGTCGCCCTGTCCGAGTACAACCTCATCCGGATCCACGGTGCGCTCGGGCAGTTCGGGGCGGCGACGGCCGATGCCCGCAGAGCCAGGGACCTCTACCGTGACCTCGCCGCTCGGTGGCCGGACCAGTACCGTTCACGCATGCCGGAGGTTCTCGGTTCCCTCGCCGAACTCCTCCGTACAGCCGGCCTGTTCGCAGAGGCGGTGGACACGGTCGAGGAGTGCCTGACCGAGTCCCGGCGCCTCGTCGCACATGACCCGGACCGCTTCACGCAGGACCTGGCCGAGCGACTGTCCGACGCCACGGCCGTCTTCGACGACCACGGGGACGAGGACAGGGCGCGGGCGTCGGCTGAGGAAGCCGTGGAACTGCTGCGGCCCCTGGTCGAACACGACCCGACCGCGGCACCGTCGTTCGCCAACGCACTGATCGCGCTTTCCCCCTATGTTCCGGAGCAGGCGGTCGACCTGCTGAGCGATGCCGTCGCGATCTACGAAGAGACCGAGGAGTCGACCCCGGGTGTCCACGGTTCCGCCCTGGCCGTCGCCCGCGCCGCACTCGGCGACGCCCTCGCCGACGTCGGGCAGTACTACGAGGGGCTGCGCGCCTTCGGCGAATCGGTCGCCGTCCTGCGTCCCCTCGCCGACCGGCTGCCCGCCGCACACGGACCGGAGCTGGCCCGTGTGCTCGATCTCCAGTCCTACGCGTTGTTCGACTCAGGAGACACTGAGGCCGCCCTGGCCACGGCGACGGAGGCGTACGACAGGTTCGCGGCCGCGGTGGCCGAGGAACCCGGAGCCTTCGTCGACGAGTTCGTCCGCGTTGCGGGGAACCTGATGTTTTACCTGCATCGGTGGAGCCGCTGGTCGGAGATCCTGACACGGACCGAGCAGGCGTTGCTCCTGTGCAGCCTGCCATCGGCGGGGGACCGTCCCGAGCGGTTCGACGCCCTGCGCGAACTCCTGGGGCACCGGATCTCGGCGTTCGAGGAACTGGGCCGTCACGAGGAGACGACGGACTGCGTACGGCAAATGGTCGATCTGCGCCGCCAGCTCTTGGACTCCGACCCCGAAGACGCCGACCACCGCCTCTCCCTGGCCCAGGATCTGTCGCGTCTCGCCGACTCGCTGTGCAACGCGGGGCGACCGTCCGAGGCCGTCGACGCCGTGCGTGAGGCCCTCGCCCTGCGACGGGGCGTGTGCGAGAGCGTGGTCGAGGACGAGAACGACGAGAACGACGGGGCCGAGGAGGAGGACGAGCAGGTGAGCGAGGGCGCACTCCTCGTACAACTGGCCGCAGTGCTGCACCAGGCGGGCGACACCGAGGCGCTGGCCGCCGCCGAGGAGGCTGTCCGATACCACGAGGACCAGCAGGGACTCCCCGCCGAAGGTCGCGAGGACGGGTACTGCCAGGCGCTGCACCTGTACGCCGCCGCACAGTCGGCCGCCGGGCGCCCCGAAGCGGCGGTGGACGCCTGCCAGCACCTGGTACAGCTGTGCGCGAAGGAAGCAGCAGGTGAGGCGATCTCCGGTCGGGGCGGCGATCGTCTCGATCTGGACGAAGCCCTGACCTCACTGGCCTGGGCGTTGCTGGAAACCGGCTCATGGCCCCGGGCGCTCGGACTGGCCCGCGGCGTGCTCAGATCACTCACCGCGCCCGTGGCGCCCCCGCAGGACGACGCGTCGCAGCACCGCATCGCACTCGGTGCCGCGCTGCACGTACTGGCCCTGGCCCTCAAGGCAGCGGGCCGCCACCATGAGGCCCTGCGCATGGCACGCCGAGCGTTCGCCGTACGCCGTCGCCTGGCCGCCCGTGCCCCCGGAACACACATGACCGAGCTGGCGGAGACGATGAGCGTGCTGGCGCTCGCTCTCGACGCCACGGGGCGCACCGCGGAGGCCAGGACCACGGCCCGACGATCCCGCGCACTGCTCAGCCGCCTCGCCACGCCCGCCCCCACCGCCCACCGGAGCGCAATCCCGCCTCCGCCGCCGTGACCTTCGCTGTCACGAGGCCGAACAGAGCAGCAGCAACCCGTTCAGAATCAAGTCGGACCTCGAAGAGGTGTCGGGCAGCCTCGTGCTCAGACTGGGCTGCGCACGCTCGCGCGCCCACCCGTCACTGTGGTGCTGGACCCCGGCGACGCCGTGCGCTTCACGCGCCCGCCGCTGGCCGCCCGTGATCCGGTAGCCGGACGTTTCGTGGTTCACCCCACCGTCGCTCCGGGTGGCCGTCTCGTGTGGCAGGACATCCTGCACGCCCTGGGCCGGGACACCAGCCGTGTACGGGGCGGGGGGCTTTGGCCCATGGCTGAACAGGAACGCATGGTGTTGACCGCCCTGCGCCGACGGCCCCGATGCCAGATCACTGTGCTGCGCGGGCACAGGATGGGTGTCGGTCTGTGGGCGGACCTGGTCCACCTGCACCTCAGCACCCTGGCGGACATGACGCTCGTACACCATGCCGGACTCGACGACGCTCTGGCCCACCTGCTGCGCCACTGCGACCACAGCGTCGTCGACGACTACGCCGAGATGCTCCAACTGCATCCGCCCAACCATCCGAGCCGGTAGCCGCCCGCTTGCAGCGGTGACTTCCGCGGTACTCGGCACGCGCAGCACCGTGATGGGCAATGAAACAACGGAACGTTGTTTCATTGCTTCGTTGGGATAGTGTGGTGTCATGTCGGATCCTCAGTTTGAACCGCGTAGCCGTTTGGTCGGCTTGGCCGGCCTCTCTGGGACTGATGGTGTGGCCACGCAGGGGCTTCAGCGGGATACCGCGCTGCTGGACAGGCTGCTGGCCGGCCTCGCCCAGAGTGAGGGCGCGGGGGAGCGGGGTGTGTCGGACGATGAAGTGGCTGCGGCTCTGGCCCTGTTCGAGGGCATGCGGACCGCGGTGGACCGGCTGGAGACGCAGGTGGTCATCGAGGCCCGGCGCCGGGGTATGGAGTGGCGGCAGATCGCCCGCCACCAGGGCTTGAAATCCTCTCAAGCCGCCTCCCAGCGCTACCAGCGGCTGATGACCCGCCTCGAAGAGATCCGCCAGGGCATCCGGTGACAGCGGGCATGAGAGAACCTTCCATGAGCAACCAGTCCTCTGACCCGCTCGCCGCTGTCGAGGCACTCCTCGCCGCGGTCGACGGCGGCCTCGTTCTGCCTCCGCCGGCCGAACGCGTGCGCCTGCGCGAGGCAGCCGGCTTGACCCAGGCCGCCGTCGCCCAGGCCCTCGGTGTACGCCTGCCCAGCATCCAGGCCTGGGAGGACGGCCGCGCCGAACCGAAACCCGAACGGCTCCAGGCCTACTGGCACCTCCTCAAGGGCCTCGCCCAGCGCTATCCCGCCCCGCCGGCGTCGCCCGTCGCGCCACCGGTATCGGCTTGTGCGCAGCCCCCTGCCGCCGCGCCGACCGTTCGCCCCGAGCGTTTTGCGGACACGCACTCGACACCACGGCGCGTATCGGCCTCGCGCCGCCCGGGAGCGCCGAAAGCTGCTGCGGCAGGCACGGCGGCCAAGGCTGCTGTTGATCCGCGGTTTGTGAACGGTCCGCTGTTGGTCGTCGATGTCGAAGACGACGGCCAGGTCGTGGCGTATGGCGTCGGAGGTCTGGTGCTGGATGTGCCGGCGAAGTCGATTCCGGCTTTGGTGGACTGGACCCTGAAGGAAGCGAAGCTTGGTCAGTCGAAGTTGTCCGGTTCGGGTAAGGATGCCGATCCACTGCTGGTGTTGACCGAGGCTGCGTTGGAGCGTTACGGCCTGCCTGTCACGCTCACACAGCAGGAGCGTGTGGCCGGGCGGCTGCCGGAGGGTCACCAGGTCATCAAGCAGCTGGGGCGCGCCAACTGGCTGCTGACGAAGCGCGGGTTCGGGCCGTGGGCGCGGATCTACCGCCCCGCGCAGGGCTCGGAGCGGGCCTGCGTCCAGCTGTGCATCCCGTCCTGGCGCGCGCTCGACTCCCGCCACTGGGGCGACGCCGCCCAGCTGCCACCGGCGGAACTCGCCCAGTTGCTCGGGACGTACGCGTCCCGGGTGATGACGCCGCGCGGCTCCACGGCTGTCACCGGACTGGAGCTGATGACTGCTCTGCACCCGCCGACCCGCGCCTCCGAGCCCGACGCCGACGGCAAGCGGACTTCCGAGCACAATCCCGGCTCGCTGGGCAAGGACCCGGTGGACTGCGCGCCGTGCGAGGCCCCGGACGGACACCCGCTCCTGGCGGACCTGCCGCGCTTCCATGTCCGTGGCCCCGGCGAGAAGCTGTTCGAGGAGGCGTACGACTGGGCGCGGCCGATGACGGATGCCGAGTGCACCCTGCGGCATCTGGTCGGCATCGACGTGAACATGGCCTTCGCCGCCGGCGCCAACGGCCTGGTCGTCGGCCTCGGCGCACCGATGCACGTCAAGGCGCCGGTGTTCGATGCGAAGCTGCCCGGCTCGTGGCTGGTGGACTTGTCCCACGTCGACCTGTCGAGGGTGAAGGTTGCCAAGGACACGTGGGCGGAGCTGGACGCCAGTCTGCTGCCCAGCCCGTTCACGCCGAAGGGCGAGCGCCCGGAAGGCCCGGCTTGGTACGCGACACCGACGGTGGCGTATGCGGTGGAGCTCGGCTACGAGGTACGGCCGATCGAAGGGTGGGTGCGCAACGAGAGTGGCCGCTACCTGGACGGCTGGTACAACCGGCTGCGTGATGCCTACCTCGCCACGATGGCCGACCTCGGCGTGGACGCGGACCTGTCGCCGGCCGACTTCCTGGCGGCGATGGACGGCTACCAGGAACGCGACCCTCAGCTGGCGATCGTCGTCTCGGCGATCAAGGCGACGGTCAAGGGCGGGCTGGGCAAGCTGCGCGAGCGTCCCCGGGGTGAGGGCTGGCGGCCGGGCGAACGGTGGCGGGCCCTTGCCCGCCCGACCTGGCGGCCGGACATCCGCGCGGCAGTCATCTCCCGCACCCGGATCAACCTCCACCGCAAGATCGTCAAGCACGCGGCGTTCACCGGGCAGTACCCTATCGCGATCCTCTCCGACTGCGTCGTGTACGCGGCCACCGGCACCTCGCCGCTGGACTTCCTGCCCTACCGGGACGGCAAGCCACTGCCCGGCGGCTTCAAACTCGGCATCAACCCGGGCCTGGTCAAGCACGAGGGCACCCAGAGCGTCCTGTGGGGCGAAGAGGTCCGTGACCGGTTCAACGCCCCGGAACTCAACCTCGCCCGCTACATCAAGGACGGCACCGTCACCGACATCGACAACGGAGAGTAGGAGAGGACGATGAGTGTGTTCGGGGACGGCCTGGAAGCCGCGGTGCAGCGGGCGTTCACCCGCCCGGCGCCCAAGACCGCGCCTGCGCAGATGCGCTACCTGGTCAAGCAGCTCAAGGGCACCAGGGCTGTGGCCCAGATGCTGCGGATCTCCCAGCGCACCGTCGAACGCTACGTCAAGGACCAGATCAAAAGACCGCGCCCGGACCTCGCCGCCCGCCTGGAGTCCGAGGTGAAGAAGCGGTGGCAGCCGCAGATCCGCGCCAAGGCCCGCCAGAAGGCGGCGACCACCGACGGCATCGTCATCGACACCCGCGCCCGGATCGGCTACACCGCCCCGATCGGCACCACCGACGACGCCCGCCTCCGGCACCTGACCGTCGCCCTGCCACCCCGCTACGCCGCCCGCCTCTTCGACGCCCAGCAGCAGGGCGCCACCGACCAGCAGCTCCAGCAGATCACCGCCGAAGCACTCAAGGACGTGTACTTCCAGGACAACGGCCGCCGCGCCGGCAGCCTGGAAGAGGTCCGCTTCACCGACATCGAGCACGTCGAGTTCGACCTGTAAGGACGGAAGCCCGCAGGTTCAGGTTCACGGCAGCGCCTGTGTGACTGATTCCCAATCGTCGTTGTCAAGCTGCGGCCTCTCCAGAGTGGCTCGACTGTCCAGTGACGTTGGCCCCGGATGAGGGCCCACAGCACATTGAGGCGGTGACGGGCGAGGGCGAGGATTGCCTGCTTGTGGCTCTTACCCTCGGTTCTCTTGCGCTCGTAGAAGGTTTTCGAGGTGAGGCTGGACCGCATGGACAGCGACGATGAGCAGCTGCTGCGCGGCAGGGTTTACGGCCATGACACCGACGACCCGCGCTCAGGGCGGCGCTACGTCGAACCGCTCGCAGCGATCCAACGTGGCCATCACTTCAGCCCGTCCAGCTGCCATATCGGCGCAGTGATGTTCGATTGCTCCGCTGCACGAGGCTCGAACGCGCAGCCACGCATGGACATTTGGGTTTCATGTCGCTCCTGCTCGCCTCGAGATGCCTGCGCGACTCCGTGACCCGGGGCGCCCGAGCCTCGATATTCGAACATGCTTGTGAAATGTGAGTGCATGAATTTCAGTCATCCGTTTGTATGCACGCCAATCGCACCGCTCGTGCGGTCTTGCCGCATCCGCCCCCCATGGAACTACGTTCCGCTACGATGAACGCGGGGTCATCCTGGGTGTGCTGGCGATGAGTTACGCGTTGTCGCAGTCGTGAGTCTCTGTCTGGGGCGTGTGGTGCAGAGGTCGCGGAAAACCCAGCTTATTTACGTCAGTAAAGTATCGGGGTGTTTGCGTGGGGGCCGGAATGCGGACTGATTTCGCGAATCTGATCATCGAGCAGGCGATCGTGCACTCGATCCCGCGCAAGATGAAGTCCGACCTCGTCCCCGCCAAAGTGCAGTTGAGCGAAGCCGTCTGCAGTCTGACGCACACGGTTCGCGTTGAGCTCCAGCTCAAGCTGAGCGACGTCCTCGTCAACCGTGGGCGCGAGGTTGTCGTAGACCCCGAACTGAAGGCCGTGCTGCCGGAACAGATCCGCGCATACCTCGAGGGCCGGGCGGATCTTGTGGACACTTCGAAGGAGATTGCGCAGCTGCTGCACACCAGCCAGCCTGGCTCAAGCTCCGACGGGTTGCTGCTAGTGGCATCCGCGAAGCTCGACGGCTTCAAGACGCTGCTGATGGTCAAGCTGGAACGTGAAACCGGGATGCAGGCCACGGAAATCGTCACGGAAGAAGGCCTGCGCACCTTCGATGTCCAATACTTTGCGAACCTTCTGTTCACTGAGGCGTCCCGCGTCTACAAGGTCGCCTTGTTCTCGGCCGCTGGCCTCAGCGAGGATGCCATGGAGGGCTGGGCCGCCGACAAGCAGATGACGGGCAAAGCCCTGGCCAAGTTCTTCCGGGAAAAGTTCCTAGGGTGTCAGCTCAAGAACGAGCCTCGCGAGGTCACCCTCCGCTTCCACGACGCCGCCGTGGACTGGATCAACTCCCGCTTCTCCGACGCTGACACACGGATCACCTACCTCATGGCGCTGCTCGTCGAACTGCAGAGCCCGACACCGGTGCTGGACCCAGACGCCTTCATCAAAACCCGTCTGCAGCCGCCGCACCGGGACGACTTTGCGGAGTTCCTCCGGGAGAACGAGCTGCCCGAGCAGACCTTCGACAAGGACTTGGAGCTTGTCGAACCGAAGCTGCGCAAGATGCGCGTCGAGTTCGACAATGGAGCGTTTCTGGTTGCGCCGCTCGAGGCCGTAGACAACGAGACGGTCAAGGTCGTCGACCTGGAGGACGGCCGGATGCGTCTGACCGTGATTGGCGTCATGACCTCGACTCGCAGCTTCGGGCAGGGTAAGGCGCGCCGTACTGGCGAACAGGCCACCGACGAGGCCACCCAGGCAGAGCTCGTTGTTGATGACAGTGCCGCTGACCGTAACTGAGGCGTATCACCGCTACCGCGAGGAGCGGCCTCGTATCCGGGCGATGGCCGAGCTGACCGCCGCCTACATGCGCCGCAAGGCTGCCCGCCTTCACCTGGACTGCCAGGTCTCCGCACGGGCAAAAGAGATCAGCAGCTTCATCAAGAAGGCCTACCACAAGCCCTACACCGACCCCTGGAAAGAGATCACCGACAAAGCGGGCATCCGCATCGTCGTTCCGTACTCGTCACTGCTGGACCGTGCGCTGGAGATGGTCACCAGCAACTTCACCGTCGTTCGCATCGAAGATGACCGCAACAAGCCCGGCTTCGAAGAGCGCCTCGAGTACCCGCGGCTGCACGTTCAGATCCGCCCCCGCGGGGAAGAGATGGACCCAGACGGCATGCCCTACGAGTGTGAGGTGCAGATCCGCACCGAAGCCGCGGACGTATGGGCGCGCATGTCGCACTCGCTGATGTATAAGCCAGGGGTCACCACCGACATCCCCTCCGATGTCAGACGCTCGCTGTACCGTTTGATCGCCCTAGTAGAGCTGTACGACTCGGAGGTCGAACGGGGGGTCAAAGCGTTGGACGAGCACCCCGACTTCAGCCGCAACAACCGTCTCCTCGCCGAGGCCGAGCGCATCTACCAAACCTTCAGCCTTCACCCCTACGACCGGGAACTGTCACAAGACGTCGTCGACGTACTCGTCGATTCCATCGGAGAAGACCCGGACTACGCCGACCGGCTGGTGGAGTTCGCCGAGCAGCAACGTTCCCGCCTCGAGAGCGTCTACGAGGAGTACGGGCCCGCCAGCGAACAGTTCCTCGAACACGGCCGCTACCTGTTGGTCAGTCAACCCGAGAGCTTGATCATATTTGAGAGGCTGGCCAACGCCCGCTACGACCTGCAGGAGACCTGGGAGGGCAGTTTGGAAGACCGATGGCTCGACGACTTGGCCCGGATCTGGAGAGTTCGCCGGTGAGCGCAGCGCAGTCGGAGCCCCCCGCCCTCGCCGCCGCCACGGCCATGTTCATAGAAGTGCTGGTCGTAGGCATCGGCTTCATGACAGGCCTTGCCCTGCTGGCTGTGGCAGCTGCAGGACCACAGACCGCAGCCAAGGCAGCACCGCTGGCAGGCTCAACGCCAGCCGCCGGAGCGTGTCTTGCTGCCGCCTACGCGCTGGGCATACTCGTCGACCGGGCTGTCGACAAAGCCCTCGCCCCCATCCGCCGACGCCTGCGCAAAGTCTCCTTCCCCTCCGATAGCGCTTACGCCCAGGCCCGCCTGAACCTGGCCACCTTGCCCGCCCTGATCGCGCTGGCTGACTACGCCCGTTCCCGGATGAGGATCTGCCGCGGCTGGATTCTCAACACCGCCCTGCTCACTGTCGCCAGCGACCTGGCTCTCCTGCGCTACGACATCGAGCACCGCTCCCTGCTCCTTGCCCTGGCCACAGCTCTCGGCCTGCTCCTGACCGCAGGCTTCTACCTGTCCTGGCACACCATCACGGCCACCGGCTACCGAAAGCTCGCCCAGCAGACCGCTGGCCTCACCGCGTCCCTGCCTCCGCAGACGAACAGCACGCCCACCACCCCCGCGGCGGCAGATTGAGCTGCTTTACTCACAGCAAGCACAAGAGCAGAACACGGACCGCCAGCAACCATGACTAGCCCCACTCCTCTGGGTCCTGAACGCATCAGCCTCTTTCCGCACCAGCAGCAGGGCCTCCAGCGCACCGCCAGGCATTTGCGCCGGCCGGGCAGCCGCGCTCTGTACGTCTCGGCGACCGGTACGGGCAAGACCGTGGTCGCCTCCCGCGTCACGGACGCCCTGGGGGCGCGTCTGGTGCTGTTCGTGGTGCCCACTCTGGACCTGGCCGCACAGACCGCGCTGGCGTGGCGTGCCGACGCCCGCAGCGAACACATGGTGATCGTCTCCTCCATGGACGCCTCCGGCCGTGACGACCTGGTCGCGGCCCACGTCACCTCGACTGCGCAGGTCGGCACCCTGGCCCTGCTGCTGGCATCCGTCGGCCCCGGCGAAAACCAGATCCCGGCGCTGACCGTGATCTGCACCTACGACTCGCTCGACAAGGTCGAGAACACCCACCACACAGCACTCGACGTACCCCCCTTCGACCTGGCGGTCATGGACGAGGCCCACCGCATCGCCGGCCGCACGGACAAGAAGTGGGCCATGGTCAACGACGCGCACCGCATCCGCGCCGACCGCCGCCTCTACATGACCGCCACACCGCGGATCTTCGCTGCACCCGACCTGGCCGAGTCCGCCGCCCCCTCCCGGCCCGGCCGCCGCGCCAGCGCCGAGCAACCCGGCTCGGAGGCGCTGGCGAACAGCATGGACAACGAGGCCACCTACGGCAAGAAAGTCTTCGAATACCCCCTGGCGCAGGCGATCGCGGACGGCATGTCCGCCGACTACCGCATCGTGGTGCCCACCGTCACCGACACCGAGCTGCGCGACCGCCTCAATCTGAGCGCCGTCACCGGACAACGCGCCACCGAGGACGCGCTGCGCACCACCGCCCTGCACCTGGCCGTCCTGCGCGCCATGACCAAGCACCAACTACGCCGCATTCTGGTCTACTTCAACCTCGTCAGCGACGCCCAGCGCTTCACCCGCGAACTCGGCCACACCCTGCGCCTGCTCCGCAAAACCGCCCCCGACCTGTGCCCAGACACACCCCCCAAGCTGTTCTTCGCCCACGGCGAGCACACCCCCGAACAACGCTCCGGCATCTTCGCCGCCTTCGCCGCCACCGACAGCGCGATCCTGGCCAACGCCCGCCTAATCGCCGAAGGCGTCGACATCCCCAGCGTCGACGCCGTCGTCTTCGCCGACCCCACCCGCAGCGTCATCCGCTGCGTCCAGGCCCTCGGCCGCGCCCTGCGCCTCGATGTCTCGGGCAAGACGGCCTCGCTGATCGTCCCCGTCTACATCCCGCCCGGCGCCGACCCCGAGAACATCCTCGGCACCGCCTACGAACCCGTCTGGGCCATCGCCACAGCGCTGGCCAGCCACGACCACCGCATCCTCGAACGCCTCCCCGACAAGGCCAACCGCCTCCCACGCGAGACCAGCCAGGTCATCGAACGCCGCTGGCACTTCGACTTCACCGTTCACCCCGAACGCATCGCCCAAGCGATGGACCTGACCTCCTTCGACCCCCGCGACCAAGGTGTCTCCCGCTCCCGCCGCCTCGGCCTTGCCGCCGCCCAGTCCTACCGCGACGAACACGGCCACCTCGACGTCCCCGCCGACTACACCGACCCCGCTGGCTACCGGCTGGGCACTTTCATCACCACCATGCGCGACGCCGCGAAAGCCGGCCGCCTCGAAGCCGAGTGGATCGCCGAACTCGACGCGCTGGGCATGATCTGGGACAAGCACGAGTCCGCCTGGCGCTCCCGCCTGGCCGCCGCAGCCGACTACCACCGCGCCCACGGCCACCTCGCCGCCCCCGCCACCACCCCCGTCGGCGCCTGGCTCGCCGAACAACGCCACCTCGCCGCCAAGAACGAACTCGACACCGCCCGCGCGGACGCGCTCACCGCCCTCGCCGCCGACTGGCGCCTCCCGCACGGCGCGGACTGGCACCGCAAATACCACCTGCTGCGCGCCCACCTCACCACCGGCGCCGACCCCGCCGCCCTCACCCGCGACACCGTCCTGGCCGGGGTGAAGATCGGCTCCTGGCTGCACCGCCAGCTCACCACCTGGCTGGCCCTCACCCCCGGCCAGCAGCAGCTGATGACCGCCCTCGACCTCACCCCCGACACCAACCCCCTCGCCCCCGTCCGCCGCGCCCGCCGCACCTTCGAGGAGACCGTCCAGCTCCTGGAACTCTTCCTGCACCGCGAAGGCCGCGTCCCCGCCGCCCGCGAGAGCATCCGCGTCGACGGCGACACCGTCAAACTCGGTGCCTGGCTCGCCAAGGCCCGCACCAAGCACCGCGCCGGCCAGCTCCCCGACGATCACGTACGCTTGGTTGCCGCCCTGTTCGAGGGGGACTGGACGGCCGAGGATGCCGTTCCCGTCGTCCTGGTGTAAGCCGGGGCCCTCGGAGACCTAGACTGGGGCCGGTGCCACAGTGGGGCAGTAACGCCCGTGGGGCGAGCCCCGCTCACAACCATCGAGGGGTGGGGGAACCGTCCGGGTCCAGCCCGTACGGCCACCGCCTTGCATCGCAGCGAACGCCGGCGTCGGCGGCCTGCCGGTAGAGGGTTTCAGCGCTCTGGGTGTCTCCGGCCTGTTCCCGCATGTGTGCTAGGTCGGCCAGGGCTTCCGGGTAGCCGGCGTCGGCGGCCTGCCGGTAGAGGGTTTCAGCGCTCTGGGTGTCTCCGGCCTGTTCCCGCATGTGCGCCAGGTCGGCCAGGGCTTCCGGGTAGCCGACGTCAGCGGCCTGCCGGGCCAGCTTCTCGGCGCTCTTCGGGTCTCCGGCCTGTTCCCGCATGTGCGCCAGGTCGAACAGGGCATCTGGGTAGCAGGAGTCGGCGGCCTGCCGGGCCAGGTCTTCGGCGCTCTGGGGGTTTCCGGCCTGTTCCCGCATCCGCGTCAGATCACAGAAGGCACCCATGTCCCCAGTGGCGGCGGCCTGCCAGGCCAGGGCTTCGGCGGCCTCCGGATCCCCGGTCAGTTCCCGGAGCCGTGCCAGGTCGGCCAGGGTTTCGGCGCCGTTTGGGTCTGCAGGCTGCTCCCGCATCCGAGCTAAGCCACTAAGGGCACGGGCGTCGCCGGCGTCGGCGGCCTGCCGGTAGAGGGTTTCGGCGCTCTTCGGGTCTCCGGCCTGCTCTCGCATCAGCGCCAGGTAGGTCAGGGCTCTCGGGTGACCGGCGTCGGCGGCATATCGGGCCAGGGTTTCGGCGCCCTCCCGATTCCCGGCCTGTTCCCGCGTTTGTGCCAGGTAGGTCAGGGCTTCCGGGTGACCGGCGTCGGCGGCATATCGGGCCAGGGTTTCGGCGCCCTCATGGTCCCCGATGGTGTTCCGTACTGCCGCAATCCCCAGCAGGGCATCCGGGTTGTGGGGTGCGAGCTTGCACCAGAGGTGGTGGGCCCACTGCAGGCGCTGCCGGTCGTCGGCGGCGCGGGCTAGCCTGGTGAGTTCGTCAGGGTCGGTGAGATGGGCGTGGGCTGCGTGCCAGAAGGAGGCGGGCGGGCAGAACCTTTGGCGTGTCATGCGGCCGTGTTGTTCGAGGTAGTCCGCGAGGCGGAAGACCGGTCCTGACACCGCGGCGGGCGTCCTGGTCGGTGCCGGAGTGCCCGGGGGGTGTCGCGAGGGGCGGGTCGTGGCGCGGCGTAGGGGGGCTTGTCTGCCGTGGACGGGGCGGGCGAGGGCAGCGAAGGCTGCTTCGGCCCAGTCTTCGGTGAGGTGGTCGTAGTCGTCGTCAGTGAGGTAGTCGGTGGCGGCGTCGATGAGGAAGGCCTGGGGGAGGTGAAGTCCGACACCGAGGCGGCGGGCGTCCATCGCGGCCTCAAGCAGGGCTCTGACGGGTGGGGTGCCCTGCTCGTAGCGGCGCACGAGTTCCGGTGCACCGGCGAGGTCCTGGGTGATGCGTCCATGAGATCGGGCGCGGGAGAGGGCGCCCGCCATGATCGGGTCGCCGTCCCGCGCCAGGACGGAGGCGGCCTGAAGCGCCTCCTCGTCGAAAACGTCGGGGACGGTGACGGTGCGCCCGGTCAGAAACTCGCGGACCTGGCTGTGCGGGTCAGACCCCCCGGGGGCGGCCAGGCGCGTGTAGGCGTCGGCGTACTCGGGCCACAAGGTGCCCAGGACGAGGACCGGCCCGCGGTCGGTGTGGGTGAGCAGAGTGCGCAGTGCGGCCGCGATGCGCTCGCCGGCCTGGGGGTGGCCGAGGTAGTGCTGGGCCTCGTTGAGCCACACCACCGTGCGGGACCCCACCCGGTCGAGGTCGGCGAGCGCGGCCTCGGCCCGGGTCGGATCGTAGGGGTGCCACAGCCGCCACCCCTGGGCCGCGAGCGGCTGGACGGCCTCCCAGCACGCCCGCGTCTTGCCGGTCGAGGACGATCCGACCAGCATCAGCATCCGACTGCGCCCCTCGGCCGCTTCGCCCACCGTGTCGGCCAGCGCGCGGTCGTGGGCGCGGCGCACGTAGCCGGACAGCGCCCGTTGCTCTCGGGCGCCCGCGCCAGCTGCAGTAATACGGGTTCCGGCGGGATGGACTTCCAAGTCGTGAGGATCCCACTGCTCGATCGGCTTGCCGAGCCCTTCGTCCCGCACACGCACAGGACCGGCCGTCTCGCCTGCCGCGGCCCGGCGCAGCTCCAGCAGCTCCCGCTTCTGCTCGGCCGACAGGCCCAGCTTGCCGGCCAGCGCCGCCACCGTCGCGCCGGACGGAACAGGGCCGCCGGTCTGGAAAGCCGCCTGAACGGTCGTGCGCGACCGTCCCATCCGGGCCGCGAGCTGAACCTTGGTCAGCCCCGCGTGGGATAGGGCGTCGACCAGCCGCTTGCGTAGCTCGGTGAGCGCCGCCTCACGCTCATCGGTTTCCCCGCCCACTTGCGCCCCCGGCCCTACGTGTGTTCAACAGTGTTCATCATTGTCCGGCTGGACCACGGCGCACACCGCTTCCGCGACCTTCGGTCACGTCAACAACCGAACCGCTACGGGGAGATTGCCGTGAACCGCATTGCCATCGTCCTGCTCGCCGCCGCCCTTGTCGTCGTGTTCGCACTTCTCGTCGCAGCAGCGGCAGGCGCACTTGCCCGCATCGACGGTGCTACGTACCCCTCCGTCCTCATGCGCGCTGCCAGCACGTTCGCCGCCGTCCTCACCCTCGCCGCCGCCGTCACCGGAGCCCTCGCCCAGCTCCTTGGGTGAGTCGGCCGGCGTCGTCGCACCATGCGTGGCACTCTCGGCCGGCAGCCGGCAGCCGGCAGCCGGCGTCTGGCGTCTGGCGTAAGGTCTCTGCGCGCCGGGTGTACGGGCAGCGGGCCCGTGAGGCTTTCAATGCTGCAGTGTGCGGGCCCGGATGCTCACATTGATCCGGTGTTGAACAGTGCGTATTCGAGCAGGTCGAGTGAGGCGTCGGACGGCCAGCCGTCGGTGGACGCCGCCTGGTGGGCTGCGGCGTGCATGAACGAGAGGTAGACCTGGTAGCGGTGGGGTGACCAGTCCTGGTCCCTCCAGACCCAGCGGGCGATCGAGCCGTCGGGGTCGTGGCCCGTTTCACGGCCGACCGTTGAGGCCAGGGACCGCATTCGTTGAGCTAGAACACGGTCGAGGATGAGCGGCTTGGGGCCGCTCATCGGCGGCACTGCCTTGCCGGCGAAGTAGAGGAACTTGGTGAAGAACGACGGCCCGAGCCAGGGAGTGCGGCCGCGGAGTGCCGCGTAGGCGGCTGTTGAGCTGTGCTCGCTCAGTGCGGTGACCGCACCGGCCAGCGCCGCTTCCAGGCTGTCGGCGGCCAGGATCCTTCGCAGCGTGGCCGGTCCGCTGCCGCCGGGGGAACCGGCCTTGCCTTTTCCCCACACATAGGTGGCCACGAGGGCCTCTGTGAAGGCTTCGCGCCGCAGTGCGTCCGTGACGATCGATGTCACCTGCGCCCGGCTCACTGCGGCGTCACCGTCGCACGAGGTCGAGGCCAGGGCTGAGGGCCAGGGCGTGATCTGAGCCCACCGGCTGGGCGTGTAGCGGACCGTGTGCGCGCCGGGCGTCTTGTCGGGGAGCCTTGCAGCGTTCTCGCTCCACCACCGGGCCAGCGCCCGCAGAGCCTCATCGGGCAGCAGACGCTTGGCCATCTCCCGGTACACCGCATCCGCCTGGTCCTGTCTGCTCATAGCCCGCCCCCAATCCTGCTCCCACCTGTGCCCCCTGCACTGGCTCGCGCGGGGCAAGGACTAGAAGATACGGCCCCTGCGCTGGGCTGGCGGGCCCTGTCCCGCGGTCCGCGGCGTCCGGGTGTCCAGCGTTCGAAAGCGCCGGCTCTGTTCGACGGACGTCTGTATCGCCGCTGCGAAAATCTGTCTCGAAATCGCTGTGCCGATCCACTTTCCAGTCGTGTATTACTGGGCATCAATAGTGCTGTAGCTAAGTACAGCACTTGAGTTGAGGAGGGGGAGCACGTTGGTCTACGACATTCGCCCGCTCGCGAACGGGCTGCGGACGGACCACCCGGTTCCGGGTCTGCCGTTCGTCGACGACTCGCACCTGCCGCTCGACGACGGCCCCGAAGCCATCGAGGCGGTCGGCCGCAACAGGGGCGAAGGCATGTGGGGCCGCTGCGACACCTCCCACGAGGGAGGCTGGCTGGCCTTCACCACCGACCCCATCGCCCACCACCTGGGCTGGGCCGTGCGCCACCACCCCGAGCACGGCCGCACCGTCCTCCTCCTCCGCGACGAGGACACCGCAAGCTTGCACACCTACTGGTCCGGCGCGCCGCTCATGTTCCGGGCCGGCGGCTACTGGTGGGACGGTGACACCTGGTACCGGCCCGGCCAGATCTGGGACCCGGTCACCGAGGACTACGCACGCCACACGGCACGCGCCACCGCCACCGTCCACGCCGCCGACCTCCTCGACGGTCACGCCCACCCCGACCGCGCCCACCTGCACAAGGTCGCCACCTTCGATCCGGCCACCGACAAGCCGGAGAACTGGATCGACGACCTGACCCGGTGGGCGCAGCGCCACCAGAAGCAGGACGACCCCCTGCCGCTGGAGCGGTGCGTCGTCGACCTGGCCAGTCCCGAACTCGCCGGGGACCGGCTGCTCGGCGTGCCCGAGATGGCCGCACTGGGCGGCATCACGGCCTCCACCCTGCGCGGCTACATCTCCCGCGGCGAGAACGACGTCCCCCTGCCCCAGGCGACCGTCGGCGGCCGCGCCCAGTGGTCCCGCCCGGTCGCCGAAGACTGGGCCGAAGCCCGCCGCCGCTCCTCCGAGGGGCTGAAGGAGGCCATGTCGGCCGGCGACCGCCACCGTCTCGCCCCGGGGGCCGCCCAGATCCGCGACCGGCTCAGCGAGACCTTCTTCCGCCTGCTGTGGAAGCGCCCCGACACCCGCAAGCGCTGGGCTCTGCGTCACCGCAACGAGCCGAGCGTGCGGGAGGTCGCCGACCAGCTCGCCTTCGAAGTCGCCGACAGCCTCCGGCAGATCATCCCCACCGACGCCCTCGGACCGACCATCCGCCACGCCGTCCTGGAGGACTTCGCCACCTCGCTGGGCACCGCCAAACGCCGGGGCGGTGAGCTGAAGGGCTTCGACCTCATCCTGTCGCTGCCCCTGGCGAAGATGATTAGCTGGTTCATCCAGCACTTCCCGACCTCGGCCCAGTGGTACCTCGGCGAGGTCATGAGCGAGGCGGACAAGCAGCTCGGCATCCCCGCTCAGGTGTCCGGCGAAGCGCTTCGGCGGTCCGCGATCACGAACGGGGACCTCGACACACAGGCAGCGAAGGAGTTCTTCTCCCGCCTCGTGCCGAGGGAGAGCTGAGACCACCAGCGGACGCCGGGACCGGTGCGCAAGCCAGCACAGCGGCTCCGCCTCGAGGCGGCCCTGCTCGGCCCCCCCCCGGGGGGCCTACCTGAGTCGCGTGGCGCACGGCACCATGGCTGTCCATGAGGGATCAGCGAGCTGAGGAATTTGCCCGGTGCGCCGTTGTGCTGGCCGCGGAGTTGCGCGAGACACGGCGAGACGATGCGGTCCCCGCCGATCCTGAGGAAGCTGATCCTTTCGCCGCTCCGGCCCCGACAGGTGATGACCCCTTCGCTCCGCTTATGGCGGGCCGGGAGGGCGTCTTCGACCAGGCGCTGTCCAACGGGCTGGCTGCGATCGTCGCTTCCGAGTGGCCGGGGAAGGAGGTGGACCGCAAGGGACGGGTCCTGTCGGCCAGCGCGCTGCTCAAGGTGATCGAAGAGCGCATCCCAGCCACGGACGGCATCGTCTGCGTGCCTGACGAGCATCCGATGCCGGACATCCCCCAGGGCGACACGAACTCGCTGTTCCAGGCGGGGCCTTGTTTGTCGTCACACACCCGGATCGATGTGCGCACCCTCCAGAACGGGATCGAAGCCAGTCAAGCGGCCCGCCACGGCCGCGGCGCCGGAGCTCTGCAGCATCGCCACGTCGAGGCCCTGCTGGCCCTCGACGGCCACCCAAGCCTCGGCGTCATGGGGGAGGAGCAGCAGGACCGGATCCAGCGGATCGCGCAGGCAGAGGACGTGGCCTCCCAGAAACGAGCCGGCGAGTGCCTCGAACGCATCGGGGAGGAAGAAGCCACCCGACGCGCCGAGAACGTGGCCAACCCCAACGCCTACCACCCGAAGCACAACCCGGACGGACACGACCTCGACACCTGCCCCGTCTGCGGGCACGAAACGTTCTGCGTGGAGGGCCTCGACCCGATCTTCGGCCAAGTCGCTTACGGCCAGTGCCTGGTGTGCACCTACGCGCGCACTCCGGGCGCCGCAGAGGACGAGGCATTCACCGAACACCTCCGTTCGATCATGGACGACGAGTGATGCCTTCTGGCACCCAGAGCCGGGGCCTCGGGCGGCCAACCCCGTCACCCTCCCTTCCGCGCCTCGGCGCGCGCGGCGGCCTTTGAGGGCGGGCAGGGATGGTTCGAGCCGGGTGAGCGGCCGGGGCAGGACGGGCGAGCGCGACGGCGAGGCGGGTGTCGGTGCGGGCCCGCACCCAGACGGCGCGCAGATCGAATGCGGGGTCTAGCGTGGCCCGGGTGCGTAGGGGGCGTGCCCGAGGCACCCTCTCAGGGGTCACCGCCTCCGAGGGCACGGTGCCAGTGTGGTGCGACCGCGCCGGCACGGTTCAGGCGCTCGACGGCTCCGGGAGGGCATCGGATATCTGCAGTTCAGCCCGGTGTGTCAGCAGCGCGTGCTATCTGCTGTTGCGACGGATTCACCGCGCTGCGCGCCAGATTCCCGGGGGGGCACGAGCCCGTGCCGTTCACCGCGCTGCACCCTGATGCCGGCCGACTGGATGCCACCCAGCCTGATCTCGGGTGCGCGATGAGCTGGGCCCAGGTCTACAAGGTGCGGCCCCGCGTTCCCCTGGCCTGCCCCGGATGCGGGTGGGCCGTGCATGCCAAGCACTCCCCGCAAGGGGTGCGGTTCTTCTGCCACGACCCGGGCCGCGACGGCACCTGCGAACTGGGCGGCGAATCGTGGGAACACCACATGCTCAAGCTCGAGCTGGCCTCGGCGGTCCGCAGCGCCGGATGGCACGCCGCCCTCGAGGTGGCGGGAGGTGACGGCGCATGGCGCGCGGACGTGATGGCGTCCTCCCCCGACGGCAGCAGGCGCATCGCCTGGGAAGCGCAGCTCTCACCGATCACCGACCGGGACATCCTGGCCCACACCGCCCGCTACGCAGCCGATGGCATCGGCGTGTGCTGGGTGTCCCCGGGCCCCCAGGCACCCTCGTGGATCGACGTGGTCCCGGCCGTACAGGTCAGCGCCCCCGACCAGCACGGGCAGTGTTGGAGGGTGGTCGACGGACTGGGAGGATTCGACGCCGCCGCCGGGACCTGGGTGTTCAAACCGCAGGACCTGGGGCGGTTCGTGAGATGGGTGCTGTCCGGCAGCGTCACCCCCGTCGCCAGCCTGCCGCACTACACGTCCGCACCACGGGGCTCCGGCGGCCACTACGTGCAGCGTCACCTGTGGTGGACCTCCGCCCAGTCCGAGCGCGCGCAAAGCGAGCACGACCGCAGACGCCAGGAGCAGGCCGAACGAGCCGACAGAGCCCGCCGGGAGGCCGCGGACCGCCGCGCCGCACGCCAGCAGCAAGAATTCCAGCGCATGCAGCAACTGAAGCGGCGCCGACAGAGTCAGCTCGTGCCGACTCCCGAAGACGAAGAGATCCTCCGCGCCCAGGCACAGGAGCAGCGGCGCTTGGAGCAGGCATGGCGGCGGCAGCGCGAGCAGGAGGCCGCGAAGCTACAGGAGCTGGCTGGTCGGGCGGTGGAGGTGGCACGGGCGTGGTGGCAGGACGTGCCAACACGGCAGCGTGCCGAGCTGTTCGCTGCGGTCGCCGAACGGGCCTGGGACGACGAAGAGGTACGGGTGGAGATCCCCGAGAGGCCGCAGGTGTCCGAGAGCTTCGCATACGGCATTCCGCTCTTCACGACGGGGCGGCTGCGCGCCCTGTACGGGATCGTGCGTCCGTGCCCCGAACTCGTCTGCCTCTCCCCGCAGCTGGAGTTCCAGCACCTCGTGGTGCGTGATGAGCAGGAAGCCCGTCAGCTGGCTGGAGTGATGTCGCCGCGGGCCCGGATCACGAACCTCTGCCTCTCCAGGGACGCGTAGACAGGTGCGATGCCCGGTCCGGCGCGGCCGGACGGTGGGACGGGTGCGGCCGTCATGCGCGCGGCCGGCGCAAGTTCTCCTGCGACGACAGCAGGCCGAGCACGGCGTGTTCAGCGTGGTGGCTGCGCCACCGCTCGGCGAGGGCGCGGTCGGTGAACGTGCCGATGCCCTGGTCTGCGGAGGAGTTCAGCGCGATCGCGTCCCAGCCGCCGACCGCCGCGGCGAAGGTGGCGGCGATCTCGGCGAAGGTCGGTCCGCGGAAGTAGCTGACGTGGGTGTCGCCGTAGTCGAGCGGTGCGCCGGACTGGTCCGACACGAGGGAGCCCGCCGCCACCCGGGCGGTGAAATAGGCGCTCACCTGGTCCTCGACCTCGGCGCACATCGCGCTGGAGACCTGTTGGCGGTAGGTGGGCGGCTTCAGGCACGCCAGGTAGGAGAAGTCGATGCGGGTGCCGTCCGTGCGGACGACCGCGAAGCCCGGATGGGGGCCACGCAAGGGCGGGGCGATGACGAAGGAGTCCACACCCGAACCGATCTTGTCCGGGGCTTCTTCGTGCAGGTCGAGAAGGTCCAGCAGGAGCAGGTGATCTGCCGGCCGGTCCACCGTGCTTCCCACCTCGTACCCGTAGAGCACCGCACGGACGGCGTCCCCGGCCGCCTGCTTCGTGGGGTACCGGCGATGACCGATCCGGAATTCCGGCATGTCTCAACTCCTGTGCCACCAATAGCCGTTGCGAGGCGCCCGCTGAGAGCCGGGGGGGCTCGTGCACGAGTATCCCTCAGATAACCCAGCGTTTCTGCCGAGTTGCCGGATACATCCCTGGAAGTCGGGCTGCGGCGCCGCTACCCCCGTGTGCCGCTACCCCCGTGTACCGGCCTGCAGACCTGACCTCTGCCGGGGACAGGTGCGGACACCTCGCAAACCGGCCCCCACGGGATGTGCGCGGCGCGCCGCCGGGCAGCGCCGCGCGCCTCCCCGCCCGTGCCAGTGCGCGGCAGGTGTCGTCCGTCGGTTGTACCGGGCGCGCACACTCGCTTCCCACCGCCGCAGCCCGCACCGCAGTCCGCCATACCCTCGATTGCCTGCCGCGCCTGGTGCCCTGACATCCACAGCGAGACGACACCGATCTACAAGGCCGGTTTCTGGTGCCGGGCGAGGAGTTCGGTGAAGAAGTCTTGCACCAGCTGTTCGGCGTGGGGCTGGGTGAGTTCCCAGCCGCCGAAGCGGTAGATCTCGTATCCGGCCAGCCGCAGCCGGCGGTCCTCGGCGACCATCTCCGCGTACAGCCGCGGCACGGCGGTGTGCGTGATCCGCCCCTTGTCGTCGGGCGGGTTGGGGCGGCCGTAGTGCTGGACGCCGTCGACCTCGATGACGATGCGGGAGCGGTCCGGGGCCAGGAGCAGAAAGTCCATGCGCTGGCGGGGCAGCGCGCCGGACTGCTTGCCACTGCGGCGGGTGTAGGGGTCGTAGTGGAGGTAGACCTGCGGGATCAGCGCGGGCAGGTCGAAGCCGCCGTCCTCGGCGTAGCGGGCGCAGTACGTGCGCATCACCAGCTGCTCGGGCACGGAGTCCAGCGACCGGTACAGACGCCGATACAGACCGCTCGCGGCGGTCTTCTCATCGGTGTCCGGCTGGTGGTTCTTCTTCCACCAGGCGACCATCTGCCGCCAGGTAAGGCCCTGTGGCGGCAGCGGATCGGTGAACACCAGGCACGTGTGCGCGTTGCGGACGATCTCCACGTCGTTCTTCACCGCGTCCCGCAGCACCATCTCGGGCTTCTCACCGTCGGCGGCGAAGATCAGGTTCTTGAAGCTGCCGGCCGGACCGTTGCGGAACCGGCTCTCGTACTCCAGCTCCTGCAGTTCCTCCAGCGCGTCCCTGGTTGGGCCGAGGATCTCCTCCACGCAGTCCCGGCGGGCTTTCCAACTGCCGCTCATATCGTGGTCGCGCCAGTACGAACCGAAACCGCGCGGGCCGTCGAACGCCCGGAACGGCCACACCGGCGGCTTGAGAGCGAGACGCTCGATCACGGCGCGGTGGGCCTTGATGACGACAGGTACGGTGTCGTTGTTCAGGCGCCTGTCCCGGCCGTCGGTCCCGTAGGAGACGAAGTCGTTGTACAGCAGCCGGGTCAGCGCGATCGCCACGTCGAGGTCGGTGTGAGCGTCCGGAGGCCCGAACCGCAGCGACTCCATCAGCCCGACGTCGAGCACCCACGATTCGGCCCAACCGTCACCGCTGCTGAAGAACGCCCCGAGCTCCACGCTCCACCCCCGTCTGTGATTCCTCCCAGACATCGTCGACCGCAGCCCGCACGGCCACCAGAGGGCGCAGGGTGCCGTCCCTCCAGGCGTAGCGCGGATACCGGCTCAGCGCTGCGCCGTGCTCAACCCGGCTACGCCGGGCGTCGGGAGAAAACATCTGGCACGTGGCGAGTGTCTCGTCGCGCCCCTCGACGGGCATCTCAGCCACGGCCGGCCGAGTCAGCCGCGGACCGCTCCTCCTACGCCCCACTCGGGCCGCAAGCTCACCGGCGCGCAGGCCGAGGCCTGGCGGATCCCCCTGTCCACGCGGCCACCTTGCCCGGCTACCTCCACCTGCGCCCCGGCTGGGCCCGTAACTCGGTGTCAGGCTGGGCGGTCAGGTTGTTGTGGTGCAGAACTGCTGGGCGCCGCGCAGTGTGGTGCGGAGTTTCCGCTGAGTGGCTCGGCTGTCGAGGCGTACGTCGAGGGCGCCGGGAAGGGCGCTGTGGGCCCGCAAGCCCGCGGGCAGCCGGGAGGCGTCCAGGCCGTCACGCCCGGCGATGAGGACGCCGAGTTCATGACGGCTCACGGGGTCGGGCCCAGCGAGATGGTGGACGCCGGCCGCGTCGCCGTACGCCAGTTCCAGAAGGGCGGCGGCCAGGTCGGCGACGTGGACGGGGCAGCGGATGTCGTCGGTGAACAGGACGCCCTCGCGGGTGCCGGCGGCCAGTTCGTGCACGAGGCGCTCATGCACGGAACCGCCGTCGCCGATGATCAGCGACGTGCGGGCGACGACGGCCCGCGGATGCACGAGGAGGATGGCGGTCTCCGCTGCCGCCTTCGCCGCTCCGTACGGGGTGATGGGGTCGGGCAGGCACGACTCGTCGTAGTGGACTTGGGCGCCGGAGAACACCGCGTCGCTGGACACGTGGACCAGGCGGCTTCCGTACTTCGCCGCCGCCATCGCCAGCCGGACGGGCCCCTGCGCGGTCACCGCCCAGTCGGCGTTGCCGCTCGATGCGTTGATGACGAGACCCGCGCCGACTTCGGCTATGACGGCGTCCACGCGTTCGGGATCCCGCAGGTCGAGTGGGTACCAAGCGGCGAGGGGAGCGGTGCCGGGCCTGGTTGCGTAGGTCGCGGCCGTTGCGTGCCCGGCCATGACGGACTGCCGGATCAACTCGGTGCCCAGGAAGCCGCTTCCGCCGATGACCAAGACCGTCATGGCACGACACGGTAGACCGCCCCGGCCGGTGTCGGACACGGCACCACACAGGGGCGGGCGGGAGACGAGACGCGAGAATGCCGACTGTGGACCTGCGGTCAGGAGCAATCCGCGTCGGAGCGCTGGCGCCCTTCGGAGCACCGCGTCCGCGCGGACCGGACCGCTCCGCAGCAGTACCGGAAAGACTGTGACCCACGTCACCCTCCATCGCGGACGGCTCCCGGGTCACCCCGGGACCGTCGATTGCCCCGACCCGCTGACCAGCAACTCTATAGATAACTCTCTAGAAAATGAGGACCTCTAATAGGCGCCCCACGGCCCGGGGTCCCTGGAAAATTACCAAGGATTGTTGGAGCGAGACCGCCCGCGAGGTCGCCGAGTGAACAACTCGACTGCGTGACTGCGGTAATGTGATCCTTCCCTGACGGATCACCGCCGATTGGCGGTCCGGATACCAGAAGGGAGGTATGACGCATGTCCGAGCCTGCTCCCCAGGGCAGGCCGGCGAGGACCAAGCTGCTTCGCCGCAAGCTGTGGGCCACCGGCCGCAGCCTGCGGCCCGTGGTCACTGTCCTGCAGGCCGTCTACTACGCAGTGCGCGTGGTGGACGAACTGATGGACTGAGCTGCGGAGAAGTGGGGAGGGCCCACCCCGCGCCAACGGGACGGGCCCTCAGTCCACGTCGTGCCGCGTGGGCCTCGTGCACGTTTTCCAGGGTACGAGGCCCACACCCATGTGTGGACTGCTAACCGATACGTTAGCACGTCTCCAAAACGAATTGGCGACCAAAGCTGACTCCCCGATTCTGCGGCCCGCAGTCATTGATTTACCCGATGATGCAAAACCGATCCGGCTGCATGTTGACTCGGCAATCCAAATCAGCATGAGTCGGCGATTTGCCGCGCGCCTGCCGCCGCGAAATCATTGCCGGGCAATCATCATTAGGCAGACACCTTTACGACAACTGTCGCCCCGCAACCATTGCGCGCGCTGCCGGCCACTTCGCTGCACCCGGTGGTGCCCGACGTATCGCCTGCTCAGACGCAGGCGGGTCGCGGGACTGGTACCGCAAGCCCCGGGACGCCCCCTCGACGGGACACCTGCCGCAGGCGCGCCAAGCACCTCCATGAGATGACCGTCAACTGGCCATGTCTGACTGGTGGGGAAGCGCCCCCCGTCGTATGAACTACGCTCCTGAGCGTCCATCGGTACCATGTGTCGGCGGACCCGAAAACGCCTCACGAGTCGTTTTCCGCGGCAGCAACGGCCACTGGTTCCCACAATTTCGTGCTGCCCGAAAATGCGTCGCACCCCCTCTGACCTGCACAGACGCGCAACACCTGTTGCCCTAGAGTGGAGCGGCGGTACACAAGTCGCAGCGCGTCACCGGTACGGTGACAGACGGAGGACGAACGCACCGGCAGGGATGGGGGAGGCAGCCCGCCCGGGCAACGCCCAGCGCTCGAACGGCCGTCCAGTCGCCGGTACCCGAGCACAGCGCCACCACTCTGAAGCCGACGCCAGCTGACTTCACGTACAAGCGGCGGTGGCCACGCAGGTGATCACGGCAGCACCTCGTGGTCTCCTGCCCGGCGCCCGGCGCGGCGCCCTGCACCCGAAGCCGGCCGCCGCGCTGCGGACCCTCCCCAGCGGGAGGAACCACCCGCCCGCATCACCAGTCTTGCTGCACCCATCCACGAAAAGGCACGCAGCCGCCATCACCGAAACTGCGGCAAGGTCAGGTCATCCGGCCTGCACCCACGCCCCTTCACCAGGGTCGTGGTCTGCGCCGCCGTTCGCCGCCTGCAGGCGACCGTTGGGCAGCTCCTCCATGGAGCGCATCCACCTCTCCCCGAAGCCGACGGCCCCCCTCTCGTCGCCGGGGATGCTGAAGATGTCCGGGTTCTCGGCGAACTGGCCCATGAGGATCTGGTACAGCCCGTCGAAGAGCGGCTCGAGGAAGACCGCCAGGGACTCGGCGAACCGCATGGGGGAGGGGGCGATGGCAATGACGTGGTCCAGGAACGGGAACATGCCCCACTCGTCGATCCGCTCCCGCAGCGCGGCCTGCGCGGGGGTGTCCGGCAGGAGCAGCCCGTGCAGCACGTACAGCGCGTAGAACATACGCATCCCGACCAGCACCTCTCGTGCGCGCAGCAGCTCCTCGTCACTCGCCCGCTGCACCTGGGCCACGATGTCCGCGTTCTGCTGGAACAGTCCCCAGTCCACCTCGGGCCCCTCGCCGCGCTCTGCGGCACCCAGCATCTGCGCCCAGCCCTCGGCCGTCAGCCCGAACATGCCGAAGGCGGCGAACGCCTCGGCCAGCGCGTCCGCCCCGACCTCCTGCGCGCCCAGGCCGATCGCGGCGGCCACGTGCACCATGCTCCTGCCATCCGGCCCCCCGGCCTCGACCGGCACGTCCCCACCGGCTTCGAGCGCCGCACGCACCAGCGCGGGGTTAGCCCGCCCGCGGTACGGCCCCATGAGCCGCCCGGCCGCCGCGTACAGCGCGTCCTGCCCTTCCTCGCCGGCCCCGGCCGCGCTACGCGCGAACTCCACCAACCTCTGCGACGCCGAACGTTGCAGCGCCCACACCAGGGCCTCGCGCACGGCGGCCACCGGCGGCTCCGGCACCCGGGCCGTCCCCGGCGCCGCCGACGGCGTCCCGGCCTCGGCGAACCACGCCAGCACGGCCAGCCGCCGGTCCCGCCCCTGCCGAAGATGCCGGGCCAGCGCCGCCGCACTCTCCACCACCAGCGGATCGACCGCGTCCACCACCGACCCCCGGCCGCGCCCCAGTCCCCGCCGTCGATGACGCGGCAACAAGCCCACCCGCCGCCAGCTCTCCAGCTGGCTTGGCGTCACCACCACCTCCCGCGCGGCAAGTTCACGCACCACCTGCAGATCAGCCGGACTCGGCGCCCCTCGTGCCATGCCCACCATTACAACCCCGAGAAGCGCAATTTTCTGCCCTCTCGCGACTCTGGCTCACTGGTCCCAGCACCACAGCCCACGCCGCTGAAGCCGGCCCGAACGAAGGACACCCCGCGTTGCCGAAGAAGAACCGCAGGCCCTCCACCACCCCGCCCCACGACCACGGTGCGCCCGCCCCCGCCTCGTGGCGGCGCCTCGTCTCCGCAGCGCTCCTCGCCGGAGCCGTCCGTCACCTCGGGGCCCTTCTGGCCGGCCTCGCAGTGACCTGGTGGCAGCACGACTGACACCCCCCAACCCGCCTGGCACCCCCTGAGGTGATGTCAGGCGGGTGCGGCCGCACAGAGGTTGAGTTACTCACCGTGCTCACACTCCGACACACCACAGACCCGGCCGCCCCGATCGCCCCCTCAAGGGGGCACACACCCAAACCACGGATTCACCCAAAGTTCTGAGGCGAAGGAAACAATCAGTCGACCACCCCAGGCGCACACTTGTAGCCAGCCGCCCGCGCATGCGGGCCAGGTCCGGGAGCGCAGCGGACGGACCCTCAAGACTCCTTCCAGGAGCGCAGCGACGAAGGAGCCGCCGTCTCGAAGCGGAGAGCCGGAAGACCATCACCCCAACCTGCGGATCCAACGAAAATCCTCGGGGAAGGAAACATGGCTCGGAGCGCAGCGCAGAGCCAACTCGCGCAACGCGCGGAGTCCCACTCCATCACCCGCGCGCAGCGCGGGGCACCACTCCGAACTCCCAAGCGCAGCGCGGAAGTTCCCTTGGAGCCTGCGCAGCAGGCTCTTACCCGCTCCGCGGGG
>NZ_JBITSQ010000023.1:0-121943 GCF_044541035.1 Streptomyces sp. NPDC085866
ACGCTGTTGAGTTCTCAAGGAACGGTCGCTTCCTTTGTACTCACCCTCTCGGGCTTTCCTCCGGGCTTCCCTTCGGTGTTTCCGACTCTATCAGACCTTTTCTCGATCCGATTTCCTCGGCGCTTTCCAGGTTCCCGCTCTCGCGGTTTCCTTTTCGGCGGCTCCGACTTTATCAGAAGTTCTGAGCCGGATTTCCCACCCGCTCCGGGGCACCGTCGTCCAGCACGCGAGGTACTGGGGGGTTCCCGGTTGGGCGGAGCCGTAAACGTACTGGAGCGGGGCACCCCGATGCAAATCGAGGGGCCCCGCTCCAAGTTCACGCCGACGAGGTGTCAGACCTCCACCACGACCGGCAGGATCATCGGCCTGCGGCGATACGTGTCGGAGACCCACTTGCCGAGGGTGCGCCGGACGAGTTGCTGCAGCTGGTGGGGCTCCACCACGCCGTCCTGGGCCGAGCGCTCCAGAACCTCCGTGATCTTCGGGAGGACGTCGGCGAAGGCGGAGTCCTCGATGCCGGAACCCCGGGCCTGGACGTGCGGGCCACCCGTGATCTTGCCGGTGGAGGAGTCCACCACCACGAAGACCGAGATGATGCCCTCGTCGCCGAGGATCTTGCGGTCCTTCAGGGCCGGCTCGCCGACGTCGCCGACGGAGAGGCCGTCGACGTAGACGTAACCCGCCTGAACCTTGCCCGAGATCTTGGCCTTGCCCTCGATCAGGTCGACCGCCACGCCGTCCTCGGCGATGACGATCCGGTCGTGCGGGACACCCGTCATCGCGCCCAGCTCGGCGTTGGCGCGCAGATGCCGCCATTCGCCGTGGACCGGCATCAGGTTCCTCGGGCGGCAGATGTTGTAGAAGTACAGCAACTCGCCCGCGGAGGCGTGGCCGGAAACATGCACCTTGGCGTTGCCCTTGTGGACGACGTTGGCGCCCCAGCGGGTCAGGCCGTTGATCACCCGGTAGACCGCGTTCTCGTTTCCGGGGATGAGGGACGAGGCCAGGATGACCGTGTCGCCGTCGACGATGCGGATCTGGTGGTCGCGGTTGGCCATGCGGGACAGGGCCGCCATCGGCTCGCCCTGGGAGCCCGTGCAGACCAGGACCACCTCGTGGTCCGGCAGGTCGTCCAGCGTCTTGACGTCGACGACCAGGCCCGCGGGCACCTTCAGGTAGCCGAGGTCGCGGGCGATGCCCATGTTGCGGACCATGGAGCGGCCGACGAAGGCGACCCGGCGGCCGTACTCGTGCGCCGCGTCCAGGATCTGCTGGATGCGGTGGACGTGGCTGGCGAAGCTCGCCACGATGATCCGCTTGCGGGCGCCGGCGAAGACCTGGCGCAGGACGTTGGAGATGTCCCGCTCGTGCGGGGTGAAGCCCGGGACCTCGGCGTTCGTGGAGTCGGTGAGCAGGAGGTCGATGCCCTCCTCGCTCAGCCGTGCGAACGCGTGCAGGTCGGTGAGGCGGTTGTCCAGCGGGAGCTGGTCCATCTTGAAGTCGCCGGTGTGCACCGCCATGCCGGCGGGGGTGCGGATGGCGACGGCCAGGGCGTCCGGGATGGAGTGGTTGACCGCGATGAACTCGCAGTCGAAGGGGCCGATGCGCTCGCGGTTCCCCTCCGCCACCTCCAGGGTGTACGGGCGGATCCGGTGTTCCTGGAGCTTGGCCTCGATGAGGGCGAGGGTCAGCTTGGAGCCGATCAGCGGGATGTCCGGCTTCTCGCGGAGCAGGAAGGGGACACCACCGATGTGGTCCTCGTGGCCGTGCGTGAGGACGATGCCCTCGATGTCGTCGAGGCGGTCCCGGATGGACGAGAAGTCCGGCAGGATCAGGTCGATTCCGGGCTGCTCCTCCTCGGGGAAGAGCACTCCGCAGTCGACGATCAGAAGACGGCCGCCGTACTCGAAGACCGTCATGTTTCGGCCGATCTCACCGAGGCCGCCGAGCGGGGTGACTCGCAGGCCGCCCTCGGGGAGCGGCGGGGGCGGGCCGAGTTCAGGATGCGGATGACTCAAAAGACTCTCCTCACCATGCACGCCACGTACCGGTCGGGCACGTGGCGCGCATGACGTTCGTGCAGAAGCAGTTGTCGTTGTGGGGTGCGGGCACCGGTGGCCCGCTTATGCGGTTGTGGATTCAGTTGTGAAGCTCGGGTGGTGCCAAGTCTGTTGTCAGAGCTGTACCCCGCCGGCGGCAAGATCGATCTTGAGCTGGGCGACCTCCTCGGCCGAGCACTCGACCATGGGGGCGCGCAGGGGCCCGGCGGGAAGTCCCTGGAGGGCGAGCGCGGCCTTCGTGGTCATCACGCCCTGGGTGCGGAACATGCCCGTGTAGACCGGAAGCAGCTTCTGGTGGATCTCGGTGGCCTTGACCACGTCGCCCGAGGTGTACGCGTCGACGAGGGCGCGCAGGTCGGGGGTGACGAGGTGGCCGACGACCGAGACGAAGCCGACCGCGCCCACGGAGAGCAGGGGCAGGTTCAGCATGTCGTCGCCGGAGTACCAGGCGAGGCCGGACTGGGCGATGGCCCAGCTGGCGCGGCCGAGGTCTCCCTTGGCGTCCTTGTTGGCGACGATCCGGGGGTGCTCGGCGAGGCGGACGAGCGTCTCGGTGTTGATCGGGACGCCGCTGCGGCCGGGGATGTCGTAGAGCATGACCGGCAGCCCGGTGGCGTCCGCGACGGCCGTGAAGTGCCGGTACAGGCCCTCCTGCGGGGGCTTGTTGTAGTACGGCGTGACGACCAGCAGGCCGTGAGCGCCGACACGCTCGGCTTCGCGGGCCAGCTCGACGCTGTGGTGAGTGTCGTTGGTGCCGACGCCGGCGACGATGTGGGCGCGGTCGCCGACCGCCTCCAGTACGGCTCGTACGAGGTCCGATTTCTCCGCGTCGCTGGTGGTGGGGGACTCGCCGGTGGTGCCGTTGATGATCAGGCCGTCGTTGCCTGCGTCCACCAGGTGGGTGGCGAGCCGCTGCGCGCCGTCGAGGTCGAGTGCGCCGTCCGCCGTGAAGGGCGTGACCATGGCGGTGAGGACCCGCCCGAAGGGGGTCTGCGGAGTCGAGGTCGGAGCCATGGGTAACACGCTACTCGGTGCTCCATGCGTGGTCTGCCCTTGGGGTGCCTGGAAAGTCCGGACAAATGCGGAGCCCGGCACTGCCTGCTCGGGGGTTCAAGCAGTGCCGGGTCCGTTTGATCAGGCTAGATGAACTTCTCTAAATGCCGCAATACGGACACTTCGCGCGGCTGATCCGTACATCCGTTCCGCGTGGGGGAACAGGGCTTCGTTACGGGGCCACACGGCCGTTCGCATTGAAGGCAGCGTAGGTGAGCGGCATGAGCCTGGCCCACTCCGCCTCCATCTTCTCGCCGACCATCTCGATCTCCCGCTGCGGGAAGGACGGCACCTTCGCCAGCTCGTGCTGGGTGCGCAGGCCGAGGAAGTGCATCAGCGAGCGGGCGTTGCAGGTGGCGTACATCGAGGAGAAGAGGCCGACGGGGAGGACCGAGCGGGCGACCTCGCGGGCGACGCCGGCGTCGAGCATCTCCTGGTAGGCCGTGTAGGCCTGCAGGTACGTGTCCTCCATGACGCGGCCGACCAGCTCCTGCTGGGCCTGGGTGCCCTCGACGAAGACGTACTTGCCGGGGCGGCCCTCCTGGACCAGCTTGCGAGACTCGTCCGGGACGTAGAAGACCGGCTGCAGCTCCCGGTAGCGGCCCGACTCCTCGTTGTACGACCAGCCGACCCGGTGCCGCATGAACTCGCGGAACACGAAGATCGGGGCGCTGATGAAGAAGGTCATCGAGTTGTGCTCGAACGGGCTGCCGTGCCGGTCGCGCATCAGGTAGTTGATCAGGCCCTTGGAACGCTCCGGGTCCTTGTTCAGCTCGTCCAGGGACTGCTCCCCGACAGTCGACACACGGGCCGCGAAGAGAACGTCCGAGTCCGCTGCGCTGTGTTTGACCAGTTCGACGGTGACATCACTACGCAGATCGATCTTGAGTTCGTCGTCGGGGGTGGGGGTCACGATTCGGCGGGTCCTTCCCATCTCGTCTGTTGCGGACGCCACTCTACGGCCCGCCAAACGGGGCGTTCGTCGTCGTGCCTGAATGAAATCGGTGAAACCGGGCACCGATTGCGACGCTTGTTCGTCTGTGTGGGTGAGACTCATCCGTTTCATCCCGAAGGGAGCCGTACCCCATGTTCCGTCGGCGTGAGCCCGTGCCCTTCGCCTTTGTGGCCGACGCGGACAGGTTCCGCAGCAACGTCGCTCCCCCGCCCCGTCAGCGGGCGTCCACCGGCCGGATAGCCGGGAACTGGCTTCTGGGCCTCACCATCGTGGCCGGGCTCGTCGGCGCGGTGATCCTCGGCATGCCGGCCCTGTCGACGCCGTCCAGTACGCCGGCTCAGCAGTCCCAGGCCTCACAGGGGCGCTGACCCTTACGGCCGTCCAAGGGTGGTGAGCGGGAACCCGGCCGGATAGCCTCACCGGGCACAGCACCAGCAAGGATTGAGTGAGGACCAGCCGTGCCCCTGCCCTTCCTGACGGCCGACCGCACCTTCGAGGCGGCTTCCGAGAGCCCGCTGCCCTTCGACGACCGCGAGCGCTGGCGGCGCCCCTACCGGCCCGGCCCCGGACGCGTGGGCGGGGCGGCCCTGGGGCTGCTGCTGTCCTCGTTCGTGCTGTTCGCGGCGGTCCTGATCGCCCTGACCGGCTCGGTGTCCTCGGCCGGCGTGGTCCTCGGCCTGGCGCTGGCGGTCATCGTCTGCGCGCTGCGGATGCTGCGCATGGGCGTGTGGGTGAGCGCACGCGGACTGCGCCACGTCAGCTTCCTGATGACCCGTACGGTGCCCTGGCAGCGGGTGATCTCGGTGCGGACGGCCCAGCAGCCGGTGCGCTGGCTGGGGCTGCCCCGCACGGTGCAGGGGCAGGCCCTGACGCTCGTACGCAAGGACCGACCCACCGAGGACACGCCGCCCCTGCTGACCACGCACGGCCTGGACTTCCTGAACCGCCCTGCGGCCTTCGACCGGGCGGCGGACACGGTGGAGGCGTGGGCCGCGGAGTACGGGCTCCGCTGACCGGTACAGACAAGCCGGAGGGGCCGGTCCGCTGTGCTGCGGACCGGCCCCTTCGACGTGCAGGGTCTCTTCTTCGGCTTGCCGCCGCTGCGGCTCAGGCCTGGACGGGTCTGCCGTCGTGCAGAGCGATGGCGCGCTGCATCGCCTTGCGGGCGCGCGGGGTGTCCCGGGCGTCGTGGTAGGCGACGGCGAGCCGGAACCAGCTGCGCCAGTCGTCCGGAGCCGCCTCCGTCTCGGCCTTGCGCCTGGCGAACACCTCGTCGGCCGAGTCGCGGTCGATACGGCCGCCCGGGGTGCGCTTCAGCTCGTCGACGGGCAGACCGCCCTCGGCGTCGAGTTCGGCGGCGAGCTGGTTGGCCTTGCGGACGAACTGGGTGTTCTTCCACAGGAACCAGAGGCCGATGACCGGCAGGATGAGCACCGCGATCCCGAAGGTGACGGTGAGGATCGTGCCGGACTGGATGAGCATGACGCCGCGGCTGCCGACCAGCACGAAGTAGAAGAGCAGGACGGCGGCCGTGACGAGGTAGGTGATCTTCGCGCGCATGACGTCTTCGGGCTCAGCTCAGGTCCAGGAAGTTCTCCAGGCCGAAAGTCAGGCCCGGAGTCGACACCACACGGCGGGCGCCGAGCAGGATGCCCGGCATGAAGCTGCTGTGGTGCAGGGAGTCGTGGCGGATGGTGAGGGTCTCGCCCTCGCCGCCCAACAGCACCTCCTGGTGGGCCAGGAGGCCGCGCAGCCGCACGGCGTGCACCGGGACGCCGTCGACGTCGGCACCCCGGGCGCCGTCCAGGGCCGTCACCGTGGCGTCCGGCGCCGGGGCGGTGCCGGCGGCGCGGCGGGCCTCGGCGATGAGCTGGGCGGTGCGCGTGGCGGTCCCCGAGGGGGCGTCCACCTTGTTCGGGTGGTGCAGCTCGACGACCTCGACCGACTCGAAGTACGGCGCGGCGATCTGCGCGAACTTCATGGTCAGGACGGCCCCGATGGAGAAGTTCGGCGCGATGAGCACGCCGGTCTCCGGGGACTGGGCGAGCCAGCTCTTCAGCTGCGCGAGGCGCTCGTCGGTCCAGCCCGTCGTACCGACGACCGCATGGATGCCGTGGCGCACGCAGAAGTCGAGGTTGCCCATGACGGAGGCGGGGGTGGTCAGCTCGACGGCGACCTGGGCGCCGGTCTCCGCCAGCGTCTCCAGCTTGTCGCCCCGGCCGAGAGCGGCGACCAGCTCCATGTCCTCGGCGGCCTCGACCGCCCGTACCGCCTCGGACCCGATCCGGCCCTTGGCACCGAGGATCGCCACGCGCAGCTTGCTCATGTTTCCTGCTTCCTAACCGGTGGTGTTTCAGGCGACGGCGTCGTGCAGACGGGAGGCCTGCTTGTCCTTCAGCGGGCCGATGACCGACAGCGACGGGCGCTGTCCCAGGATGTCGCGGGCGACCGAGCGGATCTCGTCCGGGGTGACCGCGGCTATCCGGGCCAGCATGTCGTCGACCGACATCTGCTCGCCCCAGCACAGCTCGCTCTTGCCGATACGGTTCATCAGCGCGCCGGTGTCCTCCAGGCCCAGGACGGTGGAGCCCTGGAGCTGGCCTATGGCGCGGCTGATCTCGTCGTCGGAGAGGCCGCCCGCGGCCACGTGGTCGAGTTCGTCGCGGCAGATCTTCAGCACGTCGTGCACCTGGCTCGGGCGGCAGCCCGCGTACACGCCGAACAGGCCGCAGTCGGCAAAACCGGAGGTGTACGAGTACACGCTGTAGGCGAGACCGCGCTTCTCCCGGACCTCCTGGAAGAGGCGGGAGGACATGCCGCCGCCCAGGGCGGTGTTGAGCACTCCCATGGCCCAGCGGCGGTCGTCCGTGCGGGCCAGGCCGGGCATGCCGAGGACGACGTGCGCCTGCTCGGTCTTGCGGGCGAGCAGCTCGACCTTGCCGGCCGTGCGGATCGTACGGCGGCCGTCGCGCGGGGCGATGGGCTGCGCGTCCAGGTTCTTGAAGGCGCCCCCCTTCTCGAAGGCCGCGCGGACCTGTCGTACGACCTTGTTGTGGTCGATGTTGCCGGCGCAGGCGACCACGAGGTGGGTCGGGTCGTAGTGCTTCTTGTAGAAGCGGCGGATGCGGTCGGCGCTGAGGGCGTTGACCGTGTCGACCGTGCCGAGGACGGGGCGACCGAGGGCGTTGTCGCCGAACATCGTGTGCGCGAACAGGTCGTGCACACAGTCGCCCGGGTCGTCCTCGGTCATCGCGATCTCTTCGAGGATCGCGCCACGCTCGACGTTGACGTCCTCTTCGAGGATGAGCGAGCCGGTCAGCATGTCGCAGACGACGTCGATGGCGAGCGGGAGGTCGGTGTCGAGCACGCGCGCGTAGTAGCACGTGTACTCCTTGGCCGTGAACGCGTTCATCTCGCCGCCGACCGCGTCGACGGCGGAGGAGATGTCCAGCGCCGACCTGCGGCCGGTGCCCTTGAAGAGCAGGTGCTCCAAGTAGTGCGTGGCGCCGTTCAGGGACGGCGTCTCGTCACGGGAGCCGACATGCGCCCAGATGCCGAAGGTCGCGGAGCGGACCGAGGGCAGGGTCTCGGTGACGATGCGCAGGCCACCCGGGAGGGTGGTCTTGCGGACCGTGCCGATGCCGTTGGTGCCCTTGATCAGGGTTTGGGTACGGGCGACGGCCCGCGCCTCCGAAGAGGTGCGGGCCGTCGCCTTGGAGCTACGGGACGTCACTGCTCGGCGTCGTCCTTCTTCGTCTCGTCGCCTTCTTCGCCCTCGATCACCGGAACGAGGGACAGCTTGCCGCGGGAGTCGATCTCGGCGATCTCGACCTGGACCTTCTGGCCCACACCGAGAACGTCCTCGACGTTCTCCACGCGCTTGCCGCCGGCGAGCTTGCGGATCTGCGAGATGTGCAGCAGACCGTCCTTGCCGGGCAGCAGGGAGACGAACGCACCGAAGGTGGTCGTCTTCACGACCGTACCGAGGTAGCGCTCGCCGACCTCGGGCATCGTCGGGTTGGCGATGCCGTTGATCGTGGCGCGGGCGGCCTCGGCGGACGGGCCGTCGGCGGCACCGATGTAGATCGTGCCGTCGTCCTCGATGGTGATCTCGGCGCCCGTGTCCTCCTGGATCTGGTTGATCATCTTGCCCTTGGGGCCGATGACCTCACCGATCTTGTCGACCGGGATCTTGACGGTGATGATCCGCGGAGCGTGCGGGGACATCTCGTCGGGCCGGTCGATGGCCTCCATCATCACGTCGAGGATGTGGAGCCGGGCGTCGCGGGCCTGCTTGAGGGCCGCGGCCAGGACGGAGGCCGGGATGCCGTCCAGCTTGGTGTCGAGCTGGAGGGCGGTCACGAACTCCTTGGTGCCGGCGACCTTGAAGTCCATGTCACCGAAGGCGTCCTCCGCACCGAGGATGTCGGTGAGGGTGACGTAGTGCGTCTCGCCCTCGATCTCCTGGGAGATCAGGCCCATGGCGATACCGGCGACGGGGGCCTTCAGCGGCACACCGGCGTTCAGCAGCGACATGGTGGAGGCGCAGACCGAGCCCATGGACGTCGAGCCGTTGGAGCTCAGCGCCTCGGAGACCTGGCGGATCGCGTAGGGGAACTCCTCGCGCGTCGGCAGGACCGGCACGAGGGCGCGCTCGGCGAGGGCGCCGTGGCCGATCTCGCGGCGCTTCGGGGAGCCGACGCGGCCGGTCTCGCCGGTGGAGTACGGCGGGAAGTTGTAGTTGTGCATGTAGCGCTTGCGGGTCACCGGGGAGAGGGTGTCCAGCTGCTGCTCCATGCGGAGCATGTTGAGGGTGGTGACGCCCAGGATCTGGGTCTCGCCACGCTCGAACACCGCGGAACCGTGCACCCGCGGGATGGCCTCGACCTCGGCGGCCAGGGTGCGGATGTCGGTGACACCGCGGCCGTCGATGCGCTTCTTCTCCTTGATCACGCGCTCGCGGACCAGCTGCTTGGTGAGCGAGCGGTACGCGGCGGAGATCTCCTTCTCGCGGCCCTCGAACTCCGGCAGGAGCTTCTCGGCGGCGAGCGCCTTGACGCGGTCCAGCTCGGACTCGCGCTCCTGCTTGCCCGCGATGGTCAGCGCGGAGGCGAGCTCCGGGCGGACGGCGGCGGAGAGCGCCTCCAGGACGTCGTCCTGGTAGTCGAGGAAGATCGGGAACTCGCCGGTCGGCTTGGCGGCCTTGGAGGCGAGGTCGGCCTGGGCCTTGCAGAGCACCTTGATGAAGGGCTTCGCGGCTTCCAGGCCGGCGGCGACGACCTCCTCGGTCGGGGCCTCGGAGCCGCCCTCGACCAGCTTGATCGTCTTGTCGGTGGCCTCGGCCTCGACCATCATGATCGCGACGTCGCCGTCCTCCAGGACGCGGCCGGCGACCACCATGTCGAAGACGGCGTCCTCGAGCTCGGTGTGCGTCGGGAAAGCGACCCACTGGCCACGGATCAGCGCGACGCGGACGCCGCCGATCGGGCCGGAGAAGGGCAGACCGGCCAGCTGCGTGGACGCGGACGCGGCGTTGATCGCCACGACGTCGTACAGGTGGTCGGGGTTGAGGGCCATGATCGTCGCGACGACCTGGATCTCGTTGCGCAGGCCCTTCTTGAAGGACGGGCGCAGCGGGCGGTCGATCAGACGGCAGGTGAGGATCGCGTCCTCGGAGGGACGGCCCTCACGGCGGAAGAAGCTGCCGGGGATCTTGCCGGCGGCGTACATCCGTTCCTCGACGTCCACCGTCAGCGGGAAGAAGTCGAGCTGGTCCTTGGGGTTCTTGGAGGCGGTGGTGGCCGACAGCACCATGGTGTCGTCGTCCAGGTACGCCACGGCGGAACCGGCGGCCTGCTTGGCCAGACGGCCCGTCTCGAAGCGGATCGTACGGGTGCCGAAGGCGCCATTGTCGATGACGGCCTCGGCGTAGTGGGTCTCGTTCTCCACTAGCGTTTTCTCCTCGTCTTCGTCCCTGGGCTGCCCGTGTGGCAGGGGGACGGTTACGGAGAAGCGCGCCGTGCTGTGCGGGCCGGTCTTCGATCGAAGCACCCGGGGCTCGCTTCCCCCCGGGGGCCACTACCGAGGACCGGCGGCGGCTAAGGAGCGCTTCTCCTCGTTCTTGTGTCGTGCGTACTGCGTTGTGCTACCACACTACAAAGCGTGAGTGACACTCCGCATGTTTCCGCACGTACGACGGGGGCTTGCCTGCATACGACAGGACTTCCCCGTATACGGCAAAGGGAGCGGTTCCCGAGTCTTTCCGGGAACCGCTCCCCTCACGGCGTCTTACTTGGCGCCCGCAGCACCGCGGCGGATGCCCAGGCGGTCGACCAGCGTACGGAAGCGCTGGATGTCCTTCTTCGCCAGGTACTGCAGCAGGCGACGGCGCTGACCGACCAGGATCAGCAGACCACGGCGGGAGTGGTGGTCGTGCTTGTGGGTCTTGAGGTGCTCCGTCAGGTCGGAGATCCGACGCGAGAGCATGGCGACCTGGACCTCGGGGGAGCCGGTGTCGCCCTCCTTGGTACCGAACTCGCTGATGATCTGCTTCTTCGTAGCGGCGTCGAGCGACACGCGTACTCCTCATAGTCCGTGAGTGCCCACCGAGCGCCCCCGGTCTGCGTCTCGGGGGAGCTTCCATGACTCGGAAGGCGGGGATCCGTTGGGCGCGGCCTCCAGAGCCTTCTGAGAGGGCTCCGGGGGTGCGTACACAAACGGCCGTCACACAGCGTACCAGCCGGTGGCGGGAACCCTCTCCCGCCTTTCGGAACGCCCCGGGCCGGCGGGAGGCGGCCACTAGGGTGAGCGTGCTGATCGTACGTACGTCGGGAAGGGGTCGCTTCGGGATGGCGGAGACGCAAGCGGAGATCAAGGCGCGCAAGGAGCGGGAGCGCGACGAGCTGTACGCGCTCGACATCTCGGACGTCGAGTGGCACTGCGCCCCGGGTACGGAGGAGCACGAGGAGCGGGTCGAGATCGCGTACCTCCCGGAAGGGGCGGTGGCGATGCGGTCCTCCCTCGACCACGGCACCGTGCTGCGGTACACGGAGGCGGAGTGGCGGGCGTTCGTCCTGGGTGCCCGGGACGGGGAGTTCGATCTGAAGCCGATGCCGCACGACGGCGGGCCCGCGGCGGAGTGAGCGGAAACACGAAAAAGGGCGGCACGCGCGCGTGCCGCCCTTTTTCCGCTTTCTGCCTCTGGTGAGCCGGCGAGGACCTAGCTGGTCATCGCCCGCGCCCGCTCGTACACGTCGAACACGGCCAGCGCCAGCGGGATCAGCGTGAGCAGGACGAAGCTCTCGGCGATCTCCAGGAAGCGGCCCCAGAAGGGGGTGACACCGCGCCGCGGCGTGATCAGACCGATCGCGGTGACCAGGGCGGTGGCCGCGCCGACCGCCGCGGCGAGCCAGACGCTGCGGATGTCGAGGGCGGCGTGGTCGCCCTGGAAGGCGTCGATCAAGTAGTTCCGGGGCGGGTTCAGGGCGAGCCCGAGGCCGAGGAAGACGATCGCGGCGAGGCCCGCGGCCAGGGTGGCGCCGACCTGCGCGGTGTAGCGGAACAGATGCGCCCGCATCAGCATCGCCACGCCGGTCGCGAGGGCCAGGAGCTGGGCCCAGATGTTGCTGGAGAAGCCGAGGACGATCGACGCGCCCACCGCGACGAGGGCACAGCCGCCGACGAAGCCGACGAGGAGTTCGTGGCCGCGCCGGGCCTGGGCGGCCACCCGCTCGAGGTCCACGGGCTCCTGCGCGGCGGGCTCGCCGCTGTCGTAGCCGCCGCGGGAGGGGTTGGGCGGCTCGAAGCCGATGGGCAGCCGTGCGAAGCGCATGGACAGGCCCGGCAGGAAGGCCAGCGCCACGACGGACAGCGGGGCGCAGACGGCGGCCGTCTCGATGGGCTTCAGCTCGGTGAGGATCGCGATGAAGCTGGTGATCAGACCGATGGCGGAGGCGAAGACGAACGCAACGAAGGGTCCGTCGCCGCCCGGCGACACCAGGGTGAGCACCACGGAGGCGACCAGGACCGCCGTGCAGGCGAGCAGGAACTGGAGTCGTCCGATGCCCTGGCCGGCGGAGAGGGACAGCAGCCCCGAACCGGCCACGGCCACGTTCGGCAGAGCGCCGAGTCCCAGCGCGACCGCGGAGCCCCGGTCGCCGTACACACGCGCGCGTACGCAGGCGATGGTGACCAGCAGGACGCCGGTGACGCCCGCGATGATCCCCTGCAGGCTGTACATGTCGTGGTGGATCTGGGAGCTCCAGGCCACGAACGCGAGCAGCGCGGGCAGGATGCCGCCCGCGACGAGGCCGGCGGCACGGGTGAGGTCGCCGCTCCACAGGGTGCGGTCGCGGGTGACGGCGGAGGCCACCGCCTCGGAGACGTCGTCGAGGACGGCGGGCGGCAGCGACTCGGCGAACGGACGCAGGGTGAGCAGTTCGCCGTCGAGGATGCGCTGTGCCGTGAAGGACCGCGCGCCGTCGAGGACGGTGCCGTCACGCCGTACGAGGTGGTAGCCGACCGGCGCGCCCTCGGAGGGCCCCTGCTGGGACAGGCGCAGGATCTCCGGGTACAGGTCGGCGACCGGTACGTCGTCGGGCAGCGCCACGTCTATGCGACTGTCGGGCGCCACGATGGTGACCCGGCAGAAGCCGAATCCCATGCCTGCCCCGGAAGGGGCTCCGGTGCCCGGTCCACCGGTCGCGCCGGCAGGCGCGGAGGCCGTCATGCTCACCTGCTGTTCCCCCTCGTCGGTGGTGGGGCGGCCTGTGGTGCCGCCGCGCACTCTTCCGCCCGTAAAGATCCTGTGTAGGTTGTGCCGCGCCCTCCGCACCGCCGGCCAACCGAGCGGTCGTATCCGGGGGTTGCGAGGTGGCGCTTGCTTCGAACCGTTGCGGATTGCCCGGGTTTTCCCGGCACGATTCGCAACTGCTCACGCGTCTCACCGGCACCCTACCGCCCGCCGTTGTCCGTGGTTGTCAGTAGGATCGCGCTTCGCGGTCGACGTCCGCCTGACACGGGGCGGCGGACGAAACATCTCGGTCCGGCAAGGGAATTGGTGCGTAGTGAGCCACATCGTCGTCAAGCGCCCACCGCGGGCACTGCCGAAGGAAGTGCCCACGGACGAGGTCGTACTGCAAGCGCCGCCGGAGCTTCCGCGCGGTCAGCAGGAAGGCGCTCTGATGCAGCTCCTGCCCATGCTCGGCATGGGTGGGTCCGTGGTGTTCTTCTTCAACCCCCAGGCCCAGCCCTTCATGAAGATCATGGGCATGGTGATGGTGGCCTCGACGATCGGCATGGGCATCTCGATGCTGATCCGCTACCGCCGCGGCAGCCAGGGGCAGATGGCCGACATGCGCCGTGACTACCTCCGCTACCTGTCGCAGACCCGGCGCGCAGCCCTGGGGACCGCGAAGTCGCAGCGCGACGCCCAGTACTACCTGCACCCTTCACCGGAGCAACTGTGGGCGCTGGTCGCCGAGGGCAGCCGGGTGTGGGAACGGCGCACCGGTGACGAGGACTTCGGGCAGGTACGGGTGGGCCTCGGCCCGCAGGCCCTGGCCACTCCCCTGATCCCGCCTCAGACCGCCCCGGTCGACGAGCTGGAGCCGCTGACCGCGGGCGCCATGCAGCGCTTCCTGGCCACGCACAGCGCCCTCGACGACCTGCCGATGGCGGTGTCGCTGCGCGCCTTCTACCACGTGACGATCAGCGGTGAGCCGGGCACCGTGCGCGGCACCGCCCGCGCCGTCACCGCCTCCCTCGCCTCGCTGCACTCCCCCGAGGACCTGGTCATCGCCGTCGTCACCGGACGCGCGTCGGCGCCCGAGTGGGAGTGGGCCAAGTGGCTGCCGCACGTGCAGGCCCCGGGCGTCGCCGACGGCGCCGGCAGCGTGCGCCTGATCACCACCGACCCGGTGGAGCTGGAGGACCGGCTCGCCTCCCGCCTGGAGGGCCGCCCGCGCTTCCACCCCGGCGGACCGCCGGTTCCCGAGCAGCCGCACCTGGTGGTCGTGCTCGACGGCATCTCCCTGCCGCCGACCTCGTTGCTGGCCAGTCCCGAAGGCATGCAGGGTGTGACGGTCCTGGAGGTGGTGCCCGGCGACCTCACCATCGGCCGCGGCGACCTCTCCGTCATCGTGCAGCCCCACGAACTGCGCCTGGAGTCGGCGCACGGCATGGTCTACGACGGGACGCCGGACGTCCTGTCGTACGAGGCCGCGGAGGCGCTCTCCCGCCAACTGGCCCCGCTGCGCATGGCGTCGGGCGGCGACGACGACGAACCGCTGCTCGCCAACCTGGATTTCACGGACCTGCTGAACCTGGGCGACGCGGCCTCGGTCGACACGAAGCGGACCTGGCGGCCGCGCTCGCAGTCGGAGCGGCTGCGCGTGCCGATCGGTCTCGGCGAGGACGGCCGGCCCGTGATGCTGGACCTCAAGGAGGCCGCCCAGGAGGGCATGGGCCCGCACGGCCTGTGCGTCGGTGCGACCGGTTCCGGCAAGTCAGAGCTGCTGCGCACGCTCGTTCTCGGCCTCGCCGTCACCCACTCCTCCGAGACGCTGAACTTCGTCCTCGCCGACTTCAAGGGTGGTGCCACCTTCGCGGGCATGGCCCAGATGCCGCACGTGGCGGCCGTGATCACCAACCTCGCGGACGACCTGACCCTCGTCGACCGCATGGGCGACTCCATCCGCGGTGAGCTCAACCGCCGCCAGGAGATGCTCCGCGACGCGGGCAACTACGCGAACATCCACGACTACGAGAAGGCCCGCGCGGCCGGCGCGCCGCTGCAGCCGATCCCGTCCCTGGTCCTGGTGATCGACGAGTTCAGCGAACTGCTGACCGCGAAGCCGGACTTCATCGAGATGTTCGTGCAGATCGGCCGTATCGGCCGTTCGCTGGGCGTGCACCTGCTGCTCGCCTCCCAGCGTCTGGAGGAGGGCCGACTGCGCGGTCTGGAGACCTACCTCTCCTACCGCATCGGTCTGCGGACGTTCTCGGCGGCCGAGTCGCGCGCCGCGCTCGGCGTCCCGGACGCCTACGAGCTGCCGAACGTCCCGGGTTCGGGTTTCCTGAAGTTCGGTACGGACGAGATGGTGCGCTTCAAGGCGGCCTACGTCTCCGGCGTGTACCGCACCAGCTCGCAGCAGGCCGCCGCGCTCGGCGGCCCGCTGCCCGTCGACCGCAGGCCGGTCCTCTTCACTGCGGCCGAGGTCCCGGTGCAGTACGTGCCGGTACCGAAGCAGCGCCAGGAGGCGACCGACCAGCAGAAGGACGACGCGCTCGCCGACACCGTCCTCGACGTGATCGTGCGGCGTCTGGAGGCGCAGGGTCCGGCCGCCCACCAGGTGTGGCTGCCCCCGTTGGACAGCCCGCCGTCGCTCGACGCGCTGCTGCCCGGGCTCGCCCCGGTGCCCGGCCGTGGCATGACCCAGCCCGGCTACGAGGGCGCGGGCCGGCTCGTCGTCCCCGTCGGCCTCATCGACAAGCCCTACGAGCAGCGCCGCGACCCGCTGTGGCTCGACTTCGGCGGAGCGGCCGGCCACATGCAGATCGTCGGCGGCCCGCAGTCCGGCAAGTCGACGCTGCTTCGCTCGATCATCGCGTCGTTCGCCCTCACCCACACCCCGCGGGAAGTGCAGTTCTACGGCCTGGACTTCGGCGGTGGCGGTATGGCCGCGGTGGCCGGCCTGCCGCACATGGGCGGTTTCGCCTCGCGTCTGGACCCCGAGAAGGTCAGGCGTACGGCAGCCGAGGTGTACGGCGTCATGACCCGCCGCGAGGAGTACTTCCGTTCCGCGGGCATCTCCTCCATCGCGGAGTTCCGCTCCCGCCGCGCGCGCGGCGAGATCTCGGTGACCGACCAGCCCTGGGGTGACGTCTTCCTGGTCATCGACGGCTGGGGCAACTTCCGTTCGGACTACGAGGCCCTGGAGCCGTTGGTCCTGGACATCGCCGCGCGCGGTCTGGGCTACGGCATCCACCTCATCCTCACCGCCTCGCGCACGATGGAGGTCCGCGCGAACCTCAAGGACCACCTGATGAACCGCCTGGAGCTGCGGTTGGGCGACCCGATGGACTCCGAGATCGACCGCAAGGTCGCGGCGAACGTCCCCACCGGTGTGCCGGGTCGTGGTCAGACCCCGCAGAAGCAGCACTTCATGGCGGCGGTCCCGCGCATCGACGGCCTCTCCTCCGACACCGACCTCGCGGAGGCGTCGACCGCCCTCGCGGCCGAGGTCAGCCGTCACTGGCAGGAGCCCGGCGCGCCGGAGGTACGCCTGCTGCCCCGCGAGTTCGCCGCGGCCCAGCTTCCTCCGGGCGACCGATTCCCGAACCGCGGCATCTCCTTCGCCCTGGACGAGGACAACCTCGAGCCGGTGTTCGTGGACTTCGAACAGGACCCGTTCTTCCTGGTGTTCGGCGAGAGCGAGTCGGGGAAGTCGAACCTGCTGAAGCTGCTGATCAAGCGCCTCACCGAGCGCTACGACGGCAACTCCTGCAAGCTGTTCGTCGTCGACAACCGCCGCTCACTGCTCGGGGTGACCCCACCGTCCCACCTGGCGGAGTACATCCCCATGTCCAACCAGATGCAGCACCACATGGACGCACTGGCCGACCTGATGCAGCGCCGCACACCGACGGCCGACGTCACCCCGGAGCAGCTGCGCGAGCGCAGCTGGTGGCGGGGCCCCACGGTCTACGTCATCATCGACGACTACGACCTCGTGTCCACGTCCAGCGGCAACCCGCTGGCGGGCCTGACGGAACTGCTGCCGTTCGCCCGCGATGTCGGCGTCCGTTTCATCATCGCCCGCTCCACGGCGGGCGCGTCCCGCGCCGGCTACGAGTCCTTCATGCAGCGCATCAAGGAACTCGGCGCGCAGGGCGTGGTCCTCGCGGGCGACCCGGCGGAGGGCGACCTGCTCGGCGGGGTTCGGCCGCGGCCGATGCCTGCGGGGCGGGGGGTGTTCGTGTCTCGGAAGAGGGGGAAGCCGATGGTGCAGGTGGGGTTGGTGGAGTCCTAGGAGACTTCGCCTTCGGAGTCGTTCTCCGACAGGAACGGCTCTCGCCTCCTGATCCGACCTGGATGCCGCGGACCATGCCGGTCCGCGGCATCCTGCCGTTCCGAACGCGGTCGAATGACCTGCTCACCGCTCAGAACGTCGAAAGAGCGATGACCGAGCTGTCGTACATGACGAAGACGCGGTTTCCGGCGGCGGCCAGGCGGGCGTAGTCGGGGTCGGGGACCATGTAGCTCCGTGAGTCCTTTCCGTCCGAGGCCCGCACCGCATTGATCAACAGCTGGGGGCCATAGCCGTTTTGGGTCCTGCCGAACGTCCAGACGCCGTGGCCTTGCCGTACCACAGGGCTCCCCCACGTCGCGTTCTGCGACGCCTCCCACAGCACCTTGCCGTTTCCCTTGTCCAGGCACCTGGTGCCGGTACCCGCGTTCGTGTAGACCGCGTCCGCATAGATCGCGGCAGGGCCCCACTTGTAGCCGTCGGTCTCCCAGTCGTCGAGTTTGGTGTTCCAGATCCTCGTTCCGTCGCTGAGCCGGCGGGCGTCCATGGACTTGCCGTTGATGTACACGATGCCGTCGTAGACCACCGGGCTGACCGTGAGGTCCTTGTCCTGGTCGAGGCGGGTCCATGCCGTGCTGCCATCGTTGGTGTGCACGACGAGCACGGTGCCGTCCACGGCCGATACGACCAGCCTGCCCTGGCCGGCAACGGCAGGGGCGAGCAGATTCCCGCGGAACTTTGTGGGGACGGCAGTCGTCCAGCGGATCCTGGCGTCGGAGCGGCTCACGCTGCGCAGCCTGTGGTCCTTCGTCACCAGGTACACGGCATCGTCGTCGGCCGCGAGCAGCGCCGCCGTCTCTGCGGCCGGGCACGTCCACTTGGGTTCGCCCGTGGAAGGCACGAACGTCCGTAGGACACCCTTGTCGTCGGCGCCGATGACCAGCCGGTCGGAGAGAGACAGATAGCCGCTCTTCGTCCTGAGGTGAGGCGCGCTCCAGCGGCGCTTGCCGTTGGTGATGTCGAATCCCGCGATGCCGCCGGTCGCGACACCGAAGACGATGACGTCCCCGATCGGCAGCAGCGTCTGAGAGTAGGCGTCCGCCTGGCCGTGCACTTGCCAGAGGTCCGTCGGCTGAACGTCATGGTTGATCGGGTCCTCGATGCCGTGGACGTCCAGCTTTTGCGGGGGAACAGGCACCGCCGCAGGAATGTCGAAAGGACCGCTTTTCGTCCTCGTCGATCCACCGCGTGTTCCGAACCACCACGCGGCCGTGCCGCCCCCGCCCGCCAGGACCACGCCACTGGCGGCCAGCCCGGTGAGCGCCCGCCTGCGGGTGACGGACGGAGCCGTCTCCGTCGTGACCGGTTGGGACAGTCGGCGTGCCGCGACCTCCCGCTCTCTGATGGCGTCGGCAACCGGTCCGCGCCGCCAGACTCGATCGGCTCTCTTCGGCGCCGCCATGGCCTGCACGATCTGGGGCGGGGCAGGACGCGCGGCCGACTCCTTGGCCAGGCAGGGCAGGATCAGTGACTGCAGATGCGGTGCGATGCCGTCGAGCCGTGGTTCTCCGTGCACCACTTCGTACTGCACGGCCGCGACATGCGAGCCCTCGTACGCCCGTCTGCCACTTGCCGCGTAGGCCAGAACCGCGCCGAGCGAGAACACGTCCGCCGCCGGAGTCACCCGTCGACCGAGCACCTGCTCGGGAGCGCCGTACCCAGGAGTGACGGGCACCTGCCCAGTCGTGGTCAGGGTCAGACCGTGTTCGGGCCGAGCGATACCGAAGTCGATGATGCGCGGTCCGGCCGAGGTGAGCACGATGTTCGGCGGCTTCAGGTCACGGTGGATGAACCCGGCAGCGTGGATGTCGGCGAGGGTCCGGGCGAGCGCAGTGGCAAGGGCGCTCAGAGCCGACTCGTCGAGAGGTCCGTAGGTGTCGACGGCTTGGTCCAGGGTGAGTCCCGCGAGGAACTCGGTAGCGATCCAGGGCCGTCCGCCCTCGGTCCATGCGCCGAGTACATTCGCGATGCCGTTGCTCCCGACCGCCTGCGCGGCCTGCGCCTCGCGCACGAACCGCTGAGCGAGGTGGGTGTCGTGAGCGAGTTCCGGCCGCAGCACCTTGACAGCAGCCAGGCTACCGGCGCCGTCCTGGCCGACGTAAACCTTACCCATGCCGCCTTCGCCGAGAACGCCGAGAACGCGATAGGGACCGAGGCGGAGTGGGTCGCCGGTGGCAAGGGGTTTCATGGTGGGTCCTTCTGCCCGAGAGGGGTCGGTGGGGGCGGCCGAGCGGCGAGGCTGTCGTCGTGCGCAGTTCCGCGCGACCGGTGTTCTGCCGCTTCGAGGTCACGTCACTGGAGGGGATACGCGGTCAGGTTCTGGCTGTCCACGCCGAGGACCAGCTTCGCATCCGCGTCCGCGTAGAACTGTCTGCCACTCGTCCGGTATGTCAGCGAAGTAGTGTGGCTCGACAAGTTGATCGCGCGCAGCAGAGTCCCGTTCTTGTAGTACGCGTAGCGGGTGCCGAGGACGGGCGGCCAGGCGGTGGACGCCTCCGACACCTCCCCGCCGCGCTCGGTCCAGAGCACCTTTCCGCTGCGCGCGTCCACCGCCGTCAAACCGACGCCGCCGCCCACGGCGTACAGGATGCCCGCCTTGAGCACTGGCGGACCGTGCACGTGCCCCGTCGAGGTCTTCCACGTCACGGCCCCGTCGCTCAGCCGCAGCGCCCAGAGCCGACTGCCGCCGAGATACAAGTGATCGCTGTCCGCGGCGATCCCGCCCCGCAGGACGTCCGGCTCGTCAATACCGTACGGCCGCTCCCAGAGGACGGCGCCGGTCGAGGCGTGCCGAACGACGATGTGGACGGTCCCGTCGTTCACTTCCTGGAGTGTCACCAGGCGGCTGCCGACGGCCTTCGCGGCGAGGAAATGCAGCCTCGAGCTCAACTCGAACCGTACGGGCAGCGGTTTCGACCACAGGAGCTTGCCGGTCTCGAGGTCGGCGGCACCCAGGGTGTCGGTCTCCCCGACCGAGAAGGCGCCGGTCGCGTCGTTCTTCCCCTTGCCTACGACGACGTATGCGACGCGGTTCGTGACGCACAGGAGTTGATGTGTCGGGAGCTCGTCATTGGTGCCCGCGAACCGGGCCAGGGTTTTGATCGTTTTCCCGTTCTTCGGATCGACGGTCTGGAGCGTGACGGCGGCCCCGATCCCGTCGCTGGTTTCCTCCCCGATCGAGAGGCGGTAGAGCCGACCACCCGCCACGAGCGTCTGCCAACTGCTCTCTTCGGAGTAGCTGTCCCACTTGCGGGCTCCGCTCGCCGAACTGACACCCTGGCTCCCACCGCCCGTGGGCACGACGATCATTCCGCCGAGCGCTTGGGGAACGACCGCGCCCAACTGAGCCGTGACCACGACGTCTACCGTGTACGTCCACAGCGGCTCGATGTTCTGCGTCCTGTGGGTGCTGCTCTTCGTTCTCGTGCCACCGCCGCCCCGTGCTGGGGTGCGCTCCTGCCACCACCACACGCCTCCGCCCGCCGCCGCTCCGACGGCGAGTGCGCCGCCGAGGGCGAGGAACCCGCGGCGCGACCGGCGACGACCGACCGCCGTGGTGCCCGCCATGGCCTCCGGACCGGCCACCGGCGCGGGCAGCCGCTGCGGCACCAGCCGCCAGACGTCGGCGGCCCGCCGTCCGATGTCTGCGAGCAGCTCGTGCGGAAGGAGGTCGGCGAACTCACCCTTGCCGTCGTGCAGTTGTTCCGCGAGCTGAGCCGTGGTGGGTCGGGCCCCCGGCTCCTTGGCCAGACATTGGGCCAGCACCGGCACGAGCGCGGTCGGTACGCCGCCGAGGTCCGCCTCGGCGTACCGCACCCGGTACAGCAGATCCGCCGCCTGCCCGTGCCCGAACGGGCCGTGCCCGGTGGCCGCGTACACCAGCACTCCGGCGAGCGCGAACACATCGCCGGCCGCGTCGTGCTCCTGCCCGGTCGCCTGCTCCGGCGACATGAAGGCCGGTGTACCGACGGCGGCACCGGCGCGGGTCAGCCGGTCGTCGCCGATCGCCCGCGCGATGCCGAAGTCGATGACCTTCGGACCGTAGGCGGTGAGGAGGAGGTTGGACGGCTTGAGGTCGCGGTGGACGACGTCCGACCGGTGCAACTGACCGAGCGCCGAGCACAGGGCGGCGCCGAGGGCACGTACGGACTGTTCGGGCAGCGGTCCCCCGGCTTCGACAGCCTCGTCGAGCGGGGGTCCGAGCACATACTCAGTGGCCAGCCAGGGCGTTTCGGCGAGTGGATCCGCGTCCATTACCCGTGCCCCGAACTGGTCGCCTATGACCCGGGCCGCGTCCACCTCCAGCCGGAAGCGGGTGCGGGCCGCCGGATCGGTGGCGATGGCTGCGTGCATGGTCTTCAGAGCGACGGTACGTCCACCGGCGGAACGTGCCACGTAGACGGTGCCCATGCCTCCGCTGCCGAGCCGGGCGATGAGCCGGTAGGGGCCGAGGGTGACGGGGTCGTCGTGGGTCAGAGGTGTCGGCATGGGGGGTTCTTGTCGTCAGCGGCTGTGATGGGGTGCGGGGTTCGGGGACAACGCGCTGCCAGGCGGCCAGGACGGATGCGCCGGTAGGTGCGCCTCCGCGGCCAGGACGGACGCCGACTGATGGACGATGGCGGCGACGATCCCGGCAGGCAGCCAACCGGGGCCGAGCAACGCGTCCGCACGCGTGGGCGCAGCGAAACCCGCAGGAGCGCCCGATGGGGCACTCCCCACCAGCTCGTCCACAATCTCGGAGAGTTGCGGCCGGTGAACCGGGTCGCGGGACAGGCACCGAGTCACCAAAGAGCGCAGCGCGGGCGGTAGCTCCTCCCGTTCCGGCATCGTGTATCCCGTGGCGGCGTAGGCCAGCGTCGCGCCGAGGGCGTACACATCACCCAGCGGGCGCGGTTGTCCACCCTCCGCCTGCTCGGGCGGCAGACTGCCGGGGTCGATCCCGGGCATCTCCTGCCGAGCGACACCGGCCGGCCCTGCGGCCCGTACCGCACCGAAACAGGTGAGCCGGGGCCCGTCCGCGGCGATCAGCACGGCGGATGGGCAGAGCCCCGCGTGGATCAAGTTCTGCCCGTGCATGATGGCGAGGTTCTCGGCCAGTGCGAGGCCGAGCGCCTTTACTGTCCGTTCGGGCAGCGGGCCGCCGTGGACTGCGAGGGCTATGGGCAGCGGAAGCACGGGCAGATAGGGCTGCGCATGCCAAGCCTGCTCACCCGGGGCGGCGAGTTCGACAGCTGGAAGGACCCAGGATCCCAGGAGGTAGCGCGAGGAATCAGCCTCGGCCATGAAGCACTGCGGGTCGACCGTCGCCAGAGGCCTGCTGAGCAGTACGGTGCGGTCGCCGTCGGCGCTGCGGGCGATGAAGCGGTGCTCGGAAACGGGTGTGTGCGCGGGCATGCCGCTGTCGAGCCGGGTGACGACCGTGTATGGGCCGATCTGCCGCGTACCTCGGGTACCCGGTCCAGTGTCTGACGCGCGCATGTTCACCCTTCGTGCCTTGATGGCCCGGCCCCAGCTCTTCGGCTCGGCACAGCAGCAGGGTGGGCGCCTCCCGCGCGCGCCCACCCTGGAGTTGCTTCTGCGAGCCTCGGCCTACCGGAAGTAGGAGGCCGCCTTCTTGTCACCTTCCATGTACGTACCGCCGGACTGGGCGACGACGTGGCCGATGCCGGTCAGGGCCTGGTGGATGTCGTTCGCCTCCTTGTCCCAGCGGTGCAGCTTCTCGTTGAAGGTGCCCTGCGCCTCGCCCTCCCAGTACTGCAGGCTGCTGACGACCAGCTTGCGGAGCTCCTGCAGGTCCTGCTCGAGCGTGCTCGCCTCGTTACCGATCTTGGTTGCCGCGACGTCGAGCCCGTCATAAGTGACTGACAGTCCCTCAGCGTTGTTGGCCATGCCTGTTCCCTCGTCTCGCTGATGTGTAGCTGGTGGGTGCGCCGGCTGCCCGGCGGATGTTCTGTGTCTCGCTCGACTCAGTAGGAGCTGAGGGAAGACGTCGGAACGGTGGGAGCGCCGTCCTGGAGGTCGATCTTGTTGACCGCCGCGCGCACCTCGTCTTCCTTGCTGTCCTTGATGTTGCGCGTCGAGGTCATCGCCTCGATGACGTCACCGAGGATGTTGCCGATGTTCCGCAGCGACTCGTTGATCTCGAACTGCTTCTTGTCGAAGGCGGCACGGCCGATACCCTGCCACTGGCCCTCGAGGCCGTCGATGACGCCCTGAAGCCCGTGCACGCGCTTCTGGATGCCCTCGTACTTCTCCACCATCTGCTTCTGCAGGTGGACTACTGCGGCATCTTCGAGCTTCTGCTTTCCGCCGGCCATGATCGGCCCTGCCTTTCGTGTGTCCGATGTTGATCTGATGGTTTCGGCTCACCGCTGCGTTTGTAGCTCTGCAGCGTGAGTACGCAGTCCCTGTCCTGCCCGAAGTTCTGCCCGCACAGCACACGGCTGCTACGGCTGTTGACGACTGATCACGTCACTTGGCGCGTCGCGCCCGCATGACGGCCAGGCCTCCGCCGCCGATCACGATGACCGCGGCGGTGGCGCCGAGCGCGATCCAGAGGGTGTTGTTGTCGCTCGACGATTGGGTGCTTGATCCTGCCGCCGAGATTTCGCCGGTGGAACCCTTTTGCTGGGCTTGTGACGTGGCTGATGCAGAAGGGGAGGGCGAGGAGGAGGATCCGGATTTTGCCAACAAGTCCCCGCCGTTGTCCTTGGCGAGCGGGTCGACGTTTGCCGGGCCGGCGTCATAGTTGGGGTCCTTGAGGACCAGACGGGGACGGATCATCCCATAGCCAGCGTACTTACTCGGGTCGTCCTTCGGCCACTTGCGTCCAGCGGTGTCGATCAGGGAGCGCACAACTTGGTTCACCGTCCAGTTCGGGTGGGCGGACCAGATCAGGGCGGCGGCAGCAGAGGTGATCGCGGTGGCCGGACTCGTGCCGTTACGGTCGTCGCAATACGAACGGAAGGTGGCGTCGCACCAACCGGGAAATCCCTCACCAGGCGCTGCGAGGTCGACATAGTTTCCGAACGATGAGAACTTCGACACGGTGGCAGACTTATCGGCTGCCGCGACTCCAATCACGTAGGGGTAGGCGGCGGGATAATCGATGTAGCCACTCTTCCCATCACCCGCATTGTTGCCAACTGCAGCGATCAGCAACTTGCCCTTCGAGGCCGCATATTTGACCGCAGCCTTATCCTCGTCGGTGGTCATACCGCCGAACGACATGCTGATGATCTTTGCGTCAGTGTCAGCAGCCGCCTTGAGGGCTTGCCAGGCCTCCGGAGTCTTCTCCTTCTCCTCGCCGTCCTTGAGCCCCTCGAGCTGAACACGGTAGGGAACGATCTTCGCCCCCGGTGCCAGCCCCTTCAGTCCACCGCCTGCCCCGGTACCTGCGATCAGTTCAGCCATGCTCGTGCCGTGGCCGGCGTAATCATCCGTAGCGTGGTAGGCAACCGCCTTGGGAACCTCGTCGGCGAGGACTTGCCCCTTCAGCGACGGCGTATTCGCGTTCACCCCGGTATCGATGACCGCGACCTTGACGCCCTTCCCCGTGCTCACTTTCCACATCTGCTCGGCTTGCATGGGGCCCAGGTACCACTCCTTCGACTGTTCGTCGGAGGCAGCGGCGGCTGGAGCCAACCCCACGGTCACAGCGGCCAGGACGCCGACGACCGCACCCACCGCGCACACTCGTCTTCCGCTGCGCGCCCTGCGGAGCTCAGCCTGCTCGGCTCGTGGGCTGGTCCCTGACTTCATGGCGTTGAATGTCCTCGCTCGCGTTCAGTTAATGACCGGCGGCACATCGCGCCGGGGCCCGCTCGGCAGGTGTGTCTCTTCGTCTTCGACCAGGTAGTCGGGCCGCGGTGTCCCGTCCGCCTTCCGCTCTTCGCCAGGCTTTCCGTTGTGGCCGGCGCCACGCGTGAGTCCGGCACCACCACGGGTCATGCCGTTGCGTTCGGCTCCCGCCGCAGAGGTTCGTGCGGCCGGCCTCCCGGTGACCGCCTCAGACGTTCCCACGCGGGCACGGGAGCCAGTCCCACCCGAACCGGGCCGCGTCGTGGACTCGGACTCGGGTGTTCCGAAGACACCGCGCTGGCCGAGCCGGCCCGTCGTGGTCCGGGGGTTGGTTTCCCCCTCACCGCCGATGATTGTGCCGCGAGGAATCCTCGACCCGTTCTTCGACGACGGGTTCGTCGCGGAGGGCCGCCCCCCGACGACTCCGTTGGTCCGGCCGGCGCCGGTCGTCGGCCCGCTGGTCGTACGCTGGCCCGCCGTGGCTGCGGGGCGCGGCGTACCACCCGTGACCCCTCGCCCCATAGGGGAAGACGCCCTCGGTCCGGAACCTGCGCCCTTGACAGCGGACTGACCGGTCGACGTAGCGCGGCCCATCTGGTCCATGGGCCCTCGCCCCGTGGATCGTCCGGAGCCTGGATTGGTCAACTCGGACGCACCCGCGCGTCCCTGAGCCGACGGAGGGGTGCGGAAACCACCGGCGCCACTCAAGCCCCGACCCGATGGGCCATTGGGGACGGGGAGCCTGAATCCACCACCGCCGAACACATCGGGCTGGCTGCCACTTGTGGGAGGCGTGCCAGTGACCGGCGGAGTATGGCTGGGCCCAGGTGTGGTGGTCGTGGGCGGCGGCAGCGTGCCGGTAGTGTCGATATGCGTTCCGACGGGAACGTCTGGGTGCCTGGCTTGGTCCGTAGCGTCTTTTACGGGTGCCGGTGCCGGTGTGCCGGTTGCGTCGGGCACATTTGTGTGACGCGCCGGCGCCACCGTGACGTGATGCCCCCCAACCGCCGTCGAGCCCGTTCCTGTGGAACCGTGTGAAGCGGACCCTCCGGGAGCAGGATCGGCGAATGAGGTGGGTTTGGGCACCCCGACCTCGGGGAGACCCTTGAACTCAGGCTCATTCTTGTGCAAGTCCTGCAGTGATTGATTGGACACCGCGTAATACGACGCCAACCGATTCATCTGGTTGATCGCCTCTTGGCGGTGCTTCTCCACCTGGACCGCAGCGGCGTAGTCCTTGTTGGTCGCAACCTTCTCGGGGGCAGGGAAGTCCTTGGCGGATGTCGGATTCGCTCGGGTGTCGCGAGGGGGCATGGCCTTCCGGACGGACGCCAGGCCCTCGGCGGCGGCGGTGATCTGGTCGCCCGCTCCGCCAGCGAAGCCACTCAGCTGGTAGGTGCTCGCAACGAGCCCATCGCCCCACGTCCGGAAGTTGTCGCCCGCCTTGCCGACCCATGGGACCGTGTGGAATTGGCCCTTGAGTTCGTCGGCCGCCGCCTTGATGGCATCGCGCGCGTCCCAGAGAGCCCGGCCGGAGGACTCCAGGTCCTCCGGGTCCGTCTGCTCAACCAGGTCGATCATCGCGTTGAGGTCATAGTGGTCGAATTCCGTACGACTGACCATGGCCTGCGAGTACGGGGTGTGCTTGACCGCAGTGCGAATGGCGTTGTCGACGATACCGACAAGGCCGCCGCCCTCGTAAGGATGCTCCCCGAGGCCCCGGGCGTAGTCCGTGACGTTGTTCTGGGCGGAGGCCCGATCCAGGTCCGCCTTGTGCTCGTCGGTCATCGTCAGTAGCCCCCCGTCTGCCTGCCGCCGGCGCGCTTGGCGCCCGTCATGTCCTGGAGTTGCCCAATCTCCGCCTGGATCTCCCAGAACCGACGACGCTGCTCCTCTTCGAGGTTGTCGAAGGTCCCCTTCGCACCCAGAACCGCGATGCCGATGGCCTCGATCTGCAGGTGCAAGGTCTTGGAAAGGGTAGTGAGCCTCTCATGGACGGCGTTGAACGTCCCGTACAGGGCGTCGGCCTCATGGAAGCCTCCACGCCCGCTGCTGAGCGACCCCTGACGGATCGACTGCTCCCCGACCCGCGTCGGATTGCCCGCCGACTTCTCGAGGGTCTGCAGCACCCCGTCCACCCGACTGACGAACTTCTTCAGCGCGTCACCGCTGGCCTCCAGGTTCGCCGCCGACACGCCCCCAACCATGTCTGCCGGAAGCACGACGCTCCTCCCCGTTTCCCCGTACGCCTCGTGAACGAGACGGTCTGACCACTCACCGTACGATCGCAAAGCGAGCTGCGTCTCACAACGCGTTTACCACTGTAGTCAACCTGTCCAACGGGTCCAACCTGTGTATGTGTTGACTCAGTTACAAGACTGAACCAGGCCCAGCACTTTGCCCGATTTGCATGCCTGTGACGGGCGGGTGTACGGACACCTCGCCACCCACGCTTCAAGGTGCCGATCGATCGTGACCGCGAACAGCACTGACCATGCGCCCCCGTTTGCGATCTTCGCGAAACTTCCACACACGACTGATCGCGACTCCACAGCAACGCCCGTGCGGCATGAACCGGTCTTGCTAGCGTGCTTCAGACCCTGCCGGAGTCTCAGATGGTTCAACGAGGGCAGCAGGCAGTCGAGCACGGCCACGGGAAGGATCATGTCAGATGGCATGGGACGAGTGGGAGCAGCTGAAGTCCGAGGCCGCCGAAAGGCGTTCGACGCACATGCGCCTCAACCAACTACCGGCGGACGGCGGGGGCGGAGGCGGAGACCTCGTTGCGTCTCAGGACGACCTGGGCGCCGTCGGCCATGAGGCCTTCGTCCTCTGCAACGAGCTCCACACAGGGACCAACATCGCCGCAGCAGGAGCCGACAAGGGCAGCGTCGGCTCGACGATGCAAGCCGCGGCCGCGCTCAAGTCGCACGGCTTCGCGACGGGCAGCGCCCTGGAGTCGACTGTCGAAATGTGGTGCGTGAGAGCCTCGGTGACATCACCGCCGAATACATGGGCGACTTCCAGACAACGCTCGCCGGTACACACAACGACCGCTTCACGACATTCGGCGTGTCCGCGCACCTCGATCCGACCACGGTGGAGCGATTCCTAGCCGAGGTCGGGCAGGATCCACACGCATATGCGGCCATCACCAGCGCCCAGCAGGCATACACGGCGAACGTCGTCAACGACGTCATGAACGGGCACAGTGACTCCACCGTCCCGACGTCGGAACAACTGCGCAACGCCACTCGGCCCGGCGGCATCATCGCCGGCATCATGAGCGAGTCCCGGGCGGACGCCGTACTTGACTATCACTCCGCGTCCGACCAGGAATTCAATGACGCCGCCGCCGAGAAGCAGAAGTGGGTGGACCGTCTCCTCGGCATGGGAGTCGACAAGGCAGCGGAACGTGTACCCATTCTCGGTGCCCCCATTGGATGGGCTTCCGAAGACATCCAGGAAAGCATCATGAAGAGCATCGAAAGGGATACTTCAGACCAGTCCGAAGGGGACGCGACCCGCACCTATCTGAAGGGACGCGAAGCCGTCATGGACTCCGCGCGAACGGCCGTCGATGCCGCCGCCCGGAACGGCACCTTCAACTGGGACACTGTGCAGGATCTCCAGGACTCCGCAGCGAATGGAGCCGACGACGGTCACACCACCGGCGCCAAGATGGAGAGCTCTGGAGACGCCTCATGAGACGAGTCAGCCTGACAAGTGCGCTTACTCTCGGTTCTCTCCTTGTTCTGTCCGGGTGCTCAGGCCAAGACAAGAACTACTCGGCACCGTCCTCGATCTGCGGAGTGTCCGTCGACAAGGATGCTCTCAATGATCTGCTACCTTCCGGGGACAAGCTCAAGGTGAAGGCCTCAGCGAATCACGAAAAGCCGGAAACTCGATTCTGCAACGTGATGGTCGACGGGAACGTCGTGCTGTCCACCGAAGGTACTTGGCGGAAGGCCGGGTACACCGTCAAGGATGCGGCCGAGGACGCTCTCGCCTTCAACTATCGTGCGACCAGCGGCGGAAAGTACGCCGTGTGGGACGACGGGGCCGCCACAGTCTTCGACTGCAAGAACTCCGGGCAGGGCGCGGCTCGGTTCTCCGTCGAGTTCCATGTCGTACACCCGAAGGGGAAGATCGAGGACAAGGCAGAGAGGTTTATCGCCGACTACGCGGAGGCGTACCGGAAGACGGTGTCATGCGAGGGATGACCGCCAGCACGCACGTGAGACTCGTAGCCGCCTGCGAGTCCTGCCAGCCTGCGGCCAGGACGTGTGGCCACCAAGGTCGCCGCACCGCTCAATGAGCTTCTTCAGCGGTGCTTCTCCAAGGTGAGGATGGCCTTAGACATTGATGTCAGGCGGTTGGGGCTGCAGCGGGCGCGGCGGAAGATCCGTCAGGGCTTGAATTGGGCGAAGGCCCTCTCGACCGGGCTGCGGAGCCGGGCGCGCGCGGCTAACGGACTTCTGTCGCACGGTCAGCTCACGGCCGCAGTCCCGTTTGAACGGTGTACAGGCATTTCCGCCGACTCCTTATCAGCTCGCCGGGCGGGCCGGTGACGGCCTGGATGTTCACTCCGTGCCGTCTGGCCTTGTCGGAGTAGTCGCGCTCGCCGTCGCCGACCCGATCGCATTCGGCGATGGTGCCGTCCGCCAGGACGCACTCCGGCTTGGCCCGCCGCAGGGCGCGGGTGGGGCACGGGGCCGTGTCCGCCAGCAGCGCTGTCACGCCATGTACGTAAGTGTGCGCGGTGGGCTTCGCTGATGCGGAAGCCTGCGGCGATCTTGGCAAGGGTGGTGTGCTCTCGGAGGTACACCAGGGCCACCATGGCCCGCTGGGAGGGGTCCCAGCTTGCAGCGGCGGCCTACCGAAGACGCTTGGAGAGTCGAAGGCGCTATCGATCGCAGCCAAGTAACTGCCACCAAGAACATCCCCGTTCGAGCATATGGCCCCGGCGAACACTCCGCCCGCGGCCGCCCTGTCTGCACCGCAGATCAGTCGCCCTATCCAGCAAGGGAGACCAAAGCCCCCGCCCATCTCACCTGTCAGCGACGAACGAGCCCTGGCCAAGGACGGTGTAGAGCCTGCCCTCCTCACGTAGGGCGGCCACGGCCTTTTGGATCGTGGACGGGGCAACGTCCAGTTCCGTCGCAAGGTCCACTACAGCGGGAAACCGCGCCCCCGGGGCGTACGTACCCGCGTCGATACGACGGCGCAGTTCATCCGCGATCTGGGGCCATACAGGTTTGCTGCGGTCGAGATCCATACGGAGAGGATGCGCGTAGCCTCGGATTCCCGCGACCGCGTATGCGCGTATGCGCATATACTCAGATTCGCAGCCGAAGCGAACGGCCCGGCAACATGTCCACGAGCTACCGAGGAGCTGACGCCAGTGAGCCAGACCCGTCGCCTTCGCCTACTGCCCTGGAGCGGCCCGGAGGGCAAGCCGGCATATCTCGTTACGGACGGCACAGCCAGCCCGCTGGCTCTGCTGGCGGACAGAGTTGAGGCCCAGCAGATGGAGACAGCCGCCGTCGTCCTGAGCCTGGCGCAACCGATGATCGAGGAAGAGGCGAACCTCACCGTCGACGAACTGCGCTTCATCACCCGCCGTCTCATCGAGGCACTGACGGACGTACTCAACATCGCTGAGAGCCGCAGCCGAAGAATCCCCCCCGTACGCTGACGAGAAGTAGTCGCCCCTGAACGACAAGCCCCAAGGCATGCTCGTTCTGACGCGTCTCGGGGCTCCGGCACCTTCCCGGCTCCCAGAGCGCCAAGCTGCTGTTCGCCGACGAAACCGCACGCTCTACGATGCGAAACTCCCCATCTCGGCGTCGATCGAACGTGGCCTTGTTCAGTCGCCAAGGACCTCGCGTCTCCGGACATCTGCGATCAAACGGAAGGCACCGTTCACCGCCTCACCCCCGTCCGCCATAATCTGGGCCCATGGAGCATTGGGCCGGGGAACTCATCAAGTGGTCGCTGTTCGCCTTCATCGCGGGAATGTTCATCCTCGTGTTCACGGTGTCGTCGCGTGGGCGTAAGAAGGATGCGCGGATCAAAGAGGGCTATGAGCAGCTTGCCCGGATCGCACCGGAACGTGGGTGGACATACCAGAAGCGCGTGCAGGGGCAGATCGATCAGTACTGTGGCGTACGGCCCTTTCCCGGACGTGGGAGCAATCTGCGGGCGTGGCACTACACCACGGGAGAGTTCCGCGGCCGCTCCTTCAAGTACTTCGAATACCGCTCCATGAACCTCCAGTCGGGCGCGGACACCGGGGAGCGCAAGCAGCCCAACATCGAGTCCGTTTTCATCGTCACGGCGCCTGGTTCCGGGCCGTTCGTGCAGATACTGCGGCCGAGCGTGCTGGACACGCTGTTCGACCGGCGGCCCAAGATGCAGCTCGGCGTGCCGGAATTCGATCAGAACTTCCGGGTCATCACCCGGGACGAGGATTTCGTCCGCGCCGCTCTGAGCCGGACGGTGGTGCCCTACCTGGTGACCGATCCGAAGACCAGGTCCTCGCTCCAGCTGCGCGAGAACGAACTGTTCACCTGGTACAGGGGTCCCCTGACCCCCCAGGCCGTCGACGAGAAGCTGAACTACCTGTGCGATGTCCTGGACCGGGTTCCGGAACAGGCGTGGAGCGCCGCCTGAGTAAAAGCCAAAGCAAGAGTCCGGGCAAAAGTCGGAGTGCCCGTTCTCCCGAGACCGGCAGGTTCACGGGAGAACGGGCACTCTGTCGTTCAGTCGGAGTCTTCCTCCGCCGGGCGCACCGTCCGCAGGAAGGCCTTGAAGTCGTCCAGCACCTCGGCCATCTGGCTCTGCTTCGCGGTGAGGACGAGTTCGATCACCGCGCGCTTCGCCGGGTTCCTGACGTCCTCCATGCCGAGGTACACCTGGCTCTGGAGCAGCTCCAGCGGCTCGCCCCGCAGAGTGGTGTGGAGGCGGAGGTTCTGGATCACGCCGGGGGCGTCCGTCAGGCCCGGGATGTCCGGGGTCCCCACTTCGGCCTTCTTGACGACCTCCACGGTTCCCGCCTGCTCGAGCCGGTGCACCGACTCGTCGGCGATCTGCCCCATGGTGGCGCTGTCGTTGCGCATTCGACCGGCGATGGTGATGTTCGCCGTGAACCCGCCGTCGATGGAGGCGGGATGGAGCGCGACGAAAGCGGCGCCGGGTGCCCCCACCTCGTCCGGCGGCGCCGCCTGCCAGCCCTCCGGCAACGAGAACGAGATCTTGACCGGCAGCGTGGCCGCCATGATGCTCCCTTCCTTGATGAGCGTCAGCTCAGCCTAGAACCAGTCACCGATCGCGTCGGCGGCGTCACCGAGCGAGTCGACCACCTTGTGCGGATCGATGGTGACGTCGAAGGAGACCTTGCCGCCGATGCCGAGGCCGACTCCGACCTCGCCGCCGATGGTGAACTTGCCGTCCTTCATGCCCAGGTCGGCGCCGGCGGACGCGCCGGCACCCGCCCACGCCTCGCCGCCGACACCGGCACCGACGCCGGCGACGTCGCCGGAGACCGAGTCGGTGGCCTTGGCACCGGCGAACGCCTCGGCGCCGGCGTGCACGCCGTCCTTGCCGACGCCCACGTTCGCGGAGGCCTCGGCACCCGCGTAGGCCTTGCCCTCGGCCTGGACCGCCGCGTAGCCGTACTCGGCACTGCCGCTCGCGGAGGCCTGGGCGAGGTACGCGCTTCCCGAGAGGCCGGCCTGGAGGCGTCCGTTGGTGATGCTCGCGGCGGCGGACCCGTCGACGCCGAGCGCCGAGACTCCGGCCGAACCCTTCAGCTTGCCGTCACCCGCGAAGGACGTCTCTCCGTTCGCGCCCGCCGACCAGACGTTGGCACCGCCCTGCCACTCGGCGAGCTTGACCGTCAGGTTGGTCTTCTTGCCGGGGGTGGTCCCGTCCTCCTCGTCCCCGGTCGGCGCGGGCTTGTCCCGGATGAACCAGTTGCCGTTCTCGTCCTTGCCCCATTCCTTGTCGGCGCGGTAGTGGCCGTCACCCTTCGGGAGCCAGCGCTCGGTCTCCAGCTTCCACCGGTTCTGGGTCGTCTTGCCGACGCCGTGGTCCTGGATCCACTTCCAGTCGTCGACCCGCTGCCTGGCGTTCGTCAGCCAGCCGGGACTGTGCGCCGCACCGCCGGCGAGGTCGTCGAGCTTCTTCGTCAGCTTCTCGAGCTCGGGCTTGAGTTGCTTGCGCGCGGCGTTCAGCGTCGTCTGTGCCGCGTCGTGGTCGCCGGACTTCCACTGTTCGATCGCGGTCGAGGCCTGCTTCTGGGCCCATCCCAGCGTGGAGGAGTACGAGGTGACCGCGTCGGCCGCGCCCGACATCGCGTCGGCCGCGAGGTACCAGTTGGACTTCTCCTTGGACAGGGTGGGCCAGAAGGCGTCGCTGGCCTCGCCTTTCCAGCCCGTGATCTTCAGGTCACGCAGGCCGTCGCCGATCTTGTCGAACTTCTTGGACCAGCTGGTGAGGGCGGAGGCGAGCTCGGTCAGCTTTCCGGTGTCACCCGGGATGAGCTCCTTGGGGTCGGTCGTCGACCCCAGCTCGGTTGCCATGGATTCGGATTCCCCGTCTCTGATTCAGTTTTCTAACTCAAGTCCGACTTGACCGAATTCACCGCGTCGCGGATGGCCTGGTCCGTCTCCGTGAAGTTATTGTTGGCCGAGTTCAGACCCTCCGCCAGGGAGGCCGCGCAGTCGGCGAGGAACTCGGCCCCCAACTCCCAGGTGCCGCAGAAGGTGACCAGGGCCTCGGCCGCGGAGTCGTCTCCGATCGCGGAACCCTGTTCGGCCAAACTCTTCAGATCCACCTTCTGAACGGGCGTCAGACATTCCAGAATGTCCGAAGCGCCCTTCTTAAGGACCCCCGGCTCCACTCCCAGGTCAGCCGTCACGAAATCCCCATCCCTCTTCTTTCAACCCCGCCTGCACACACGCTCCTTGGCGGTCGGCGCGCTCACGCTAGCACCAATATCAAGCCATAAATGTCGAGCTCACCTCGCCCACACGACTCCTGCCGTTGAGCGTCACCCGAGCCTCGCCGTCCGGCCGACACGACAGGAAGGCGGCCGGCCTCACCCCGTGGAGAAAATGAAGAGTTCCGCAGGCGGAGTGAAGGAGATATGGAGGGTGCGCGCATTCTCGGCTTCGCGCGGCCGGCTAATGGCCGGAGCACCCTTCGTCCTGCCCACAGCACCTCGCCAAGTACGCTATCCGGGTCTTCTTGCCATAACCCGCCGACCCGGAGTACACGATGCTCAAAACCCGGATGACCACCGTTGTTTCGATCCTCGCGGCCGCAGCAGCCGGCACGCTGCTTCTGGGCTGCTCGGCCTCGGTCGAGGTCAAGAAGTCCACGCCGCCCAAGCTGTCCGCGGACAAGCTCTCCAGCACGCTCTCCGAAAAGCTCGCCGCCGCCACAAATCAGCCCAAGCCCCGCATCTCCTGCCCCGAAGACCTCGTCGGCAAGGTCGGCACCACCACGCGCTGCAAGCTGACGGCGAGCGACGGCAGCACCTTGGGCGTAACGGTCAAGGTCACCTCCGTCAGCGGAGACCAGATCCACTACGACTTCAAGGCCGACGACAAGGCTTCCCCGGCCCCGAACTGACCGGCGCCCAGGGCTGTTTGGGGAGGTCTTTACGTAACCGAAGGCATGAAAGCGCTACGGTACGACCCGATCGCTGCAACGGGGGTGCCCGCGCTGCCGGCACCGTACGACGGCAAGCAGGGAAGGCGGGGCTCATGGCAGGGGCGGAGCAGGTGCAGCCGGGAAGCGACGGGACGGCACAGCCCGTCGGTATGCGACTGAACCAGGTGCCGGGCGATGTCGGGGGCTCCTCCGCTCCCCCGGGACTGACCGGGGGTCAGAAGCTCGTTTCCACACCGGCCCAGAAGCAGACCGCGGCCAACGCCATCGAGCAGCACATCGAGCCCGACACCAGTAAGGCCGGCGACTACGCGGACACGGAGACCGACACCGCAGTCACGGCCTTCCGTGACGGATGGCACACCTCGGGGGCGCTGAAGAAGGCGCATGCGTCCTGGGGCGGACAGGTGAAGAACCTGATGAACATGCTCGCCTCTGACAAGGCGGCCCTGCGCAAGGCCAACAACACCCTGCAGACCACGGACCTCCAGGTCGGGGCGCACTCGAACTCGGTGTCGGTACTCAACGGGTACTGACCGGGCGGCATCACACGCTCAGTCCTGAGCCACGTCTCAACCGGCAGTCCGCTACGGGAATGACAACGGGGATCCCATGCCGACCTATCACGAGATCATGACGACCGACCTGTCCGCGCTCACGACGGCCGCAGAGCGCTGGGACGGGATGGCGAAGGAGTTCCACAAGCAGGAGGTCGCGTACCAGCGGGACGTATGCGGCATCACCCTGGGTCCAGGCTGGTCCGGGCAGAGCGCGGACGCCGCCAACGGACGCTTCAACACCACGCTCAAGCAGTTCCAGGCCGCGCAGGTCGAGGCCAAGGCGGTGGCCTCACTGCTGCGTGAGGCGCACACGGACTTCACGAACATCCGCAAGAAGCTGGAGTCCGCCCGGGCGGACGCCGTCAAGGCCGGCATGGCGGTGTCGGAGGGAGGCGTGGTCTCCTACGACACCACGAAGCTGAGCGAGGGCGAACGCACCGCCCTGCATCATGACCCCGACTACCAGGAGTCCGTGGGCAAGGCCAAGGCCTCCTGGCAGGCGGAGATCAACCGGCTCGTGAAGGAGATGTGCGACACCGACAGCGAGGTCGAGAATGCCCTCACCCGGGTGGTGATCGACTCCGACCTGAGTGACGGCACGCTCACCGGCTTCAACAGCCAAGCCCACGGCGACATCAAGACGTACGAGGACGAGGCCAAGCGCGAGGCCGCCCAGACCAAGCCCGACGGGTGGAAGTCCGAGGGCAAGACCGAGACGTCCGGCCCCGGGGTCGGGGCGAGCGCGAAGGGGCCCGACGCCGGATCCGGCAAACTCGGCGAGGCGGAGGCGCACGCCGACCTGGGCAGCGCGAGCGCCGAGGGCTCGCTCACCAGGGGGCCGTGGAAGCTCGACGGAAAGGCCGAGGCCTACTCGGGCGCCAAGGTCTCCGCCGAGGGCGGCGTCTCCCAGGACGGCATCGAAGGAAGCGCGAGCGCCTTCGCCGGGGGTGAGGGCTCGGCCGAGGGTGGCGTCAGTCTCGGCCCGGCCGGCGTCTCCGCGAAGGCCGAGGGCATGGTGGGCGCCGAGGCCAACGCCGACGCCGGGGTGACCAAAGATGGTGTCCACGTGGGCGGCGAGGCCTTCGCGGGCGCCAAGGGCGGTGGCGAGATCGGTGCGGACGTCGGAGGCGTCTCGGCGGGCTTCTCTGCCGAGGGTTGGGCCGGACCCGGTGCCGAGGCGAGCCTGGACTTCGGCAAGAACCAACAAGGCGCGTGGGAGTTCAGCACCAAGGTGGGCCTCTCCCCCGCCCTCGGCGGTGAGGTGGGCGTCAACTTCAGTGTCGACCCGGACAAGGTCGTCCACACGGCGGGGGACCTGGCCGACGCCGTGGGTGATGGCGTGCATTCGCTCGGGAATGCGATCACCAGTGTGTTCTGACCCTCTCACCCATCGGCTCTGAACCGGCACTCCCGTGGCCCACCGCCACGGGAGTGCCGTCGTAGGAAGGAAACCTCGCGATGTCGACGACCCTGCCGATCCCGCTCCAGTTCGATCTGCCGCACGGCTGGCGATCCGCACCGCCGGACGAGGTCGGCGCGCCCGGCGCGGCGTTCGTCGCGGTTCATCTGCCGTCGGACGCCGGCTTCACCGCGAACATCACCGTCGACGGGGCGTACCGCCCCGACGCCGCGACGCTGCCCGAGATCGCCGACGAGTCGGTGGGGCACATGGACGAGGCCGTCGCCTCGGTCCTGGTCACCGACCGGCGTGAGACCGGCTCCGTGGATGCGCCGGGGCTCACCCAGACCCTGGCCTTCTCGGTCCTCGCGGGCGGGAGGAGCCGCGACCTCGTGCAGTCCCAGGTGTACCTGTCCGTGCTCGACGTCGACGATCCGCACCGGCGGGTGGTGATCCGGCTGATGCTCACCTCCACCGCGTCGCAGCACCCCGCCCTGCTGGAGGACTTCCGGGAACTGGTGCGCACCGTCCGCCCGGGCGAGGGTGCCACGCCGTAGCGACTTCCCTGGAGTCGGCGAAGCTTGTGCCGCCGACCCCGTCCTTCGTAGGTTGGCCCCATGGGACTCTTCGACAAACTCACCGGCACCCAGCACCCCCCGGAGGGAGTTTCACCGGTCCCGGGAGAGGAACTGCGGACGGCACTGCTCGGGCTCAACCAGCCCGATGTTCCCTACGTCATCCGTTACGGCGGCGGTGAACAGTGCGACCTGCTGGCGGAGTGGCGGTTGACGGAGCCTGCCTGGCAGCACATCTTCGTCCAGTCCCAGGTCAGTCACGCGGTGCGGATCCGCATGCGGCTGGACCACAAGGAGCACGAGGTACGCGCTCTCGAGGAGCAGTGGGAGGTCAGCCGGGTCGGGACCTCGACGACGCTCCAGAGGACGTCGGAGTACACGCGCGGGCCGAGCCGGACCGTCAGCCGCCGGTGGACCGTCGGACGTGGGGAAAGCGGTCGGCTCGAGGCGGCGGAGACCTTCAGCTTCGACAGCGCGCAGTTGCGCGAGCCGCTGCGCGACACCGTCCTCAAGTCCGGCTGGACCTGGCGGAGCGTGGTCTTCGGCAAGCTGTGAGCCTCGGCACCCCAGCGTCGGCATCCCACCGGAGCTCAGCACTCACCCTTCGGTGGCTCCATGGCGATCCCGTACCCGGGTACGTCAGCGTCTCCTCCCGGCCACCGGTACCCGGCGGCGTGTGCGGGGCGTCGCCGCCGCCGTACCGGATCAGCTTGTAGCGGTACGGCGGCCAGGGCCGGGCCCAGCACGTTCAGCCCGGTCAGGCCGTCGATCGGCCGCCCGGCAGCTGCCTGCCGCGCCTGCGGCGTCCGTCCCGTACCGCCACGGCCGTACCGCTCAGCCCCGCCACCACGACCAGGCCTCCCACCACGACGTACGTCGCCATGCGGGAGTTGCGTTCGTCCGCCGTCTCACCGAAGTGCAGGGGCGTGACCGAGGGTGCCTCGCCCTTGGCGACGCCGTCCTCGGGTTTCGGTGACTCGACGGGGTGTTCCGGATCCACATCGGTCAACGCCTTCACCGGATCCACCACCCCCCAGCCCACCAGTCGGTCCTGCCCCGGGATCGAGCGTTCCGCGGTCTGCTCGATCTGGGCGGCGACCTCCTGGGCCGTCCAATCGGGGTACTTGGCCTTCAACAGGGCCGCCACGCCCGCCACATACGGCGCCGAGAAGCTCGTGCCGTTGTCCGAGCAGTGGCCGCCGCCCGGGACCGTGGAGATCATGTCGACGCCGGGAGCCGAGACCCCCACGAAATCCCCCGACTGTGAAAAGGCCGCCCGTTCGTTGTTGCGGTCGGACGCCCCCACCGCCAGGACACCCTTGTACGACGCCGGATACGTCCGCTTGACGTTGCCGCCCAGACCGTCGTTGCCGGCCGACGCCACGACCACGACCTTCTTGCCCAGCGCGAAGTCGACGGCCTCCTTCAGACGCGAGTCGGGCTCGACCGCGTTGGCCGTGTCCTGGGAGATGTTGATGACCTTCGCGCCCGCCTGCACCGCGTAGTGGATCGCCGTGGCGAGGGTGACCGCCGTGCCGTCGCCTTCGGCGTCGTTCTGCTTGATCGGGATGATCGTCGCCTTCGGGGCCAGGCCCACGAAGCCCGTTCCCTTGGCCGGGCGGGCCGCGATGATGCCGGCCACGCGCGTGCCGTGGCCGACCGTGTCCGTGGTGCCCGAGCTGTTGCCGCGCTCGATCTTCTCGCCCTTGGCGTTCTTGGTGGGCAGCAGGTTCTTGCCCTTCGAGGCGTCAACGGCCCCGGTGAGCTGCGAGTTCTTGACGTCCACCCCGGTGTCGATCACGGCCACACTGACGCCCTTGCCCGTCGACTGCGCCCACAGCGCGTCCAGGTTGACGCGCTGCAGCGCCCAGGGCCGGCCCGCGTAGGGCTTCGACGGGAACGTGCACTGGCCGTCGTCCGCCCGGGCCGGGGAGGCCGGGAGGGCGACCACCGTGGTCGTCGCGGTGAGGACCACCGCGGCGGCCACGCCCGCCGTCCGGGCCGCGGTCCCAGGTGTCCTTGCCTTCAGCATGAGTTCGCTTCTCCTCCGCCCGCTCCGCTACGAACCCTGCGGCTGCCGCGCCGCCGCCTCCGACAGGCGCGGGCCCGTCGGCAGGAACCTGGACCACTCCAGGGGAATGGGCGTGGGCTTGACGTTCTCGTAGCCGAGACGGGTCTGGGCGATCTTCGCCTCGGTCAGCTCCTCCTTGCGCTGCTTGGCGGAGGTGCCGATGCCCTGGTCGTCGGTGGCGCTGTCGCTGTTGGACTGCAGGGCGTAGCGCAGGCCCGTGTCCGTGACCAGGAAGACACCGCCGGCGTCGGTCTCCGTGCCCTGGAACTGGCGGTAGAGCTGGCCGGAGCCGGCGGTGACGTAACCGCTGGAGGAGCCGGTGGGCAGCTGGGCGGGGAAGTCCGTGCCCACCCAGGTCGACAGCGTGGTCCGGCCCTTGCCGGCGACCGAGCGCATGACGTTGCAGACCGTGTTGCGGCCGCTCGTGGTGCTGGAGCCGTCGTTCACCGTCTTCGGCTTGTACGTCGGCCAGTTCTTGTTCCCGTCGAACGTCGTGCTGTCGGCGACCGCGCCGGGGCTGACCTGCTGCGCCTCACCGGCCTGGTCCGTGCCGATGAGGTCCCCGCTGTTGAGCAGGAGCGTGGCCGTGAACTCGGAGATCCGGGCGACCTTTCCCTGCAGCACGACGTAGTACTGCATCGACTGGCCGTCGTAGGCCTTGATGACCTCGCCGATCTTGTCGTACTGGCGCAGCAGGGGCGAGGCGTTGGCCTTCGCGCCGGGCGTGCCCTGGATCGGCGGGATCGCGATCGGGCTGCCCTTGTGAAGGGTGTCGAGCCATTGCTGGGAGACGCGCTGCGGGGCGCGGCCCTGGGTGTCGAGGGCCTTGAGCAGTTCCTTGTCGGCCGGGTCGGCGATCTGGTACGCCATGCCCCGCGCGTCGACGACGTACTGGGTCTTGCCGTCCGGGGCGACGACGTACATCAGGTCACCGTGGGTGAGCTTGTTCGGCCCCTCCGTCTTCGGCCATTCCCTCTTCGCGAGAACGAACGCCGCCTTCTGGATGGCGCGGCCTCCGTCGCCGGGGCGTTCGCAGACCATCCAGCGCTTGGCGGTCGAGGCCTCGTCCGAGGTGGGCAGGCGGTCGGGGGCGTAGGGGATGCCGATGGTGGCGCCGTGCGGGGGCTTGCCGCTGTCCAGGATCTTCTCGTCGACGGTGATGACGCTGTCGTGACTGGGGTCCAGAAGGAGCTTGGCCGAGGCCATGTTGAGGACCGGGTGCAGCTGCGTCTGTGTGCCCGTCTTCAGGACGACGTACCGCGTGGTCGACTCGCTTGCGACGATGACGTGTTCTTCGGGTTTGTCCCAACCCTTGGGCGCGGTCGGGCTGAACATGCCGATCGCGCCGAACACCGCGAGGATCACCACGCCGACGACGGCGCCGGGCACCAGTGCGCCCAGCGGCTTGGGGGCGCCCTCCTCCGAGCCGGAGGGGGAAGGCTGCAGGAATGATGCGAGCGTACGGCGCTTCGCGAAGGTGTAGGCGTTGAGTTCGTCCCGCCGTGATGCCATCTGTGTCCGCTCTCTCCCCGTTGCGGAGCCGTGGGGGACCTGTGAAGATCCGTCCCCCGCCCTCGGTTGCCTCTGGTGTCTCGACTGTCAGACCCGGCCCCTACTATGCCTGTTGCTAGGACGTGCGTGTGGCACGGGTAGGGTGCTCAGGGCTTGAAGGGACCGGAGCGCAAGGGTTTTCGGGAGAGTTCGGGGGTTTTGGAGTGATGGCTTCCGCAACGCGGACCCGGTCGCGATCGCAATCGGGGTCACGATCGGGTGGCACGCGCCGGTCGCGTGGTCGTGGCACTTCTTCCCCCCGGCCGGGCGCCCAGCAGGCACCCACGCCGTATCAGGGCGCTTTCGCGCCACATCTGGAGTCCCGTTCGGGGCGCGGCGGTTCGTTCGCGGTGCAGCGGCTGGTGCTGCTGGAGATCGCGGGCGCGCTCGTGGTGTGCGGGTGGCTTCTCGGTATGGTCGCGCTGATCGCCGCCGTCACCGTTGCCGCCGTGTTCGTGGTGCTCGCCGTCGTACGACGCCGGGGGCGCTCCCTGCCGGAATGGCTCGGCACCCTGCTGGCGCTGCGGGCCCGCAGGCGGCGGGCCGCGAGCACACCGGTGCCGCCGGGCACCGACTCCGGTCTCGCGCCCGCCGTGGAGTGCGACCCGACCCTGCGCACGTACAGCTACAGCCGCGGCGACGACCGCGACCAGCGACCCATCGGCATGGTGGGCGACGGCGGCTTCCTGACGGCGGTGCTCCAGGTGGAGTCGGGCGCCGACGCGCTGCGCGCGGAGCGCAGCCGCAGACCGCTGCCTCTGGCCCTGGTGCGGGACGTCCTCGAAGTCGACGGAATCCGGCTGGAGTCGGCGCAGATCGTGGTGCACACGCAGCCCGCACCCGCGCTGCACCTGCCCCAGCAGTCGGTCGTGGTCAGCAACTACGCGCCGCTGCAGGCCCAGACCGGCTCCCCCGCGGTGCGCATCACGTGGATCGCGCTGAAGCTCGATCCCGAGCTGTGCCCGGAGGCGGTGGCCGCGCGCGGCGGCGGGCTGGTGGGCGCGCAGAAGTGCCTGACCCGCTCGGCCGAGCACCTGGCGAGCCGGCTGACCGGCGCCGGGTTCCAGGCGAACGTGCTCACCGAGGAGGAGCTGACGGCCGCCATCGCCACCTCCGCGTGCGCCAACCCGATGGTGACGGCTCAGGCGGCCCAGGCCGGGCGGGGCGAGGCGCAGCAGCGCCGAACCGAGGAGTCCAGCCGCAGCTGGCGCTGCGACAACCGCCGGCACACCACCTACTGGGTGCGCCGCTGGCCCCAACTGGGCGGATCCGGCGGGTCGCTGGCGCAGTTGGTGGCGCAGCTCACGGCGGTTCCCGCGCTGGCGACGACCTTCAGCCTGACGCTGGCCAAGGGCACGCAGCAGGACGTGGCCATCACCGGCCATCTGCGGATCACCGGCCGCAGCAACCAGGAGCTGACCAACGCGCGGCGCGATCTGGAGCAGGCTGCGCGGCAGACGCGGACCGGGCTCGCGCGCCTGGACCGTGAACAACTCCCCGGCGTTCTCGCCACTCTGCCGCTCGGAGGTGCCCGCTGATGGCCATGACGACTTCGCCCGCCCCTTCGGAGACGAACCGGTCGGCGCCGGGCCTCGGCGAGCGGCTGCGCACCGGCTTCGGCCTGCTGGGCCCCCGTCACCCGCGGCACGCGCTGCCCCTGGAGCAGGCCGACGCGCTGTCCCTGCCGATAGGCGACGACGGAGTGGTGGTCGGCGACAACGCCGAGGGCCAGCCCGCCGTGCTCGGGGTGAACCGTCCGACGCCCTACGACATCGTGCTCATCGGCGGCCTGTGGACCGCGCAGGTCATGGCGCTGCGCGCGGCCGCGACGGGCGCGCGCGTGGCCGTGGAGACGGGCCGGGCGCAGGCCTGGATGCCGATGGTGCACGCCATGGGCGGCGGGCAGAACGGCCTCGCGGTGTACGACGTCGGCCGCGTGCCCCCGCAGGGCGCCTCGGCCGGCACGCCCGTGCTCGTGGTGCGGGACTGCGGTATGCGGCCCCCGCGCGGGCGCGTGGTGTCGGCGCCGTGGCAGTCGGTGCTGACCCTGCTGCCGTATCTCAGCCCGGTGGCGCCGCGGTTGATGCGTCAGGCGCGTCTGGTGGGCGTGCAGCGCGTGTCGCCGGACGAGGCGGCGGAGATCGGGCGCGTGCTCGGGCTGCCGCGTACGGAGCTCGAGTCGCTGCCCACGCTGCCGGACGGCGTGACGCTGTGGTGCACGGAGCGGGACCGGCAGTACGTGGTGACGCGCGCGACGGATGCCGAGACCGGACTGCTGGGCGTGGCACGCCGGATGGACTGACGGACGTCCAACTTGGTCCGTTATCACGGGAACTGGCGCGCTATCGCGTGAATTCATGTGCTATCGAGGGCTGAGCGCGCCGCGCCTTCGTCACGTTTTGATGTACGTAGACATGTGCCGCGGAGGTCTCGGGCCCGGTGTGACGCGTCGGACGGGCACGAAGGGGCGGCCGGGCCTGCCGGGCCCGCGCTTCAGGTGATTAGGCTGGTGCCGGGCACGTCGCGAGTTTCCGTGAGCGGGCGGTGCGCGCTCCGCGACAAAAGGGGCCAACCGGCCCCAGGGGGAAGCCCGGCGAATCGTACGACAGGAACGGTCGCCCCCAAGCACGGCACAAGGGTGTTCGACCACACCAGGAGGAACTGTGAACAGCGATCGGGACGGGATCCGCGGGGGTTGGGACACACCCGACGACGACCAGACCGACGCGGAGTCCGGCATCGAGATGACGGGCGAGTTCACGATCGACTACGCGCCGCCCGCCTGGTACACGCAGAACGCGTCGGGCGGTGCGTCCGGTGCGCCCGCTTCGGCTCCGGTGCCGCCACCGGCGGCCACTCCCGCCGCGCCTCCGCCGCCGGTCGGCCAGCCCTTCGGGGTTCCGGACGTGCCGCCCGGTAGCGGCTTCCAGCCGGCCTGGACGGCGGGGTCCGCCCCTGCCGCCCCGCCTGCGACCCCGGCCGCCCCCGTCGCCCCGCCTGCCGCCCCGCCCCAGGCCCCGCTCCCCCCTGTCGTCGCGCCCTTGGTGCCGACCGAGGGGGACAGCGGAGACCTCGTCAGCGGCGCGACCATGCGAATCTCCTCCTCCGCGCTGAAGCGGGAGATCGCGGAGCGGTCCGCCGCGGCGGCCGCTGCCGAGCAGGCCGGTACGAACACCGACACCGGCAGCCACGTGTACGGCAGCGAGCCCTCCGCCGAACAGCGGGTCGGTACTGCCGAGTCGGCGGCGGGCGGGGACGGCGACGGCGTTCCGGAGGCGGACGCGCACGCGGACGCGGACACGGACGCCGAGGACAAGTCCTCCGCTGCTGCCACGGCGCACGTGGGCGAGGAGCCGGACACCGGCGACAGCGCGTCCGAGGGAACGGAGCCGGACGCCCACAAGGACGCCGCGGAGACCGACCTCCCGGCCACCGGTGACGAGTCCGCGCCCGTCAGCGAGCACGAGCACGGCGAAGAAGACACGGCCGGCGCCGACGCCGCCCAGGCCGACGGCGCGTCCCCGGAGGCGGCCTCCGCGCCGAGCGCGCAGGCGCAGACGGCTGCCTCGGAGAACAGCGACGCCCAGGAGGGCGAGGCTCTCGCCGCGGGCGCGGACGCGCAGGGCGACGGCCCCACGGCAGTGGCCCCGGAAGCCGAACAGGTCGCCGCATCCGCCCCTGTCGGCCCCGAGGCCGCACAGGCCGCCCCATCGGCCCCCGCCGGCCCCGAGGCCGCGCAGGCCACCGCATCCGCACCCACCGGCCCTGAAGCCGCGCAGGCCACCGGATCCGCCCCCGCAGGCCCCGAAGCCGCACCGGGAGCCCAGCCCGGCTGGGCTCCCCCACCGGCGCCGCAGGGCAATGTGCCCCCGCTGCCGCCCTCCTACCAGCCCGCCGCTCCGGCCCCGGCCGCACAGTGGCCCGCGCAGCCCCTGCCGGCCGACCCGTCGATGCCGCAGCCGAACGCCGCCCAGGCGCAGCCCCACGCCGCTCCGGGGCAGTCGGCCGTGCCGCCCCAGCAGCCGCCGTTCCAGCCGCAGGCGCCGCAGCCCGCGCCCGCCGCCTGGAACCAGCCGGGCATGCCGACTCCGCCGGCTCCGGCGCAGCCCGCACCGCAGCCGGGCGGGCCCTACACCCCGGGCGCTCCTGGGGTCCCCGGTGCCCCCGGCGTCCCCGCCCCTTCGGCGGAGCAGCCGACGGCACCCGCACCGCAGCCGACCCCGCCGGGCGGTTACGGCTTCCCGCAGCCTCCGGCGCCGCAGCCGACCCCGAGCGGCCCCAACCCGCAGTCGGGCTACGGCTTCCCGCAGCCCGGCACCCCCAACCCTCCCGCCCAGCCCGGGGGCTACGGCTTCCCGCAGCCCGGACAACAGCCCCAGCCCCCACAGAACCCCGAGGCCGCTCAGAGCGCCCCGCAACCCGGCACCCCCAACCCTCCCGCCCAGCCCGGCGGTTACGCCTTCCCCCAGCCCGGACAACAGCCCCAGCCCCCGCAGAACCCCGAGGCCGCTCAGAGCGCCCCGCAGCCCGGCACCCCCACCCCGCCGGCCCAGCCCGGGGGCTACGGCTTCCCGCAGCCCGGACAACAGCAGGCCCCCAGCGGCCCCAACCCGCAGTCCGGCTACGGCTTCCCGCAGCCCGGCACCCCCAACCCTCCCGCCCAGCCCGGCGGTTACGGCTTCCCGCAGCCCGGACAGCAGCCCCAGCCCCCGCAGAACCCCGAGGCCGCGCAGGGCGCCCCGCAGCCGGCCGTCGATCCCCGTGCCGGTGCCGCCTGGCCGCAGCCCGTGCAGCACGACCAGCGGCAGATGACCAACCCGGGTGCGGCGCCGCTGGGTTACACCGCGGCCGTGGAGCTGTCCTCGGACCGGCTGCTCAACTCCAAGAAGCAGAAGGCGAAGAGCGGTCGGCCCGCGGCCGCCGCGTCCCGCTTCAAGCTGGGCGGCAAGAAGGAGGAGGCGGAGCGGCAGCGCAAGCTGGAGCTGATCCGCACGCCGGTGCTGTCCTGCTACCGGATCGCGGTCATCAGCCTCAAGGGCGGTGTCGGCAAGACGACCACCACCACCGCCCTCGGCTCCACCCTCGCCATCGAGCGGCAGGACAAGATCCTCGCCATCGACGCGAACCCGGACGCCGGCACGCTCGGCCGGCGAGTGCGCCGGGAGACCGGTGCGACCATCCGCGACCTGGTCCAGGCGATCCCGTACCTCAACTCGTACATGGACATCCGCCGGTTCACGTCGCAGGCGCCCTCCGGTCTGGAGATCATCGCCAACGACGTCGACCCTGCCGTCTCGACCACGTTCAACGACGAGGACTACCGGCGCGCGATAGACGTGCTCGGCCGGCAGTACCCGGTCATCCTGACCGACTCGGGTACGGGTCTGCTGTACAGCGCGATGCGCGGGGTGCTCGACCTCGCCGACCAGCTCATCATCATCTCGACGCCGTCCGTCGACGGTGCGAGCAGCGCCAGTACGACCCTGGACTGGCTGTCCGCGCACGGCTACGCCGACCTGGTCTCCCGCTCCATCACCGTGATCTCCGGGGTCCGCGAGACCGGCAAGATGATCAAGGTCGAGGACATCGTGTCGCACTTCGAGACGCGCTGCCGCGGTGTGATCGTGGTGCCGTTCGACGAGCACCTGGCCGCCGGTGCCGAGGTGGACCTCGACATGATGCGGCCCAAGGTGCGCGAGGCTTACTTCAACCTCGCCGCCATGGTCGCCGAGGACTTCGTACGCCACCAGCAGTCGCACGGGCTGTGGACGAGCGACGGCAACCCGCCGCCGGTGGCCGCCCCGCCGATGCCGGGCCATGCGATGCCGGGCCAGCCGATGCCGGGTCAACCCATGCCTGGTCAGCCGATGCCGGGTCAACCCATGCCTGGTCAGCCGATGCCGGGTCAGCCCATGCCTGGTCAGCAGTACCCCGGCCAGCCTTACCCCGGTCAGCCTTACCCGCCGCAGCAGAGCCAGCCGCAGCCGTACTCGCCCCAGCAGCCGGGCCTGCCCCACCCGCAGGCCGCCCCGGGCCAGCCGTACCCGCCCCAGCAGGGACAGCCGCCGCAGGGCCGGCCGCCCCAGCCCGAGCTGTACGGCTACCCGCAGCCCCCGCAGGGCGGGCAGCCTCCGCAGGCCCCGCCGCCGCAGTAGTAGGACGGCACGACGAAGGGGCGGCCGGTGCTCATCGCACCGGCCGCCCCTTCGTGTCGTAGAAGCAGAAGAAGAGTCGTGGAGGAACTCAGGCCTACGAAGAACGCAGGCCTACGCCTCCTCGGCGACGATCTCCCGGCACCGCTTCACGTCCTCGGCCATCTGCTCCAGCAGGGCCTCCAGCGACTCGAACTTCGCCTGGCCGCGCACGTACGCCAGGAAGTCGACGGCGACGTGCAGGCCGTACAGGTCGAGGCCGACGCGGTCGATGGCGTACGCCTCCACCGTGCGCTCGGTGCCGTCGAACTGCGGGTTCGTGCCGACGGAGATCGCGGCGGGCATGACCTCGCCCTGCGCGTGCAGATAGCCGGCGTACACGCCGTCGGCGGGGATCGCGGTGTGCGGGAGCGTCTCGACGTTGGCCGTGGGGAAGCCCAGCTCGCGGCCGCGCTGGGCGCCGCGGACGACCACGCCCTCCACCCGGTGCGGGCGGCCCAGGATCTCGCGGGCGCCGGCCACGTCGCCCTCGGCGACCAGGCGCCGGGTCAGGGTCGAGGAGAACGGCTCGCCGCCGCCCGCCGCACCGCTGACGTACAGGTCCACGACCTCGACCTCGAAGTCGTAGACCTTGCCCTGCTCGGTGAGGAACTCCACGCTGCCGGCCGCCTTGTGGCCGAAGCGGAAGTTCGGGCCCTCGACGACCGCCTTGGCGTGCAGCTTGTCGACCAGCACCTTGACGACGAAGTCGGCCGGCGACAGCTTCGAGAACTCGGTGGTGAAGGGGAGGATGAGGCAGGCGTCGACGCCCAGCTCCGCCATCAGCTCGGCACGGCGGTGGTGCGCGGCGAGCAGGGGCGGGTGGCTGCCGGGGCGGACGACCTCGCTCGGGTGCGGGTCGAAGGTGACGACGACGGCCGGGACGCCCAGCTCGCGGGCGCGGTCGACGGCATGCTTGATGATCAGCTGGTGGCCGCGGTGAACACCGTCGTAGGAACCGATGGTGACGACGCTGCGCCCCCAGTCCTGGGGAATGTCCTCCAAGCCACGCCAGCGCTGCACTGTGACCGCTCCTCGAACCCGTGTCCGTGTCTACCGTTGACCTCTTGTGCAGGTCTAAGGGTGCCATGCCGGGTGCCCGGGGCCCGCATCGGCATGGGGGCTGTGACCGGGCGCACGTTCCCGGCGGGCGCTCAGGCCGGTACGCGCACGCCCGCCAGGTTCTCGATCATGCGGCGGGCGCTGGGGCCCACCACCGCGGCCCAGTCCTGAGGGGTCTCGCCCAGCCAGCGGGCCAGCCGTGCGGCGAAGCCGGGCACGTGCCGGGACAGGACGACCAGGCCCCAGTCGAACCGGGTCGCGCCGTCGGGGGTACGGACGAGGAGGAGGCCGGTGCGGTGGACCAGTGCGCGCAGCTCCGCGTCCCGGCCCTCGCCGTGCGGGGCCGCCGCCTGCAGGACGGCGTCCAGGACGTCCGGCTCGTGCTCGTGGGCGAGCAGGAAGTCCAGCAGCTCGCGGCGCAGCGGGCGGGAGGCGGGGGCGCCGGGGGCGGCGAGCACGGTGGCGAGGGCCGCCCGGACCCCTTCGGGGCCGCCGTCGAGGAGGCCGGTGACGAGGGGCAACAGGACGGGGCGGGCGGCGGGGCCCTGGTCGAGGCGTCGGTCGACGTACGCGGCCACGTGTCCGGCGGTCTCCGGCCGCAGCCCCACCGCCTCCCGGACCAGGGTGGCGACCCGGCGGGCCAGGGCCGGGGTGGTGACGTCGGCGAGCGTGCGGAGCGTCTCCCCGGCGTCCGGGCCGCCGCGCAGACGGGCGCGGAAGGCCTCGAGGACCGGTTCGGGGTGGCTGGTCAGGGCCGGGACCAGGGCGTCGGGTGGGAACTGCGGGTCGCCGTCGGCGAAGTGGCGCAGGGCCTCGGCGAGATGACGGTCGCGGGTGTCCGGGTCACGCACCAGGACGGCGAGGGCGCCGCCGTGCACGGTGCAGTCGGCGGGGCGGGCGAGCAGGGCGAGGGCGGCGTAGCGCAGCAGTTCACGGTCGGCGGCCGAGCGGACGTGGGAGGCCGCGCGCAGGCCGTACGCCACCGCGGCCACCCGGCGGGCGGGGCGCTCGTCGTGGGCCCAGCGGTCGACGGCCCGGCAGACCGCCGAGGGCTCGTCCTCGGCGAGGCCGACGAGCAGCTCTTCGGCCCTGGGGTGCGCGCTCTCCACCAGCACCTCGGTGAGGTCGTCCAGGGCTCCGTGCCGGTGCGTGTGCAGCAGGGCCTGCGCGGCGGTCGCCACGGTGGCGTGCGGGGTCGCGGGCAGCGGCCGCTCGTCGTCGAACCAGCGGGTGAGTTGCGGCTGTACGGCACCGGGTTCGGCGGCGAGCAGCCGGGCCACGGCGTCCAGGTGGCGCTCGCCCGCGGCGGCGCACCCCGGCTCCGACGGTTCCCGGTCCGCGAGGACCAGCTCCCGCAGCAGTGCGAAGCGCTCCGCCTCCGGGAGGGGCAGGGCGGTCCAGAAGGCGGGGCCGAACTCGGACGGCAGGGGCCGCCCGCCCAGGCTCCAGGCGACGACGCGGTCGGCCAGGAGGCGGAGCACCTCCGTGTACGGCGTCGCGTCCGGGACCTGCAGGAGGGTGCGGGCGAGCAGCCGGGCGGCCCACCAGGACGTGGGATCCAGGTCCAGGGCGTCCACCAACTCCGTTAGCTTGAAGGAGAGTTGGCGGGGGCCCTGCTGGCGGCCGAGGAGGAGCAGTGCCTGGACGACCGGGCCGACGCGGTGGTGCGGGACGGGGAGCGGGTGGGCTCCCTGCGGGGTGCGGGGGCGGTGGACCAGGGCGTGCAGGGCCTCGTCCAGGTCGAGGTGCATGCCCTGGATCCAGTCGGCCAGCTCCTCGTAGGCGAAGCGGTACCCGCCGCCGGCCGGGACCAGGAGGCCTTCGGTGAGGACGGCGGAGGCCCAACCGGAGCCGCCGCCGAGCCGGGCCGGGGCGGGCCCCCAGGGGAACACCGCCTCGAAGGAGGCCCGGTCCAGCTCGCCCTGGCCGGGGCCGAGGCTGCACCGGGCGGCCTCGTGCACCTGCCCGGCCACCCGGGCCGCGAGCCGCCGCACGGCCGTGCCGCGCAGCCCGTTCTCGGCGGCGAGGCGGACCGCGATGCGCAGGCACATCAGATCGAGGTGGGCGGCGAAGACCTCGTGCCGGTCGAGCGGCCCGACGGGCGGGGCGTCCGGGAGGGCGGCCCGGACCTCGGCGAGGAGGCGCAGGGTGAGCGGGTGCCGGGCGTCACGGTCGATGAGGGCGCCGTCCGGGACGCCGTAGCGGGCCCGGGCCGTGCGGGCCTCGTCCCGGGTGAGGTCGGCGAGCCGCACACACGCCGGCCCGTGGCGCAGGTCCGCCGGGAACTCGGCCCCGGCGCGCTCCCAGTACTCCTCCCGGCAGGCCACCACCAGCCGTGCCCCGGTCTCCCGCAGCCAGGCGGCCGTCCCCCTGGTCCACTCGGGCAGCCGGTGGGCGAGGACCGGGGGCATCTCCTCGGGACCGTCGAGCAGGAGCAGCAGCGGGCGGCCGGCCTGCCCGGCAAGGCGGGCCAGCCGCTCGGGGGTGAGCTCGCCGAGGTCGGCGGGGTGCGCGGAACGTGCGGCCGCGACGATCCGGACGGCGCGCCGCAGGGAGCGGCGGGCCGCGTCGGCCACGGAGTCGTCGGCGTCCCTCAGGTCGGCGCCGCGCAACCACAGTGTGGGCGCGGGCCGCTCGCTCCGGCCCCGGCGGGCGGCGAGGGCCGCGAGTTCCGTCGTACGGCCGCTGCCCGGGGCGCCGACCAGGCCGAGCACGGCGGCGCTCCCGCCGTCGGCGAAGGAGGACAACTCCCGTACCGCATCGGCGCGTTCGACCGGCTGCACACGGCCGGGACCGGTCGTACCGACGTACCCGGCGAGGGCGCCCGGCGGGCCGTCCTGGCCCACCGAGGTGGCCGTCAGCTCCAGGACGCCGGCCAGGTTGAGGTCGGCGCCGTAGGCGGGCACGGTGGCCGCGTTGCGGGCGAGCAGCTCGGCCAGCGGGCCGTCGGCCGGCCGCAGCGGCACCGCGAAGCCGGCGTCACGCCCGTCGGAGTGCAGGGCGGTGCCCAGGACGCCCACGACGGCGCCGGTCGCCGCGTCCAGCACCGGTCCCCCGGAGGCGCCGCCGCCGAGCCGGAGTGCGTCCCGGCCGGCGGTGCCGACGGCCAGTTCCAGGGCGTCCTCGATGAGGTGGAAGCGGTCGGTGGCGGTGTACGTCACATGGGTGGCGGCGAGCACGCGTGCCTCGCGCCAGCAGCCCGCGGCGATCCGGACGTAGGTGCCGGCCTCGACGCGCTCCCGAACGGTCAGCGGGAGGGGGGCCACGCCCAGGTCCTCGGTGCGGACCAGGGCGAGGCCGAGCGCGGGCAGCGGGGTGACCGCGTCGGCGCCGAGCACGCAGGTGCGGTCCGTGGCGGTGTGCAGGACCAGCCGGCCGAGTCCGTCGACGGCCTCGTGGCTGGTGAGGAGGGTGCCGTGGTGGTCGGCCAGGAAGCCGACCCCGCGGGGGCGGCCGGCCAGGTCGCGGATCCGGACGAGAACGTGTGTGACGTCTGTGCGAGCCGGGTCGTCGGCACGGTCCGTGCCGTCCCAGCGGCTCTCGTCGTGGTCTCTGTGACCCTCGTCCCGTGCCCGGCCGAAGTCGTCCCGGACCCGGCCGAAGACGCCGGTACGGTTCGCATCACCGCCCCGACCCACCATGGCCGTACCTCCCCGCCCGTGCACACGTGCCCTCGTGATCGACGGTAGGGGCGTGGTGATCAGCGGGACAGCACGCGACGTGAAAGCGCCCCCTTCCGCTCCCCCGCTTCACTCCGAGCGCCTGCCCGGTCGGGTGAATAGGCGGGGGCGGCTGGATACACCCTAGGGGTGGGGGAACCGAGGGGGGACCGTGGAGCGGCGGCAAGGGCAGTACCCCGTGGCCGCCGCTCCACGGACTTGGCTCCGTGGAGCGGCGCGGTACGGGACGCCGGTCAGCCGAAGACGGCCAGGCTCTTCGCCTTGCCCTTGTGCTCCTCGACCAGCGCGAGGAAACGGCCCTCGGGGTCGAAGACGGCGACGGCGCCGACGCCCGCGTACGCCTCGGGCATCTCCAGCCGGACGCCGTTGAGGAGCAGCCGGGCACGCTTGGCGTCCACGTCCCAGCGCGGGAACGCGGCCGCGGCGGCCTCGGCGATCGGCATCACGGTCAGCTCCTGCTGGAGCTGGTCCAGCGTCTTCGCGGAGTCGAGCTTGTACGGCCCGACGCGGGTGCGGCGGAGCGCGGTGAGGTGGCCGCCGACGCCCAGGTCCGCGCCCAGGTCGCGGGCGAGGGCACGGATGTAGGTGCCGGAGGAGCAGACCACCGAGACGACCAGGTCGAGCACGGCGGTGCCGTCCTCGGCGACGGCGTCCCGGACGTCGTACACCGCGAAGGAGGAGACCTTCACCGGCCGGGCGGGGATCTCGAACTCCTCGCCCTCGCGGGCCCGCTTGTACGACCGAACGCCGTCGATCTTGATGGCGCTGACCTTGGACGGCACCTGCATGATGTCGCCGGTCAGCTTGGCGATGCCGGCGTCGATGGCGTCACGGGTCACCTTGGACGCGTCGGTGGAGGAGGTGATCTCCCCCTCGGCGTCGTCGGTGACCGTGTTCTGGCCCAGGCGGACGGTGCCCAGGTACTCCTTCTCGGTGAGGGCGAGGTGCCCGAGGAGCTTGGTGGCGCGCTCCACACCGAGGACGAGGACGCCCGTGGCCATCGGGTCGAGGGTGCCGGCGTGGCCGACGCGGCGGGTACGTGCGATGCCGCGCATCTTGGCGACCACGTCGTGCGAAGTGAAGCCCGACGGCTTGTCGACGATGACAAGGCCGTCGGGCGTGGTGTGCTTCTGGGTCATTCCGCGGCGTCGCCGTCCGTCTCGGCGCTCTCGTCCTCGGCCGGCTTGCGGTACGGGTCGGCGCCGCCCGCGTACGCCGCGCCAGCGGAGGCCTCGCGGACCTTCGCGTCGGACTGCCGTGCCTTGTCGAGGAGGTCCTCGATGGTCCGGGCGGTGTCCGGGAGGGCGTCCGCGACGAAGGTGAGGGTCGGCGTGAACTTCACGCCCGCCGCGCGGCCGACCTCGGAGCGCAGGATGCCCTTGGCGCTCTCCAGTCCGGCGGCCGCGGCCTGCCGCTCCTCGTCGTCCCCGTAGACCGTGTAGAAGACGGTCGCCTCCCGCAGGTCACCCGTGACCCGGGTGTCCGTGATGGTGACGTGCGAGCCGAGCCGCGGGTCCTTGATCCCGCGCTGCAGCTTCTGGGCCACCACCTCCCGGATGAGGTCCGCCAGCCTTTTCGCCCGCGCGTTGTCGGCCACTGGTCCGTCTCCCGTTCTTTCTTCTTCTTGCGTTCTGTGGTCAGTCGTCGTCGCCGTGGAAGCGCCGCCGCACGGACAGCAGCTCCACTTCGGGACGGCCGGCGACCAGCCGTTCGCACCGGTCCAGTACGTCGGTGAGGTGCGCCGCGTCGCCGGAGACCATGGCCAGGCCGATGATCGTTCGCCGGTGGAGGTCCATGTGGTCCACCTCCGCCGCGCTCACGGCGTACTTCCGCTGGAGTTCGGCGACGATCGGGCGGACGACGGAGCGCTTCTCCTTCAGCGAGTGGACGTCGCCGAGGAGGAGGTCGAAGGACAGAGTCCCCACGTACATGTGTGTAGCCGGTTCACCCGCCGGTACGGGATCGATGGCCCCGGGTCCGTGTGGCCGGGGACATCAAGAACGGTACCCCGTTCCTGCCTGAGGCTCGACGGGGTTTTACCGCACCCTGGACTCCGGTCGGAGCCCGGGAACGGCGCGCTGGCCGACAGGACCGGAGTCCCGTCGGCCAGCACGAACCGTGGGCGTTACGCCCGCGGCTTCTCCCGCATCTCGTACGTCGCGATGACGTCGTCGACCTTGATGTCGTTGAAGTTGCCGAGGTTGATACCACCCTCGTAGCCTTCGCGGATCTCGGTGACGTCGTCCTTGAAGCGACGCAGACCCTCGATGTTGAGGTTCTCCGCGACCACCTTGCCGTCGCGGATGAGGCGGGCCTTGGTGTTGCGTCGGACCTCGCCGGACCGGATGAGCACACCGGCGATGTTGCCCAGCTTGGACGACTTGAAGACCTCGCGGATCTCCGCCGTACCGAGCTCGACCTCCTCGTACTCCGGCTTGAGCATGCCCTTGAGGGCCGCCTCGATCTCCTCGATCGCCTGGTAGATGACCGAGTAGTACCGGACGTCCACACCCTCGCGCTCGGCCATCTGCGCCGCGCGGCCGGCCGCACGGACGTTGAAGCCGATCACGATGGCGTCGGAGCCCATCGCCAGGTCGATGTCGGACTCCGTGACCGCACCGACGCCGCGGTGCAGGACGCGGATGTCGACCTCTTCGCCGACGTCCAGCTGGAGCAGGGAGGACTCGAGGGCCTCGACGGAACCGGAAGCGTCACCCTTGATGATCAGGTTCAGCTGCTGGATCTCGCCGGCCTTGAGCACCTTGTCCAGGTCCTCGAGGGACACGCGGCGCGTGCGCTTCGCGAAGGCCGCGTTGCGCTCACGGGCGGCGCGCTTCTCCGCGATCTGACGGGCCGTACGGTCCTCCTCGACCACGAGGAAGTTGTCGCCGGCACCCGGGACGTTGGTCAGACCCAGGACCTGGACCGGCGTCGACGGGCCCGCCTCGGCGACGTTGTTGCCGTTGTCGTCGAGCATGGCGCGGACTCGGCCGTAGGCGTCGCCCACGACCATCGTGTCGCCGACCCGCAGCGTGCCTCGCTGGACGAGGACCGTCGCCACGGCACCACGGCCGCGGTCGAGACGGGACTCGATCGAGATGCCCTGCGCGTCCTGGTTCGGGTTGGCCCGCAGGTCGAGCGAGGCGTCCGCGGTGAGGACCACGGCCTCCAGCAGCGAGTCGATGTGCAGACCCTGCTTGGCGGAGATGTCGACGAACATCGTGTCGCCGCCGTACTCCTCGGCCACCAGGCCGTACTCGGTCAGCTGACCGCGCACCTTGGTCGGGTCGGCACCCTCGACGTCGATCTTGTTGACCGCGACGACGATCGGGACGTCGGCCGCCTTGGCGTGGTTGAGCGCCTCGACCGTCTGCGGCATGACGCCGTCGTTGGCCGCGACGACCAGGATCGCGATGTCGGTCGACTTCGCACCACGGGCACGCATGGCGGTGAACGCCTCGTGACCCGGGGTGTCGATGAAGGTGATCTTGCGCTCTTCGTCGTTGACCTCGGTCGAGACCTGGTAGGCACCGATGTGCTGGGTGATGCCGCCGGCCTCGCCCGCGATGACGTTCGTCTTGCGGATGGCGTCGAGCAGTCGGGTCTTACCGTGGTCGACGTGACCCATGACGGTGACGACCGGCGGACGGACCACCAGGTCCTCCTCGTCGCCCTCGTCCTCGCCGAACTCGATATCGAAGGACTCGAGCAGCTCGCGGTCCTCCTCCTCGGGGCTGACGATCTGAACCTCGTAGTTCATCTCGCCCGCGAGGAGCTGCAGCGTCTCGTCGGAGACGGACTGCGTGGCCGTGACCATCTCGCCGAGGTTCATCATGACCGCGACGAGGGACGCCGGGTTGGCGTTGATCTTCTCCGCGAAGTCGGTGAGCGACGCGCCGCGGGAGAGACGGATGGTCTCGCCGTTGCCGCGCGGCAGCATCACGCCGCCGACGCTCGGGGCCTGCATGGCCTCGTACTCCTGGCGACGCTGCCGCTTCGACTTGCGACCGCGACGCGCGGGACCGCCGGGACGACCGAAGGCGCCCTGCGTGCCACCACGGCCACCGGGACCACCGGGACGGCCACCGAAGCCGGGACGGCCACCGCCGCCGGCACCGGGACCACCACCACCGGGACGACCGGCGAAGCCGCCGCCACCGCCACCGGGACCACCGGGACGACCGGCGAAGCCGCCACCGCCGCCACCCGGACGACCGGCGAAGCCGCCGCCGCCCGGACGACCGCCGCCGCCACCGGGACGACCGCCGCCACCGGGACCACGGCCGCCGGGGCCACCGCCACCGGGACGCGGGCCGGCAGCCGGACGCTGCGGCATCATGCCGGGGTTCGGGCGCGGACCGGCCGGGCCGGGACGCGGACCACCCTGCGGACGGGGCATACCGGCGGGCGACGGACGGGCACCGCCCGGAGCCTGCGGACGCGGACCGCCGCCCTGGGCACCGGGGCCCTGCGGACGGGGACCGGCGCCGGGGGCACCGGGGCCACCATGGCCGCCAGGACGAGGTCCGCCCTGCGGGCGCGGAGCCTGCGGACGGGCCATGCCGGTGGAGCCACCGGAGGTGAAGGGGTTGTTACCCGGGCGCGGACCGGCCGGACGGGCGCCGGGACGCGGGGCCTGACCACCGGGGCGCTGGGCACCCTGACCGGGACGGCCCTGACCCTGGCCGGGAGCGGCCGGACGGCCGCCGGGCTTCGGGGCACCAGGACGGGCGCCGGTACGCGGACCCTGCGCGGCCGGAGCCTGCGGGGCCTGCGCGGCCGGAGCGGCCGGCGGAGCGGTGAACTCCGGGGCGGCCGGGGCCGGACGCGGCGCGGGCTTCGGACCCGGAACCGGACGCGGGCCCGGGGCCGGCGAGGGAGTCAGGGGGGCCGACGGGGTTGCGGCCGCCGCCGGAGCAGCGGGCTGCGGAGCCGTCGGAGGCTTGGGGGCCGCCGGCCTCGGGGCAGCCGGACGGGCCGCCTGCGCCGGAGAGGGCGCGGCGGGCTTGGGGGCGGCCTTGCGCGGGGCGGGCTTGCCGGCGGACTTGCCGGAGCCACCCTGGAAGGCGTCGGTCAGCTTGCGTACGACAGGCGCTTCGATCGTCGAAGACGCCGAACGGACGAATTCACCGAGTTCCTGGAGCTTGGCCATGACGACCTTGCTCTCAACACCGAACTCCTTGGCGAGTTCGTATACCCGGACCTTAGCCACTTCGCTCCTTTGAGGTCCGGGGAAGCCGGACCGTCGCTAGTTCATGGGCGTACTCATCGCGTACTCATCGAGTGCTCATCGCAATCTCGACCTGCTTTCGACTCGCGAGGTGTACCAGGCCGCACGGTGGGATCCGTACGGCTCGCTTTCCTACTGTGTTGCCTGCTCAGCAACTGTCTGTCTGCTCGACGTACTGACGCAACGCCTTTATGTCGAGCGGCCCGGGGACGCGTAGCGCCCGAGGGAACGCCCGGCGGCGTACCGCCTGGTCGAGACAGACCAGGTCGGGGTGTACGTACGCACCCCGGCCGGGCAGCGTACCGCGAGGATCGGGAACGCACTGTTCCTGATCCGCCACGGTGCGCAGCAGATCGTCCTTGGCCGCTCGCTGCCTGCACCCCACACAGGTGCGTTCAGGGCATGCGCGGGCACGCGTCCGGCCAGACACTCCTTAGTCTACCTCCCCGTACCGACCTCACCCCTTCGGGGGAAAAGTCGAACAGTTGCTTGCTGCAGGCTGTCGTGATCTCAGCGGCGTACGGCCGAGATCTATTCCCCGGCGCGCTCCCCGGCCTGCTCCGTGTCCGGACGGATGTCGATCCGCCAGCCGGTGAGCCGGGCCGCGAGCCGGGCGTTCTGTCCTTCCTTGCCGATCGCCAGCGACAGCTGGTAGTCCGGCACGGTCACTCGGGCGGAACGGGAGGCCATGTCGACGACCTCCACCTTGCTCACCCGAGCGGGTGACAGCGCGTTCGCCACCATCTCGGCCGGGTCGTCCGACCAGTCGACGATGTCGATCTTCTCGCCGTTCAGCTCGCCCATCACGTTGCGCACCCGGCCGCCCATGGGGCCGATGCAGGCACCCTTGGCGTTCAGGCCCGCACGGGTGGACCGTACGGCGATCTTGGTGCGGTGACCGGCCTCACGGGCGATGGCCGCGATCTCGACCGACCCGTCGGCGATCTCCGGCACCTCCAGGGCGAAGAGCTTCTTCACCAGATTGGGGTGCGTGCGGGAGAGGGTCACGGACGGGCCGCGCACACCCTTGGCCACCCGGACCACGTACGAGCGCAGCCGCATGCCGTGCGGGTACGACTCGCCGGGCACCTGCTCCTGCACCGGCAGGATGGCCTCCAGTTTGCCGATGTCCACGAGCACGTTCTTCGGGTCGCGGCCCTGCTGGACCACTCCGGTGACGATGTCGCCCTCGCGCCCCGCGTACTCGCCGAGCGTGGCGTCGTCCTCGGCGTCACGCAGCCGCTGCAGGATCACCTGCTTGGCGGTGGTGGCGGCGATCCGCCCGAAGCCCGACGGGGTGTCGTCGAACTCGCGCGGCTCCTGCCCCTCCTCCAGGTCCTCGGGATCCTCCTTCGCCCACACGGTCACGTGGCCGGTCTCCCGGTTGAGCTCCACGCGCGCGTGCCGGCGGCTTCCCTCGGTGCGGTGGTACGCGATGAGGAGGGCCGACTCGATCGCCTCGACCAGCAGGTCGAAGGAGATCTCCTTCTCCCGAACCAAGCCCCGCAGGGCGCTCATGTCGATGTCCACGGCTACGCCTCCTCCTCTTCCTTCATGTCCTTCTTGTCCTTGCGGTTGAACTCGACCTGAACGCGTGCCTTGGCGATCTCGGGGAAGCCGAGCCGACGGGTGGTCGCCTTGCGGCCCTTCACCCCGGGCACCTCGACGTCGAGACCGTCCTCGTCGGCCTTCAGGATCCTGGCGACCAGCTCGTCGCCCTCGGCCAGCTGGAACTTCACGAGCCGGTCGGTGGCGCGCACGAAGTGCCGGTACTCGCTGAGCAGGCGCTCCGCGCCGGGCGTTCCGACCTCCAGGTCGTACGCGGCGTCGCCCATCGCGTTGGTCTCGTCGAGCTTCGCCGAGAGCGCGCGGCTCACATCGGCGATGGCGTCCAGATCAGCTCCGGTGTCGGAGTCGACGACCACGCGCAGCACCCGCTTGCGTCCGACGGAGTCCACGGCGATCTCCTCGAGATCCAGCCCCTGGGAGGTGACGAGCGGTTCCAGAAGCTCTCGCAGCCTCTCGCTCTGGGTGGTGCTCATCCGGGTGACTCCTCGGCCGCGTGTGCTGTTGTGGGATGGGTCGCGTGTCTGGTCAAAGGGTATCCGGTCGAGGGGAGTGTTGCCGTCCACCTGTGTACGCGCGGTGCCGGTGAGTGGCGTGCACGGGGTGCGCGGGTACCGTGATCACGGGCGTGCCGCCCTTTGGCTGTCTTCCTTTCGAAGTTGTTCCTTTCGTACGAGTTCCCCGAGGACGTCTGCAGTGCCGTACCCTCCGCCGCCGCGCACCCCCTCGGGGCCGCGCAGAAGAACCCTTTTCGCCTCGGCCGCCGGAGCCGCCCTGTTGGTGGGCTGTTCGGCCGATCCGGGCTCCGGGGACAGCGGCGACTCCCCCTCGGCGACCGAACGGGCACGCGCGCGTGCGGCCAAGGACAGCGCGGGGCTGCTGGAGCGCTACGACGCCGTGCTCGCCGCCCATCCGACGCTGGCCGGGCTACTGCGCCCGCTGCGCGCGGAAGTGGCGGCGCACGCGGAGGCGTTCGGCGGCACCGCGGCCACCAGGTCCCCCTCCCCCACGGCCACCAGGTCTCCTTCCCCGGCGGCCGCCACGGCGACGCCCGAGGCCGTGCCGGCCACCGAGAAGGGCGCCCTCGCCGATCTCGCCGCCGCCGAGCGCGGCCTCGCCGACCGGCGGACCAAGGCCCTGCTGGACGTGCCGGGCGAACTGGCCCGGCTGATGGCGTCGGTGGCGGCGGCCGGGGCGGCCCACGCGTACCTGCTGACCGAGGGGGCCAGGTGAGCGACGAGACCCGGAAGGCCGAACTGACCGCCCTGCAGGCGGCACTGGCCGCGGAGCACGCGGCGGTGTACGGCTACGGCGTCGTCGGCGGGCGGATCGACGAGCGGCGGCGGGCCGACGCCCGGGGGGCGTACGACGCGCACCGGGCCCGTCGGGACGCGCTGGTGCGCGAGGTGCGCGACCTGGGCACCCAGCCGGTCGCCGCGAGCGCCGCGTACGCGCTGCCGTTCCAGGTGCCGGACGCGGCCGCCGCGGTGCGGCTGGCCGCCGAGTTGGAGGAGCGGGTGGCCGGGGTGTACTCGGACCTGGTGCGGGCGGCGACCGGCGCGCGGCGTGCCTCGGCGGCCGCGGCGCTGCGCGAGGCAGCGGTGCGGGCGGTGCGCTGGAGCGGGGAGAGCGTAGCCTTCCCTGGGCTCGCCGAGCGGGCCGGTGACGAAGCAGGTGCGGCTGGACCCCGTACCTCGGCGTCCCCGACGACGTGATCGTGTAGCCGCCCCTACGGCAGGCCCAGGAGGAAGGGAACAACTCGCGCATGGCTTTCGAACCGCCCCAGCGGCTGGTGCGGGCACTCGGTGAGACGGCACCGGCCGGGGACGACTGGCTGACGCGGCTGCCCGGGACTGCCGAGCGGGCGGTCGCCCGGCGCGAGTTGGCCGTGGAGCGGGTCCAGGTACCCGGCGGGCGCAGCAGCCTGGTGGTGCTGGTCCGGCGGGCGGACGACAGCCCGGCGGTACTGAAGCTGGCCCCGCCCCGGGCCCGCCCCGAGAGCGAGCGGGCGGCGCTGGCGCACTGGGCCGGCCTGGGCGCGGTACAGCTCCTTGAGACGGATGCCGAGGACGCCGCCGAGGGGGTGCTGCTGCTGGAGCGGCTGCACCCGGACGTGTCGGTGCGATCGCTGCCGGAGGCGAAGGCGCTGCTGGAGGCGGCGGGGACGCTGCGGCGGCTGTGGGTGGAGCCGCCGGGCGACCACGCCTTCGAGACGGTGGCCGAGCGGACGGGTCGGCAGGCGGAGGCGATGCGGGCGACGGCGTCCGCGTACGCCGAAGTGGCGGAGCTGGTCGACGCCGCTGTGGGCGCGCGCGAGGAGTTGTCGGCGTCCGCGCCTGAGCATCGGCTGCTGCACGGCACGTTCCGGCAGAGCAAGGTGCTCGCCGGGGAGCGGATGCCGTGGCTGGCGGTGGGGCCGGATCCGGTCGTCGGTGAGTGTGCGTTCGATCTGGCTCGGCTGGTGCGGGATCGGGTGGAGGATCTGATCGCGACGCCGTCGGGGGCGGCGACCACTAGGCGGCGGATCAAGCGGCTCGCGGAGTCGTTGGACGTGGATCTGGAGCGGCTGCGGGGGTGGACGTTGTTCCGGGCTGTGGAGTCGGGGGTTCGTGCGCTTCGGGTCGGGCGGCCGAAGGATGCGGAGCTGTTGTTGGAGTTCGCGGGCTGGCTCTAGGGGCGGTGCAGGCGCTCTGTCACCCGCGGGCCGGTGGGGGCTGCTCGCGCAGTTCCCCGCGCCCCTCCGTAACGCGTCCCAGTTTGAAAGCGAGCACCGGACAGTCCGAAGCCGCCCTGCGGGCCCGTTTCACCGTGCGGGCCGGTAGTGGGTGGCCGTCGACGAGTGGGTAGCCCCACTCGTCCAGGGTGGTGTGCTCGGGGAGCAGTTCGGCGCACAAGCCCCGCGCGTGGGCGTCGAGTTCGGTGGCGAAGGCGGTCAGCGCGCTGCGGACCAGGCGGCCCGTTCCGTCGGGGTGGCGGCAGGCGCCGCCGCCCTGCCACCGGGCCCGCCCAGCGGGCGATGTCGGCACGGGTGGAGCCCCGGGGGCTCGGGGTGGCCAGGATGCGGAAGGCGACGGCGATCCGGGACAGGCCGTTGAGGCAGGGGCCGCACTGGCCGGCCGACTGGAGCCCGTCCAGCACGAGGTGGGGCGACCGCCTCAGGATGCGGTGCTTGTGGCTCGTGGGCTCGCTCTCCGCGCCGTTGGCCACGACGACGGGCGCCCGCCCGGTGCGCCGGGCCGCGTCGGCGACCGCCACGCACTTGCGGTACGCCGGGAACGCCGCTCCCCCGCGCCCGGTCATGCTCGGAGTCGTCCCGGAAGCGGTTGCACGCCGCGTCGACCACGGTGAGGTGGCGGGCCAGGAGCAGGGTGCAGGAGTCGAGCAGGGCCGGGTCCGTGACGACCATGCGGACGGTGGTGCCGAGGGCGCGCCAGTCGGCGGCGGCCGTGGTCACGACGCCCCCGAGGTGGCGTCGGCGGAGCCGGCGGTGGAGGAGGTGAGACCGTTCGAGGACTGCAGGCTCGCGGAGTCGTCGGAGCTGTTGCTCGACGCCGTGCTGCTCGACCCGCTGTCACTCGTGCCGGTGCTCGTGGTGGTGCCGGTGCTCGCCGCCGTGTCGGTCGCCGCGTGCATGGTGCCGATCAGGGCGAACATCCCGGCGGCCGCCGACAGCGTGATCGCGGCCGCGACGGTCGCCGTCCGGCGCGCTCCGCCGCGCACCGCTGCCGCGGCGCCCCGTTCCCTGGTGTCCATGACCGTTCCCCTCCCGTGGGGATCGTGACGCTGTGTCACGTCCCACGGTCGGGGAACGGGCTGGGAGAACCCTGTGAGGCGCCTGCACGCCTCGGGAGAACTACTCTGGGGGTTTCCTTTACTGCGCCGTCAGGCGGGCGATCGCGTCCTCGACGGACAGCTCCTCGCGCTCGCCCGTCTTACGGTCCTTCAGCTCCAGCACACCCTCGCCGGAGCGGCGGCCGGCCACCAGGATCTGCGGTACGCCGATCAGCTCGGCGTCGGTGAACTTCACGCCCGGGGAGACCCCGGCCCGGTCGTCCACCAGGACGCGGACGCCCGCGGCGGCCAGCTTCCCGGCGACGTCGAGCGCCAGCTCGGTCTGCAGCGCCTTGCCGGCGGCGACGACGTGCACGTCGGCCGGGGCGACCTCCTTGGGCCAGCACAGGCCCTGCTCGTCGGCGGTCTGCTCGGCGAGCGCGGCGACGGCGCGGGAGACGCCGATGCCGTAGGAGCCCATGGTGACGCGGACCGGCTTGCCGTTCTGGCCGAGGACGTCGAGCTTGAGGGCGTCGGCGTACTTGCGGCCCAGCTGGAAGATGTGGCCGATCTCGATGGCGCGGTCCAGTTTCAGGCCGGTGCCGCACTTGGGGCAGGGGTCGCCCTCCAGGACCACGACGACGTCCACGTACTCGTCGACCTCGAAGTCACGGCCGGCGACGACGTTCTTGGCGTGCGTGTGCTCCTTGTTGGCGCCGGTGATCCAGGCGGTGCCGGGGGCCACGCGCGGGTCGGCGATGTACTTCACCTTCTCGCCCAGGCCCTGCGGGCCGACGTAGCCGCGCACCAGGTCCGGACGGCCCGAGAAGTCCGCCTCGGTGACCATCTCGACGACCGCCGGGGCGAAGTGCTCCTCGACCTTGCCCAGGTCGACCTCGCGGTCGCCGGGCACGCCCACGGCGACGATCTCACCGTCAACCTTGACCAGCAGGTTCTTCAGCGTGGCGGAGGCCGGGACGCCGAGGGAGGCGGCCAGGGTCTCGATGGTCGGGGTGTCGGGGGTGGGGATCTCCTCGAGCGCGGGCACGGCCGAGCCGTCCACCGGCTTGAGCTCGTAGGTGATCGCCTCGGTGTTGGCGGCGAAGTCGCAGTTCGGGCAGTCCGCGAAGGTGTCCTCGCCGGCCTCGGCCGGAGCCAGGAACTCCTCGGACTTGGAGCCGCCCATCGCACCGGCGGTGGCGGCGACGATGCGGTAGTCGAGGCCGAGGCGCTCGAAGGTGCGCCGGTAGGCCTCGCGGTGCAGGGCGTAGGACCGGGCGAGGCCCTCGTCGTCCAGGTCGAAGGAGTAGGAGTCCTTCATCTGGAACTCGCGGCCGCGCAGGATGCCGGCGCGGGGGCGGGCCTCGTCACGGAACTTGGTCTGGATCTGGTAGAGGATCACCGGCAGGTCCTTGTAAGACGTGCACTGGTCCTTGACCAGAAGGGTGAAGATCTCCTCGTGGGTGGGGCCGAGGAGGTAGTCACCGCCCTTGCGGTCCTTGAGCCGGAACAGCTCCTGGCCGTACTCGTCCCAGCGGCCGGTCGCCTCGTACGGCTCCCGGGGCAGGAGGGCGGGCAGCAGCACCTCCTGGGCGCCGATCGCGTCCATCTCCTCGCGGACGATCCGCTCCACGTTGGAGAAGACCTTCTTGCCGAGGGGCAGCCAGCTCCAGATGCCTGCGGCGGTGCGACGGACGTAGCCGGCACGGACGAGGAGCTTGTGGCTGAGGACCTCGGCGTCCGCCGGGTCGTCGCGCAGCGTCTTCGCCATCAACTGGGACATGCGCTGGACCGGTGCGTTCGCCATGGTTCTCGTACTCCTGCCGGGTAAGGGTGATGGCATAGGAGGTTAGCCGGGCTGGCTGTTCCGGTGGAAATCGGTTAACGCCGACGCAGTGGCAGAGGTGCGCCCATCACGGCGTACGGCCGGGGAGCGCTCGGGAAGTGGACCTGGCGGGCGAGGTCGACGTAGCCGAGAGAGTGGTAGAGGCCGCGGGCCGGGCTGTCGGTGTCGATCGCGGAGAGGATCGAGCGGGGTTCGGCGGCGCCGTCGGTGATGGTGGTGATCAGACGGCGGCCGACGCCGCGGTTCTGGTGGTCGGGGTGGACGTGCAGCTCGGTGATGACGAAGGAGTCGTCCAGCCAGAGGTCGTTGTGCTGGGCGCGGAGGTAGGGCTCCACGACCGTGGACCACCAGTGGGTGCGGGAGTTGGGCATGCCGTAGACGAAGCCGACGAGCAGTCCGCCGACGGTCGCGCCGAGGGCCCTGGCGCCCGGGTACTGCATGTGACGCTGGACGATCTGGCGGCGTACGGCGACCTCGTCCGGGCCGAGTCCGAAGGCGACGGCTTGGACGGCGAGGGCCTCGTCGACGTGGGCTGAGAGGTCCAGGGGGCCGATCACGAGGTCCATGCGGGGAGCGTACAGGGGGGTTCGCGCTGTGTGCGGGGTGCGGGTGATCCGTGGGTGCTCGCGCCCACGCGGCGGAGCCGCACATCGATTCGGCCCGCGCCCCCGGGCCGGCCGCCCCCTGGATGTCTCGGAAGAGCTGGACGTCTCAGAAGAGAACGCTCATGAAGGCGCCGACCTCCTGGAAGCCCACGCGCCGGTAGGTCCGCCTCGCCGCCGTGTTGAAGTCGTTGACGTAGAGGCTCACCACCGGAGCCACGTCGGCCAGCGCGTAGCGCAGGACGGCTGCCATGCCGGGCGTCGCCAGGCCCCTGCCGCGGTACTCCGGTGCCACCCACACGCCCTGGATCTGGCAGGCCTGGGACGTCGCCGCGCCGATCTCCGCCTTGAAGACGACCTTGCCGTGTTCGTCGAGGCGGGCGAAGGAGCGGCCGGAGCCGACCAGTTCGGCGACCCGGGCCTGGTAGAGCAGACCGCCGTCGCCGGCCAGCGGCGAGACACCGACCTCCTCGGTGAACATCGCCACGCACGCCGGCATGATCGTCTCCATCTCGTCCTTGCGGATGCGGCGGACGTAGGGATCCGGGGCGATGTCGTCGGGCATGCGGTCGGTGACCATCAGGGGCTGGTGGGCGCGGACCTCGCGGGCCGGGCCCCAGTGCGGTTCCAGCAGGCGCCACAGCTGGGTGGTGGGTTCGGCGGGCCCGACGATGGAGGAGCAACGGCGGCCGGCCCTGCGGGCGCGGTCGGCGAAGGCGCGGACGGCGCGCGGGGAGGCACAGATCGGGACCAGGTTGGCGCCCGCGTAGCAGAGGGACGTGAGCATGCCGTCCTCGTACCAGCCCCACATCTCGCCGCCGAGGCGCCAGGGGTCGAGCCCGGCGATCTGCACCCGGGACGTCACGAAGGCGTTCGCGACCGGCTCGCGGTCGAGGACGGCGAGCGCGGCATCCAGGTCGCTCGGTTCGAGGACCCGGGAGGTCGTCTGGGTCAACACGGGCGGGGCCTCACACTGGGGTCTGCTGATCTCCGCACTTTACCTGCCGAATTTGTGCCGCGCTGCCTCGTCGAACTCGGCCCTGACCTACAAACGTCGCATGATCTTGACAACCGAACGCGCCGACGCCCGCAGCCGCCCCGAGGAGCAGCTCGGGGAGCTGTTCAGTGAGGGATTTCCGCAGTTCATCACGGGCGATCGGCTGGTGAAGGAGTACCTGGGCCGGGTGCGGGAGTTCTCGCGGCCCTGGATCTGATGCTCGTGGACGCGGACGGGGTGCCGGTCGCCGCCGGGTGGGGTGTGCCGGTGCGGTGGGACGGGCGGATCGACGGGCTTCCCTCGGGATACACGGACGCGCTGGTGCGGGCCGTTCAGGGGCGGGAGCAGGGAGTCGAGCCGGACATGCTGGTGACCTGCGGGGCCGTCGTCACCCCGTCGATGAAGGGGCGCGGGCTGGCGGGCCGGACACTGACCGCGCTGCGGCAGACGGCCCGGGAGGCGGGGCTGGGCCGGGTGATCGCGCCGGTGCGCCCGACGACGAAGGCGCGGTGTCCGGTGACGCCCGTCGAGACGTTCATGCGGTGGCGGCGGCCCGACGGTGCCGCCCTCGACCCGTGGATACGGACGCACGAGCGTCTCGGTGCCGAGATCCTGGTGGCGGCGCCGGAGTCGCAGACGATGACCGGCCACGGTCGCCGAGCGGGAGGGCTGGACGGGCCTCGCCCTCCCGGAGTCCGGTGCGTACGTGATCCCGGACGGGCTGAGCCTGCTGCATGTCGACCGGGACACGGACGAGGGCCTGTATCGGGAGCCGAACGTCTGGATGCGCCCCTGCTGAGAAGCCGACGGGGCGATCGGCCTCGCGGGAGGTCGACCGCCCCCGAAGCGGTACCGCGTCAGTCCGCGACCGAGACGGACGGTTCGCCGGAGGCGATGCCCTCGGCCTCCATCTGCTCGGCGAGCTTCATGGCCTCTTCGATGAGGGTCTCCACGATCTTGGACTCGGGGACGGTCTTGATGACCTCGCCCTTGACGAAGATCTGGCCCTTGCCGTTGCCGGAGGCGACGCCGAGGTCGGCCTCGCGGGCCTCGCCGGGGCCGTTGACGACACAGCCCATGACGGCGACGCGCAGCGGGACCTCCATGCCGGTCAGGCCCGCCGTGACCTCCTCGGCCAGCTTGTAGACGTCGACCTGGGCGCGGCCGCAGGACGGGCAGGAGACGATCTCCAGGCCGCGCTGCTTGAGGTTCAGCGACTCCAGGATCTGGATGCCGACCTTGACCTCCTCGGCCGGGGGCGCGGAGAGGGAGACGCGGATGGTGTCGCCGATGCCCTGGCTGAGCAGCGCGCCGAAGGCGACCGCGGACTTGATCGTGCCCTGGAAGGCGGGGCCGGCCTCGGTGACGCCCAGGTGGAGCGGGTAGTCGCACTGCTCGGCGAGCTGGCGGTAGGCCTCGATCATCACGACCGGGTCGTTGTGCTTGACCGAGATCTTGATGTCGCGGAAGTCGTGCTCCTCGAAGAGGGAGGCCTCCCACAGGGCGCTCTCGACCAGGGCCTCGGGGGTCGCCTTGCCGTACTTCTGGAGCAGGCGGCGGTCCAGGGAGCCGGCGTTGACGCCGATGCGGATCGGGGTGCCGTGCTCCTTGGCGGCCTTGGCGATCTCCTTGACCTTGTCGTCGAACTGCTTGATGTTGCCGGGGTTGACGCGGACGGCGGCGCAGCTGGCCTCGATGGCCGCGAAGACGTACTTCGGCTGGAAGTGGATGTCGGCGATGACCGGGATCTGCGACTTGCGGGCGATGGTCGCGAGGGCGTCGGCGTCGTCCTGGGTGGGGCAGGCCACGCGCACGATCTGGCAGCCGGACGCGGTCAGCTCGGCGATCTGCTGGAGGGTGGCACCGATGTCGGACGTACGGGTCGTGGTCATCGACTGGACCGAGACGGGCGCGTCTCCGCCGACCGCCACGGATCCGACCTGGATCTGCCGGCTCTTCCGGCGCTCGGCGAGCTTGGTCGGAACGGACGGCATGCCGAGAGAAATCGCAGTCATCTGCTGTGCAACCCCAAGTCGTGGATCAAGGTCCGGTCCCGTGAACGGCGGGCTCCAGGCTTCGAGATTACGGCACCGGCCCCGGGCCGAGCACATCCCACCCGGCAAACCCACTCAATGGAAGGCGGCCCGGGACACAGGGTCCCGGGCCGCCTTGAACGTCGGATGACTACGAGATTTTCACCGGGTTGACCACGTCCGCGATCAGCACCAGGATCGTGAAGCAGACGAAGATCCCGGCCACCACGTACGCCACCGGCATCAGCTTGGCCACGTCGAACGGACCGGGGTCCGGCCGGCGCAGCACCCGGGCCACGTTCCGCCTGAGCGACTCCCACAGGGCGCCCGCGATGTGCCCGCCGTCGAGCGGGAGCAGCGGGAGCATGTTGAACAGGAACAGGGAGAGGTTGAACCCGGCGACCACGAAGAGGGCCATGGCCAGCTGCTGCGAGGCCGGGATGTCCAGGGTGGCGATCTCGCCGGTGACCCGGGCCGCGCCGACGATACCCATCGGGGAGTCCGGCTCGCGCGGGCCGTTGCCGAAGGCCGCGTCCCACAGGGCCGGGATCTTGCCGGGCAGGGCGACGAGGGAGTCGACGGCGTCGCCGGCCCGGTCGGTCATCCAGGTCACGGACTGGCCGAAGTCCTGCTTGACGACACCGTGGGCCGCGCTGAAGCCGAGGAAGCCGGCCTTCACGTACTGGCCCTGGACGTAGGTGCCGCTGGAGTCCTTCTTGGCGACCTGATTGGTGGCGATCTTCGCGTGCAGGGTCAGCTCCTGGCCCTTGCGGTCGACGACGATCGCCACGTTCTTGCCCGCGCTGTCCCGGATCAGGTCCGAGAGGGTGTTCCAGTCCTTGGTCGGTACGCCGCCGAAGGAGACGATCTTGTCGCCCGCCTTCATGCCGGCGTCCGCGGCCGGGGAGGCCGGGTCGGACTTCTTGCAGCTGTCGCGGTGCTGGCTCTGCGCGATGACGCAGGGCGAGACGGACTCGACGGAGGTGGTCTCCTGCTGGATGCCGAAGCCCATCAGCACGGTCAGGAACAGGCCGATCGCGAGGATCAGGTTCATGAACGGGCCCGCGAACATGACGATGACGCGCTTCCACGGCTTGCGCGTGTAGAACATCCGCGTCTCGTCACCCGGCTTGAGCTCCTCGAAGGCCGCCGAGCGGGCGTCCTCGATCATGCCGCGCCACGGGGAGGTGGAGCGGGCGGAGACCCGGCCGGCCTCGTCGGGCGGGAACATGCCGATCATGCGGATGTAGCCGCCGAGCGGGATGGCCTTGATGCCGTACTCGGTCTCGCCCTTCGCGCGCGACCAGACGGTCGGGCCGAAGCCGACCATGTACTGCGGGACGCGGATGCCGAAGAGCTTGGCCGTGGACAGGTGCCCCAGCTCGTGCCAGGCGATCGAGACGAGCAGGCCGACCGCGAAGACCACTATGCCGAGGATGAACATCAAGGTCGTCATGCACGCGCCTCCGCGGTCCGGTCTGTCAGTTCGCGCGCCCGGGCCCGTGCCCAGGTCTCCGCTTCGAGGACGTCCGACACGGTGAGTGAGGTTCCCGTGACCGGGGTGCCGTGCTCCTCGACCACCCGTGTGACGGTCTCCATGATGCCGTTGAAGGGCAGTGCGCCGGTGCGGAAGGCCTCGACACACTCCTCGTTGGCCGCATTGAACACCGCCGGGGCGGTCCCCGCGAGCTGCCCCACGTGCCGGGCGAGGTTCACCGAGGGGAAGGCCTCGTTGTCCAGCGGGAAGAACTCCCAGGTGGAGGCCTTGCTCCAGTCGAAGGCGGGCGCCGCGTCGGGAACACGTTCGGGCCAGCCCAGACCGATGGCGATCGGCCCGCGCATGTCGGGGGGCGTCGCCTGGGCGATCGTGGATCCGTCGGTGAACTCGACCATCGAGTGAACATACGACTGGGGATGCACGACGACCTCAATGCGGTCGAAGGGAATGTCGTAGAGCAGGTGCGCCTCGATGACTTCCAGACCCTTGTTGACGAGGGTCGCGGAGTTGATCGTGATCACCGGGCCCATGGCCCAGGTGGGGTGCGCGAGGGCGTCCTCGACGGTGACGTTCGCCAGCTCGGCCTTGGTGCGGCCGCGGAAGGGGCCGCCGGAGGCGGTGACGACCAGCTTGCGCACGTCGGCGCGGGTGCCGGAGGCGAGGGCCTGGAAGAGCGCGGCGTGCTCGGAGTCGACCGGGATGATCTGCCCGGGCATGGCGAGGGCCTTGACCAGCGGGCCGCCGACGATCAGCGACTCCTTGTTGGCGAGCGCGAGGGTGCGGCCCGCCTCCAGGGCGGCCAGGGTGGGCGCGAGGCCGATGGACCCGGTGATGCCGTTGAGCACCGTGTGGCAGTCGGAGGCGGCGACCTGGGTGGCCGCCTCCGGTCCGGCGAGGATCTCGGGGAGCGGCTCCCCGGCGCCGTACCGCTCGGTCAGCGCCTCGCGCAGGGCCGGTACGGCGTCCTCGCGGGCGACCGCCACGGTCCGCACCCGCAGCCGGTGCGCCTGCTCGGCGAGCAGGGCCGTGCGGGCGCCGTTCGCGGAGAGGGCGGTGACCCGGAAGCGGTCGGGGTGGCGCAGCACGAGGTCGATGGCCTGGGTTCCGATGGACCCGGTGGAGCCGAGGATCACCACGTCCTTCGGGCCGTCTCCCGCGAGGGGGTCGTACACGAGGTGCGGGTCGGCGAGGGGTGCGGGACTGGCGGGACTGTCGGTCATCCCTCCATTGTGGCCGCTGGCCGTGGGCGGTCGGACAGGGCATCCCTCGGGCGGGTGCGTTAACAGCTTTCGTTGCCGGATGGGGTGGTTTTCCGTTTGTGAAGTCGGAGTGAAGATCATGTGATAACACTTCAGTCGGGCCGGTGGTCGACCGGTCCGGGTACGACTTCGCGGACGACATCCTGGGGGGATCTCTCCATGCGTACTGTGCGCATACGCGCCGCCCTGCCCGCCCTCGCGGGCGCGGCTCTGCTCACCGGAACCCTGCTCAGCACCCCGGCCCAGGCGGCCGGCGGCGTGCACATCCACCACGTCTGGTTCGACAGCCCGGGCCGGGACGACCGCTCCAACAAGAGCCTCAACGCCGAGTGGGTGCAGATCAAGAACAGCGGCGGCTCGGCGGTCTCGCTCAAGGGCTGGATCCTGAAGGACGCCTCGAACCACAAGTACGTCTTCCCGGACGTCAGGATCGGCGCCGGGAAGTACATGAAGATCCACACCGGCAGCGGCTCGGACACCGCGTCGAACAAGTACCAGGGCCGCCGTGCCTACGTCTGGAACAACGACAGGGACACGGCCACGCTGACCAGGGCGAGCGGCACCAAGGTCGACTCCTGCTCCTGGACGACGCGGGATCCGAGCGACACGTACTGCTGAGCTACCCGCCGTACGGGCGGCGCGCGTTCTCGCGGGTGGCGGGTCCGGGGGTCGCGTCGGCGATCCACGGGCCCTCGCCCGACGGGTCGACGATCCCTTCCTCCAGCCACTCGTAGGCCCCGCCGAGCACACCCTTGACCACCTTGCGGTCGAGGTCGTCGGTGTTGGCCCACAGCCGGTTGAAGAGTTCCTCGACACGAAGGCGGGACTGGCGGCAGAAGGCGTCGGCGAGCTGGTAGGCCTCGCGGCCGTGCTCGCCCTCGCCGCGCAGCCGCTCGGCGCGCACACAGGCCGCGCTCATCGCGAACAGCTCCGCGCCGATGTCCACGATCCGGCCGAGGAAGCCCTGCTTGGTCTCCATCCGGCCCTGCCAGCGGGACATGGCGTAGAACGTGGAGCGGGCCAGCTTGCGGGCGTGCCGCTCGACGTAGCGCAGATGCCCGGAGAGGTCCGTCTCACGCTTGAACGCGTGGTACGAGGAGGGCAGTTGACCGGGCCCGGCGACCAGCTTCGGCAGCCACTTAGCGTAGAAGACGCCCGCGTTGGCGCCCGCCCTCGCCTTGTCCGACAGGGACTTGTCGGGGTCGATGAGGTCGCCGGCGACAGAGAGGTGGGCGTCCACGGCCTCGCGGGCGATGAGCAGGTGCATGATCTCCGTCGAGCCCTCGAAGATCCGGTTGATGCGCAGGTCGCGCAGGATCTGCTCGGCCGGGACGGAGCGCTCGCCGCGCTCCTTGAGGGACTCGGCCGTCTCGTAGCCGCGGCCGCCGCGGATCTGGACCAGTTCGTCGGCCATCAGCCAGGCCATCTCGGAGCCGTAGAGCTTGGCGAGGGCGGCCTCGATGCGGATGTCGTTGCGGTCCTCGTCGGCCATCTGCGACGACAGGTCGAGAACGGCCTCCAGGGCGAAGGTCGTGGCCGCGATGAAGCTGATCTTGGATCCGACGGCCTCGTGCAGCGCGACCGGCTTGCCCCACTGCTCCCGCTCGGCGGCCCACTCGCGGGCGATCTTCAGGCACCACTTGCCGGCGCCGGCGCACATCGCCGGGAGCGACAGCCGGCCGGTGTTGAGGGTGGTGAGCGCGATCTTCAGGCCCGCACCCTCGGGGCCGATGCGGCTGGCGGCCGGGACCCGGACCTGGTGGAAGCGGGTGACGCCGTTCTCGATGCCGCGCAGGCCCATGAAGGCGTTGCGGTTCTCCACGGTGACGCCCTCGGCGGTGGCCTCCACCACGAAGGCGGTGATGCCGCCCTTGTGCCCCTCGGACTTCGGCACCCGCGCCATGACGACCAGCAGGTCGGCGACCACCCCGTTGGTGGTCCACAGCTTCACCCCGTCGAGGACGTAGTCGTCCCCGTCCGGGACGGCCGTAGTCGCGAGGCGGGCCGGGTCGGAGCCGACGTCCGGCTCGGTGAGCAGGAAGGCGGAGATGTCCGTGCGGGCGCAGCGGGGCAGGAAGGCGTCCTTCTGCTCCTGGGTGCCGAAGAGCTTCAGCGGCTGGGGTACGCCGATCGACTGGTGGGCGGAGAGCAGGGCGCCGACCGCGGGGCTCGCGGAGCCGACCAGGGCGAGGGCCTTGTTGTAGTACAGCTGGGTGAGGCCGAGACCGCCGTACTTGGGGTCGATCTTCATGCCGAGCGCGCCGAGTTCCTTCAGGCCGGCGATGACCTCGTCGGGGATGCGTGCCTCGCGCTCGATGCGGGCCGAGTCGATCGTCGCCTCGCAGAAGACGCGCAGCTTGGCGAGAAACTCCTCGCCGCGGCGCACGCTCTCGGGCTCCGGGAGCGGATGGGGATGGATGAGGTCGAGCCGGAAGCGTCCGAGGAACAGTTCCTTGGCGAAGCTGGGCTTGCGCCAGTCCTGTTCCCGGGCGGCCTCCGCCACCTGGCGCGCCTCGCGCTCAGTGACGGTTTTGCGTTGGGTGGTGGGGGCGGACATGAGGCTCACCTCGCCGCAATAGGGATGTTGAGGACCGATCCTTACCGACCAGTGCTACTGGATCGTTGGTACCCGAATCCGGCCGACCCCACCAGTCCTCGCGCGCCGTTCGGTCGACGCCGACGGACGGGTTCAGCCGATGTCGACCGAGTACGACTTCGCGTCCAGCCGCCCGGAGCCCTTGAATACCTCGGTTCCGGCCTCGATGCCGGAGACGTACTTGTCGTCGCTCAGCAGCTTGCGCCGAACGAGTGCCTGGGTGAAGTCGTCCAGGTTCAGCATGGCACCGGTGGTGCACGGCCCTTGGCGTCGGAATTGCTGTCGAAGCGCTTCGACAGCCTATGGACACCCACCCCCGCTGAAGCTACTGTCAATACACCCTCACTCGCCCTTGTCAGCAATGCGCAGTGTCGAAGCGCTTCACAAAGCTTGGAGAGCTGGATGGTCACCCTCGCCGAGGTCGCCCAGCACGCCGGAGTCTCGGCGAGCACGGTGAGCTATGTCCTCAGCGGCAAGCGGTCCATCTCCGCCACCACCCGGCAGCGGGTCGAGCAGAGCATCCGCGAGCTCGGCTACCACCCCAACGCGGGCGCGCGCGCCCTGGCGAGCAACCGGTCGAACATCATCGCGCTGATGATCCCGCTGCGCACCGACATGTACGTGCCGGTGATGATGGAGATCGCCATCGCGGTGGCCACCACGGCCCGCACACACGGGTACGACGTCCTGCTGCTCACCGGCGAGGAGGGCCCCGACGCGGTGCGCCGGGTCACCGGCAGCGGTCTCGCCGACGCGATGATCCTGATGGACGTCGAGCTGGAGGACGAGCGGCTGCCGCTGCTGCGGGAGACCGACCAGCCCTCGGTCCTGATCGGGCTGCCCGCCGACACCGCCGGTCTGACCTGCGTGGATCTGGACTGGAGTGCGACGGGCGCGCTGTGCGTGGAGCATCTGGTGGGGCTCGGGCACCGTGACATCGCTGTCATCGGCGAGGCCCCGGCCGTCTACGAGCGGCACACCGGCTTCGCCGAGCGCACCCTCGACGGGCTGCGCTCCCGAGCCCGCGAGACCGGCGTGCGGGTGCTGCACCGCCCGTGCGAGGGCGGGTACGACGCGATGGCCGTGACCCTGGCCCGGATCCTCGACGAGCGCCCGGGCACCACCGGGTTCGTCGTGCAGAACGAGTCCGCGGTGGAGCCGCTGCTCGCGCTGCTGCGCCAGCAGGGGCGGGCCGTGCCCGAGGACGTGTCCGTGGTCGCGATCTGCCCGGACCAGGTGGCGGTCCAGGCCTCGGTGCGGCTGACCTCGGTCGCCGTCCCCGCGCAGGAGATGGGCCGGCACGCCGTGGAGCACCTGGTGGCCAAGCTGGACGGGCGGGGCGGCGACGAGGTCGTGCTGATCGCGCCCGAGCTGACGGTACGGGCGAGTTCGGGACCGGCGCCCGCCGCATCCTGACGTATCTCCTCCCGGTGCGCCGGACGTCCGGGGCCCACCTCTGCCTGCTGTCCCTGTCTGCACTCCTCTTCTCAGGAGCATGCCGTGAATCAGCCTGCCGGAATTCAGCCCAAGGTCAGCCTCGCGCAGTCCTCCCCCACCGTCGGCACCTTCCGTGAGCGGGACGGGGCGCTGGAGTGGAGCGGCCGTCAGGAGACGGTGCGGATCGAGCCGTGGGGTCCGGACGCGGTCCGGGTGCGCGCCCGGCTCGGCGGCCCGGTCCTGGAAGGGCTGCCGGGTGCGCTTCCGGACGCCCCGCCGGCCACCGAGAGCACCGTCAAGGTCACCGCGGAGCAGGGGCTGTTGACGGTCGGCGCACTCACCGTCGAGGTGACCGCCGAGGGTCTGATCCGCTTCCTGCGCACCGACGACCGCGCGGAACTGCTCGCGGAGGAGCGCGCCCACTTCTGGTGGCCCGGCACGCGCCTGTACACGGCCGTCGGCAACGGCCATCACCGGCTGGAGCAGCGCTTCGCCGCCTACGAGGGCGAGAAGCTGTACGGCCTGGGCCAGCACCAGCACGGCCGGCTGGACCAGAAGGGCCTGGTGCTGGACCTGGTGCAGCGCAACGCCGAGGTGAGCGTCCCGGTGCTGGTCTCCAGCCGGGGCTACACCCTGCTGTGGAACAACCCGGCGATCGGCCGGGTGGAGCTGGCGGCCAACGGCACCCGCTGGGTGGCCGACTCGGCCCGGCAGCTCGACTACTGGATCACCGCGGGCACCCCGGCCGACGGCCAGCGCGCCTACAGCGCGGTCACCGGGCGTTCGCCGATGCTGCCGGAGTGGGCGGCGGGCTTCTGGCAGTGCAAGCTGCGCTACCGCACCCAGGACGAACTCCTCAAGGTGGCGCGGGAGTACAGGAGCCGTGGCCTGCCGCTCTCCGCGATCGTCTGCGACTTCTTCCACTGGACCCACCTCGGCGAGTGGAAGTTCGACCCGAAGGAGTGGCCCGACCCGGGCGCGATGGTCCGCGAGCTGGACGAACTGGGCGTCAAGCTGGTCGTGTCCGTGTGGCCGTCGGTGTCGCCGCTGTCCGAGAACCACCCGCTGATGGAGCAGCGCGGCTGGTTCATCGGCACCCAGTACGGCCCGATGGCGCACGCCGACTGGCCGGACAAGGAGGTCGCCTCGACCGTCCAGGTGGCCTTCTACGACGCCACCAACCCCGAGGCGCGGGAGTTCGTGTGGTCCCGCGTCCGCGACAACTACCTCGCCCCGTACGGCATCACGGCCTTCTGGCTGGACGCCTGCGAGCCGGAGCTGAAGCCGGGCTTCCCGGAGAACCTGCGCTACTGGGCGGGCCCCGGTCTGGAGGTCGGCAACCTCTACCCGCGTGAGAACTCCCGCACCTTCCACGAGGGCCTGCAGGCGGCCGGCGAGACGGACGTGGTCACGCTGAACCGCTCCGCGTGGGCGGGCAGTCAGCGCTACGGCGCCGCCCTGTGGTCCGGTGACATCGGCACCGACTTCGCGACCCTGCGCCGCCAGATCGCGGCCGGCCTCAACACGGCGCTCTCCGGCATCCCCTGGTGGAACACCGACATCGGCGGCTTCCACGGCGGCGACCCGGACGACCCGGCGTACCGCGAGGTCATGATCCGCTGGTTCCAGTTCGGCGCGCTGTCCCCGCTGATGCGTCTGCACGGCTTCCGCGACCCGGGAACGCCACTGGGCCCGGACATGACCGGCGGCCCGAACGAGGTGTGGTCGTACGGCGAGGAGGCCGGCGCGATCCTGGAGAAGTACCTGCGGCTGCGCGAGCGCCTGAAGCCGTATGTGCTCCAGGTGATGCGGGGGGCCCACGAGGAGGGTCTGCCGGTGATGCGCCCGCTGTTCCTGGAGTTCCCCGACGACCAGACGGCCTGGTCCGTCGACGACGCCTATCTCTTCGGCCGCGACCTGCTGGTCGCCCCGGTAATGACGGCGGGCGCCACGGCCCGCACGACGTACCTTCCGGCGGGCGCCCGCTGGACGGACGCCTGGACGGGTGAGACGTACGAGGGCGGTACGGCCGTGACGGTGGACGCCCCGCTGGACCGCATCCCGCTGTTCCTGCGGGACGGCGCGGAGCTGGCGATCGCCGGCTGAGCGCACGAGAGGGGCCGGTCCCGCCCGGGACCGGCCCCTTTCACGCCGCTCAGCTGCTGCTGACGCCGTAGCTGTTGGTGGTGAAGTTCAGCCCGCCGGACGACGAGGTGATCTCGTAGCCGAACTGCAGGTCACCGATGGTCACGTCGCCGAACCAGCCCTTCGTGTCCTTGATCCACTTCAGGATCGGCAGGATGTTCACCGTGCCGGAGCCGGAGTTGGAGCTGCGCACGAAGGAGAAGACGTCGTTGGAGCCGTTGTTGCCCTTGTAGACGGTCCAGGTGGAGCCGCCGAGGGTGAGGGAGCCCTGCGAGGTGCCGAGCGGGCCGACGGCTCCGGTCTTGTTGACCCAGAGCATGACCTCGTACTTGTAGCCGGTGTCCCAGATGTCGTACGACGTGTTGTACGCGCCGGACGACGGCACGGTGACGTTGTAGCTGCTGGTGAGCGAGGAGAGCGAGGTGATCGACTTGTTGATCACCTTCTTGGCGTTCGGGTAGGACTTGATGCCGCCGGTGTCGGGGTGGTCGGCCCAGACACCCCAGTTGGTGCCGGAGTTGGCCCAGACGCACTGGCTGCCCGCGCCGGAGCCCCAGATGTTGTTGTAGAGGGTGTAGCCGTTCAGCGTGGTGTTGCCCCACTGGTCGCAGGAGTTCCAGACGGCGGCGGAGGCGGGCGCCGAGGCGAGGCCGACGGTGGCGCCGAGGGCGAGCGCGGGGGTGATCAGGGCCTTGGCGACCCTGCTGAGCGTGCTTGTTGCCATGGGTGTCCCTTCCATGGGTGGGGGGAGTTACCTCGGTCACCGCGCCCCCAGGGTGAGGACGCGGTCTTCTCCGGCGACGAGGTCGAGCGGCTCCGCGCCGGAGGAAGTCCGCAGTTCGACGCGGTGGGTGCGGCCGGGCCGGACGACGGCTCGGGCACCGTCGGGGGTCCAGCTGAGGTCGATCTCCGCGCCGAACCGGGTGCGCACGCCCCTCAGTTCGCCTCGGGGGCAGCCGCCCGGGACGGCCGGCAGCAGGACGAGCCGGTCCGGGGTGGACTGCACGAGCGTCTCGATCAGCACGGCGGGGAGGGTGTGCGCGGCGTCCGCGTTGTAGACGTCCCGGTTCGGGTAGTGGGCGCTCATCAGGGACGCGTGGAAGAAGTCGCCCTCCAGGACCTGACGCAGGGCGTGCGCGACCCGGTCGGCGTCCCGCAGCCGGGCCGCGATCAGGGCGTGGTGGAGATGGCCGTGGGCCGAGTGGTTCTCCGCGCCGCGCAGTTCGAGGGCGCGGTGGGCGGCGGCGGCCAGGTCCGGGGTGTCGTAGGGGTTGATCTCGTCCAGGGGCCAGACGCCGTAGAGATGGCTGAGATGGCGGTGGTCGTAGGTGTCGTCCAGGCCGGACCAGGCCCATTCGGCGAGGGCGCCGTCGGCGTTGATCCATGCGGGGGCAGGTGGTCGGCCAACTCCCGCCACTTCGCGGCCTGTTCGGGGTGATAGCGGGCGGCGGTCAGCAGGGCGTGCCGGGCGGCGGAGAGGTCCATGGCCGCGTTGAGCGCGCCCCAGCCGGCGTTCGCGGGCCGGTTCTCGGGCGAGTAGGACGGGACGACGACGAGGTGGCCGTCGGCGTCGGTGCGGGTGAGGAAGTCCTCGTAGAACGCGGCGATCTCGGCGAGGACGGCGGCCGTGCCCGGATCCTGGGCGCCGCGGGTCTCGTCGTGGTCGACCAGCGGTGTGAGCAGCCAGTCGGCGCCGGCCGTCCACAGGTGCAGCGGGTGTTCGCGGCTGAAGTGGTACGACAGGCCGGACTCGCCGTCGGTGTGGGCGGGCGCGACGACGCCCCTCGCGCCGAAGACCGAGCGGGCGTTGTCCTGCCAGTCGGGGAGCTGACGGTGAATCAATGATGCTTGGGCTGCGGTCACTTCGGGGAGCGCTGCGGCCGCAGCCGAGGCGGTCTGGAGGTTGAGGTTGGCGTCGTTGGTGAACGCCCCGGACCAGGCCGTGTTCCAGTCGCCGGTCCACAGACCGGTCAGGCGCGGCGGGCACAGACCGCTGCTGGAGAGCAGGTGGTAGCGGCCGGCGGCGAAGAGCCGCTCCAGCAGGGCGGTGCTGCGCGGCCGCTCGAGCAGCACCGAGCCGGGCAGGGCGCGGTCTGCCGGGTCGCCGCCCAGGTCGAGGGTGACCCGCTGGTAGGCGGTGCGGCGGCGGTCCAGATGGCGGCCGAGGAGCTCGTCGTACGGCCCCTCGCGGCTGCCGAGGAGAGCACGCAGCTCCCGGCCCTCGGCGACCACGTCCAGGTCGCCGGTGTGGCGGCGCACCCGGGTCAGCAGCAGCACCGAGCGGGCGCCGGTGGCGCGGACGCCCGGCGGGACCAGTTCGGCGGTGCCGCCGAGGACCGCGGCCAGGGTCACGCCGGTGTAGGCGCGGTCGCTGTCCGGGTAGCGGGCGCGCAGGCTCAGCAGGGCGCCCTCGGGGGTGAGGAGCGCGCCGTGGCCGACATCCAGGCCGGCCGGGGCTCCCGGGAGCCGGTGGTCCAACGAGACGAGAAGGTCGCCCGCCACGACCTCGTGCACGATCACGTCGTCGGCGCGGGAGACGAAGACGCGGCTGCTCCAGTCGGCGCAGGCGGCCGTCGCCTCGCCGGTGGTGAAGTCGACGGCCCGGCGGTAGCCGCGCACGCTGCCGGCGGGCCTGCTCACCCGTATCTGGAAGGCCGGGTGGAACGGCTGCACCCACTGGAGCGGGCGGCCGTCGGTGAAGCTCTCGGCCGCCGTGCGGTCTCCGGCGAGCAACCGGTCCTGGACGGCGCGGAGTTCGGCGGCGAGGCGGGGCGGCCGGGCGCGTTCGCCACCGTTGGGGCGAACCAGGGTGTGCTGGGTGACGATGACCCGGTCATCGTTCGGATCACCGAACGCGAGGGCGCCGTGGTGGCCGTTGCCGCTCAGGAAGGCGTCCTCCCAGCGGGCGGCGGGGGCCGGTTCCCAGGTGCCCTGGACGGGGACGTGGCTCATGACCGCAGCACCGCCACGCCGTAGCGGCCGAGGGTGACCTCGCCGGTGACGGCCGTGTCGCCGAGCAGCTCGTGGTGGGTGCCCGGGACCTCGACGGCGACCGGCTCACGCCCGTGGTTGAGCAGGAACAGCAGCTCGCCGCGGCGCACCGCCTCGACTCCCGCCGGGAGCCCGTCGAGCACCGGGCGCACGCCCGCCTCGGCGGCGATCCGGGCGAGCAGCGCGCGCAGCGCGTCCGGTTCGGGGAGCGTGGAGACGTACCAGGCGCGCCCCCTGCGCAGCACGGCGGGCAGTCCGTCCAGCTCGCCGCCCTGGTACGGCACCGTCTCGACGGCACCGGGTTCCGGTTCGATCTCCTCCGACCACAGGGTGCCGCGGAAGCCGTCGCACTCCACGGTCTCCCCCGGCGCCAGCGGCCACCACTCGTGCAGCGTGCGGATGCCGAACAGCTCGCGCAGCCGGGCGTCCATCCCGCCGGGCCTGACCCGGTCGTCCTCGTCGGCGATGCCGGTGAGGAAGCCGGAGACCAGGGTGCCGCCGGCGCGGACGTAGGCGAGGAGGTCGGCGATCGCGGTGTCGGTGAGGAGGTACAGCTGGGGGATCACGACGAGCCGGTAGCGGGACAGGTCGTGCTCCGGGTGGGCGAAGTCGGTGCCGAGGTGGGACTCCCACAGGGCCCGGTGCCAGGCGTGCAGCACGTCCGGCAGGTCGACCTCGCTGGACAGCCGGCCCTCGTGGGCGCCGGCCCACCAGGAGTGCCAGTCGTGCAGGATCGCGATCTCGGCGCCGCTGTGCCGTCCGGCCACCTGGGGCCCGATCCGGGCGAGTTCGGTGCCTAGCTGTCTGACCTCCTGATACGTACGGCCCTGCTCCCCCGCGTGGCTGACCATCCCGGAGTGGAACTTCTCGGCGCCCTGCCGGGACTGGCGCCACTGGAAGAAGCAGACGGCGTCGGCGCCCCGGGCGACGGCCTGGAAGGACCAGAGCCGGTTGAGACCGCGCGGCTTGGGGTGGTTCACGCCGCGCCAGTTGACGGGTCCGGCCGCCTGCTCCATGAGCATCCAGGGGCCGCGTGCCTGTGAGCGGGTGAGGTCGTGCACCAGGGCCCCGCGCTGGGCGCCGAGCGGGTCACGGGGGTCGGGATAGAGGTCGACGGAGACGACGTCCTCCTCCTGCGCCCAGCGCCAGGCGTCCTGCCCGAACCACAGCGGCATGAAGTTGCTGGTCACCGGGAGATGCGGGGTGTGCCGACGGACGATGTCCCGCTCGGCCGTGCAGCACTCCAGCAGCATGTCGGAGGTGAAGCGGCGGAAGTCCAGCACCTGGCCGGGGTTGTGCAGGTAGTGCGCGTGACGCGGGGGCAGGATGCCGTCCCAGGTGTCGTACGCCTGGCTCCAGAAGGCCGTTCCCCAGGCGGAGTTGAGGGCGTCGAGGGTGTCGTACCTCTCCCGCAGCCAGCGACGGAAGGCGCCAGCCGCCTCGTCGCCGTAGTCGAAGGTGCAGTACTCGTTGTTGATGTGCCACATCGTGAGGGCCGGGTGCGCGGCGTAGCGGGCGGCCATGTCCTCGGTGATGGCGGCGGCGTACCGGCGGTAGGTGGCGCTGGAGTGCGAGAAGTGCTGGCGCCCGCCCCACCACTCGATCCGCCCGTCGGCGTCCCGGGGCAGGGTGTCCGGGTGCAGCCGGCCGAGCCAGGGCGGCGGGGAGCAGGTCGGGGTGGCGAGGACGACGCCGATGCCGTTGTCGTGCATCAGGTCCATCAGCCGGTCCAGCCAGCCGAACTCCCGTCGCCCCGGCTCGGGTTCGAGCTTCGACCAGGAGAAGACGCCGAGGGTCACGGAGTTGACGCCGGCGTCCCGCATCAGCCGGACGTCCTCGTGCCAGGTCTCCTCGGGCCACTGCTCCGGGTTGTAGTCACCGCCGAAGAGGACACGGCCGCGGGTGGCGTCGGCGAGGGTCGGCTTCATGCGGGCTCTCCGTACTGGATGCCCCGCCCGTCGGTGGCGAGGCAGAGGCGGTCCGGGTGGACGGGGTCCACGGCCATGGCCTCCACGCCGAGCGCGCTGAGTCCTGCTGCGACTGCCGTTCCGGCGAGGACGGTTCTGCGGCTCGGGGTGGGCATGGGTACCTCGGTGCGCGTGGGCTGGTTGGTGGTCCGGTGTCGGGGCCGGCCGGGGGTGGGTCCGCTCACCGGCACTGACCGGGTGCGGCTGCGGGGCGCATACAGCGGACGTGCGCAGCAACTCCCCAGGGGCGCGGGGCAGTGCGCGACCAGCCCCCACGCGCCCGAAGCCGAAGGACGGCCGAACCGCTGCAGGCGCCGCTCACCCTTTGACCGCCCCGGTGAGCATTCCCTTCTTGAAGTGCCTCTGGACGAACGGCGACAGCGCAGCCACCGGCACCAGCGCCAGCACCATCACCGCCATCTGAACCGCCAGCGGCGACAGCTGACCGGTGTTGATCTGCGTGGCCAGCCCCACCGGCCGTTCCTGTTTCTGCACCAGCTGGATCATGACGTTCTGCAGCGGCATCATCTTCTGGTCGGTGAGATAGATCGACGCGTTGAACCAGGCACTCCAGTACCCCACCGCGTAGAACAGGGTGATGACCGCGAGCACCGCCCGGGACAGCGGCAGCACGATCTGCCACAGGATCCGCCAGTCCCCCGCCCCGTCGATCCGTGCACTGTCGACGAGTTCGGACGAGATGCCCATGAAGAACCCGCGCAGCACCAGGATGTTGAAGACGCTCACGGCACTGGGCAGGACGAGCGCCAGGTAGGTGTCGGTCAGCCCGAGCGCCTGCACCAGCAGGTACGTCGGGATCAGCCCCGCACCGAAGAACATCGTGGCCAGCAGGGTCATCAGGATCCAGCGGTGTCCCAGTGACCCCCGGCGCGAGAGGCCGTAGGCGCACAGCACCGACACCGCCATGCTGAACAGCGTGCCCACCAGTGTCACCCCGAGGCTGACCAGGGCGGCCCGCTGTACCTGCCCGCCGCCCAGCAGTTCCCGGTAGGCGACGAAGGTGATGCCCTTCGGGATCACCACCAGGCCGCCGGTCTGGTCGATGACCTCCTTCGGGGACAGACTGGTGACGATCACGATCCACAGCGGGAAGAGGATCGCGAAGCAGGCGATGCCGAGGACCAGCCCCTTCGCGGCCAGCCCGGCCCTGGCCGGCTCCTCCTCCCACGCGGGCCGCGGCGGCGCTGCCCATCTGCCCGGCTTCTCCGCCGCCACCGGCGCCCGGTCGACCACTGCGCTCACTTCTCGTACACCCCCTGCTCGCCCATGAGGTGGGCCACCTTGTTCGCCACGAGGACGAGGGTCAGTCCGACGACGCCCTTGATCAGGCCGGCCGCCGCTGCATAGCTGAAGTCCTGGTTGCGGATGCCGTTCCACCACACGTAGGTGTCCAGCACCTCGGAGGCGTCCGGTCCCACCGCCTGTCGCTGGAGCAGGAACTGCTCGAAGCCGACGGTGAGGGCGTCGCCGACGCGCAGCACCAGCAGCAAGGCGATCACCGGGCGCAGGGCGGGCAGCGTGATGTGCCACATGCGGCCCCAGCGTCCGGCGCCGTCCATGGCGGCGGCCTCGTACAGGTCGGTGGAGACGGCGGCGAGGGCCGCGAGGAAGACGATGATGCCCCAGCCCGCGTCCTTCCAGACCATCTGGGCGGTCACCAGGTACTTGAAGACCGAGGGGTCGGTCATGATGTCGAACCCGGAGTGCCCGTGCTGCCGCAGGGTCTGCGCGATGACGCCGGCGCCGCCGAAGATCTGCTGGAAGACGGTGACGACCAGCACCCACGAGAAGAAGTGCGGCAGATACATGACCGCCTGGGCGACCGCGCGGACCCGGGGCCTGATGACGCTGTTGATGAGCAGCGCCAGCGCGATCGGGATCGGGAAGTACAGCACCAGCTGCAGGAAGAAGAGCACGAACGTGTTCTGCACCGCGTGCCAGAACTCCGAGTCCTGGAAGACCCGCTGGAACTGGTCCAGGCCCACCCAGGGGCTCTGGAACATGGCGACGAAGCCGTTGTCGCTGAGGTAGGGGTCGTAGTCCTGGAAGGCGACCACGTTGCCGAGGATCGGGACGTAGTTGAAGACCAGGAGCAGGAGGAGGACCGGCAGCGTCATGAGGATGAGCGTGCGGTCCCGTCGGAACCTGGTCCTCAGGCCGAGCCTGCCGCCGTGCCCCCGGCGTCCGGTGCCGCGGGACGCCACCGGTGCCGTCTTCCCCTCGGCCTTGCTGCGAGGAACCGTGCTGGTCACTTCGCCGAGCCGGTGTCGTCGAGCAGCTTGCGGTACCAGTCGCGCAGGTCGTCGCCGCCCTGCTTCTTCCAGTCGGACACCGCCTGCTGCACGTCGCTGACCTTCTTGCGGCCGCGCACGACGTCGTCCTCCAGCTGCTCGAAGTTGTCGGCCAGGTTGGACCAGCGGCTGGGCTCGGTGATCGTGAGGCCGTAGAAGGAGGACTTCTTGGTGAAGGCGCCCATGCGCTGCTGCCACTCGACCATGCCCCGGGTGACCTCGGGGAAGTCGGGATGGGCGACGAAGGGGGCGGGGTCGCCGGTGTAGTCGAAGGCGCCGACGACCTCGTTGACCCCCTGGGTGGTCTTGTTGGGCACGCCCTTCTTGAGGGTGAAGTCGGTGCTCTGCGCGCCGTAGTTGGTGAGCAGCCACTCCTTGGTTCCGTACGGGGAGGCGCAGAAGTCCGCGATCGCGAGGAAGTCCCTGATCTGCTGCTTGGAGGCCTTCTTGCTGATGAACGTGAAGATGTTCGAGGGCTGGACCGCCCACAGCAGCGGGTTGCCGCCGTCGTGGGTGAAGATGTCCATCGCGGCCATGTCGAAGTCGGGGTTCTGCGTGCGCTGTTCGGAGGTCTTGCCGTACCAGTCGGACAGGTCCTGGTTGTAGACGAGGAGCTTGCCGGCGGTGAACCGGTTGCTCGCCAGGTTGGTGGTCTTGCCCGCCTTGTCGTCTGGGTGGACGACCCCCGCGGCGAAGAGCTTGCGCGCCCATTCCAGGGCTTCCAGGTACTCCTCGGTCTCGACCCGGTTGATCAGCCTGCCGTCCTTCAGGTTCCACCACAGTGCCTTGTCGCTGCCGTTGAGGACACCGAAGGCGTTGAACGCGGTCCACTTCATGTCGGAGCAGGCCCACACTCCGCCCTTGGCGTCGGTGGCCTCCTTCGCCCAGGCGAGGAACTCGTCCGTGCTCCTGGGAAGTTGCCAGCCCTTCTTGTCGAAGACGTCCTTGCGGTAGAAGGGCGCGATGTTGGTGACGTAGGAGGCGGGCATCGGGATCGCACGGAGCCGGCCGCCGAAGATGGCGCGCTGCCAGGCGTCGGTGGGGACGGCAGCGAGGTTCGGGTAGTCCTTGACCTTGTCGCCGGACAGGTAGGGGCCGAGGTCGGCGAACTTGGCGTTGACGGCGCTGGGTATCTTGCCCATCAGGTTCCAGCCGGGGACGACCACGACGTCCGGGATGTCGCTGGAGGCGAGGACGGCGCCCAGCTTCTCGTCGTAGGTGTTGCCGTCCTGGTTCTGCCAGGTGACGTCGACGCCGATGGCCTCGTTCATGGCTTTGTAGTACGGGTTGCGGTTGTCCGGCGGGGTGCCCCACAGCGGGGCCATGATCTTCAGCTTGCCGCCGCTGCCCAGCTTCTTGGGGACCGAGGTCTTCAGCTGGTCCATGGCGATGGCCCGGGTGAAGCCGGCCGCCGAGCCGTTCTTCGCCGGGACGTCCGGGGCCACCACGCTGGAGGCGACGTACGCCGGGAGGATCTTCTGTGCCGCCTTGCCCGAGGTGGTGCCTTCCTTGCGGCCCTCCTGCCCGCCGCCGCAGGCGGTGAGCAGCGGCATCCCTCCGGTCACCGCCGCGGCGGCGACCGCGGTGGAGGCGAGGAAGCTTCTCCGGCTGGGGGAGCTTCTGCGGCTGGGCGCGGAGGATGCGGGGGCGGCGTTCGGCGTCATTGCGTCAACCCTTCATGGCGCACCAGGACACCCGGCGGTGGGCCGTCGGCTGCGGTGTCTCGAGTGGATCTGGCTGAGCTGAAGCGTTCGCTGTGCGGGGGCCGGTGAGTCGAAGCGCTTCGATGTTGCTGCGAGGTTAAGTGAAGCCCTAGGGGCGCACAAGGGTCGCCCCCAAGATTCCTCCGATGAGCCACCTGCCCCATGAACCATCCATCCCCCTTGCCCTGCAGGTGAGAAGTCGACCTGTTTCGGCACAGCGCCTTGACACCTCACGGGTGGTCGAATGAGCATCGAAGCGCTTCGAAAGCTCCTCGTCGTTCATCGCAAGGGGAACCGTCCGTGACCGATCACTCGCCGAACACGCCGCCCTTCCGCGATCCGCAGCTGCCGATCGCGAAGCGCATCGACGACCTGCTGGCGCGGCTCACCCCGGACGAGAAGGTCTCCTTCCTGCACCAGTTCGCGCCCGCCGTCGAACGTCTGGGCATCGCCGCGTTCCGCACCGGTCAGGAGGCGCTGCACGGAGTGGCCTGGATGGGCCCGGCGACGGTGTTCCCGCAGGCCGTGGGCCTCGGCGCGACCTGGAACCCGGACCTCGTACGACGGGTCGGCGAGGCGGTTTCCCGGGAGGCCCGGGCGATGCGCGCCCACGACGAGCGGGTAGGCCTCAACGTCTGGTCCCCGACGGTCAACCTGCTGCGCCACCCCCTGTGGGGCCGCAACGAGGAGGGCTACTCGGAGGACCCGAGGCTGACCTCGGCGATCGCCACGGCGTACACGCACGGTCTGCGTGGCGACCACCCGACGTACTGGCGCACCGCCCCCGTCCTCAAGCACTGGCTGGCCCACAACAACGAGACGGACCGGGCCACTTCGTCCGCGTCGGTCCGGCCGCGCGTGCTGCACGAGTACGACCTGCGCGCCTTCAGGGAGACGGTCGAGGCGGGCGCGGTGGCCGGGGTGATGCCCGCCTACAACCTGGTCAACGGCCGTCCCAACCACGTCTCCCCGTACCTGCGCGCCCAGCTGCGCGCCTGGACCGAGGAGGACCTGCTGGTCTGCTCGGACGCGGGCGCACCCTCCAACCTGGTCGACGCCGAGCACTACTTCGACACCCACGAGGAGGCGACCGCGGCCGCTCTGCTGGCCGGCGTGGACAGCTTCACCGACCACGGCACGGACGCCACGCGGATCACCGCACGGGTCAGGGGCGCGCTCGAACAGGGCCTGTTGACCGAGGCGGACATCGACACCGCGGTCCGCCGCCAGCTCTCGGTCCGCTTCCGCCTCGGCGAGTTCGACCCGCACTACGACCCGCACCGGGGCACCGGCGAGTTCGACACCCCGGCCCACCGCGCCCTCGCCCAGGAGGCCGCCGAACAGGCCGTGGTCCTCCTGAAGAACGACGACGACCTGCTGCCCCTCGCGCCGGACACCCGCATCGCCGTGGTCGGCCTGCTCGCCGACGAGTGCAAGCTCGACTGGTACAGCGGCAGCCTCCTGCACCGGTCCACCCCCCTGGAGGGTCTGTACGAGCGTTTCGGCGCGGAGCGGGTGGAGTTCGCGGAGGGCGTGGACCGCGTCCGGCTGCGCACCAGCGCCGGCGCCTTCCTCCAGGTGCCGCCCACGGACGCCCCCGACGAGGCGCGCGGCTCCACGGGCGCCCTCGACCCGGCCCTGCTGTCCGGCCGTACCGACCTGCCCCCGCTCACCACGGACGCCACCGGCACCGAGTTCGCGCTGGTCGACTGGGGCGAGGGCGTGCTGACCCTGCGTGCGCCCGACGGCCGCTATCTGTCCGTCGCCGAGGACGGCCGTGTCCGCGCCTCGGCGGACCAGCCCGGCGGCTGGGTGGTCCAGGAGACGTTCCGCCTGGAACCCCACCACAACGGTCACCTCCTCACGCATCTGGGCACGGGTCGCCATGTCTCGGTCGCCGCCGACGGAGTGAAGGTTGCCGAGACCGGTGACGTCTTCGAGGTGATCACGGTCGAGCGGGGCGAGGCGGCGGTGGCCCGGGCGGCCGAGCGGGCGGACGTGGTCCTCGTGATCGCGGGCAACGACCCGCACATCAACGGCCGCGAGACGGAGGACCGTACGACCCTGGACCTCCCCGCCCACCAGCAGCGGCTGCTGCGCGCCGCACGCGCCGCGAACCCGCGCACGGCACTGGTCCTGACGTCGGCGTACCCGTACGCGGTGGAGGCGTCCCGGCTGCCGGCCGTCCTCTGGACCGCACACGGCGGCCAGGCCGCGGGCACGGCCCTGGCGCGGGTGCTGGCCGGTGACGTCTCCCCGGCGGGCCGTCTCCCGCAGACCTGGTACGAGTCCGACGCCGACCTGCCGGACCTGCTCGACTACGACGTGATCGGCGGCCGGCAGACCTACCTCTACTTCGAGGGCACCCCGCTGTTCCCCTTCGGCCACGGCCTTTCGTACGCGTCCTTCGCCTACGCCGACCTGTCGGCCCGGGTGCAGGACGGCGCGGTCCATGTCGCCTGCGCGCTCACGAACACGGGCGACCGCACGGCCGACGAGGTCGCCCAGCTCTACACCCGGGCGACGGACCCTTCCGTGCCCCGGCCGCGCCGCGAGCTGCTCGCCCACCGCCGGGTGACGCTCGCACCCGGCGAGCGGACGGAACTCCACTTCGAAGTCCCGCTGTCCGCCTTCGAGTTCTGGGACGTGGCACGGGGCGGATGGCGCCTGGAGCAGGGTCCGTACGACCTGCTGCTCGGCGCGTCCAGCGAGGACGTGCGCCTGCGCACGACCGTCACCCTGGACGGCGAGCCCCCGGCGCCCCGCGCGGTCGTCCGTCGGGGCCTGGAGGCGGCGGACTTCGACGAGCAGTCCGGCATCGTGATCGTCGACCGTACGAGGACGGCGGGCGACGCGGTGACCCCGGCGGAGGGCGGCACGGCCGAACTGGTCTACCGGGCCTGCGACTTCGGCGAGGGCGTGATCGAGGTGACGGCGCAACTGGCGGGCGAGGGCGTCCTGGAGCTGTCCCTGGACGGCGGCCCGCCACTGGCCGCCCTGGCCCTCTCCGCCCCCACCGCGGACGCCTACACCTACACCACCCTGGACGCCGGAATCGTCACCGGGGGCGTGCACGACGTCCACCTCAGGCTGCGCGGCCCGCTGCGGCTCGCGCATGTCGGCTTCTCCGGTTGAGGGTCCGGAGAAGCCCGACACCGGGAAGGGGCCCGGCACCGGAAGGCAGCGGTGCCGGGCCCCTTCTCGGACGCCGGGCCGCGAGAGTGGCGGGCGCCGGCGCCGGCCGTCCCTAGTGTGTCAACGCGCCCCAGGTCTGCGGGCCGACGACACCGTCGACCGTGAGGGCCAGGCGGCGCTGGAACTCACGGACTCGACCGTCCGTGAGGGGACCGAACACCCCGTCGACCGCGAGCCGGTGGAGGTCCGGCACATGGCCGTTCAGCAGCCGCTGGAGCTTGCGGACCGCCGGACCGTGAGAGCCGCTGCTCAGCACGGGCGTCCCGGCCGCGGCCTCCTGCGCCTGTTCGCCGCCGGTGAGCATGCCCCAGGTCTGCGGGCCCACGACACCGTCGACGGTGACCTCGACCCGGCGCTGGTACTCGCGCACCCGGCCGTCCGTGACGGGACCGAAGACTCCGTCGACCGCGAGGGAAGGCAGGTCGGGCACATGGGCGTTGAGCAGCCGCTGGAGCTTCTCCACCGCCGGACCCCGGGCGCCCGTGCTCAGTGTGGGCGTGCCGATCGCGTCGCCGTGCGGGGCGACGGCCACGGGCTGGACGTCCAGGTAGAGCCCGTACACCCCGGGATCTCCCGCGTCGTCCGTGCCGCTGAGGACGATCACGTCGGTGAACTGCAGCGTGCGCGGGTCGTCGGGCCGCTGGAGGGTCTTGCGCCGGGTGTCGGCGTCCAGCAGCCGGTCCTTGGGCAGGAAGGCGGCCGACGGGTTGTACACGTCGTTGCCGATTCCCAGGACGTCGTCGGCGACGAAGTCGACCAGGGCGCCGGACAGGAGATCGATCAGCGGCTCGGCCGCGGCGCCCGCGCCGTCGGTGAAGGCGGCGAGCGCCGTGGTCGCCGCCTGGGCGACCGCGTCCGAGACGACCTGCTTCTCCTTCTCCACGTCACCGGAGTCGTATTCGACCAGGGTGGCGGAGACGCTGATGTCCTTGGCGGGCCCGGAGTACAACAGGCGCTGCGCGCTGAAGATGCGCTCGTTCGGAGGCCCGAACTCCAGCGTCCCGCTGTCCGGGAACTTCACCACCGGTTGCGGATCCATTCCGGTGATCAGCTGGATCGTGCCGTAGATCTCGTCTTCCTTCTCCTGCCGGATACGGCACTCCAGCCCTGTCCACACGACTCTCACGTCGGTCATGGCTATCGGATCCCTGAGTTCACGGCCGGCGCCGCGGCTTCCCCCCGGCGGGCCGTGACGGGCCGGTCTGCGGAACGCCCCTCACTCAAATGTAAGCGCTGCGGCGCCCCGTGTCCTGCGCAGTGCACCCTCCTCGGGACACACCGGCCCGCCACGCCCAAACCGGTGCGGCCGCCGGGCGGTTGGGCGCTGGCGGGCGCCCGTGATCAATACACCTGGGGCCTGTCCTGCCCGGCGCCGACCGGCAGGAGAGCCAGGAGCTGCTTCGCGTGGCCGGGCAGCTCCACCTCTGCGAGGCCTGCGACGAGGCTCCTGAGCGGCACGGGCTCATCGACCAGGAGTGTGCCGTTGGACAGGAGCAGGGTGGGCACCGGTGTGTCGAGTTCGGCCTCACTCAGCATCGGTCCGCCGAGTGCGCAGAGGGCGTCCGCCTGGATGCGGATGCGGTCCCGCAGTCCCGCGTTGCCGCCGGCGAGCGCGATGACGCGTTCGAGGGTCCAGGTGTCCTGCGCGAGCCGGTTGTCGTACGTCGTCACCGCCCCCGAGGCGACCGAGGAGACGGCGGTGATGGTGGCGGCACCGACGAGGGCGACGTGCGCCAGGATCTGGTCGGCGTTCCATTCGCCGGCCGGCGGGACGGGGCTCGCGTCGCCGGAGTCGGCCACCGTGGCGGCGGCGTCCAGCAGGCTGCGGTAGGCGTCCCGGAGCGGGGTGGTGTCCATGATGTCCTCTCCCTACTGCGGACGGGCCGTCTCAGCTGTGCGCGCGATGCATCTCCCAGGGGGCCTGCGGGAGGATGTCGCCGGTCTCCAGCAGCGACTTGAGGTTCGCCAGCACGGCCGGCCATCCCTGCGAAATCCCCTTGAGCATGGCCTCGTTGGCGAGGTTCTCGTGGGTCACGGTGAGGCGGACGATGTCCTCGTACGGCTCGACGAGGAAGGTGACGACCGACGGTTCCCTGGGCGGCACGGTGTCAGGGGCGTCCTCGAACGTGATGACCAGGCTCGTCGGGGGTTCGGCCTTGAGCACCTTGCCGACGACGTCGACCTGGCCCGATCCGTCGACGCGCCGATGCTCCCAGGACGAGCCCGGCTGCCAGTCCGAGACGTTGGCGTGGCCCCAGTAGCGCGCCGTCAGGTCCGCGTCCGTCAGGGCCTGCCACACCTGCTCGGCGCCGGCGCGGATGTAGGTGACGTAGACGTAGGTCGGTACGGATGTGGGTGCGTCGGTCATGGCGTACTCCTCTGCCTGGTTCCTGATGGCACTGATCGCTTGCAGGCGGGGCTTGTCGAACTCCGAGATCCAGCGCTCCTCGATCTCGTGGATGGGGGCCGGATTGAGGTAGTGGAGCCGCTCCCGCCCGCGCCGTACGACGGTCACGAGGTTGGCCTGCTCGAGCAGGTCGAGATGCTGCGTCGCGGACTGCCGCGTCATGTCGAGGCGCTCGCACAGCTCACGCAGCGTCTGACCGTTCTGCTCGCGCAGACGGTCGAGCAGGAGTCGTCGGGTGGGGTCGGCCAGTGCTTTGAAGACCGAGTCCATCGCTCTCGCTTCGTGGCTCACCCTTCGATTATGCAGGTATCTGCCTGCATAATGTCAACGACGATATCCGAGCCCAGGGCACGCCACATAGCTGGAACCGTTCTGACCTGCGGTGATGTCGTTCAGTACAGCTGGAGACCGACGCCGGTGCGCGGGGCCGTCAGCGCAGTGCGGCCTCGCCCGCCTGGACGGCGCGCAGGGCGCGCTCGACGGTCGCCCGGTTCTCGCCGACCGGCGCCACGTAGTCGATGACGTCGCGGGCCGCGTCCTCGCCGAGCATTCGGGCGATCACCCACGCGGCCAGATACTGCGACGCCAGACAGCCGCCCGCCGTGGCGATGTTCCCCTCGGCGTGGAACGGCGCGTCCAGCACGGTGACGTCGCAGGCCTCGACGAAGGGCCGGCTCTTCCGGTCCGTGCAGGCGGGCATGGCGTCCAGCAGGCCGAGCCGGGCGAGCACCAGCGCGCCGGAGCACTGCGCACCGATCAGCTGTCGCGCAGGGTCGAGCGGCAGCCTGGAGATCAGCCGGTCGTCGGCGACCACGTCCCGCGTCTTCACGCCGCTGCCGATCAGCACGACGTCGGCCTCGGTCACGAACTCCATCGGGCACTGACCGGTCACCTCGACGCCGTTCATGGACGTCACCACCGGCGTCGGTGTCGTGATGAACGCTTCCAGGCCGTCGTTGCGGCACCGGTTGATCAGCGCGGAGGCGATGAAGCTGTCGAGCTCGTTGAATCCGTCAAAGGTGACCACGGCTACCTGCATGGCGTCTCCTCGCAGCACGGCACGGGAGGCACAGTCTCTCAGGCGCGCCGGACCCGGGTCGCGGGCCGATCGGCGACCAGTGGCCCACGGACGGACGAACGGCCCGGGCGCAGAACCCGGGCCGTCGAGAGGGCATCGGAAGCCCCGTTGCAGATGTGTCGCGTCAGCTGTGGTGGCTCGCCTCGGCGAGGGCGGTCACGAAGCGGAGGGCGTTCACGGTGCCCACGCCGGTGGCCATGTCGTAGCCCTTGACGGCCTTGTAGCCGGTGACACCCTGGTAGCTGTTGTCGGTGCCGTCGTTGACGTCGACGACGCCGGTGTTCCTGAGCTTGGCCAGCTTGTACAGCGCCGCGTTGATGTTGCCGAGCCGGTGGCCCGCCGCCTGGTCGGCGAGGGCGACGATGCCCGAGAAGAGCGGGCTGGCCTCGCTGGTGCCGCCGGTGACGTCCCAGCCGGTGGCGGTCGGGTCGTAGCTGGAGTAGATCCAGGCGCCGCCGTTGACCGCGGCGGCCATCGACACGTCCGGCGTGCCGCGGCGGGTGCCGACGATGTTCTTCACGCCGTCCTGGAAGCCCGGACGGGAGAAGACGTGCGACTGGCCGCCGCCGCCCGCACCGTAGTCGTTGTAGACGCTGTCCGGCTTGACGCGCTCACCCTTGTCGTTCAGGTGGAGCTGGGTGCCGCCGATGGAGGTGACCAACGGGTCCGAGGACGGCCAGGAGTTGACGCGCTTGTTGTAGTAGTGCTTGCCGTCCGCCTTCATGTCGGTGGCACCACCGTCGCCGGAGGAGGCGAGGACGGTCACGTGCTTCCGGTTCGCGGCCTGGAAGGCGTAGCGCAGCTTCTTGATGCTGGAGAAGTCGCCCCGGTTGAAGCCGGGGAACGTGTTCTCCGTGGCGCCGAAGCTCTGGGTGATGACGTCGCCGACGCCCTGGTCGATCAGGTGCTTCTCGGCGGACATCATCTCCGGGAGACCGGTGGTGCCCTCGGTCTCGGAGACGGCCGTCTCCACCAGGACGATCTTGGCTCCGGGCGCCACGGCGTGGGCCATCTCGACGTCCAGGGTGGTCTCGCCGGCCCACCCGGTCATGTCGGAGTTCTTCGGGTCGAAGGCGGGCACGTGGCCCCACTTGACGACCTTGACCTTGGTGCTCGGCAGACCGAACTGCCTGCTGTAGACGTCCAGGTCGTGCTGGACCGTCGGAGAGCCGAACGAGTCCACGATGACGATGGTGCGCCCCTTGCCCGTGATGCCCTTGCGGTACAGCGGGTTGAGGTTGTACGCGGTGCGGTACTGCAGCGGGTTGTAGCAGTTGATGTGCCACTTGGCCTGGCACTGCGCGCTCGGGAGCGGGCTGGCCACGCCATGGACCAGGGTGTGCCCTGCGATGGCCGGAACCGCCTTGGTGTGCGGTACGGCGGCGGGCGCGGCGGTGGTGACGCCGGCCTGCGAGGTGGTCGCCAGCGCGGCGGCGACGAGGGCAGCGGTGGCGGCCGCGGAAGTCGCGACGCCGCGCCCGGTACGGGCTATGTGCATGAATTCCCCTGAGTGGTCCGTGAGTCGGACGAAGTGGTCGACTCGCATCCCATCTAGTGAGTCATGCACAGAACAAGACTATTGAACGGACGATGCCGAATCCTTTACCTGTCAATAGGAACGGCAAAAGGAACGGCCGCAGCCCCCGCACAGTGGGCTGCGGCCGTTCCGTCCGACCTGTCCGTGGCAGGTCAGAGCGCGAGACCGGTGAGAACCAGAACGCGCTCGTATGTGTAGTCCTCCATCGCGAACTTCACGCCCTCGCGACCCACGCCGGACTGCTTGGCACCGCCGTACGGCATCTGGTCGGCGCGGTAGGACGGGACGTCGCCGATGACCACGCCACCGACCTCCAGCGCACGGTGGGCGCGGAAGGCGACCTGGAGGTCGTGGGTGAACACGCCCGCCTGGAGGCCGTACTTGGAGGAGTTGACGGCGGCGAAGGCCTCGGCCTCGCCGTCCACCTTCTGCACGGTGAGGACCGGCCCGAAGACCTCCTCGCACGCGATCGTGGTGTCCGCCGGTACGTCGGTGAGGACGGTCGGCGCGTAGGAGGCGCCGTCGCGGTCGCCGCCCGTGAGGAGGGTGGCGCCGGCCTCGACGGCCTCCTTCACCCAGGACTCCACGCGCTTGGCCGCGTCCTCGCTGACCAGCGGGCCGACGTCGGTCTTGTCGTCGCTCGGGTCACCGGTGGCCTGGGCCTCGACGGCGGCGACGATGCGCGGCAGCAGACGGTCGTAGACGGAGGCGTCCGCGATCACGCGCTGCACGGAGATGCAGGACTGGCCGCCCTGGTAGTTCGAGAAGGTCGCGATGCGGGTCGCGGCCCAGTCGAGGTCGGCGTCGGAGGCGAAGTCGCCGAGCACGACCGCGGCACCGTTGCCGCCCAGCTCCAGGGTGCAGTGCTTGCGCGGCACCGAGTCCATGATCGCGTAGCCGACCTTCTCGGAACCGGTGAAGGAGATGACCGGCAGGCGCTCGTCCTGGACCAGCGCGGGCATCTTGTCGTTGGCGACCGGGAGGATCGACCAGGAGCCGGCGGGCAGGTCGGTCTCGGCGAGCAGGTCGCCGATGATCAGGCCGGAGAGCGGGGTGGCCGGGGCCGGCTTGAGGATGATCGGGGCACCGGCGGCGATCGCCGGGGCGACCTTGTGCGCGCACAGGTTCAGCGGGAAGTTGAACGGCGCGATACCGAGGACGACGCCCTTCGGGAAGCGACGGGTCAGCGCCAGGCGGCCCTGGCCGCCGAGGTCGGTGTCGAGCCGCTGGGCCTCGCCGCCGTTGAACCGCCGGGCCTCCTCGGCCGCGAAGCGGAACACGGACACCGCGCGGCCGACCTCGCCGCGGGCCCACTTGATCGGCTTGCCGTTCTCGGCGGAGATCAGCTGGGCGATCTCCTCGGTGCGCTCGACCAGGCGCTTGCTGACGTGGTCGAGGGCGGCGGCACGGACGTGCGCCGGGGTGGCGGCGAACTCGTCCCGCACGGCGTACGCGGCGGCCACGGCCTCCTCGACCTGGGCGTCGGTCGGCACGCTGACCTTGCCTACGAGACCGCCGTCCCACGGGGAGGTGACGTCGAAGGTGTCCTCGCCGGTGACCTGGCGACCGGCGAGCCAGAAGGCGTGGGTGGCCCCCACAATGTTGTTCTGGGGCATGTGAGTCCCGGCCCTTCCGCGTTGGGGGTGTGCGTGTTCTTTCGTGGTCCACGGTAGGGCGGAGGCGGGCGGGGGTCGCTTGTCCGAGTCGTACTGGTGGGGGCGGGCGATGCTCCGGTTTGGCGTGGTGGGGGCTGGATTCCCGGCTCTTTCGCCCCCGCCGCCCCTACCCGTCCCATCCCCAGGGGCTACGCCTCTTCACCCCCGCCAGGGTGCGGAGCCCCGGTACGGCTACTCCGGTGACGTCGCCTTCAGAGCGAGCCACAGCTCCATCCGGACATCGGGGTCGTCCAGGGAGCGCCCCAGGATCTCCTCCACCCGCCGCATCCGGTACCGCAACGTATGCCGATGCACCCCGAGATCCGCCGCCGCCGCGTCCCACTGACCGTGCCGGGACAGCCACGCCCGCAGCGAGGCGACCAGGTCCCCCCGCCCTGTCGCGTCGTGCTCGTGCAGCGCCCGCAGCAGCCCGTCCGCAAACGCCTTCACCGCATCGTCAGCCAGCAACGGCAGCACGGACCCCGCAGCCAGCTGCTCGTGCTCCACCAGCACCCGCCCCCGCCGCCGCGCGACGGACAGCGCCTGCTCGGCCTGCTTGTAGGCCGCCGCCGCGGCGATCGGTCCGACCGGGGCCGACAGCCCGACGACCAGCTCCACCTCGTCCCCGGCCGCCTGCTCGGGCACGGCCCGCCCCGCCTCCAGCGCCGCCGCGTACGCCGCACACGCGGCCACCGCCGCACCCCCGTCCGCGGCCAGCACCACCAGCCGCTCCCCCTCGGGCACGACCAGCACGGCCTCCCCGGCGCGCGCGGCCGCCGACTCCACGGCTTCCACGATCTCGCCCAGCGCGTCGGCGTCCGCCTCCGTGTGCGCCCGCGCGGCCGAACCGGACGCCGACTCGGCGACGATCATCCGGAAGGGCGCGTCGAGGAGCCCGCCGTACAGGTCACCGGCGACGGCCCGGGCATGATCCGGCTCCCCGGCCAGCAGCATGCGCAGTACGGCCGCGCCGACCCGCTGCTCGGCCGCGTGCAGCGAGCTGGACCGTTCGGTGGTGAGGGTGAGCAGCGCGATCGCGGAGTGGACGGCGTACCGCTCGGCGGTCCCGAGGGCGGCGGCGGTACCCACGGCGAGCGCGGCGCGGGGCCGCCGGCCCGTGCCCAGGGAGTGCAGCTCCACCCGGTCCTCGTTGTCGGGACCGCCGACCACCGAGGAGGCCGGAGCGGACCGCTCCCGCAGCCGTTCGACCTCCGCGGTGAGCCGGCCGGCCCGGCGGCCGGCCCACTCGGGTGCGGTGGCGACGACGGCGCCCGAGGCGTCGTACAGCGCCGCCCACCCGTCGACCTGCGTGGCGAGCGCGCCGAGCAGCCCCTCGGGTCCGGCGTTCAGGGCCTGCTTGGTCAGCTCCCGCTGGGCGGCGAAGCCCGCCGTGACGGCCCGGTACTGGTCGGCGGCGATCGCGGCGGAGACGGCCTTGCTGATGGCGAGGAAGGGAGTGCGGCGCGGCACCTCCAGCAGGGGCAGCCCCTCCTCCTCGGCGGCGTCGACCAGGGCCTTGGGGATCTCGTCGTAGTTCACCCCGACCGCGAAGCCGAGCCCTACGACGCCCGCGCCGACCAGCCGCTTCACATACCTGCGCATCGCCTCCGGATCCTCCGCGTCCAGTTTGAGCGCGGTGATCAGCAGCAGCTCACCGCCCTCCATGTAGGGCACGGGGTCGGCCAGCTCGCTCACGTGCGCCCAGCGGACGGGCACGTCGAGCCGGTCCTCGCCCGCGCGGACGGTCAGCTTGAGCGCGGAATGGTGGACGAGCGAGGCGAGGGTCGGGGGCATGAGGCCTTCAGAGAGGGGAGAACCGAGGAACGGGCAGCGGGTGGGGAGATCCGGTGATCACTGTGATCAATTGGCCGCCGCGTATGAACAGCCTATGCCGATTCTGCCGCACCGTACGGTCCTCGGGTGCCGCCTTCCCTCAGCCCCGCAGATCCACCAGCAACGGCGGAGCGTGCTCCCCCTGCACGGTGGTCAGCGACAGCACCGCATGCCCCGGCGGCACCCCGTGCGCCAGTTCGGAGGCGGACCAGCGCTCGCGCTCCACCTGGCGAACCGTGACGGCCCGGGCGGTGGGTGCCTGTCCGGTGATGACCCGGCGCAGCATGTGCACGGCCTTGCCGGCCGGGGTCTCGGCGATGATCTGCCGGTCGGTGACGTCCCGGGTCTCGGTCCACTCCTTGCCCCACACCTCGGCGAAGTCCTGCCCGTCCCAGGGGGTGAGCCCGGACAGCGCCATCCGGCAGCCGGTGGCACCGAGCAGCGGTCCGCGCAGCGGCCGGGGTACGTCGTCCAGGGTGCGCAGCGTCAGCACGGTGCCCGCGTGGGCCGAGCGCAGCCGCTGGATGCCGCGCACGGACTCCGGGGTGATCACACCGGAGGCGTCGTCCAGCAGCAGGCAGGCGAAGAGCGAGCGGTCCTCCCGTACCGTCACGCTGGCCGTGAACTGGGCGAGGACCAGCCGGGCGAGGATCCGGGAGGCGTCGGCGTGCCCGCGCTGGGGCAGGTCGATGCGGACCCGGACCGGGTGGTCGAGGGCCTTGAGGGAGAACGGCCGGGACTGCCCGGAGGTGTCGAAGAAGGCGGCGAAGGCGGGCCGGTCGAGCAGCGCGATCCGGTCGGCGAGCACCGCGCCGACATCGCCGGGGTGGGCCATCTGCCGCTCCCGCGCGTCCAGTTCCCTGAGCAGCGACTCCTGCCCGGTGTCGGTCAGCGCCTTGCGGAGTGCGGCGAGCGGTCCGGGCGTGCCGTCGAGGAGCTGGCGCAGCTCGGGGACCGAGGGGAAGCGGTCGTGGACGGCGCGGAAGGGGCCGAGCAGCTGGGCGAGGACGGTGGTGGAGCGGCGGCTGTCGCCACCGGGGTGCGGGTCGGCGAGGTCGCCGACGAGGGCCTCGGCGAGTATGGCGGCGGCCTCGTCCGGATCGGTCGTGCCGCCGTACAGGTCGAGGTCGTAGACGGATTCGGGATGCCCGATCCGCACGACGACGTCGTACGCCTCGGTCGGGCCGAGCCCCGCGCCCGCAGCGCCGACGGCCACGACGGCGGCCCGTCCGGCGAGGGCGTGCAGGCACAGCGACTCGGCGAGCGGCCGGATGACCGCGCCGGTCTTGCCGGAGCCGGCCGGGCCGACGGCGAGCAACGAGGTGCCGAGCAGCTCGGGGCCGAGGGCGAGTCCGGAGCCGCGGTAGTGGTACGGGTTGCGGGGGTCGTCGGCGGTGGTGCCGAGCCGCACCTGCCCGGTGAGCAGGTCGTGCCGGGCCTGGCGGGCGGGCAGGTCGCGCTCGCCGGACGGGTGCATACAGGCGGCCGAGCCGTCCTTGAGCACGGCGCCCGTGAAGGAGGCGAGCGTGTGCGTGCCGGACCGTACGCCCTGCCAGGCCCGGCTGATCCGGGCGTGGTCGACGTCCCGCATGAGCCCGGCCTTCGCCTCGGCGGCCAGCCGCTCGGCGGCCTCATGGGCTCCGGCGTGCCGCAGCTGAGGCCATTCGGCGGGGTCCTGCTCGGGGGCGGGCGCGGGCTCGGCGGCGGGTACGGCCTCCCGCCAGGCGGGCGGGCCGAAGCGGCGCCAGACCTCGCCCCAGCGGCCGAGGCGGCCGACGACGAGCATGATGCACACGGCGATGAGGGTGTAGTACGAGTACCAGAGGAGCGCGTTGCCGACCTGGTCGTTGCTCTGGCGCCAGGAGTCCGGGGTGAACAGTTCCAGGGGCAGCACCCACCAGCCACCGAGGTAGCCGTTCCACAGCAGGGACCACACCAGCCAGCCCACGAGGAAGGCGATCAGTGCGCCGCTCAGCAGCTGCCGGGTCGGGATCCGCTCGGGCTCCTGTTCGGGCCGGGGCCGGTACCCGAACCGCCACACGCCCGGCGCCGCCTCCGGCCGGGACGCCCGCAGCCAGGCCAGGAAGGCCGAGCCGTCCGGCCTGGGCGGAACCCCGGGTGGCCCCGCGGGCATGGGCGGCACGGCGGAACCCTCCCGGGGCACCGCCGGGCGCGGCACAGGATTCGCATGCGTACCACGCGCGTCCCGCGTCCCGTCGCTCTCCATCGCCCTTGCCCCCTGACCAGCCGTTCCGTCCACCATCAGCGAGCCAATCTAACGCCCCGACAAAGGGAGTTCACCGTTTACGCGGCCGAGAGGACGCACCGATCGGGCGCGCCCCTCCCCCAGTGCTATGTCCACGACGGACAACCAATCTTCCCGACAACGCCCACATGGAGCATGCCCACCCTCCACTTCCGGCCCTAGCCTGCGAAGAAAGAGACAAGCGTCCGAAAAACGCACCGTCCGGTACCGCCCGGGAACACCCGGTACGCAAGATCATCAGGGAGCCCTCATGACCGCACTTCCGCAGGAGCGCCGCGTCGTCACCGCCATCCCCGGCCCGAAGTCGCAGGAGCTGCAGGCCCGCCGCCTCGCCGCGGTCGCGCAGGGCGTGGGCTCCGTGCTGCCCGTGTTCACGACGCGCGTGGACGGCGGCATCATCGAGGACGTCGACGGCAACCGTCTGATCGACTTCGGTTCCGGCATCGCCGTGACCTCGGTCGGCGGCTCCGCCGAGGCCGTCGTACGCCGCGCGAGCGCCCAGCTGGCCGACTTCACCCACACCTGTTTCATGGTCACGCCGTACGAGGGCTACGTGGCTGTCGCCGAGGCGCTGGCCGAGCTCACGCCGGGTGACCACGCCAAGAAGTCCGCGCTGTTCAACTCGGGCGCCGAGGCCGTCGAGAACGCCGTCAAGATCGCCCGCGCGTACACCAAGCGCCAGGCCGTCGTCGTCTTCGACCACGGCTACCACGGCCGTACCAACCTGACGATGGCGCTGACGGCCAAGAACATGCCGTACAAGCACGGCTTCGGCCCGTTCGCGCCCGAGGTCTACCGTGTCCCCGTCGCGTACGGCTACCGCTGGCTGACCGGCCCGGAGAACTGTGGCCCGGAGGCCGCGAAGCAGGCCATCGACCAGATCACCAAGCAGATCGGCGCCGAGAACGTGGCCGCGATCATCATCGAGCCGGTGCTCGGTGAGGGCGGCTTCATCGAGCCGGCCAAGGGCTTCCTGCCCGCGATCAGCGAGTTCGCCAAGGACAACGGCATCGTCTTCGTCGCGGACGAGATCCAGTCCGGCTTCTGCCGCACCGGCCAGTGGTTCGCCTGCGAGGACGAGGGCATCGTCCCGGACCTGATCACCACCGCCAAGGGCATCGCCGGCGGTCTTCCGCTGGCCGCCGTCACCGGCCGCGCCGAGATCATGGACGCCGCGCACGCGGGCGGCCTCGGTGGCACCTACGGCGGCAACCCGGTGGCCTGCGCCGGTGCGCTCGGCGCCATCGAGACGATGAAGGAGCTGGACCTCAACGCCAAGGCGAAGAACATCGAGGCGATCATGAAGGCGCGCCTCACCGCCATGGCCGAGAAGTTCGACATCATCGGCGACGTCCGTGGCCGTGGCGCCATGATCGCCATCGAGCTGGTCAAGGACCGCGCCACCAAGGAGCCGAACCCGGAGGCGACCGCCGCCCTCGCCAAGGCCTGCCACCAGGAGGGCCTGCTGGTCCTCACCTGTGGCACCTACGGCAACGTGCTGCGCTTCCTGCCCCCGCTGGTGATCGGCGAGGAGCTCCTGAACGAGGGTCTCGACATCATCGAGCAGGCGTTCGCGCGCATCTGAGCGGCTTGTTCGCACCTCTGAAGGGTGCCTACGGCAGGCCGTGTGAAGAAGGTGTGCGGGGTGGATGGCGGGACGCGATTCCGTCTGCCCAAGCGCCTCGGGCTGCCGTAGGTTCTACCCAGATGAGAGATACACCCCGCCCACAGGGGACTGTGGGCGATCTCAGGCCGAGGCCTCCCCAGCTTCGACCTGGTCGTGCCCTCGCGCACACAACCGGGGCCTGACGGCTCCGGGATCTCCTCACCGATCGGACGGTCGCCGCCCCAAACCCCCCGGGGCGCGCGACGTCCCGATCCGGACGGCCGCCTCGGAACCACCCCCCCTGTTCCGGGGCGGCCGACCTCCTTCCTCCCCCGCCGGGTCTGAGAAGCTGGGCCGCGTGTCGACGTCACCGGATCCGCGCCCGAAGTACGCGCTCCTGGCCCTGCCCACGCTCCTGCTCGCCCTGATCATCTGGCAGGTCGTCGCCCACGGCCCGCTCCTGCGCCTCGACGCGCGGTTGAGCCGGCAGCTCGTCCACCCGGACCGGTTCTCCGAACTCCTCTCCGATCTCGGCGACATCCAGGTCGCCGTCCCGGTTCTCGTCCTCGCCCTGGCGTACTCCGCCTGGCGCGGCCGCGCGACGGGTGCGGACCGCTGGTGGCTGCCGCCCGCCGCGGCGGCCGTACTGATGGCGCTGGTCCCGGCGTTCGTCGTCCCGCTGAAGGACTGGACCGCCCGGCCGGGGACCCCGCTGATGCCCCCGGGGGTCGGCTACTTCCCCTCCGGTCATACGGCGACCGCGGCGATCGGGTACGGTTCCGCGACCCTGCTCCTGCTCCCCTGGCTGGGCTCGCCCGCCGCCCGCCAGGCGCTCGTCGGCGTCTGCGCGGCCCTCGTGCTCGGCGTCTCCTACGGCCTGGTCCGCCGGGGCTGGCACTGGCCGCTGGACGTGGTGGCCAGCTGGTGCCTGGGCACGGTGCTGCTGACCACCCTGTCCCTGCTGATCAGCCGAAGTAGGCGTCGAAGTTCTTCTGGAACTCCCAGCCGGAGTAGCGGTCCCAGTTCACCGACCACGTCATCAGACCCCGAAGAGCGGGCCAGGTCCCGTGGGTCGGATACGAGCCGCAGTTCGTCTTCTTCGTCAGGCAGTCCAGGGTCCTGGTGACCTCGGACGGGGCCACGTACCCGTTGCCCGCGTTCGTCGAGGCCGGCATGCCGATCGCCACCTGGTCCGGGCGCAGCGGCGGGAAGACGTTGTTCGCGTCGCCCGCGACCGGGAAGCCGGTGAGCAGCATGTCGGTCATGGCGATGTGGAAGTCGGCGCCGCCCATGGAGTGGTACTGGTTGTCGAGGCCCATGATCGGGCCCGAGTTGTAGTCCTGGACGTGGAGCAGGGTGAGATCGTCGCGCAGGGCGTGGATCACCGGGAGGTACGCCCCGCAGCGCGGGTCCTGGCCGCCCCACTTGCCGGTGCCGTAGTACTGGTAGCCCATCTGGACGAAGAAGGTCTCCGGAGCCATCGTCAGTACGAACTTCGAACCGTACTTGGCCTTCAGGGTCTTCAGGGCCGAGATGAGGTTGACGATCACGGGCGTGGTCGGGTTCTTGAAGTCCGTGTCGTTCGCGTTCAGGGACAGCGAGTGGCCCTCGAAGTCGATGTCCAGGCCGTCGAGACCGTAGGTGTCGATGATGTTCGAGACCGAGGAGACGAAGGTGTCGCGGGCCGCCGTGGTCGTCAGCTGGACCTGGCCGTTCTGGCCGCCGATCGAGATCAGGACCTTCTTGCCGGCCGCCTGCTTGGCCTTGATCGCCGCCTTGAAGTCGGCGTCGCTCTCGACGTTCGGGCACTCGGTGACCGGGCAGCGGCTGAAGCGGATGTCGCCGGAAGTGGCAGAGGTGGGCTCGCCGAAGGCGAGGTCGATGACGTCCCAGCTGTCGGGCACGTCGGCCATGCGGGTGTAGCCGGAGCCGTTGGCGAAGCTGGCGTGGAGGTAGCCGACCAGGGCGTGGGCGGGCAGGTCGGTCGAGCCGCCGCCGGTGCCTGCCGTGGTCGTCGCGGTCACCGCGGCCGACTTGGCGGACTCGCCGGCGTCGTTGCTCGCGGTGACCTGGAAGCTGTACGCCGTCGAGGGCGCGAGTCCGGAGACGGTGGCCGAAGTGCCGCTCGCCGTCTGGACCTTGACCCCGTCGCGGTAGACCGCGTAACTGGTGGCGCCGGTCGCCGCCGACCAGGACAGGGCGACGGATGAGGAGGTGACCGTGCCGGTTCTGAGGCCGGCCGGCGCGGCGGGCGGCTGTCCGGTGCTCGCACCCGGGCCGACCAGCGAGATGTCGTCGGCGTAGTAGGCGCCGGTGCCGTACCAGCCGTGTGTGTAGACGGTGACCTTCGTCGTGGTGGCGCCGGTGGTGAAGGTAGTGGTCAGCTTCTGCCAGTCGGGGGCGGACTGGGTCCAGGTGGAGACGTCGGTGGTGCCGGTGCCGTTCGCGCCGAGGTAGACGTAGGAGCCGCGGACGTAACCGGACAGCGTGTACTGGGCGTTGGGCTGGACGGTCACGGTCTGCGCGCACTGGGCGTTGTCGCTGCCGGCCGGGGTCGCCTGCAGCGCTGAACTCCCGCCGTGCACGGGTGAGTCGACTGTCGTTCCGGCCGTGCAGGTCCAGCTGTCGAGGCCGGACTCGAAGCCGCCGTTCTTCGCGAGGTCCGCGTCGGCCGCACGGGCGGCCGACGAGAGCGCGGTGATCCCGGGTACGGCCAGCAGCGCGGCCGTGAGCAGGGCGAGGACGGATCTGGGGCGTCTGACGCGTCGGACACGGTCCACAAGGGCCTCCGGCGAAGGGGGAGTTGGAGGGGTGGAGCGCACTCAACTTGGTCCAGACCAATCCTGTTGTCAAGGTGTCCGGGCGTCACCCCTCTCCCCTGGCCGGCCCGGCCGCCGCCTCGTGCATCGCCAGTTCCAGCAGCGCCGGGTCGGTCAGCATGCCGGAGCCGTCCGGCGGCACCAGCCAGCGCACACCCCGTGTCGCCCGGCCCGGGTACGGCACGACGATCCAGGTACCGGCTCCGGCGGTGCGGATGCCGGTGCCGAGCCAGCGGGCCGCGGTGCCCGGCGGCACGAAGAAGCCGACCCGGTTGTCACCGAAGTCGACCAGGACCGGGCCGGGTCGATCGAGCACCCGGGTGAGCACATCAAGTGTGGGATAGCCGAGTCCACCAGGCAGGATCAGTACGTCCCAGGCCTTGCCCGCGGGGAGCAGCGCGACCCCGAGAGGGTTGCGCTCCCATTCCCAGCGGCAGGCCTCGGGGTCCGGCGCGACGGACACCAGCCACTCGACCGCCGCCTTCGCCCCTGTCATGAGAATGCCTCCCTCTTCCTCGTCGACGCCGTCGCGTCACGAGGAAGAGGGAGGCCCTGCGGCGGTCATTACGCGGATTCCGGCTCCACTTTGGAGTGACCTGAGTCACATTGCGTGTGGGGCATCACCCACTGGGGGCGTCGGAAAGGGCTCAGCTGTCGAAGCCCAGCCCCAGCCGGTCCATCGTCCGCAGCCACAGGTTGCGGCGGCCGCCGTGCGCGTCCGCGCGGGCGAGCGACCACTTCGTCAGGGCGATACCGGTCCAGGCGAAGGGCTCCGGCGGGAACGGCAGCGGCTTCCTGCGGACCATCTCCAGCTCGGTCCGCTCGGTGCGCTCCCCGTCCAGCAGGTCCAGCATCACGTCGGCGCCGAAGCGGGTGGCGCCGACACCGAGGCCGGTGTAACCCGCCGCGTACGCCACCTTCCCGTGGTGGGCCGTGCCGAAGAACGCCGAGAAGCGGGAGCAGGTGTCGATCGCGCCGCCCCAGGCGTGGGTGAAGCGGACCCCCTCCAGCTGCGGGAAGCAGGAGAAGAAGTGCCCCGCGAGCTTGGCGTACGTCTCCGGGCGGTCGTCGTACTCGGCGCGCACCCGGCCGCCGTAGTGGTGGATCGCGTCGTAGCCGCCCCACAGGATCCGGTTGTCGGCGGACAGCCGGAAGTAGTGGAACTGGTTCGCCGAGTCCCCGAGGCCCTGCCGGTTCTTCCAGCCGATCGAGGCCAACTGGTCGGCGCTCAGCGGCTCGGTCATCAGCGCGTAGTCGTAGACCGGGACGGTGTACGAGCGCACGCGCCGCAGCAGGCTCGGGAAGATGTTCGTGCCGAGCGCGACCCTGCGGGCCCGGACGGAGCCGTACGGCGTCCGTACGGCCATGCCGGCGCCGTACGGCTTCAGGGAGAGCGCGGGCGTGTGCTCGTACACGCGCACCCCGAGCCTGACGCACGCCTCCTTCAGGCCCCAGGCCAGCTTGGCCGGGTGCAGCATGGCCACGCCCCGGCGGTCCCACAGGCCGGCCTCGAAGGTGGGCGAGTTCACCTGCTCGCGCACGGCGTCGGCGTCGAGGAACTCGATGCCGTCGGCGAGGCCCTTCTCCTCCAGCTGCCGGTGCCAGTCGCGCAGCTCCCAGGCCTGGTAGGTCTCGGTGGCCACGTCGATCTCGCCGGTGCGCTCGAAGTCGCAGTCGATGCCGTGCCGGGCGACCGCCGCCTCGATCTCGTCGAGGTTGCGCCGGCCCAGCTCCTCCAGCCGGCCGATCTCGTCCGGCCAGCGGGCAAGGCCGTTGGGCAGGCCGTGCGTGAGGGAGGCGGCGCAGAAGCCTCCGTTGCGACCGGAGGCGGCCCAGCCCACCTCGCGGCCTTCCAGCAGCACCACATCGCGTTGCGGGTCGCGCTCCTTGGCGTTGAGCGCGGTCCACAGTCCGCTGTAGCCGCCGCCGACGACCAGCAGGTCGCAGGTCTCGGTGCCGGTGAGGGCGGGCTCGGCGTGTGGCTTGCCTGGGTCTTCCAGCCAGTACGGGACCGGCTGGGCTTCGGAAAGAGATGCGATCCAGTTGTCTGTACCACGACTCATGGCGCTTGGGGCCATGATTTCAACTCCCTACAGAGCTCTATGCCTTTTGCTTACGGCGGTTGGTGACGAGCATCGAGACCAGGACGAACAGCACGGCGACCAGGAACATGGACGTACCGATGACGTTGATCTGAACGGGGGTTCCGCGCTGCGCCGAACCCCACACGAACATGGGGAAGGTGACGGTCGAGCCCGCGTTGAAATTGGTGATGATGAAATCGTCGAAGGAGAGCGCGAAGGACAGCAGCGCGCCCGCGGCGATTCCGGGTGCCGCGATCGGCAGGGTGACCCGCAGGAAGGTCTGCGCCGGCCCGGCGTACAGGTCCCGGGCGGCCTCCTCCAGACGCGGGTCCATCGACATCACACGCGCCTTGACCGCGGTGACGACGAAGCTCAGGCAGAACATGATGTGCGCGATCAGGATCGTCATGAAGCCGAGCTGGGCGCCCATGTTGAGGAACAGGGTGAGCAGCGAGGCCGCCATGACGACCTCGGGCATCGCCATCGGCAGGAAGATCAGCGAGTTGACGGCGCCGCGGGCGCGGAAGCGGTAGCGGACCAGCGCGAAGGCGATCATCGTGCCGAGGACCGAGGCGCCGATCGTCGCCCAGACGGCGATCTGAAGGCTGATGGACAGCGAGCCGCACATGTCGGCGACGCCGCACGGGTCCTTCCAGGCGTCCGTGGAGAACTGCTGCCACTCGTAGTTGAAGCGCCCCTTCGGCTTGTTGAAGGAGAACACCGTCACGATGATGTTCGGCAGCAGCAGATAGGAAAGCGTCAGCAGTCCCGCGATGACGACGAGATGGCGCTTGAGCCAGGTGACGAAGGACATTTAGACCAGATCCTCCGTCCCGGAGCGGCGGATGTAGACCGTGACCATGAACAGGATCGCGGCCATGAGGATGAAGGACAGGGCGGCCGCCGTCGGATAGTCCAGAATCCGCAGGAACTGCGTCTGGATGACGTTGCCGATCATGCGGGTGTCGGTCGAGCCGAGGAGTTCGGCGTTGACGTAGTCACCGGCCGCCGGGATGAAGGTCAGCAGCGTGCCGGAGACCACGCCCGGCATCGACAGCGGGAAGGTCACCTTGCGGAAGGTGGTCCACGGCTTGGCGTACAGGTCGCCGGCCGCCTCGTGCAGCCGCCCGTCGATCCGCTCCAGCGAGGTGTAGAGCGGAAGGATCATGAACGGCAGGAAGTTGTACGTCAGACCGCACACCACCGCGAGTGGTGTGGCGAGGACGCGGTCGCCGGCCGTCCAGCCGAGGAAGTTGGTGAGGTCCAGGATGTGCAGCGAGTTCAGGGTGTGCACGACCGGGCCGTTGTCCGCGAGGATCGTCTTCCAGGCCAGGGTCCGGATCAGGAAGCTGGTGAAGAACGGCGCGATCACCAGGATCATGATCAGGTTGCGCCAGCGGCCCGCGCGGAAGGCGATCAGATACGCCAGCGGGTAGCCGAGCAGCAGGCACAGGACGGTCGCCGCGGCCGCGTAGAACACGGACCGCAGGAACTGCGGCCAGTACTCGGCCAGGGCGTCCCAGTAGGTCGCGAAGTGCCAGGTGACCTTGTAGCCCTCCTCCAGGGAGCCCGTCTGCACGGACGTGGAGGCCTGGTAGATCATCGGCAGCGCGAAGAAGACGACCAGCCACAGGATGCCGGGGAGCAGCAGCCAGTACGGCGTGAACCGGCCGCGCTTGCGCGGGGCCTGCTTCGCCGCCTCGGCGGGAGCGAGAGGCGGGGGTGCCTCGGTGAGCGTCGACATGTCTACGCGGCCTCTTCCTCGACGGACTCCACGCCGGCGTCGATGTCCTGGGCCGCGTCCAGGCCGAAGGTATGGGCCGGGCTCCAGTGCAGGACGACGTCGGCACCGGGGACGAGCCGTCCGTCGCGCTCCACGTTCTGGACGTAGACCGCGAACTCGTCGCAGACCGGGGTGTCGATCACGTACTGCGTGGAGACGCCGATGAAGCTGGCGTCGGCAATCTTGCCGGTGATGCGGTTGCGGCCCTCGGGTATGGAGCCGGCGTCGTCGGCGTGCGTGAGCGCGATCTTCTCGGGGCGGACGCCGACCAGCACCTTGCCGCCGGTCGTCGCCCGCGCGGAACAGCGCGCCCCGGGCAGCACCAGCTTGCCGCCGCCCGCCTTCAGCACGATGTCGTCGCCGTTCTTCGTGTCGATCTCGGCCTCGATCAGGTTCGAGGTGCCGAGGAAGTTCGCGACGAAGGTGGTCTGCGGGTTCTCGTACAGGTCGTTGGGCGAGCCGAGCTGCTCGACGCGGCCCGCGTTCATCACGGCGACCGTGTCGGCCATGGTCATGGCCTCCTCCTGGTCGTGCGTGACGTGGATGAACGTGATGCCGACCTCGGTCTGGATGCGCTTGAGCTCCAGCTGCATCTGGCGGCGCAGCTTCAGGTCGAGGGCGCCGAGCGGCTCGTCGAGCAGCAGCACCTTCGGGTGGTTGATCAGCGCCCGGGCCACCGCGACACGCTGCTGCTGGCCACCGGAGAGCTGGTGCGGCTTCTTGCGCGCCTGCTCGCCGAGCTGGACCAGCTCCAGCATCTCCTCCACCTGCTTCTTCACGCTCTTGATGCCGCGCCGGCGCAGGCCGAAGGCGACGTTCTCGAAGATGTCGAGGTGCGGGAAGAGTGCGTAGGACTGGAAGACCGTGTTGACCGGCCGTTTGTACGGCGGCAGGTGGGTGACCTCCTGGTCACCGAGGTGCACGGTGCCGCTGGTCGGCTCCTCCAGACCCGCGATCATGCGCAGGGTGGTCGTCTTGCCGCAGCCGGAGGCGCCGAGCAGGGCGAAGAAGGAGCCCTGTGGCACGGTCAGGTCCAGCGGGTGTACGGCGGTGAAGCCGTTGTCGTAGGTCTTGCCGATACCGGTGAGGCGGACGTCGCCGCTGCTGTCTGTCGTCGTCTTCATCGTCGTCACGCCCCTGTGAGCTTTGCGAACTTCTCTTCGTAGGCCGTCTCTTCCTTCTGGCTCAGGGAGCGGAAGGCGTGGGACTTTGCCTGCATGGCCTTGTCGGGAACGATCAGCGGGTTGTCCGCCGCAGCCTTGTCGATCTTCGCAAGGTAGGGCTTCACCCCGTCGACCGGACTCACGTAGTTGATGTAGGCGGCGAGCGCGGCGGCCTGTTCCGGCTCGTAGTAGAAGTCGATCAGCCGCTCGGCGTTCGTCTTGTGGCGCGCCTTGTTGGGGATCAACATGTTGTCCGACGACGTCATGTAGCCGCTGTCGGGGATCACGAAGTCCACGTCCGGGCTGTCCGCCTTGAGCTGGACCACGTCTCCGGCCCATGCGATGCAGGCGGCGAAGTCGCCCTTGGTGAGGTCGGACGTGTAGTCGTTGCCGGTGAAGCGGCGGATCTGACCCTTGTCGACGGCCTTCTGCAGCCGGGCGATCACCGCGTCGAAGTCGTCGTCGGTGAAGTTCGCCGGGTCCTTGCCCATGTCGAGCAGGGTCATGCCGATGCTGTCGCGCATCTCCGACAGGAAGCCGACACGCCCCTTCAGCTTGGGGTTGTCGAGCAGGTCGGAGACCGACTTCACCTCGATGCCGTCGAGCGCCTTCTTGTTGTAGGCGATGACCGTCGAGATGCCCTGCCAGGGGTATGAGTACGCCCGTCCCGGGTCCCAGTCCGGGTCGCGGAACTGGGCCGACAGGTTGGTGTAGGCGTGCGGCAGGTTGGACGGGTCCAGTTTCTGGACCCAGCCGAGGCGGATGAGCCGGGCCGCCAGCCAGTCGGTGAGGACGATGATGTCGCGGCCGGTGTCCTGGCCCGCGGCAAGCTGCGGCTTGATCTTGCCGAAGAACTCGTTGTTGTCGTTGATGTCCTCGGTGTACTTGACCGCGATGCCGGTCCGCTTCTGGAAGGTGTCGAGCGTCGGGTGGCGCTTGCCGCTGTCGTCGACGTCGATGTACTCGGTCCAGTTGGAGAAGTTCACGACCTTCTCCGCTGCCGAGTGGTCCTGTGCGGACGTGCCGCCCTGCGTCTTGCCCGCCGCGGGGATCCCGCAGGCGCTCAGCGCGCCGAGTCCGCCGACCGTGAGCGCGCCGCCCGCGGAGGCGCGCAGCAACGACCGGCGGGTCATCGCTGCCCTGCCGTTGCGCAGGCTGCGCCGCATGGCGGCCACTTGGGCCGGGGTCAGGCGTTCGGGCTCGTACTGCTCCATGCGCGTGGTGCCCTTTCGGGAGGGGTCGGCCTGGTCTGTGGCCTGGTCGGTCTCTAGCGGTCCCCGAAGATGGTGCGGTGCCAGTCCTTCCTGGCTACCGCGGTGTTGTCGAACATTACGTGTTTGACCTGGGTGTACTCATCGAACGAGTACGCCGACATGTCCTTGCCGAAGCCGGACGCCTTGTAGCCGCCGTGCGGCATCTCGCTGATGATCGGGATGTGGTCGTTGATCCACACACAGCCCGCCTTGATCTCGCGGGTGGCGCGGTTGGCCCGGTAGACATTGCTGCTCCAGGCGGAGGCGGCAAGGCCGTACGGGGTGTCGTTGGCCAGCCGGATGCCCTCATCATCACTGTCGAACGGCAGAACGACCAATACCGGACCGAAGATCTCGGACTGGACGATCTCGCTGTCCTGGGCCACGTCGGCGACGAGGGTGGGCCGGTAGTAGGCGCCGTCCTTGAGGTCTCCCTGCGGTGCCTCGCCCCCGGCCACCACGCGTGCGTAGGCACGCGCCCGGTCCACGAAGCCGGCCACCCGGTCACGCTGGGTGTGCGAGATGAGGGGGCCGAGGTCGGTGCCGGGGGCGAACGGGTCCCCGAGCCGTACGGTCCTCATCAGCGCGGCCGTCTGCTCCACGAAGGCCTCGTAGAGCGGTCGCTGCACGTACGCGCGCGTGGCGGCCGTGCAGTCCTGCCCGGTGTTGATGAGCGCGCCCGCGACCGCGCCGTTGACGGCGGCCTCCAGGTCGGCGTCGTCGAAGACCACGAAGGGGGCCTTGCCGCCCAGCTCCAGGTGGAGGCGCTTGACGGTGGCGGTGGCGATCTCGGCGACCCGCTTGCCGACGGCGGTGGACCCGGTGAAGGAGGTCATGGCCACGTCGGGATGCCCGACGAGGTGCTCACCGGCCTCCTTGCCGGCTCCCGTGACGATGTTGATGACACCGTCCGGGATGCCCGCGTCCGTGGCGGCCTGGGCGAACATCAGCGAGGTCAGCGGGGTCAGCTCGGCGGGCTTGAGCACGATGGTGTTGCCCGCGGCGATCGCCGGAAGGATCTTCCAGGCGGCCATCTGGAGGGGGTAGTTCCAGGGCGCGATCGACCCGACGACACCGATGGGCTCGCGCCGGATGTACGAGGTGTGGTCGCCCGAGTACTCACCGGCCGACTGCCCCTGCAGATGCCGGGCGGCGCCCGCGAAGAACGCGGTGTTGTCGATGGTCCCCGGTACGTCGAACTCGCGGGTCAGCTTCAGCGGCTTGCCGCACTGCAGGGATTCGGCCCGCGCGAAGTCCTCGGCCCGCTCGGCGAGCACGGCGGCGAACCGGTGCAGGGCGTCGGAGCGCTCGCCCGGGGTGGTGGCGGCCCAGCCCGGGAACGCCTCGCGCGCGGCGGCGACGGCGGCGTCGACGTCGTCGGTGCCGGCCAGCTCGTAGGTGTACACCTCCTCGCCGGTGGCCGGGTCGACCACCGCGTGGGTACGGCCCGAGGTGCCCTTCGTCAGGCGGCCCGCGATGAACTGCGCGCCTTCCGCGAAGCGCTCCTGCGCGGGGAATCGTTCCGGGGTGCCGGTGCCCGGGTTGTGCATGTCGCTCTCCTCCGCCGTTCGCCCCGTCCCGGGGGGTGGGTGGCGTAGCTCCAGCTCGATTTGAGTGCCGATCCTGACAGAGCAATAGGACTCCAACAAGTGATTCCGTTGTTGCCTTTTGGTTACGCGACGGAATCTGTCGACCAGGTGTCGAGTCGCCACGGAAAAGGACGGACGGAGTGTCAGTGGTGCGTGCCACACTCGCGTGCATGGGGAAGATCGACGGGGTGGAAGCCCTGATCAGGGAAGTCAGGGCAGGGGCCGGGATCAAGTACCTCCATTTCTGGGGGCACCGTCCGCGGCAGGACGGCCGGCTCGGGGTGAGCTGCCTCAGCCAGTGGTGGCCGTCACCCTTCGTGGTGGACGGTGTGGAATACGCGACGGCCGAGCACTGGATGATGGCCGGCAAGGCGCGGCTGTTCGGCGACCCGGAGGCGGAGCGCCGGGTGCTGGCCGCGGGGCATCCCGCCGAGGCCAAGAAGGCGGGACGGCTGGTCCGCGAGTTCGACGAGGCGATATGGGAGCGGGAGCGCTTCCGGATCGTGGTCGAGGGCAGCGTCCACAAGTTCGGGTCGGACGAAGACCTCCGGACGTTCCTGCTGAACACCGGCGACCGCGTCCTGGTGGAGGCGAGCCCCGTGGACCGCGTATGGGGCATCGGCCTCGCCGCGGACGACGAGGCGGCCTCGGACCCCGAGCGCTGGCGTGGGCCGAACCTGCTGGGCTTCGCGCTGATGGAGACGCGGGAGCGGTTGAAGGGGGTGTGACTCCGCGGGGCTTCGGCGGGGGGTGAGTGGGCCGGGGCGGCAGCGCGGTCGTCGGGCGGTCAGCGGTTGTAGACCGCGATGAAGAATGCGAAGAGGCCCAGCACCAGGACGATGCCGGCGGCACCGCAGATGATCCCGGCCAGGGCCACGCCCGGGTTGGTGGCCTCGCCCCGGCGGGCCTTGCCGCGGCCCAGGGCACCCAGGATCACGGCCACGACACCCATCACCAGGGCCAGCGGCCACGCGCAGAAGCCGACCGTCGCCAGGATGCCCAGCACCAGGGAGGCCGTACCCATGCCGTTGTTCGGCTGCGGCTGCAGGCCCGGCCAGCCGTAGCCGCCCGCCGCGGGGTAGGACGGGATGCCGGGGGCGCCGTAGCCCGGCTGCGGCTGTTGGGCCGGGTAGCCGTACGGCACCTGTCCGGGGCCGTCGGGGGACATGGGCGGCGGGGGTACGGGGACCGTCTCCTGGGGCTGGTGCGGGGATGCCATGGGCGGCCCGTACGGGTTGCCGAGGGCGGCCGGAGGGGCGTAGGGGGTCGCCGGGTTGCCGGCCGAGGGAGCGGCAGCGGGCGGAGCGAACGGGTTCGCCGGGGGTGCGAACGGGTTCGCCGGGGCTCCGGTGGGCGGCACGGCGGCCGGGGGTGCGTACGGATCGGCCGGCCTGGCCCACGCCGGGGGGACCGCGTCGGCAGGGGCGTCCGGGGTGGGGAGGGAGACGACCGTCTGCTGGTCGTGGACCGAAGGGTGCGGTGGCTGTTCCGGGGTGCCCGGCTCACCGAAGAGGACCGTGTCACCGGCTCCCTGCCCGCTCACCGGAGACGCGGACGGACCTGTGTTCGCGGGCCGCACCGCTCCCGGCTGCGCGTCGGCCGGCTCCGCTTCCGCCGCCGGCCCGGGCGCCCCTGGCTCCCCGCTCCCCTTGTTCAGGGAAACCCGAGGCGACTCAGCCCCGTCCCCGGCGCCGTGCTCCCGTGGCGTCGGCTGTGGCACCTCGTCGGACATCGCTCAGGCCCCCCCTGTGATCGTCGTCCCATCATGTTACGGCGCGGGTCCGGCCGCTGCGGGCCGGGGCCTACGATGATCCCGAGTCATCGATCAGCCGATCACCCGCGCCCGGACGACGGACCTCGCTCCACGGGCGCCGTTCCCGGGGAGGAACCCTTGACCGACCGCGATCTGCACGCCTTCATCGCCGGACTGCCCAAGGCCGAACTGCACGTGCACCACGTCGGCTCCGCCTCCCCCCGCATCGTCTCGGAACTGGCCGCCCGCCACCCCGACTCCAAGGTCCCCACCGACCCCGAGGCGCTGGTCGACTACTTCACGTTCACGGACTTCGCGCACTTCATCGACGTGTACCTGTCCGTCGTGGACCTGATCCGCACCCCGGAGGACGTCCGGCTGCTGACCTTCGAGGTGGCCCGCGACCTGGCCCGCCAGCAGGTGCGCTACGCCGAGCTGACCATCACCCCGTTCTCCTCGACCCGGCGCGGCATCGACGAGCTGGCCTTCATGGCCGCGATCGAGGACGCGCGCAAGGCGGCCGAGGCCGAGTTCGGCACCGTGCTGCGTTGGTGCTTCGACATCCCCGGCGAGGCCGGTCTGCAGTCCGCCGAGGAGACCGCCCGCCTCGCCACCGACGACCGGATCCGCCCGGAGGGCCTGGTGTCGTTCGGGCTCGGTGGGCCCGAGATCGGTGTGCCCCGGCCGCAGTTCAAGCCGTTCTTCGACCAGGCCATCGCCGCCGGCCTGCACTCCGTCCCGCACGCCGGGGAGACGACCGGCCCGGAGACGGTGTGGGACGCCCTGACCGATCTGCGCGCCGAGCGGATCGGTCACGGCACCAGCTCGGCGCAGGACCCCGAGCTGCTGGCCCACCTCGCCGAGCACCGCATCGCGCTGGAGGTCTGCCCGACCTCCAACATCGCCACCCGCGCGGTCCGCACCCTGGACGAGCACCCGATCAAGGAGTTCACCCGGGCCGGCGTGCTGGTCACGATCAACTCCGACGACCCGCCGATGTTCGGCACCGACCTCAACAACGAGTACGCGGTGGCGGCCCGACTCCTCGACCTCGACGAGCAGGGCCTCGCCGACCTCGCCAAGAACGCCGTGGAGGCGTCCTTCCTGGACGAGGCGGGCAAGGCCCGGATCGCGGCGGAGATCGACACGTACACCACCACGTGGCTCGCCCCCTGATCCCTGCGCGGTGATCCTCGCGCGATGGTCACAATGGGGGCCATGCAGACCGTGACCGCCGTGGCCCACCGCGGCGCCCCCTACCGTTTCCGCGAGAACACCCTCGACTCGCTGCGTTCCGCGCTCGACCTGGGCGCGGACGCGGTCGAGATCGACGTACGCCTCACCCGCGACGGCGTCCCCGTGCTGCTGCACGACGAGACGCTGAAGCGGCTGTGGGAACACGACCGGCCCCTGCACTCGCTGTCGGCGGACGAGGTGCGCGGGCTCACGGCGGGCGGGGTGCCGACACTGGCGGAGGCACTGGCCGCGACCGGCGACAGCCGGGTGATGGTGGACCTGTGCGGGCGGGTCGACCGCCGTACCGTGCAACAGGTGATGGACGTGGTCCGGCACAGCGGGGCCCGGGAACGCGTGTACTACTGCGCGCACGCCGAGGCCATGCTCGCCGTCCGCGCCGCCGACCCCGCCGCCGAGATCGCCCTGACCTGGACGACCCTGGCCCCGCCCCGGCCGGCGCTGCTGGACGTGGTGCGCCCGCGCTGGCTCAACTACCGCTTCTCCCTGGTCGACCGGAACCTCGCGGCCCGCGTCCACCGCGACGGATACCTGCTGTCCGTCTGGACCCCGGACACCCGCCGCTCCATGCGCCGTCTCCTCGACCTGGGCGTCGACTCCATCACCACGAACCGCGTCGACGCCCTGCACGCCCTGCGCGACGGCGGCTACATGCGCGAACGCTGAGGGACCGTCGCCGGGTCCGTGGGGGTGGCGCGGGTGACGCACTGCTGTCCGGGTCGCGGAGGGTACCGAGGTTGGTGGAGTAGGGGTTCATCCACCGCAGTTCGTCCACCGATCACTTGCGGGCGACCGCGGTCGCGGCGAGCGGCTTCGATCGGTGTGTGGTGTGCCGCCCGTCGGTGACGGCGATCGTGTACCGGTGGCGAGAGCCAGGGGTGACGGAGTCCGTGTACGTCATCTCCGGAAGGTTCCACTCGACCGACCGCTTCTTCGGCGAAGCCACCCGGACGCCGTCGCGATAGATCAGGTACGTCAGCGCCGCGTCGTCCCGGTCCCAGGTGGCCTGCCAGGCGAGCGTGACCTTCCCGGCCCGTGAACTCTTGGCCGTGAGCTCGGGGGTCGCTTCGGGAGCGGTGTTCGCGGGGCCGGCCGAGAAGCGTGTCAGGCCCTGCTGGGCCCTGCCGTTGACCATGGTGAACTCGCCGCCCGCCCAGAGGATTCCCTTGGCCATCACCAGCGCTCTGGGGCCGACGGGCTCCCCGATTCCGTCGTCCGTGTCGGGGAACCAGTGCAGGATGCGTCTGTCGCCGACGGACTGGGCCAGGAAGTGCCGACGGCGTCCGTCGGGGAAGCCCCCGGGGGTACGGTTGCAGTTGTGCGCGTGGGATGCGCTGTAGAGAACACCGTGGTGCACGAGGAGGGCCTGGGTGGCGCCCTGGCAGTAGTCCTTCCAGACCATCTTGCCGTCGGACAGACGGGCGGCGATGCGACCGTCGAAGACGCCCGTCCCCCTGCCTTCGGCCCCCACATAGAAGTTGGTCTTGTCGCGTGCCAGTGTCTTCACCGACGAGCGGGGCGGAAGCCACCGCCGGAACGAGGTCACGGTCGAACCCGTCGAGGAATTCAGCGCGACCAGCGCCCCCTCCGGCGCGCCGTTGACCTGGTGGAAGTCACCGCCGACGAGAACCTTGCCGTAGGTGGGCGTGGCCAGGACGGCCCGCACCGGCTCGTCGATGTCCGCCGCGAAGGGCAGGAGTGAGCCCTTTGTACTGAGCGCGGCGATGTGTTTTCTGGTCTTCCCGTCGACGGTCTCGAAGTCGCCGCCCAGGTACACCGTGGATTTGGTGGTGTCGATGGCCCGAACCGTGGCTCCCACCGCGGGGCGGAAGTCCTTGCGAAGCGAGCACCTGGCCGTGTTGAGCGCGACCGCGCTGGCCACACCGGTCTTGTCGACCTTGCCGAACGATCCGCCGACATACAGCACCTTGCCGTCGGGCGACGCCTTCAGCGCCCGTACGGTTCCTTCGGCCCCCGTGAAGGAGTGGGCGCACGGCAGCAGTCTGCCGGTGACGGCGTCGAACGCGGCGAAGTTCTTTCGGGCGACGTCCTTCTGACCGGGCTTCGCGCCCGGCGGGCGGACGCTGTCGAAGGTTCCGCCTACGTACACGACACCGCGCGCGTAGGCGACCGACCAGACGATGCCGTTGGTCTGCCATGTCGCCAAAGGGGCGGCGGTCAGGATCTTTTCGTCGCGTGCCGACGAGCCGTGGGCGGTCGCGGGCGGAGCGGCCGCGAGAAGGACCACGGTCGAGGCCGTGGTGACGAGCCTCGTCGTGCATTTCCTCAGACGCATGGAACATCCCGGGATGGAAGTGAGACAGGGGTGGCCGAAAGGGGAAAGAGATGAATGCGCCGCAAACTATACGGATTACACACATTCGCAGGGCGGTTCCCAGGCCGACGTCGACCGCCGCGTCACCCGTCGGCAGCATTCCGGGAGCCCGCGCCGCAATAGCCCGCATGTCCGCGCATCAGGACCGTCGTTCGGCCGAATTTCCCCGGCTCCACCGATACTCACTTCACCTTTCTGGTCCTTTTATAGGACTCAAACGGTCTAGGGAAAGGAGTCGCAAAGCATGCAGGCCACCATGCCGTGGAAATGTTCACGGCGCCCGGCGGACAGACGTCCAGCACTCGAGCTCCCGACAGAACATGCCTGGGAGTTCGCGAGGGCGAGATCAGGCGCCCGAGATCTGGGGCCCTAACAAGGAGGAGTGCTCGTCATGCGAGTGACTACCCGTTCGAAGAGACAGGTGTGGGGAGCGCGGCTCGCCTGCGCCGGTGCGACCACGGCAGTGGCTCTCGGTATCGCGGCCAGTCCCGCGTCGGCCGCTCGGGAGCCGGGGCCGCCGAGCAACGAGGGCGTGCAGCCCGTCGAGTACGAAGGGCACCCGACCTGCGAAGACATCCTGGGGGCGGGCGCGTTCACGTTCGATTTCAGGCAGCAGCCCGTGAACGACGGGACCTTCACCTTCGACCCCCCGAACAACAACGGTTCGATCACCCTCGACGTTCACGGCCCCTCCACCGCTCAGCTGGTCGACTTCACGATCAACGGCCCGTACGCCGCCCGCGGGATCATCGTCGAAGGCGGGGCGAACTCCAACTTCTACAGCTACGGCGCGCCTGACTTCCCCAACGGCATCAAGTCGGACGCGGACCTCCACGCGCCGGTCAACAACGTCGGGTTCGACAACCCCACCCACCTCCGCGTCTGCGGGATCCCCAGCAAGTACGACTCCTCCACCTCCTGACAGAGGCACAGGCCGGGCGTACAGGGCCCGGCTCACGGGTGGAGCGAAGGTGACCACGTTCACGAGACCGCCACCACACTGAGGTCGGGGCCCGGGAAACCGGGCCTCTTCCTTTTCCGGTCGCGTCCGAACACCTCGCCTAGGGGTCATCCCGCACAACTCCCCTGGTCCTGCCCCTGGTTGACGGGAGGGTTGGGTCAGGGACACGCCCCTACCTGCCGACGATCCCGGTCACGGCGCCCCCGACGGAGGATGATCACGAAAGCCCACCCCATCCTCCTCAGGAGCCTCCATGCGCCTGCGCAGCCGCAGCACCGTCCGCGCCGCCTCCCTGGTCCTGGCCCTGACGGCCGGCCCGCTGGTGGCGCCCGCCTTCGCCGCGCCGGCCACGGTGACCGCACGAACGACGAAGACGGTCCCGGATCCCGGGGCCCTGCAGGCCGCGCTCGCCGGGCTGCCCGATGCCGACGCGACCGCCGCACTGGTCCGGGTCGGCGGCACCGACGGCACCTGGCGGGGCAGCGCGGGCGTGCACGATCTGGCGAGCGGGCGGGCGGCGGACCCGAACGCCCGGTTCCGGGCCGGCTCCACGACGAAGGTCGTGACGGCGGCGACCGTGCTGAAGCTGGCGGCCGAGGGCCGGGTCGACCTGGACACGCCCATCCAGCACTACCTGCCCGGGCTGCTCACCCCGGCCTTCAAGCCCATCTCCGTACGGCAGTTGCTGAACCACACCAGCGGCATCAGGGCGGGCGACGGCTGGGGCGACGACTTCGCGGACCAGTACGCCCACCGCTTGGACACGATCACTCCGGAACAGGTGGTGGCCTCGGCGGTGGCGAAGGGGCCGGAGTTCGACCCCGGTGACCAGCAGGACTACCTGAACATCAACTACACGATCCTCGGGATGCTGATCGAGAAGGTGACGGGACACTCCTACGAGCACGAGGCCACCCGGCTGGTGCTGCGCCCGGCCGGCATGCGCCGCACCTACTTCCCCGGCACCGACCCCGTGATCCACGGCCCGCACAACCGCGGCTACCAGCTGGTGAAGGACACCGACGGGACCACACGGTTCGTGGACGTCAGCGACTGGAACCAGGCGGACCGCTGGGCGGCGGGCGACATGATCTCCACGACCGCCGACCTGGAGCGGCTGATCACAGCACTGTTCCAGGGCCGGATCGTGCCCGCGCCGCAGCTGCAGGAGATGTTCACGGTGCCGGCGAACATCACCGGCGCCACCTACAGCGCCGGTCTCGAACGGTTCGAGTACAAGGGCACGGTGTACTGGTTCAAGTCCGGCGGCCGCTACGGCTACAGCACGGAAATCGCGGCCACCCAGAACCTGAGCCGTACCCTCGTCTACTCGGTCGACTCCACGGACGCCAAGGGCGAGTCGGCGAACCCGGTCGCCCAGCGCATCATCACGGCCACACTCAAGCAGCAGCCGGAGCGCTGAGCGCCTCCAGCCGCTTGATCTTCTGCCGTACGACATACAGCGGGACGACTCCGAACACCCCGAACGACATGTCGATCAGCGACCACCAGAAGGGGATTCCCCGGATCGGTCCGCAGATCAGGGCGAGCGGGATGATCCCCGCGCAGGCGATCATCCCGAACTCCACGACCCAGATGTTGCGGACCGGGTCGCGGTACGGCCCGTAGAAGGCGACCGCGATGACGAGGTGCGCGAACGCCAGCCAGTCCGTGCCGTACAGCACGAAGGGGTACTTGGCGTCGACGGCGTCGAGCCCGTCCCGCACCCGCGAGATCCACTCCATGAGCCCCGGCAGCTGCTCGGGCACGGACAGCGCCCGCAACCCGCTCTCCGTCCACCGGAGTTCGTGCACCAGCGGAAAGGCGGTGGCCCCGCTGAGCACAAGACACACGACGAAGGTGACCAACCAGACGCGAATGCCCTTCAGCAGGGCGGCTCTGTCGCTCATGCCAGGAGCGTACGCCTGCATTTGAACGCGTTCAAAACCACCCCCCGGGACACGTGGCAGATCCGGGCCTCTTGGCACTGGTGGACCGGCCGTTCCCGTGGTGTGCTGGAAGTGGCGGGAAGGACCCCTCGGAGACGCGGGGAAGCGGCTCGTGGCCGTGCACCGCGCAATCAGGATCCGCGAGAAGTGGATGGAGCCCTTCCCGTCCTTCATGAGGTCTCGCACCCATCTCTCAGGGCCGCCGGCGTGGGCCGAAGGGCCCCGGGTCGGGTCCGGGCGGCCCGTGGTGCGGGGATCCGGGGCGGCACAGGGTGAGGTCAAGACGCCCCGAAGGGAGTTCGTGCGATGACCTCGGCCACGACCACCATGAACGCGGCCCTCCCCGCCGAACACCGTGAACGGCTGCTGCGGGTCGCCCGTGAGGTGTCCTTCGAGGCCGGGACGCGGCTGTTCGAGGAGGGTCGGCGTGCCGACCGCTTCTGGATCGTGCGGACCGGGACCGTCGCCCTCGACCTGCGTGTGCCCGGCCGCCGTCCCGCCGTCGTCGAGTCGCTCGGGCACGGCGAACTGGTCGGCTGGTCCTGGCACTTCCCGCCGTACGTCTGGCACCTGGGCGCGGAGGCGACGAGCCCCGTGCGGGCCTGGGAGCTCGACGCCGAGGCGGTCCGGGACATGTGTGCCGCCGACCCCGGGTTCGGGCGGGCGATCGCGGTCTGGGTGGGCCGGGTGGTGGCTCAGCGCCTGCCCGCTTCCCGGCTCCGGCTGCTCGACCTCTACGCCCCCTACGGCAGCGGTGGCCTGGTGTGACACCCGGCTCCGGAACGGTCGGCGCGACAGTCACCCCTTGCTCTCGCTGAAGCCGGTCAGCGCGCAGCGCACGTCGACCACGCCCGGCACCGATCGCGCGAGCAGGGTGGCGAGCGGTACTAGGACGGTGTCCTGGACCCGGCCGGTGAGCGTGACCACCCCGTCGCGCACCTCGACCCGTACGGGTGCCGTCCGTGTGCCGAAGAGCCGGGTGACGACCTCGCGGCCGACGTCCTCGGCGATGTCCTCGTCGTCCCGCAGGAACACCGTCAGCAGGTCGGAGCGGCTGACGATGCCCTTGAGAGCGCCTTCGTCGTCGACGACCGGCAGCCGCTTGACCCTGCTGCGGGCCATGACGCGCGCGGCGTGGGCGAGGGTCGCGTCCGGCGCCACGGTGACGGCCGGAGCCGTCATCAGCTCCTCCGCCGTCACCCCGTCCGCCTTGCGCAGGTCGGCGGGGTGCCCCAGCTGCCCGTACCGGCCCGGGTCGCCCTCGCGGTACTCCTCCTTCGGCAGCAGGTCGGCCTCGGAGACCACACCGACGACGCGTCCACCGCCGTCCAGCACCGGAAGAGCGCTCACGCGCCACTCCCGCATGGTCCGCACGATCTCCTTGAAGGCCGCTCCCGTGCGCAGGGCGACGACCGTGCTGGTCATCACGTCGTTCACGACGGTCGGAGTGCCGTACATGGCGTCCTCCAGAATGCTCGGATGCCGTCCCGCGGCACCTCAAGCGTGCGGCCTCGGACCCGGCTGCCGCATGGGCCGAGTGGCCCCACCCGGGCCCGATCCGGCCGTCGGCAGGCCCGCCGCCTACTGGGCCGGCAGCGGCACCCGCCACTCCAGCGTGGCGCCGCCACCCTCGGGGCTGGACACGGCGAGGTGTCCGCCCAGCTGTTCCGCCCGCTCGGCCATGTTGCGCAGCCCGCTGCGACGGCCGCCGGACGGAATGCCCACGCCGTTGTCCCCGACCGTCAGG
>NZ_JBITSQ010000024.1:0-121224 GCF_044541035.1 Streptomyces sp. NPDC085866
CTGGACACCGAGCACATCCAGGCCGACTACGACGCCGGGGTGCTCACCCTGCGCATCCCGATCGCCGAGCGCGCCAAGCCCCGCAAGATCTCCATCGGCGCCGGACCCGGCCGCAAGGAGATCTCCGGCTGAGCCGGACCCGATGAGGGTTGAACAGCGGCGGAGGACGGGTACCTGATCTCCCCCTCGCCCGTCCTCCGCGCCCCGTGGACCTGAGGAAGGGGGGCGGCCGACGTGACTGTGCGACGCGAAGCGTTCCTCGACCATGTGAAGGAACGCGGCGATTACGACACCCTGCAGGAGGCCGAACGCGCGGCCCGCGTGGTGCTCGCCCTGCTGGGCGCACACCTGGTCGGCCAGGTACGTGCCCAGCTGGCGGCGCGTCTGCCGGAAGACTTCGCCCTGATCCTGCTGAACCCGCTGCAGAGCGCCGAGCCGCTGCCCCCGAAGCGGTTCGTGCGGGCGACCGCGGCCTGGATCGAAGGGGCCACCGAACAGACCGCGGCCTGGGACGTCAGCGCCGTCCTGTCCACGGTCGCCGACGCCGCCGGAGACGACCTCCTCAAGGAAATCCTGCTCCAGCTCCCCGCGGGCTACGACCTCCTCTTCGGCCGCCCCCAGCCCACCTGACCACCCACCCCCCGGTGACCGCACACCGGCCACCACGACCCTGGTGACAGAAAGGCAACCATCGCAGTGATGTCCGACCGGAGCGCGCCGCTCCAGCAGCCCTACGGGAGGGCCTACGAGCACATGCTGGAGACGGTCCGCTACGAAGGTGCCTACCCCACCCGTGAGAAGGCCGAGGAAGCCGTCCGCCTCGCCCTTTCGGGACTGGGACGCCAGCTGACCGGCGACGAACGCGTCGAACTGGCCGCCCGCCTGCCCGTTGAGGCCGCGCGCATCCTCACCGCCCAGATCCCCGACACCCAGCCGCTGGGTGGCTGGGCCTTCGTCAAGGACCTCGCCGCCCGCACCGGCGCCTCCCTGGGCACCACCCGCTGGGACACCGGATCCGTCTTCTCCGCCGTCGCGGCCTACGCCGGCCCCGACCTCATCACCCGCATCCTGCGCCAGCTCCCTTCCGGCTACGCGCTGCTGTTCGGCCGCGCCGAACTCACCCCCGCCGCATAGTCGGCGACGTGCGTGCTCGGGGCGGGCGCGACCGCCGCGTCACGGTCCGCCCTGAGCCCGGGGCCCGCGAGATGACCACTGCCCGCCCGCTCGGCCGCCCGCACCGACGAGCTGGTTCGCGGCCGAGCGCATCAGAAACGGCCCGGCGGTGTGTCAACACTGGAAGCCACGTCTCATACAGACCCTGCGGATCGCAAACAGGCACTGAGCCGCTTGTCGGCCAGTTGCTCGCATGGCGAACCAGCTGGAGGTGGCGGATGCCAACAAGGTGAACCCGCCGGTAACCAGGGTGACTGCGACCGCGTCATTCATGTTGGGGTCAATGCCGCGCCGGGCGGTGCGGATCCGGGACCGGCGCCCCGAGCAGCGAGCCCCGGAGTTTTCGTGTCGGGATCAGACACAGCTTCTCAACGTTCTGTATGGCAGCGACGAGCGGCCCCCCGGAAGATGCCTTCCGGGGGGCCGCTCGTGTTCCTGGTGCGCGCGCCCTGGTGGCCGTTCAGTACCTGGTCAGGTCTACGACCACATCGCACAGGGGATCGTCGGTCGGCTTCTGGTCATGCTCGTTGTCGAGGTAGCCGGATGTGATTCCGGAGAGCAGGCCGGGGCCGGTGTGGCTGATGATCACGTCGGCGCCGTAGGTGAGGCTTCCGTCGGGTGCCGTCAGGTACAACCGCATACGGTCGCTGCCGGTGATCACCAGCCCCTTGAAGGCGGGGAGGTCCGGTGTGTGATCGGCGACCAGGGTGCGGACGATCCCGGGCAGACGCTCAAAGACCCCTTGGTGGTGGTCCTGGCCTGGAGCTGTCACAGCTTTGCCCAGGCCGGACACTTGTTCCCCGGCTGGTTCTTGCAGAACGCGTTGATGACGCCGATGGTCTGCCCCCTGCAGGCATCGTAATCCTGGTCCTGCCGGCCGAACTCGGAGTTCCCGTACCGGGTGACGATCTTCCGGCCCTGGGGGTCCTTGGCCCGGCACTTGATGCGCTTGTCCCAGGGGTGCGGCTGCACGGGCATGGGGGCCGCAGAGGCGACAGACCCCGCCGACAGGGAGGCCACGGCTATGAGTGTTGCTGCGCCTAATGCGATCTTCTTCATGTAGTGATCACATCATTGGCTCTCTCGTAGAACGCCCAACACGCCCAGTGCACCCTCGCCTTCCTCGCCCGCCACCTCGAATACAGCATCCACGGCATCCCCAACCTCACCTGGTGGCAACTCCTGATGTCGGTGAACGCCGAGATGAAGCTGCTGGGGTTGGCACATCCGCAGGCGTCGGCGGTTCGGGTGGTGCCGTGGCCGTCGGCGAGGAGCACGAGCGCGTGGTAGATGCGTAGCTGCGTGCGCCACTCATAGAAGGTCATGCCGTTCGCTGCGGAAGAGTCGGCTGAGGGTGCGGGTGCTGGCTCCGATCGCCTTCCCGAGTTCGGCCGGCGTGGCGTTGTCTGCCGGCGTCTCTTGCAGCGTCCGGGCAATGGCTTGCAGTCGGTCGTCCCGTGGCTCGGGCGGGTGCAGTGGCTGTTCGTGTGCTTCGCGGAGTTCATCGGCGAGGACTCGAAGGAGGCGAGAGCGCGCGGCGCGGCTGTAATCAGGCGCGGCGTCGTCGTAGTTGCGGGGGCCGGTCAGGGCGAGCAGGACCTCGCGGGCGAGGTCGGAGGCCAGGAACACGGCGGGATTGTCTGGTCAGGCCAGGCAGGTGTTCCGGCGAGGCTCGCGCGTCACTCTCTGAGCCGTTCCGTGAGGAAGGCGATGATCTCATCACGGGCACGTAGCGTCGGGTGACCCTGCTCGTCCACTAGATGTGCCGTGACGACGCTGTGGGCGCACCCGACGACGTCGCGGAAGAAGGGCGGAGGGTTCGTGTTCGCCACGTCGGAGGGAAGCACGCGGCCGTCGAACGCTTCGCCGAGGAGTGCTTGGTAGGCCGCGAACCGCTGGCCCGTGCACCACCTGTCGTTGTCGAAGCGGTAGGCAAGTACCGTCAATCCGTCTCGGTCGATGCGTTCGGCCAGCGCAACAGCATCTTCGTCTGCGATCTCCAGACCCCCGGGGTCGTCGAGCGGCAGCGAGGGATGATTGACGACCGGCGCGATGACCGCCGGTTCGAGCGCCATGGTCAGCGCGAAGTTGCCGGTGAAGCACAGTCCGACGGCGCCGACGCCCGGCCCGCCGCACTCCGTGTGCGCGATACGCGCGAGGCCGCGCAGCCATGCGACGACCGGACTGGTGCCGCCCCCAGCGAACGCACGGAACTCGGCGCTGACGCATGCGCGCCGGGCAACGGCGTTGCCTGCCTCGGTGGTTGGGTAGGCGCCGTCGACGCCGAAGAGAGAGGGCAGATACACGCAGAAGCCGGCATCGCGTACCCAGCGTGCCAAACGCGCTACGTCGGGGCTGATGCCCGGCATCTCGGGCATCAGGATGACGCCGGGCCCTGACCCGGCAACGTACACAGTCTTGCTGACGTCGTCGACGGTGACGACTCTCCGGGAGAAGTCGTCCAAGGGGTCGTCGCGCCGCGTCCTCATCGTTGTCATGATCAAGAGTTTGGTGAGACACTCGCCCGACGGGAACCGGCGATATCGCCACATGGTAAGGCGATATCGCCACCCTGTGGAGAGCCGGAGGAACCATGAAACCGCTGCGCCTGGGTGTACTGGCGTATCCCGGCTGCTTCGCCTCGGAAGTGTTCGGGATCCCCGACCTGCTGGCCATGGCCGATCACATCGCGGCAGCGCAAGGGTCGGACCGACCGCGGTACGAGGTGTCCGTCGTCTCGCCCCGGCGACGGGTGGTCGTGTCCGGCGGCTCGGCCATCGAGGTCTCGGCGTTGCGGCCAGTCGATGTACTGATCGTGCCGGGTTTCGAGCTCTCGCCCAGGCTCGATCTCGGCGCGACGCTCGCGAACCTGAGGCCCGAAGTGACGTCGATTCGGTCGCAGGCCGCCTCCGGAACCGTCGTCGTGTCGATCTGTGTCGGTGCCTTCCTCCTCGCTGAGGCCGGCCTGCTCGACGGACGCGAAGCGACGACGTCCTGGCTTTTCGCGGATCAGTTCGCCCGCCGCTACTCCGACGTGAAGGTGCACCCCGAGCACCTGGTGCTCACCGACCGAGGTGTGACGACGACGGCAGCCTTCAGTGCCATGTACGACTTCGCACTCCAGTTGATCCGTGAGCACGACGGCCCCCGCGTAGCCCGCAGCACCGCACGCATCGCCCTCGTCGACGACGCACGCTCCACCCAGGCACCCTACGTCGACCTGGAGTTGATGCCCGCCGTGGGCCGCGAGTTCTCACTCGGTGTGAAGCGGTGGCTCGACCAGAATCTCGGGGCTCGCTACGACCTGTCCGCCCTCGCCGAAGCGTTTCACGTGAGCACGCGAACCATGCTCCGCCGCTTCGGCCATGAGGCCGGACAGACCCCGCTCGCATACCTGCAATCCGCTCGGGTCCGCCGGGCTCGTCATCTTCTGGAGACGACCGACAGGACCATCCTGCGCATCGCAGCCGACCTGGGATACGCGGACACGAGCACATTCAGCGCCATATTCGCCCGGCACACGGGCCAGCGCCCGCGGGACTACCGCGCCACGTTCCGCCAGCCTGTTCGCGAAGCGGGCCGCAACACCGCAAGGCCCTGATCTCCCAGAGCCCGGACGGACCCAGTCCAGGGCCCCACTCCTCTCGCGCAGCCCACCCCGCTTGACCACTGCGAGCACGGTCGTCCACGCGCGGGAAGTGGTCCAGCGCCTGGCGCCGGACCCCTCAGCCCCGGCCCAGGACCGGTTGGAGCGCTCGGAATCGCTGTGGTGACGGGGCGGTTGCCGGTGTGTGCTGGGGCCGAGGAATCGCTGCAGCTCCCGCAGCAGCCGGGCGAGGTGTGCCGCGTGCCGGCGGCCGAGTGTGATCGTCTGGGAGACTCAAGGACTCCCACGAGGCCTGCGCGCACAGCGTGTTCCACTCAGGACTCCTGCTGGTGCGCGGCACCGTCGAGGCCCGCGGCACGTTGATCGGGCGGGGGTTCCACAAGAGCTACACCGTCCAGGGAGTGTCGGCTCTGCTCAAGCGGCACGGCTGGTCCTGTCAGGTTCCCGCCCGCCGGGCTGTCGAACGTGACGAGACGGCGGTGGGCGGCTGGGTGAAGGAGACCTGGCCGAGCGTGGAAGGCCCGCGGCGGCGCTCGACGCCTGGCTCGTCTTCGAGGACGAAGCCGGCTTCTCGATGACGCCGCCCACCACCCGTACCTGGCCCAGGCGCGGCCACACCCCGATCGTGCGGGTACGCGGCCGCTCCCGAAGCCGCTTATCGGTCGGCGCGCCGACCTGCTACAAGCCCGGCCAGTCGTCGCAGCTGATCTACCGGCCCCGCGCCGACCCCCGCTTTGACGGGCGCAAGAGCTTTGCTTGGACCGATTACCGCGACCTGATCCGGTCCGCCCACCAGGAGCTCGGTGGCCCCGTCGTGCTGGGTTGGGACAATCTCAACACTCGTCTGACCGCCGGGATGAGGCAATTCATCGCCGAGCGGGGCCGGCTGACCGTCTACCAGCTGCCGCCGTGCTCACCCGACCTCAACCCAGTCGAAGGCATCTGGTCGGTTGTGCGGCGCACCACACTGGCCAACCGCGCCTTCGCAGATCCCGAGGACCTGATCACCGCCGTCCGTCAAGGATCGCGCCGGCTCCAGTACCGCAGCGACGTACTCGATGGCTGCCTTGCCGGTACATGGCTGGTCCGGGCCAGACCGTGAGGCCATGGCATTCAAGGCAGGTGGGCCGTACGTCGGCTACGCCGTGGCGGGGAGGGAGCGTCGGGCGGTGCGATAGACCAATGGGGGACAGCTTCCTCTGCTGACAGTCTCGCCCAAGTGCCGTCGACCCGCAGCACCTGCCTTCCGCTGTCGCGACATCCGCTCCCGAGCCGGGTTGACCCTCGACCTTGTGCAGGGCCCAGAGTGTTGGTTGTGGAGAACGACATGCACAGCATTGGCGAGATGGCCCGCGACAGCGGCCTGGGCGTGAGCACCCTGCGGTTCTACGACCGTGCCGGTGTGCTGGTCCCGGCCTGGGTGGATCCGGTGAGCGGTTACCGCTGGTACGAACCCGAGCAGCTCGAAGAGGCCCGGCTACTGGCCCGCTTGCGCCGGGCCGGAATGCCGCTGCCGGACATCAGGCTGGTGCTGGCCAGCTGGTCCGGCGCGGACACCGATCTGGTCCGAAAACTGCTCAAGGCGCACCTGTGCCGTCTCGAACAGGGACTGTCCGATGCCCGCAGCGAGTTCTCCGCGCTCCGAGTACTACTCGATCACCGGGAGAATGCCATGACTTCGCTCCGCATCGCCACCGTCCGGCTGTCCGGCGCCGCACCCGAGCTGGCAGCCGCGCTGGACGCGGTCCGTTTCGCGGCGAGTACCGACCCTGAACTGCCGATGCTCGGCGGGGTCCTGTTCGACATCGAGGGCGAGAGACTCCACTTCGTGGCCACCGACCGGTACCGAATGGCTGTCGCGCAGGCCGGTATCGCCGGGCACGACGGGAGCCGAGTGCAGGTCATCGTGCCCACCCCGCTCGTCGACGCGATGCGGGCGCTGTTGGACGGCGAGGGACCCGTGCGGCTGTCTGTCGACGGTGACCGCGTGACGCTGGAGGCCGGGGACGGGCAGGCAGCCGGTCAGTGCCTCGACCACGACTTCCCCGACTACCGTCGTCTCCTCCCCCAGGCCGCAGGGCGCCGCGCCGCTGTCGAGGTGGCGGCCTTCCGCAAGGCCCTGGAGACCGGCCCTGTCCGTTCCGGCGAGGCCGGAGCGCCCGACCTCAGCGTGCTCAGGGTGGAGGATGGCGGCACGGCGACCCTTTGCACAGACGGTGACGCTGGCCCGAACCGCATCGCCGTCAACCGTGAGTTCCTGCTGGACGCGCTGGCCGCCGGGGCCCGGGACCGACTGATTCTCGAGCTCGCCACCCCCACAGCGCCGATCGCGATCCGCCGGCCCGACGACGAGGGCACCTTCTCGATCCTGATGCCGGTCCGCCTGGAGGACTGACGGTCCACTCACCCTGATCCGGCTCGCCCAGACCAATCGGACGCAGCCGGCTCAGGGTGCTGGCGAACCCATTGATGGCGACAGACGCGCCAACGTCGATCGAGCGAACCCGCACCATGGTGCCCTGGGGTCGCCCCATGGGAGCCCTCACGGCTGCTGGGCCTCGGCCTGTGACACCGCCAGAACAAGACGCGAGGACTCGGCCGACGTGACGTCGACTACCGCAGGGATCACCACCCGTCAGCTCCACGACACCACGCTTCGAAGGTCGGTAAGGCCTGCCCGATGGGTCCCATGCGCGTCCCAAGGCCAGGTCGGGAGGTACTTCGCCCGTGCGGTTACAGAGTCGCACCATGACTGACAGCGAGCGGGTACCGGAGTTGACGTCGCAGGACATAGTGGAGCTGTGGACGCAGGAGACGCCGGCCGGGAGTCGGTTGCTGAGCAACTGCGAGTCGCCGCGGGTGAAGGCCGCATCGACCCTACCGAGTTGGAGGAGAGGCTCGATCGGGCTTACGCCGCGAAGACGTACGGCGAACTCGACGTATTGGCGGCCGACCTGACGCAGGAGCAGCCTTCTGGTTCGCGTTCTGACGCTGACGAGGAGACGCTCGTCCTTGAGACCGGCCTGAGCAACATCAAGCAGAACGGCCGCTGGACAGTTCCGACACCCTTTGTCACCGGGTTTGGGCAGCACTTGCTGATCGCAGGCCGGAAAATGTTGGTGAGAACTGACACCGGGACGGGATGGGTGGACTCTTTGTCGCCGCGCCGGGCGGCTTTTGCCGAAGGGGCCCGTCACATGGGGAGCGAGAACAGCCGTACTGGCCCTGAGGGCCAGCGGGCGTCGTCGTGCAGGGGCGTCACCATGGTCCGCAGCGGCATGGTCACCAGGCGGGATTCGGGTTGTTCGACGAGTACGTCATTGTCGAGCGGGTGCCATCCGAGGCGCTGGTAGAGCGATACGAGGGGAGGTCGGCAGAACAGGAGCGCGTGCTGAGGACCCATCGTGCGGGCGTGCTCCAGTACAGCTGCGACGACGAGCCTCGCCAGCCCCTGACCTTGCATGCCGGGTGCGACGGCCACCCCGCCGACGCCCACCACCTCTGTCTCGGCGTCGCCGATCGCGACAGGCAGTCGCAGCAGGCCGGCGTGTGCCACGAGTCGAGCGTCGTGCCTGATACCGAAATGCTCCTCTTTCGGCAGCCAGGTCAGACCGGTCCAGGCGACACCGAAGGGATCATCGCTGTTGCCAAGGATCTCCTCCTGGTCCGCCTTCGTGTAGTGGGCAAGCCGCACCACAGTCGGTGCCACAGTGGATCGGTTCTCAGACATTCCCACATGATGATCTCTCCGCCGAGCACTGGCCAAGCGATTCCCCAGCCGATCTGCGCCGTCCAGAGCCGGGGGGCAAGCCAACGTTGTCGTAACGGACCTTGTCGGTCGGCACTCCGCACAGCACGCTGCGAGCGTGGACGTGACCTTCGAAGAACGCCTCCTGCCCGCAGGGCGCGAAGATGCGATGCACGGCCTTGCCGGAGTACGACAGACGCATCGCGAACAGGATGACTTTGATCTGCTCGCCGGCCAGACGGATCGTCACGTCCCCGAAATCGACCGCTGCTTCGGCCCCCTGCATGTGGGTCTACGGGATGAACGCGTTCAGCGGCCCGCTTCAATCCGTATCTGCGGGCGGCGGTCGGCGACATAGGCGCGCAACATGGGGTAGGTCACCTCCGCCACACCATGCTCGGCGACCAGGCAGTCGAAGATCCGCTTGACGCTGTGCCGCTGTGCCCGCTGCCTTGGTGTGACGATCAGGGACAGCTGGCGGCAGCGGCCGTCCGGGCTCAGCTGGCGCTTGGTGGTGAAGCCGTCGCGCGAGCGGCCCGGCCCTCGCCTCCTGCACCACCTCCACCAGGCGGGCGACCAGGCTCTGCCACGCGGTTTCGTCCATGTGCTCCACACCTTCGGCCCCTTGTGAGGCGGGTGCCGGCGGCGGATCGGAGTGGGCGCGGCAGCGTGCTGGTGCCTGCGGACGATGATGCGGAATCGCCCCGCCCCACGCTCACAGCCACGGTGGTGTGACTGTGGCTGCCGGGCTCCAGTCCGGCCCGAGGACTGGAGTCGTTCGTGTGGCACACCTTCACCCTGGCCATCATTGGCGCCTGCTCGGTTGCCGGCCTCGTCATGACGCAGCTCGTCCGGTTCTTCAAGCAGCTTCCCGAACTCATCCGCGCGACACCCCGAGACCATGACGGCTGTCAGGCCGGAGACAACCGCCGGGCCGGCTGAGTCCACAGACCACCAGAAACGCTCTGGAGGAAGCGCAGGTCGTCTCGACCCTGGGCGGTCCGGAGAACACGAATGTCAACTCACGTCCCGCAGTCCTGTCGCCTGGCCGTCAGCGTCCCACTGGATCTCCAGGACACGCTCGACGGCGTCGCGGTTGAGCGGGCCGAACACATGCGGGAACATGACACCGTCGGCAGTCCCGGGCGGCGGGGTGGGCACCGCGGCCTCGAAAACACACTTCGCAGTGAGCCGACCCTCGTCGAGGAGCAGAGCCAGCAGCGGCCTCGGCGCATCCCGGTAGAAGGCGTTGACGACTGCCAGCGTGGTCGCCTCGTCGGGAGCGCAATGGACGAACCCGTCCTCGGCGAGGGAACCGGGTGTGTACGGCTGGTCAGGCTGGGCGGTCCAGTCATCCAGCGAAACAACATGATAGATCATGATCTGGTTATACAACCTGCTGGATGAGGTCTGCTGTAGCACCGCCCCTCGTCATCGAGAGCGTCATGACGATGACCTGGGCCGGCTGTCTGCTCCGCACAGGTCCCGGCTCACGTATCGATGAGGGGGCACCACTGCGTTGTGCAGGGAGCGCAGGAGATGGTCGGCGGGCAGCGGTTCGCGATCGAAGACGTCCCGTGCAGACCAACGGCATGGTCGAACGCTTCAACCGCACCCTTCTCGACGAACGGGCGTACCAGCGGACCTACACCTCAAACACCAGGCGGAGCGAGGCCTTGGCAGACGTCCTCCACACCTAAGCCACCACCGCTGCCACACCGCGCTCGGCGGACACCCGCCCGTCAGCCGCGTCGACAACGCTGGGGGTCACTACACCTAATCGCCTCTGCCATAGGTGAGACGTCGCACCTGGCCGGGCTGGAAGTCGTTCGGGACCTCCTTGCCGTTGACGACAAGCTGGACGGCGGAGGCATCGCCAAGGACCAGGCTGATCTGGTTCTTGTCCGTGAAGTTCTTGCTCTCGCCGTCGTCGAGCAGTCCGTCGAACAGCACTAGGCCGTTGTGGTCCTTCGCCGAGATCCAGCTCCGCCCGCTCTTAGCGGTCACCACGACGGTGACCCGGTCCTTGGGGGCTGTGCTCACCCGGGACGCTGCGGGCGTGGACGGCGGAGCGGAAGCACGGGAATTGGCCCGCCGGGATTCCGAAGCGGTGACGGAGGGTCCGCCGCCTCTGTTGTCGTCCCCTTGCCGTGTGAGCGCGAAGAGGCCGCCCACGAGCGCGCTCGTCGAGGCCGCGGCCACGATCAGCAGGGTGATCACGCGGGGCGAGCGCGAGGGTCCGGCCGGGGCGGGCCGGAGAGGTTCGTCGACGCGGCCGGGATCGGCCGGAGGCACGACCGGGACCGGTGGCGCGACGCGCGGCCGGGCAGGGGTGGCGAGCGCGAATGTGTTCGGGTCCGGTACGGGGTCCGGACTCGGGCTCGGGTTCGGGTTCGGCATGAGCGAGCCCAGGAGCGCCTCGGGCGTGGGACGGCCCGTCGGGTCCTTGGACAGGCAGGCGGCGACCAGCGCCCGCAACTCCCCGGGCAGCGCGGAGAGATCCGCAGGCTCGTGCACCGATCGGTACATCAGCCCCATAGGCGTGCCGGTGCCGAACGCCCTGCCTCCGGCCGCCGCGACGAGCACGGCCCCGAGCGCGAACACATCGGCGGCACCACCGACTTCGTCGCCCTGCGCCTGCTCGGGCGCGAGGTATCCGGGAGTGCCGAAGGCCGCCCCGGTGGCGGTCAGCCGGGTGGACTCCACGGCCCTCGCGATGCCGAAGTCGAGGACGCGTGGGCCGTCGTCGGCCATGATGATGTTACCCGGCTTCAGATCCCGGTGTACGAGCCCGCAGGCGTGGACGGCTTGGAGCGCCTCGGCCAACGCTGCCCCGAGAGCCCTCAACTGGTCTTTGTCCATGGACCCTTGACGCTCGATCAGCTCCGCGAGCGTGAATCCGGGGATGTACGCCGTGGCCATCCAGGGCGCCTCCGCGTCGGGATCGGCGTCCACGACCGGAGCCGTGTGGAAACCTCCGACTCTGCGGGCGGCCTCTACCTCTGCGCGGAACCGTTCACGGAAGTGCGGGTCGGCCGCCAGTTCGGGCCGGGCCACCTTGACCGCGACGGCCCGGCCGCCCGGTGACCGGGCGAGGTAGACCGTCCCCATGCCGCCCGCGCCCAGCTTTCGCTCGACGGTGTAGACACCGATCCGCCATGGCAGGTCCGCGCTGTTCTCCATCGCCTGCACGCCTCCCCCTGCGCGCGGTCACCCATACATGTGACGCCGTCCGGTGCACGCCGGCCGATCTCCGGTCCCGTGTATCCGCCCAGCAGCGTAGACGAAGACACCGCCCGGCGGTCGGGGAAGCCGGGCTCAGCCGCCGCGCCGCACCCGGGCCGCCTCGCGGGCCTCCGCGAGCTTGCGGGCCTCGCTGCTCTTGCGGGACGACCTGCCACCGGCGCCGCCCTTCGCATCCTTGGTGCTGCCCAGGCCGCGGAAGGGGGCGTTGTGGTTCTTGGGGCGCGGTACGGCCGGCCCACCGTCGAGAGGCTTTCCAGAGGGGGCCTTGGCGCCGGTGATCCGGCTCAGCTCCGCCTCGCCGGACCGCACTTTGGTGACCTTGGGGACGACGTCGGCGTCCTCCATGACCCGGCTCGTCTCGCGGCGCTGTCCCGACAGGACGAGTGTCACGACGGTGCCGGAGCGGCCGGCCCGGGCCGTGCGGCCCGCGCGGTGCAGATAGTCCTTCGGGTCGGTGGCCGGGTCGACGTTGACCACGAGGTCGAGGTCGTCGACGTGCAGGCCGCGTGCGGCGACGTTCGTCGCTACCAGCGAGGTGACCTGCCCGTTCTTGAACTGGGCCAGCGTCCGGGTGCGCTGCGGCTGGGACTTCCCGCTGTGCAGGGCGGCGGCGGCCACGCCGTTCGCCCGCAGATGCCGCGTGAGCTGGTCGACGCCGTGCTTGGTGTCCAGGAACAGCAGGACGCGGCCGTCCCGGGCGGCGATCTCCGTGGTCACGGCGTACCGGTCCGGACCGTGCACGACGAAGACGTGGTGCTCGATCGCGGAGACCGCGCTGGACGAGGGGTCCACGGAGTGCACGGCGGGGTTGCGCAGGTAGCGCTGCACCAGCTGGTCGACGTCGCGGTCGAGGGTGGCGGAGAACAACATCCGTTGCCCGTCGGGACGCACCTGGTCCAGAATCTCGGTGACCTGCGGCAGGAACCCCATGTCACACATCTGGTCGGCCTCGTCCAGAACCGTGATGCGCACCCGTCCCAGTCGGCAGCCCTTGCGCTCGACGAGGTCGTGCAGCCGACCGGGCGTGGCGACGACGATCTCGGCGCCGTCCCTCAGCACGGCTGCCTGCCGTCCGATAGACACTCCGCCCACCACGGTTGCAAGCCTCAGCCGCAGCGCCTCGGCGTACGGGTTGAGCGCCTCACCGACCTGCTGCGCCAGCTCCCTGGTGGGCACCAGAACGAGCGCCAGCGGCTCCTTGGGCTGCGCGCGTTGTCCGGCCGTCCGGGCGAGCATCCCCAGGCCGAAGGCGAGCGTCTTGCCGGATCCTGTGCGGCCCCGGCCCAGGACGTCCCGTCCCGCGAGTGCGTTCGGCAGCGCCGCGGCCTGGATGGGGAAGGGCACAGTCACACCGTGCTCGCCGAGCGCCCGCAAAACCTGGGCCGGCAGCCCCAGCTGCGCGAAGGACGCCACCGTGGGCTGCGTCGAAGTGGCGGCCGACGCCTCGGACGCATAGTCCTGCTGCCGGGCAACGGCACGTGCTGATTCGCTCACAGAAAGCCTTCTCCGAAGGGACCGTACCGAGGAAGGCGCGGCGGGGACGCGGACACCAGCCAGGGACACCGAACCGTGGCACCGACACAGCGACGCTGCAAACGGTCGATATTAGCACGGGGCAACCGCCCGGGCCTCCGGCGGCCGCACCTCTCAGCCGGAACGCCGGCCGGACCTGCCTGTGCGGATCGTCTCGACGCGCCGCACCACAAGGCCTCTGTCCGTGAAAGCGGCCCCCGCCCACCAAGATCCGGACCAGGAGCGACGAGCTTCACCTCACTCATTTCCGCAGGCCAGGAGCGGATGGGGGTAGACCTGCCCGATCACAGCGATGTCATGACGTGTTTGACGCGGGTGTAGTCCTCGAAACCGTAGGCCGAAAGGTCCTTGCCGTAGCCGGACTTCTTGTAGCCGCCGTGGGGCATCTCTGCGACGAGGACCATGTGGGTGTTGATCCATACGCAGCCGAAGTCGAGGCGCTTCGACATGCGCATCGCGCGGGCGTGGTCCTTTGTCCAGACCGAGGACGCGAGGGCGTAGTCGACGCCGTTGGCCCACTCCACGGCCTGATCCTCGTCGGCGAAGGACTGGACGGTGATGACCGGGCCGAAGACCTCGTTCTGGATGATCTCGTCGTCCTGCTTGAGGCCGGAGACGACGGTGGGTGCGTAGAAGTAGCCGCTGCCACCGACGCGGTGACCTCCTGCCTCGACGGTGGCGTGCGAAGGGAGCCGATCGACGAAACCGCTCACCTGTGCGAGCTGGTTGGCATTGTTGAGCGGGCCGAAAACCACGCCCTCCTCGTCGACACCACCCGTCTTGACGTCGGCGGCGGCCTTGGCCAGCTCGGCGACGAACTCGTCGTGGACGGACTCGTGCACGAGAACGCGAGTGGCGGCCGTGCAGTCCTGCCCGGCGTTGAAGAAGCCCGCGGCCGTGATGCCCTCAACGGCCTGCACGATGTCCGCGTCATCGAAGACGACCACGGGTGCCTTGCCGCCGAGTTCCAGGTGGACCCGTTTGACGTCCTTGGCGGCGCTCTGGGCGACCTGGATGCCGGCACGGACCGAGCCGGTTATCGCGGCCAGCGCCGGGACCGCGTGCTCGACCATCAGCTGCCCGGTGTTCCGGTCGCCGCACACGACATTGAGCACACCGGCCGGAAGACCCAGCTCCTTCAGTACGTCGCCCACGATCCGTGCGAGCAGCACCGTGGACGCGGGGGTGGTGTCCGACGGCTTGAGGACCACGGTATTCCCCGCGGCGATCGCGGGCGCGAACTTCCACACCGCCGTCATCATGGGGTAATTCCAGGGCGCAACCTGTGCACACACACCGATCGGCTCGCGCCGGATGATGGAGGTGAGGCCCGCCGTGTACTCCCCCGCCGCCTTGCCCTCGAGCAGGCGCGCAGCGCCCGCGAAGAAGCGCAATTGGTCGACCATGGGAACGATCTCTTCGGTCCTGGTCACGGCGCGGGGCTTGCCGGTGTCCCGGCACTCCGCCGCGACCAGCTCCTCAGCACGTGTCTCGACGGCGTCCGCGATATTCAGGAGCAGCTTCTGCCGGATGCCGGGAGTGGAGTCGCGCCACACGGCAAAGGCCGCCGCTGCGGACGCCATCGCCGCGTCCACGTCCGCCGGCCCCGAGAGCGGCGAACTCGCGTAGACCTCACCGGTGGTGGGGTCGAGTACTGGCAGCGTACGGCCGTCCTTCGCATCGATGAATGCACCGTCGATGTAATTGCGCAGCACGTGAATTTCGCTCACGACGTTCTGTGCTCCTCGTGGCTCGGGAATCGTGATGGAGGAATCGGCGATCAGAGGGAGAGCCGCCGTCGGCAGCTCTGCGCCCAGGCCGGCTGGACGATGGCGGTGACGCGGCGCCCCAGGGGATGGCGGGGCGCCGTGCGCATGCGTCCCGGTCATGCCGGGGCCAGGGGGTCGGCCCGGACGAGGCGGAAGGGGTGACGACGACGCTATCCGCTACTCCGACCGGCCAAGAAGTGGCGGATTCATCCATGATCCGGCCACGTCAATGGATGGTTTGCACACGGCTCTGAGCGTTGACGCACAGAGGGCATATTCCTACTGTTGCGCCACGCGGTCGCCGGACTGGCACAGACCGCGGGTACCGGCTCGTTCCCTTTCCGCGGGTCGCCTGATCGTGGCGGCGGATGTCGACGAGCTCCGGAATGTCCATTGCCATGGGCGACGGCTGTAAGCCGCGGGCCACACTCCGGTCTGTTCGCTCATGGCGCACATCGCAGTTCGCAGCATCCCCTTTTCCCCCCGGGGCTGATCCCTGCCATGCCCCTTCACTGCACGCGGTGAGCAGACTCCCCGCGAGGGGTGCCGCCAGGACAACGGTCTGGTGAACGCCGCGCTGCAGGGACTCGGCCTCACCCACGCCCCGCTGGCCCTGCTCCACAACCGCTTCGCCGTCGTGGTCGGCATGGTGCACTATCTGCTGCCGTACGCCGTCTTCCCGATCTTCGCGGCCCTGGCCGCGATCGACGACCGGCTCGAACTGGCCGCCCGTTCGCTGGGGGCGGGCGAGGCGTCGGTCTTCCGGCGGATCATCCTGCCTCTGACCGTGCCCGGGGTCTCCGCCGCGGGTCTGCTGGTGTTCATCATCAGCACGGGGTTCTTCATCACGCCCGTCGTGCTCGGTGGCCCCGGCGACATGATGATCGCCAATCAGATCGATTTCTATGCACGGCAGTTGACCGACTTCGCCGGTGCGTCGGCGCTCGCGCTGCTGTTGACCATCGTCGTCAGCGTACTCGTAGCCGTGTACCAGCGGATCCTTCGCGCAGGAGGCGAACATGAGGCTCGCTAGACCTCGACATGTGTCCTCGCTGATCGCCTCTGTGCCGGTCTTCGTCTTCCTCGTGGTGCCGACGCTGATCGTGCTGCCGGTGGCGTTCACCGGCAGCCGATACATCACTTTCCCGCCCAAGCAGTTGTCCACGAACGCGGTCACCGGCTTCTTCGACGACCAGGCGTGGATGGCTGCCCTGTCCGCGAGTCTGCAGGCGGCCGGAGTCGCGGTGGTGATGGCGGTGGTGATCGGGGGAACAGCAGCCGTGGCACTGCACGGGCGTACGTTTCCCGGGAAGGCGGCGGTGACGGGCCTGCTGCTCGCACCGATGATCGTGCCCGCGGTGGTGATGGCACTGGCCTTCTACCAGTTCTTCATCTCCCTGGGCATGGTGGGGACGGTCCTGCCGATCGGCCTCGCCCATGCAGTGATCGCGGTGCCGTACGCCTTCCTCACCGTGCGGGCCAGCCTCGCCGGGCTGAATCCGGCGCTCGTCCGCTCGGCGAGCAGCCTGGGCGCGGGAGTCTTCTCCGTCATGCGGTTCGTCTATCTTCCGGTCATCCGGCTGGGGCTCGTCGCGGGCGCCCTGTTCGCCTTCTCCGTGTCCATCGACGAGACGGTCATCGCGCTGTTCCTGCAGTCCCCGGACGCGACGACGCTGCCGGTGAAGATGTTCACCGACATCCAGTACAACCTGACCCCGAAGATCGCCGTGTCATCGGCGATGCTCGTCACCGTCGCCACGCTCGGTCTGCTCGTCCAAGTCTGCTTCACCATCCGCCGCCGCTCCGCCGCACGGCTGCTCCCCTTGACCGCCCCCGAACAGACAGGGTGAACCATGACGACCACGACCACACAGCAGGCATCAGCCTCGCCTCCCCATGAAGAGCGCCGTGGCGCCATCGAGTTGCGCAGCGTCCGTAAGACGTACGGCAGCGTTGCCGCCGTCGACGATCTCGATCTGTCGGTCGAGTCCGGTGAGTTCGTGACGCTGCTCGGACCGAGCGGCTCCGGCAAGACCACGACCATGATGATGGTCGCCGGCTTCGAGGAACTCACCTCCGGCACCGTGCTGATCGACGGCGAACCCGTGGACCGGCTTCCCCCGAAGGACCGCAACCTCGGCGTCGTCTTCCAGAGTTACGCCCTGTTCCCGCACATGACCGCCGCCGAGAACGTCGAGTTCCCGCTGCGGATGCGAGGAATCCAGCGTGGCGAGCGGCGCAGGCGTGCGGAAGAGGCACTCGCCCGCGTCGGACTGGCCGGGCTCGGCGACCGTCGTCCCCGGCAGATGTCCGGCGGCCAGCAGCAGCGTGTCGCACTCGCCCGCGCCCTGGTGTTCAACCCGGCTGCCCTGCTGCTGGACGAACCGATGGCCGCTCTGGACAAGCGTCTGCGTGAGCAGATGCAGGACGAGGTGAAGACACTGCAGCAGTCGCTCGGCATCTCCGTCCTGTTCGTCACCCATGATCAGGAAGAGGCCATGTCCATGTCCGACCGGATCGTGGTCATGCGCGACGGCAGGATCGTGCAGGAGGGTACGCCCGAGGACGTGTACGCCCATCCACGTACCGACTGGGTGGCCACTTTCCTCGGCGACACCAACCTGCTGCCCTGCACGGTGCTGGAACGCAAGAGCGGCGAGGCCGTCGTCGACCTCGGCGCCTGGGGAGTCGGCCGGGTACGGGACCGTGGGGCCGAGGGCGACGCATACGCCGTCTCCGTCCGCCCGGAGCATCTGCGGTTCGTCGACGCCGACCGCACCGAGAACCGCGGCTCCGGTCGGCTGCTGTCGTCCACCAGCCTCGGCGCCACGATCCGTCACCGACTGCACGTGGGCGGCCAGGACGTGGTCATGCGCGAACTCGGCACGGGCTCACGCGCGACCGGCGACCTCGACGCCGCGGTGACGGTCGGCTGGTCACCGAAGGAGGCACAGCTGCTCGTACTGGAGCGGTGAGGGGGCACGTGGCCGTCGGCCAGGCGCCCGGGTGGATCGCCGTGGTCGCGGCCCGGGCCCGTCATCTTCACTCGCGGTGCAGGACCTTCGACCCGGGCCAGCGGCAGATCGTGAGAGCGAAATGGAGGTCGAAGGCGTTGGCGTCGAGAACGAGGTGGTAGTGGTCGACGGCGCGCTGGAAGCGGTAAGGGACGGTGTTGCGGAGCACCATCAGCCGGTCAGCGGTGGCGGGCGGCTACATCACCTCCCCGGACGTCCGCCCGGTCACCCCGCCCCGGCCGGGCCGTGCGACCGCCTGGGTCTCCCCCCTCGACCTGGTCGCCGGTGCTCCGGTCAGCCCACTCGCGTCGTATCCCGCCCTGGTCGACACCGCCAACGGCATCGCCGTCCGGCAGCCGCCCACGGAATGGACGTTCCCCAACGTCGACCTGACCGTCCACCTGCACCGCCGACCGCGTGGACCGTGGACCGGGCTGGACACCACCGTCACCTTCGGCCCCTCCGGTCAGGGCCTCACCGGCACGGTCCTGCACGACGTCGACGGCCCGGTCGGACACGCCCAGCAGATCCTCACCGTCCGCCCCCTGCCGAAAGCATGACGAGCCCCGGCATCGGGGCGTGGTGGAGGACCGACAAGGCCGGAAGGAGCGGAGGTTCAGTCCGAGGGCTCGGCTTACGGGCCGTCAGAAGAGCGCGATGGGCGCCACCGGGGGAAAGATCTCGTCCAACTCGGCCAGGTCGTCCCCGCCGAACTCGTATCCGACGGTGGCGGCACTCTGCGTGACCTGGTCGGGCTGCGTGGCACCGGCGATCACCGAGGCGACGGCGGGGCGGGAGGCCGGCCGGGAGAAGGCGACTTGGACCTCGGCCAGACCCCGCTTCGCGGCGAAGTCAACGAAGGCCATGAACCGACCCAGGTCGGCTGTCGAAGTTGTCCTGGCGGAACTGGGTCAGCTGCGCGCCTTCAGGGCCTTGCCGGAGGAGTACTTGCCGGTCGGGAGTCCGCTGGCGAGCGGGTAGCAGGGCAGGACCCTCAAGCCGAACGCCTCGGCGGCGCGGGTGATGTGGCAGCGGGAACCGCGGACTCCGAAGTCACGGCCGTCGGCTTCGTCGGTGTCCACGCCGAGTCCTGCCGGCCGGCATGTTGCGGACGCCGCCCTCCAGCTCCTGATCCAGTTCCGAACCGAGTTGCCGTCCCACCAGCTCACGGGCGGTGGCGTCGGAGGCATTGAGCAGGACTCGTGCACGCTCACGGTGTTCGTACGGATCAGGCGCTGGTAGCCGCTGGGCGAAGTTCGCCCACACGGCGGTCAGATCGGTCTCGGTGACCTCCGCGCGGCGAGGATCTCCCTCTGGTGCCGGATGCACCTGCCCCATGAAGTCACCCACGACAATCGCGTGACAGACCGCCGCGGCTCGCAGCAGCGCCGAAACTTCCCACCCCACCGTCGTCTTGCCAACACCAGCTCGTCCTCCGATGAGCATCCGCGTGATTCATAGAGGGCAGCGTGCCGGCGGGTGACCTCCTGACGCGATCCGATATCGATCCGTTCGCATGATGGAAACCCATGGCGGTCCGGGGCGTGTGGGGGCGGGGAAGCAGCGAGGTGCGGCTGGGCTGACCGTCTCCAACGAGGGTCGTCGACCCTGTGACTGGCGGCTTTTTCTGTGCGTTACCCGTGCGTGTTGTGACCTTTGCCCGGCGAGGCCCACCGTTCGTCTGCCCTTCACCCATTTCCGGCCTGGTGCTTCTAGGGTTACGGCGCCGCTCCCCCGAACGTCCGTCACTTCTGTCCGGAGGACAGTCATGACCGCCGTCAAGGCTCCCAAGCGCAACCGACGTCCCCTCGCCGCACTCGCCGGGGCTGTCGCCCTCACCGCCACGTCGATCGGCCTGTGGACCGCCACGGCCTCCACCGCTCAGGCCGCCGCCCTCCCGACCCCCGACCACGTGGTGGTCGTGGTGATGGAGAACCACGCCTACTCGCAGGTGATCGGCAGCTCCAGCGCCCCGTACATCAACAACACCCTCAAGGCGGGTGGCGCCAACCTCACCCAGTCCTACGGCCTCACCCACCCCAGTGAGCCGAACTACTACATGCTCTTCTCGGGCTCCAACCAGGGCCGCACCGACGACAGTTGCGTCAGCGTCGGTTCCATCTCCGCTCCCAACCTCGCCTCCGAGCTGATCGCCGCGGGCAAGACCTGGAAGAGCTACAACGAGTCGCTGCCCAGTCAGGGTTCGACGGTCTGCAGCAGCGGCAACTACGCGCAGAAGCACAACCCGTGGTTCGGCTTCTCCAACGTGCCGACGAACACCGCGATGACCATGGCGCAGTTCCCGACCGACTACACGACCCTGCCCAAGGTCTCCTTCGTCGTCCCGAACCTGTGCAGTGACATGCACGACTGCTCGGTCTCCACGGGCGACACCTGGATCCAGAACAACCTGGGCGCCTACGCCACCTGGGCCCAGACCCACAACAGCATCCTCGCCGTCACCTTCGACGAGGACAACAAGCTGTCCGGCAACCGCATCCCCACGGTCCTGTACGGGCAGCACGTCGCCCCCGGCAGCTCCAGCTCCACCACCTACAACCACTACAACGTACTGCGCACCGTGGAGGACCTGGCCGGTCTGACCACGCACGCGGGCAACGCCGCCTCGGCTTCCGACATCACCGGCGTCTGGAACTGACGCCCGTGTATCTCGCGGACTCCCGCAGCACCAAGCCCGCCGTCGCCTCGGACACCCGTCCGGGGCGGCGGCCGGCCGCTGTGCCAGGAACCGTGCTGGCCCTGGGTGCGGTCAGCCTGATCACGGACATCTCCTCGGAGATGGTCACCGCAGTTCTGCCGCTCTACGTGGTCGTGGGCCTCGGTCTGTCGCCGCTCGGATTCGGACTGCTGGACGGCATCAACAACGGCGTCGGGGCTCTGGTCCGGCTGGCCGGCGGCCACCTCGCCGACCGGGGTGGCCGCCGGCACAAGGTCGTGGCGGGCCTCGGCTACGGCCTGTCGGCGGTGTGCAAGCCGCTGCTGCTGATCGCCCACACGCTCCCCGTGATCAGCGCCGTGCTCGCGGCCGACCGCACCGGCAAAGGGCTACGCACCGCCCCTCGGGACGCGATGATCTCGCTGGCCACCGAACCCGAGCACCGGGGGCGGGCGTTCGGGGTGCACCGTGCCATGGACACCACCGGTGCGCTGCTCGGCCCGCTCGTCGCCTTCGCCGTGCTGCGGGCCACCGTCGACGGCTACGACGCGGTCTTCGCGGTCAGCGGCTGCGTCGCCGCGCTGGGGGTCCTGGTGCTGGTGCTCTTCGTGCCCCGCCACATCGCTCCAGCCGGTGCCGTGCAACTGCCCGAATCGGCCCGGCCGGTGCTACGCGATGCGCTCGGGCTACTACGCCGCCCCGAGCTGCGCCGGCTCACCGTGTGCGCGACCCTGCTCGGCCTGACCACCGTCAGCGACTCCTTCCTCTATCTGCTGCTCCAGCGCGAAGGAAACCTGCCCGCCCATCTGTTCCCGCTGCTGCCGCTGGGCACCGCCGCCTTCTTCCTGCTGCTCGCCGTCCCGCTCGGCGCACTCGCCGACCGCAGCAGCCGCCGCCTGCTCTTCCTGAGCGGCCACGGCGTCCTGCTGCTCGGGTACGGCCTGGTGCTCTCCCCTTGGCACGGAGTCCCGGCCGTGGTCGCCGTCCTCGTGCTGCACGGCACCTTCTACGCCGCCACCGACGGAGTCCTCGCGGCCGCCACTGCCGACGCCGTGCCGGCACAGCACCAAGGTGCCGGGCAGGCACTGGTCGGCACCGGCCAGGCACTGGCCCGGTTCACCTGCTCGCTCGTCTTCGGCGCGGTCTGGAGTCTGTGGGGCGGGCGAACCGCACTCGCCGTCGCCACCGCCGCACTGGCCATCAGCGCCCTCGTGGCCTCGTTCGTCCTTCGTCCCGCCGATGAGGTGTCCACATGACCAGAACCACCCGTCTGGTGATCCTGATGGCCGCCGTCCTGCTGCTCGGGAGCGTCGGCACCGGGGCGGTGCTCTACGCCGCCCACCGGTCGGGCATGCGTGACCAGCAGCAGGCGAACGGTCCGACCGTGCGTCCCGGAACCGTCTCGCTCCGGCCGACGGCCGGCCGCCGGCTGCTGGTGCGCAACCTGGCCTGGGGCCCGCACCGCGACGAGATCTCCACCGTGCCCGCCGACGATCCGCAGGGGCCGCGCACCGCATCGGGCGTCAAGTGTCTGCGTTTCCACGCGGCGGCCGGTACCGGCATCTGCCTGCAGGCCGTGCACGGTGCGCTGCAGGACACCTACCGGGCGGTCGTACTCGACTCGCACCTGCACGAACTGCACCACTTCCCGGCAGCAGGCATCCCCACCCGGGCCCGGGTCTCGCCCTCCGGCCACCTGGTGGCCTGGACGGTCTTCGTCAGCGGTGACTCCTACGCCGGCACCAACTTCTCCACCCGTACCGCCATCGTCGACACCCGAACCTGGGCGATGGACGACAACCTGGAGACGTTCCGCATCACGAAGGACGGCCGTCCCTACCGCTCCGCCGACATCAACATCTGGGGTGTCACCTTCGCCGACGACACCCGCTTCTACGCCACACTGGCGACCAGCGGCCGGACCTATCTGGTCCGCGGCGATGTCGCCGCGCGCACCCTCACCACCCTGCACCGCAACGTCGAATGCCCCTCCCTCTCGCCCGACGGCACCCGGATCGCCTACAAGAAACGCGTCAAGGGAGCCTCTCCCGACGCGCCCTGGCGGTTGTACGTCCTCGACCTGCACACGATGAAGGAGACCGCGACCGCCGAACAGCGCAACATCGACGACCAGGCTCTGTGGGCCGACGACTCCACCCTCGTCTACGCCCTTCCCGGCGACTACGGCTCAGACCTGTGGACGGTCCCCGCCGACGGCACCGGCACGGCCCGCCGACTGATGAACTCGGCTGTCGCTCCCGCCTACCTGGGCTGACAGCCCGCCATCCCCAGGGCGCGAGGCCAGTATCGGCGGAACTGACGAACGACAGCTCAGCGCCCAGGATCACTGACGCCCGCCGCCATCCCGGCGATCGGGGCCCGCCCTCACTTGTCGGTGGCCTCCGGGCTCACCGTGGCTGCCCGCGTGAGCAGCGTGTCCAGCAGGGCGAAGACCTGGTCGGGGTTGCTTCCCTCGGGGTCGGCGAGCCAGGCCAGGATCATCCCGTCGATCACCACGGCGAGAAGTTCCCCGAGGGCCTGGCTGCCACCGGGGAGATCCACGTTGTGCTCGGCCGCCCAGGAGGCGGCCGCTTCGGTGGAGGCCTCCCGGTAGGCGGCGTACTGACGGCGGGCCAGGTCCCGCAGCGCTGGGGTGCGCAGCGCGAGGGCGGTCAGTTCGTAGAAGGCCAGTTGTCTGCCCGGCCGCTTCTCCTCGTCGTGCCGGGCCACTTCGAAGGCCGCCCGCAGCCTGTCCGCCACGCCCAACTCGGAGCCGTCGGGGGCCACCGAGGCAGCGTGCTGCCGCAACTCCTCGATGACCTCGTTGATGAGCTCTTCGAAGAGTTCCTCCTTGCCGGAGAACCAGTAGTGGAACATGCCGTGCGGCAGCCCCGCCTCCTGTGTGATGCGGCGCGTCGTCGTCGCCCCGACGCCCTCTCGGGCGATCACCGTTCGGGCGGCATTGAGCAGTTCGACGCGGCGGGCGTCATCGGGCCGACGGCGTGGGGATCGGGTGGTGGCCATGGGGAGGATCATCCCACACCACACGACCAGGTCAGTTGGCCAAGTCGCCCAGCCTCCGGCACTCCGGACCTGGCGTCGCCGAGGGATTCGTGTCGCATGACCGACTTGATCGATCAGAAAGATTGGGGACAAAGTCAGTCGACGCCTTCGGGCCCCGTCACCGCGATCGCGCGGCCCTCGCGGGCTGCACAGGACGCGCGGCTCGCGAGGGGCCCGGAGACGCTGGCGTAACCGGGTAGTACGGTCGGGCCACATCAGCCCCGGCCCGTACCTTTCGCAGTCGTGCGGATCCGCCCAGCGAGGTCCGCTGCCGATCGGAGGACTCCATGAGCGCAGATCTGCGCGGCTCCGCCCACCGGCGACATCGCTGGGCGGCCAGGGCCGCACTGGCCTCCGCAGCCCTGGCCGTACTGTTGCCCGCCGCGTACGGCGGCTCAGAGGGGATCCTGACCGCCGCGACCGGGCTCGCCGGTGCGGCCGTCACCGCGGCGGCCGTGTGGTGGACCTTGTCCCGCCGCGGCCTTGCCCGGGTGGCGGCGGCTGCGCTGGCCCTCGTGGCTCCCGCCGCGCTCATCGCCCTGTTCGTGGTCACGTTCCAATGGACGCTGGTAGTGTCCCTCGCCCTGTGGGCCCTTGCCGTCGCAGCGGGACGGTACGCGCTGCGGAGGGACGGGGAGCGCATCCTTCGCGTGAAGGAACACCGGACGGCACCCCCGGAGCGCCCGTTCCTGATCATGAACCCGCGTTCCGGAGGCGGCAAGGTCGACCGACTCGACCTCCAGGCAAAGGCGGAAGGACTCGGAGCGCACGTCGTTCTGCTCGACCCCGAGGAGCGGCAGGACGTCGCCGCACTGGCCCGGGCAGCCGTGGCGGACGGCGCGGACCTGCTCGGTGTCGCCGGCGGCGACGGCACTCAGGCACTCGTCGCGGCGGTCGCCGCCGAACACGGCATTCCGTTCCTCGTCATCCCCTCAGGCACCCGCAACCACTTCGCGATGGACCTCGGCCTCGACCGGGACGATCCCGCGTCCTGCCTCGACGCACTCGTCGACGGCGTGGAACTGCGGGTGGACCTCGGGTTCGCCGCGGGCCACCCGTTCGTCAACAACGCCTCCTTCGGCACGTACGCGGCGGTCATCCAGAACCCCGCCTACCGCGAGGACAAGGTGATCACCGCTTTCGGCATGCTGCCCGACCTTCTCAGCCGCCGGCTCGGCCCGAGACTCACCGCACGGGCCCGGGGCATCACTCTCACGAGTCCACAGGCCGTGCTGGTCAGCAACAACCCGTACAGCACGGGCGATCCACTGGCCCTCGGCCGGCGCGAACGGCTCGACTCCGGAAGGCTGGGCGTGCTCGGCGTCACGGTGGACAGCGCCGCCGAAGCGGCAGCGCTTCTACTGGACCCGCAACCCCACGGGGTGACACTGCGGACGGCCCGCAGAGTACTGGTCGACAGTGACTCCGAGATGATCGACGTCGGCATCGACGGCGAAGCCATGCGGCTGCCCACGCCCGTACTCTGCCGCATCGCGCCCCGCGCACTGCGGGTGCGGGTCCCCCGGGAGCGTCCCGGCGTGCCCCCGGCCCAGCCCCGCCTGGACTGGCACCGACTGGGCCAGCTGGCGGTGACCATCGGCCGCGCCGCCGCTCCCCACCACCGCACTCCGTCCTGACGACAGTACCGCCCGCACTGCCCGCAGCGGCTGCGTCGGACCCGCTCCGCAACCACGAGAGCATCACGCCGCCCCATCGCCGCCATCCTGGCAGACCACTCCTCCCGCCGGGCGTCGCCCGCCCCTTTCACCGGACCGAACCGAATCGTCGCGACCGGCCGCACTCCTCAAGATCGGGTTCGAGCTCCTGCCGCCTGCTGTAGCCGACCGCAGATCCCTCACCGCTCCCTCCCGGGCCGACCTGACCATCGCCCCCGGCTGGGTGACTCACCCGAGACGCTCGAGAAAGTCGCGACGGCCGACACCGTGACCTGGCTCGCCTCCGGTGCGGGCTTCGTCAGCGGAGCAGTCGTTCTGACTCACCTGCATCGGGGATCCGAAGGGATCCCGCCCAGGACACGAACCACGACGCCCGCCCGGGATCCGGTCGGCGCCGAGCCCTTCACCCGACGACAGGCCGTGTCCCCGACACCGGCCATCTGCGCTGATCACTTGCACAGGTCACTTGACTTGGCCACTTGGCCAGATATGCTCTCGGCACGCTCTGACAGAGAGGTGCCACAGTGACCACAGACGCACTCCGGGCCCCGGTCCACGCCGAACTGCCTGTCGCGATCATCGGAGCCGGCCCCGCAGGACTCTCCGCAGCCCGGGCGCTGAAGCGACTGGGAATCCGGTACGTACAGTTCGAACGTCACTCCGACGTCGGCGGCATCTGGGACATCGACAATCCCGGTTCACCCATGTACCGCTCGGCGCACTTCATCTCGTCGCGCGACAAGTCGGGCTTCTTCGACTATCCGATGCCGAAGGACTTCGCCGACTATCCCTCCCGCGAGCAGATCCTTCGCTACACCCGGTCGTTCACGGACGACTTCGGACTGCGCGAGGCGATCCGGTTCGACACCGCCGTCAGCTCGGTGGAGCAGGACGAGGACGGCGCCTGGACCGTACTCACCTCGACCGGAGCCACACGGGCGCGGGCGGTCATCTGCTGCTCCGGAGTGACCTGGGACGCACGGACTCCCGGCATACCGGGCGACTTCGCCGGACGTACCATGCACTCCGTCGAGTACGCCGATCCGTCGCTGTTCCGCGGGCAGCGCGTGCTCGTGGTCGGGCTCGGAAACTCCGGCGCCGACATAGCCTGCGACGCCGCCGCCAACGCCGACGCCGCATTCATCAGCACGCGCCGCGGCTACCACTTCGTGCCCAAGCACGTATTCGGCATGCCCTCCGACGAGACCGAGTGGCTGCCGATCTGGGCCGAGCGCCTGGTCTACGGGATCGTGCGGCGGGTGATGGTGGGTGACGTGAGCCGCTGGGGACTGCACCGCCCCGACCACCGCCTGTTCGAGTCACACCCGCTGCTCAACACCCAGCTCCTGCACTACCTCCAGCACGGCGACGTCACTGCCAAGCCGGACATCGCGCGCTTCGACGGCGACAAGGTCGTGTTCGCGGACGGCTCCCGCGAGCGGATCGACCTCGTCCTCTTCGCCACCGGCTACGACATGACCATCCCCTACGTACCGGCCGATTACTTCGCGTGGAAGGGAGGACGGCCACAGATGTACCTCAACGCCTTCAGCCGGCAGCGGCACAACCTCTTCGGGCTCGGCTACCTGGAGGTCAACTCCAGCGCGTACACCCTGTTCGACCGTATCTCGCACCTGATGGCGCAGTACCTCAACGATCAGGTGCACCGTCCCGACCGTGCGGGGAAGTTCGAGCGGCTCATCCGTGAGGACCGCCCTGACCTTTCGGGCGGGATCAAATTCGTCGGATCCGACCGCCACGCGGCTTACATCGAAGTGCGCGCCTACAAGAAATACCTCCGCACGCTGTCCAAGCGGCTGGGCTGGTTCGAGCTGTCCCCGGGACTGTTCAACACCGTCCGCGCCGCTTCCACCCGGAAGGCGAGTGCCCATGCAAACGGCTGACTCCAAACCGCTCGCCCTGGTCACCGGAGCCGGTGGCGGTATCGGGCTCGGCGTCTCCCGCCTGCTCGCCGGCCGCGGCTACCGCGTCATCGCCGTCGAGATCGACGAGACGGCAGCCATGACGGCGGCCGTCGCCATCAACGCCGACGCGATTCCGGTGGTGTGCGACGCAGCCGACCGCGAGCAGGTCGCCGGACTGTGCGCCCGTGTCCGCAAGGAATGGTCCGACCGGCTCGACGTCCTGGTGTGCAACGCCGGCGTCATCGTCCCCGGTAGCGTGGCCGACTCCGCGGCCAAGGACCTGAACACTCAGCTCTCGGTGATGCTGGAGAGTCCTGTCCAGCTCATAGCCGCTGCCGCGGAGGGGATGAGGCGGCGAGGCCGGGGACACATACTGGCGACGGTTTCCATGGGCGGAGTCCTGGCGCTTCCCGGCTCCGCCGTCTACTCGGCCGCAAAGTCTGGACTGCGGGCCTTCCTTACCGCCCTCTCCTGCGAACTGCGCAACACCGGGGTCGCCGTCAGCGGCATCTACCCCAGCGGCGTCGACACCCGCATGCTCCAGCACGAGGCGCTGCACGGGGGCAGCATGCTCAACTTCGTCGGCAAGGTGCTCTCGGTCGAGGACGTCGTACGTGGCTATGCGCGTGCCCTGCGCACCCGACGACTGGAGATCTTCCTTCCCTACGCCGACAGCATCGTCTCCCGGGCGATGGCCTTCGCCCCCGCGCTGTCCAACCGGGCCCTCCCCCTCATGGAACGCATCGGACGGCGTGGGCACGCCCGCTATCTCAAGCGCAAGGGCCTGGGACAAGAGCACACGCGCAGGCCCCGTGCAAGATTCCGGCGAAGGTGATCTCGTCGAGAGAAGCCGAGTTCGCGGTAGCAGAGGATCTGCTGGAGTCGGGCCAGGTCCGCGTCGCTGTACGGGACTGCTTCATGCCGCCAGTCGATCGCCGAGTGGACTGCGCCGGCAGTTCGGACCGTGGAGATCTTTTCACCTGTGCGGTTGCGACTGGAAGGCATCCCCTGCGGGGAGGCATTTCCCATGCCTGTGATCTTCTTCGACATCGGAGCGACCCTGGCGGACGCCCACGGGGAACCCGACGGCTCCCTGACACTTCAGCCCCGACCACGTGTCACGGCCGTGCTCGACGCCCTCGGCGAGGTGCGCACGGGCATCATCTCCAATCCCGGGCCGGGCGAGGGCGCTGCCGCACGGGCAACGGCCGCGCTGCACAAGGCATTCCCCGGCCGTTTCACGGACGAGGCTCTTGTGCACTGGGGTGTGAAGGACAGTCGCAGGATCTTCGATCGGGCGGTCGCGAGCACAGAAGGAGCGGTGGCCGACGACTGTGTCTTCGTGGGCGAGGACGCTCAGGAGCGCGCGTTCGCGCGGGAAGCGGGGATGCGTACGACGGCCCACCCGGTGTTCGCTGTCGCCGCGATGGAACACCGTCCCGTGCTCCGGACACGGATCGAGCTGTCGGGCGGTCCGGGCGTGGCCGAGTTGGCTGCGGCCGTGAACGAGACCGAGGCCGTTGTCGTGCAGATCGTCTCCGAGGGGCTCGTGCTCGCCATGGCGACCACGCGGGGCGCCGAAGCGCTCGAGCACGCCGGTTTCACGGTGAACCCGCGGGGACCGGTGGATGGAACGGTGGCCTTCGCGATCCGGGACGACCAGCCGGTCTCGGCAGGCGATGCCGAGCGCCGAGCGACCGAGAAATTCATCAACGACCTGCTGGCGCGGGGCGAGGCGGTGTTCGAGGGTGAGGAGCCGACGCCGATTACGACGCATGTCATCGAGCGTGCAGACGACGGGCGGCTCACCGCCCGCCGTCTGCGTTTCTTCCACTGATTGCGCTGACTGCTCAGTCGAAGCACCGCCGGATGAGGGCAAGACCCTCGCCGGTCGTGCTCCGCGTGATCTCGTGCGTCTTGAGCCGGGAGGGCCTGTCGTCGACGAACGTCGCAGCGGAGCGGTGCTCCTCGGGTACGTGGACGCGGCCTTGGCGGAAGAGGTCCTCGAGGAACGACGTGGCGACCCGCTCGGGGTCGGCGGGCCGCAGCGAGCCGCCGGCGGGGTCGGAGCCCGCGATGCCGAACCGTCGCTCCTCCGCCGGGGCGGAGAGAGTGAGGGGCAGAGTGACGCCGTACGCCGCCCCCTGGATCGTGACGGCCGTGAGACCCTCGTCGTCACCACCGCCCGGCGTCGCCTCGGCGATCTGGGCGCTTCGGCGTGCCACCTCCGGCTCGGTGACGGACGCGGCGGCCTCCAGGGAGAGGATGCCGTGACGGATGAACGCCGAGCGCAGGGACTGACCGTACTTGCCGCCGTTCCGCCGCTGGTCCGCGGCGATCATGTGACCCGCGACCTGTGCGTAGTACGCGGACACCACGGGCGCGGCCACGACGGCATCCACCAGCAGCTGCCCGGCGATCTCGGCCGACCTGGCCAGACCGGCCTGGTCCTGCAGGTCCTGCTGCCTGAAGATCCCGGCGACGATCTTCAGGAACGCGCCGCTGAACACCCGGGAGAACGAGTGGGGCTCGCTGGAGAGGGTGTTCGCGGGTCCGGTCGGCGGCAGCTCCACCGGGTCGCGGTAGAAGAAGCTGTTCGCCATGTTGCGCAGGCAGTCCGGGTCGACCGCGTTCGGGTGGCCCTGGCGGATGGCCCAGCCCAGTTGCTCGGCCATCCTCGACACCCGCGAGGACAGTTCGAGGTCGCCCTGTGTCTCGGCCAGTACCGCGATCCGCAACGATTCCAGCCCAAGTGAGCTCAGCAGCGCGCTGATGTCACCGAACGCTTCGTGCAGAGCGGCCGCTTCCGCGCTCGCCGCGTTGAACAGCTGAGGACGCAGGGCATCGAGGATCGCATGACCCGTCTCGTGCTCGACTACCTCGGAGCTCTCGCACGCGGCGACGGTGACGCCCAGCACCGTGCGACGGAAGAACCACAGGCCTTTGCGGTCGTAGAAGGCATTGAGGTCGATTCCTGCGTCGAGGTGTGCGTTGAGGGCGCGGCCGACCGTCGGATGCCATTGTGTTCCGGTCGGGACCAGCGGACCCCAGGTCCGGGCGGCCCTGCTGAGCGCGTCGGCCGCCACCCAGTAGCGGAAGGCCTCGGTGCCCGGCCCGGCACCGTCGGGCTGCGGCGTGGCTTCCGCGATGGCCGTCGGGAAAGGCTGTGTGTCGAGCTGTGGAACGGGATGCGGTACGGGCATGTTGACCAGCGGAGGAAATCCGGGGTCGCCCTCGTACACCAGAACCGTCGGGATCATGGCTTGCGGTTGCTGCACCGTCATGGTGCCTCCGTGAGGGAGGAGGATTACGGATGGTGGAATCCCCCCACAGGGAAGCTTCTGATCAAGAGTCCCTCATCTTCAGTACGAGGCCCAGGCAGCCCGGTGTCAATCCGAACAGAAACAGGTCGAGCCGCGTCCAGCCGGTGGTGGAGCAGACGAGCGGGCGGCCGTTCCTGGCCTGTGCCCAGTGCCTACGTGCCACCAGCCCCGGCGACCGGACGGCAGCCAGACGAGTGACGGCGACAGCGCCAGCGGTGGCACGGCTGATGTGGTCGGGCAAAGATGTACGCGGAGGGCCCACGGCTCGTCGCGGAGCCTGGTTCACCGGACGCGGTCCTTGGTACCAGACCCGACGGTAGCCTCCTTGTCGGCGAAGTACCGGTACAGCACGCCGACCGATACCCGGGCCTCGGCAGCAATCAGCTTGGTGCCGAGATCGTCGTAAGGGGTCGCCTCCAGCAGTGCAGCTGTCACCTCGAGGATGCGGGCTACCTACTCTCGGCTGCGTTGCTGCTGCGGCTCGTCCACCTGCCGGGGTTGCTCGGTGACACGACTCAGGGGGACGTTCGTGTGTCCCGACGCCGAACCGGAGAGACGCAAGCGACTGGACCGGAGAGTGAGTAGAGTTCAACCGGGCGCTACCGGTGGCCGCGTACCGGCATATCAACCTGACACTGCGCCAGCTCGCCCCGCTGTTCGGCCTCTCGAAGTCCGCTGCCGCCCACATCATCCGCACGACTGCACAACCCGACCATCACCGGACAGACGAACCGCTTCACCAGCCAACGGCGTTCACGTCTCTCAGATGATCATTGCGGGACGAGCCTCAATCCCGGCATGGGCCGTCGGTCACAGAGCCGCTACCGTTCGCCGTGTCTGGAACGGTGGCGCAAACCTGCTTGCCGCTGTCCTCGTCGGTCACCGTCACGTGCCCGTTCGTGTAGAAGGAAGCCCCCTCCTCGGCCTTGTACCCGATCTGGTCGGTCAGTGTCGTCGAGTTCGACAGCAGCACGTCACGCGGGGATGTGCTGCACGGCGACGGGACGTATGTGGCAGCCCCGTCGGGCACCGATCCACTCGGATAGACGAAGGTGGGTTCAGGGGAAGCGGGGTCGCAGTCCCGGGCCTCCTCCATCGCGTCGTCGATGATCTGGCGACCGGCGGCGTGCAGTCCGTCGTTCGTCCGCTGGTTCTCGAAGTAGTGGTCGAACAAACCGAGTCCGCCCAGCACGCACAACGTCGTGCCGAGCCCGAGCAGCCAGCTCCTCAGGGACTTGCCATCGCTCTTCGGCTCGGATCCCCTGGCCGAGAGCGCGGCAGAGGCGGCGAGCACCCCACCGACCACGAGCATGCCTACGGCAGCCCCGATCGGGAAGGGGCCCGTGTGTATCCCCTGAACCGGCAACGGCTGAGCAACTCTCATCTACGACGCCCCCCATTTCGAACAAGCTCGGCCGTCAGCCTAAGCGGGCAGTGCCGACTGAGCCCGGATGCGCGCCAGGCATGCGCGTCCGTGGTGGTGCCGGCATCGGACGCCCGGCGGCGATCACCAGCCTGGTGTCCGCCTCCGGGAACCGATCCGGATCGTCGTGCCGGGCATTCCGGCGCCGCAGCCTGGCACGGTAGGTCTTGCGCGCACGTCAGTTGTCCTCGAGCGCACGAAGGCATCCCTGCCTGCCCGACAGTCGCCGGCACTGCGATCCCGTGCCGCACTTCCCGCCGCGCATGGCGTGCGCTACGAGCAATGTTCCAGTGCGCTGACAGGACACACAGCAGCGTCCGCCGAGCCTAGTGTGACGACGCAGCGGCCGTGGTTCGCCCATGAATTCGGCAGCGCACATTCAGACCGTCAGCGCATTTGCCCTCCGCCGCGTTCGAACGCGGCGGACATCGAAGTCGTCCATCCCGGAAAGGGTCCTGCACACGTGTCTCCCATGCCGGTCGGCGGACTGGTTCCCCAGGCCACCGACGATGCCGCAGAACTCGTCGTCCGTAACGCGAAAATCCATACGGGAGACCCGAACCGCCCGCAGGCCGAGGCGCTCGCCGTCAAGAGCGGTGTCATCACGGTCGTCGGTGACGACAAGGACGTGGCCCCGTACGTCGGAGCCGCCACAAAGGTGGTGGACGCGCTCGGCCGGCGGATGGTCCCGGGGCTCAACGACGCCCATCTGCACGTCATTCGGGGTGGGCTCAACTACGTACTGGAATTGCGCTGGGACGGTGTTCCCACGCTGCGTCAGGGCCTGGCCATGCTGCGGGAACAGGCCGCTCGCACCCCCAAGGGTCAGTGGGTGCGGGTGGTGGGAGGCTGGTCGGCCGAGCAGTTCGCCGAACGACGCCTACCGACCGTCGCGGAATTGAACGCCGCCGCCCCCGACACCCCGGTGTTCGTCCTGCACCTCTACCAGTCCGCGGTCCTCAACCGGGCGGCGGTGCAGGCGGCCGGTTTCGGCAAGGACACGCCCGACCCCCGGGGCGGGCAGATCGTTCGCGGACGGGACGGGGAGCCGACGGGCATGCTGCTCGCGGCGCCCGGCGCCCTCATCCTCTACTCGACCCTGGCCAAGGCACCGGTGCTGGAGGGCGAGGACCAGAAGGTCTCGACCCGTCATTTCCTGCGGGAACTGAACAGGTTCGGTCTGACCTCGGCGATCGACGCCGCCGGCGGTTTCCAGAATTTCCCCGACAACTACAGCACCGTCATCGACCTTGCTAAGGCCGGCCAGCTGTCGCTGCGCATCGCTTATCACCTCTTCCCGCAGACTGCGGGCCAGGAAATAGCCGACCTCACGCGCTGGATCGACATGGTCCGTCCCGAGGACGGGGACGCATGGCTGCGGCTCAACGGCGCAGGTGAGAATCTCACCTGGGCAGCGGCGGATTTCGAGAACTTCAACCAGCCGCGTCCGGAACTCGGGGAATACGAAGGGGAATTCGAGAAGGCCGTCCGTCTTCTCATGGAGAGCGGCTGGGGATTCCGGCTGCACGCCACCTACGACGAGACCATCCGCCGGGACCTCACGGTCTTCGAGAAGCTGGCCTCCGAGGGTCTGTTCCCGGCCGGGAACCGGTGGTTGTTCGACCACGCCGAGACCGTGTCCCCGGAGAGTCTCGACCGGATCGCCGCGCTCGGCGGCGCCGTGTCCGTCCAGAACCGGCTGTCGTTCCAGGGCGAGGCGTTCCTGCGCCGCTACGGCCCGGGCAGGGCCGCCGATGCCCCGCCGATCCGGGCGATGCTGGAGCGCGGGCTGACCGTGGCCGCCGGCACGGACGCCACCCGGGTCTCCACCTACAACCCCTGGGTGGCCCTGCACTGGCTGGTCAGCGGCCGCACCGTCGGAGACCTCGTGCTGCGCCCCGCGGGCAACCGGGTCGACCGGCAGACGGCGCTCAGGATGTTCACCCGGGCCGGCGCCGAGCTGACCGGTGAGGAGGAGATCAAGGGCGTTCTGCGACCGGGGTGTTACGCGGACCTCGCGGTGCTGTCCGCGGACTACTTCACCGTTCCCGAGCCGGAGATCGCGCACATCGAGTCGCTCCTCACGGTCACCGGCGGCCGGATCGTCTACGCCGCCGGCGAGTACGAGGGACTGGACGAGGAACTGCCGCCCGTCAGCCCCCATTGGAGCCCGGTGGCGCACTTCGGCGGCTACCAGGCGTCAGGGCCGGACGTCGCGGGCGTGCTCCAGGCGGAGTCCCTCGGTGAGGCCGTCGCCGAGTCGGAGCGGCACCGCGAGTGGCGCGTACGGCGCGGCCTGATGCCGGATGGCGCCGCCACATCCTTCGATCCCTGCTTCGCCCTCTAGTGCTCCCGGAAGGGCCGGGCCACGAGCCGCCCCTCCCGGGACACCACTCAACGAACCGTCCACCGGGCGGTTTCTTGCCCGACGCGGACGCCTGTCCGCGCCGTTACTCATGGAAAGGCACCCTCACATGGCCGACATCGCCGAGGTCACCGCGTCTCCCAGCCCCGACCTGCTCACGCCCGAGAACTGCGCGGTCCTGTTCGTGGACCACCAGCCGCAGATGTTCTTCGGCACCGGCAGCGGTGACCGCACCGCAATCATCAACTCCACCCTGGGTCTGGCCAAGGCCGCCAAGGTGTTCGACGTGCCGGTCGTGCTGAGCACCGTGGCCGCCGAGTCCTTCTCCGGGCCGATCCTGCCGCAGCTGGCGGACGTCTTCCCCGACCAGAAGATCATCGACCGCACCACGATGAACGCCTGGGAGGACCCCGCGTTCGTCGAGGCCGTCAAGGCGACCGGCCGGCAGAAGCTCGTCATAGCCGGTCTGTGGACCGAGGTCTGCGTCGTCCTGCCCACGCTGTCCGCCCTCGCCCAGGGTTACGAGGTCTACGTGGTCACCGATGCGTCCGGCGGCGTCAGCCCGCAGGCGCACGAGCACGCGGTCCAGCGCATGATCCAGGCCGGTGCCGTCCCGGTCACCTGGGTGCAGGTCCTGCTGGAGCTCCAGCGTGACTGGGCTCGCGCCGAGACGTATGTGCCGGTGACGGAGGTCGTCAAGGAGCACGGCGGTGCCTATGGCCTCGGTCTGGTCTACGCGCAGGCCGTGATCGGCGCCCACGCCGCCGGCTGATCCCACTGCGTCGGCCAGAGAAGTGAAGGTCAGGAACAGGTAGGAAGAGATGGATGCTGGACTGCTGGTCCTCCGGCTGGTGGCGGGACTCCTCATCGCCGGTCACGGAGTGCAGAAGGTGAGCTATCGGCTGGGGGGCCACGGCTTGGCAGGCGGTACCGAGGAGTTCCGTCACGACGGGTTCCGCGGCGGCCGGCTGACGGCGGTCGTCGCGGGGGCCAGTCAGATCGGGGCCGGCCTGTTCCTGACCGCAGGGCTGCTCACGCCTCTGGCGGCGATGGCGGCCATGGGCGTGATGACGGTCGCGGGCACCGTCAAGTGGCCCAAGGGCCTGTGGGTGCAGAACGACGGCTACGAGTATCCGATGGTCCTCGTGGTCGTCTCCGCGGCGCTGGCCCTCACCGGGCCCGGCCGATGGTCCCTCGACCACGTGCTGGGCGTCACCCCGTGGCCGGTGTGGATCGCCCTGGCCGCGATCGTGTGCGGCCCCGCCAGCGGGCTGCTGACCCGTCTGGTGCTGCACCGTGTGCCCGCCGCACCGGAAAGGACACGCCGTGCGCAGGCTGTTGACTGACGCGGCGCGCACCCTGGCTCCGCCCAGGGACGACCGCCACGGCCCGCTGGCTCCCCTGATGCTGACGCTGACTGTGGTCACCGGCCTGGTCGACGCGGTGAGCTACCTGGCACTCGGGCACGTCTTCGTCGCCAACATGACCGGCAACGTGGTCTTCCTCGGATTCGCGCTGGCGGACGCCGCGAACCTGTCCGCACTCGCCTCCGTCGTCGCGCTGGCGGTGTTCCTTCTCGGCGCGCTGGCCGGCGGCAGGCTGGGTACGCGGTTCGCCGCGCACCGCGGGCACCTGTTGCGGACGGCCACCGCCGCACAGACGGTCCTGGTCGCCGTCACCGTCGCCGTCACGGCGGTCACCGGCGGCCGGGTCACCACCGGGGTCCAGTACACGCTGATCGTGTGTCTCGGGCTCGGCATGGGTCTGCAGAACGCGGTCGCCCGGCGCCTCGGCGTTCCCGACCTCACCACGACCGTACTGACCCTGACCCTCACGGGGCTGGCCGCGGATTCCACCCCGGCGGGCGGCGCGGCGCCTCGGCCGGGCCGCCGGGTCCTGTCCGTGCTGGCCATGCTGCTCGGCGCGTTCGTCGGCGCCGAACTCCTCCTGCACGGCCATCTCGTGCTCACTCTGGGCCTTGCCCTGCTGCTCCTGGCGCTCACCACTGTGGTGACGCACCGGCTGTCGAGCACCGACGCCCCCTGGGTCCGGTCACCCTCCTGAGAATCCGGAGGCCCGGTCTCACGGGGCGTGCGCGTCGGACGGCCGACCCGCACGAGAAGGAAGCTGGGCGAGCGGGATCTGTTGACGGAGGAATCCGAGATCCGGCTAGCCCTCCTTCGTCCTCCTCCCCCGGCCCTGCCCGCAAGGCCCCCGGGCGGAGTCACCACGCTCCGGGGCCACATCCCTTGCACTCCCGGTCAACAACCTGCCGCCGGCGGGCTCTACGGTCACTCCCGCCCATGCCCGCCCCGCACCCGGTCTGGACAAGCATGAAGAGCACACCGTCGTCACCGGAACCCGCAGAGAGCGAATCCCCGTGGGCACCGCTCGCGGCACGCGTCTTCCGGGCGCTGTGGATCGCCCAGTTGGTCTCCAACATCGGCAGCTGGATGCAGACGGTGGGCGCCCAGTGGCTGCTGGTCGGGCACGGGACCGCACTGGTGACGCTCGTGCAGACCGCCTCCAGCCTTCCCGTCGTGCTGCTGGCCCTGCCCTCCGGGGTGATCGCCGACCGCTTCGACCGCCGTTCGGTGCTGCTGGCCGCGCAGTTCGCGATGCTCGCGGTGTCCTGTGCGCTGGCCGTGCTGGCGTTCACGGACGCGCTGTCGCCGACGGTGCTGCTCGTCCTCACCTTCCTGCTGGGGTGCGGTACCGCACTGATGGGCCCGGCCTGGCAGGCGGTCCAGCCGGAGCTGGTGGAACGCCGACGGCTCGGACAGGCGGCCGCTCTGGGCGCGGTGAACATGAACCTGGCCCGCGCCGTGGGCCCGGCACTCGGCGGGGCGGTGGTCGCGGCGGCGGGCGCGGGCTGGGTCTTCGCCTTCAACGCTGCCTCCTACCTCGGCATCGCGGCCGTCCTCCTGGTGTGGCGGCGCCCGCCGACGGCCGCCCCCGCCGCGGGCAGCGAACGGCTGCTGGCCGCCCTGCACGCCGGGCGCCGCTATGTGTGGAACGCGCCCGGGGTGCGCAGGGTCCTGCTGCGCACGCTCCTGTTCATCCCCGGCGGCGCGGCTCTGTGGGCACTGCTGCCCCTGACCGCGAGCCGCTCCCTGGGCCTCGGCTCGGGCGGATACGGGCTGCTGCTGACGGCGGTGGGCGTGGGAGCGGTGGCGGGAGCCTTCGCGCTGCCGCGCATTCGTCGCGTACTGGAAGCCAACGGCACGCTCGCGGCGGGAGCCGTGGTGTTCGCCGGGGTGCTCGCGGTGCTGTCGACCGTCCGTGCACCGTGGCTGGTCGCGGCCGCCCTGCTGCCTGCGGGCCTCGCCTGGATCGCCGTGCTGTCCACGCTCAACGCGGCCGTCCAGAATCGGTTGCCGGGCTGGGTCAGGGCCCGGGGGCTCGCCGTCTACCTCCTGGTCTTCCAGGGCGGCCAGGCGTTGGCGGCGCCCCTGTGGGGGGCGGTGGCCGACTGGCTGGGGCTCAGCTGCTGTCTGCTGATCGCCGGCGTCGTGATGCTGCTCAGCGCCGCCACCGTGCGGCGGTGGCCGCTGCACGACAGCGAGGGGATCAACCCCTCGCCCTCCGACCACTGGCCCGCTCCTCCCCTGGTGTTCGAGCCGGGAGAGGCCGACGGCCCGGTCCTGGTGTCGGTCGCCTACCACGTCCCCACGGACAACCGGGCCGAGTTCACGGACCGCATGCACCACGTGGCCCGGTCCAGGCGCCGTACGGGGGCCCTCACCTGGGGTCTCTACCAGGACGGCAACGACCCGGAACGCTTCGTCGAGACCTATCTGGTCTCCTCCTGGGCGGAACACCTCGCCCAGCACCACGTCCGGCTGACGGCCACCGACCGCCGCTACGAGGAGCGGGCTCGCGAGCTGCTCACGCCCGGAACCCTCCCCGAGGTGACCCATGCGTTCGACACCACGTCAGGACCTGCGGTACCGGGTCAGGCAGTCACCGGTGCGCCGAGTTCCGGAGACTGAGACCTCCGCATGGCGCTCGCCCTTCCCCGATCCACCCTTTCTGCCCCGGCCTTCCGGCAGCGCGGGTCCGTCGTGGGCGAACGCCTCGCGCGGCACGTCCCGTACCTCGGCGGGCCGTACTGGACGGGGGTGAGGAAGTCACCCATCACCATGGAGAAGCCACCGTCGCCGCACCGGGCCACGCCCCCCCCTCGCCCGGATCCGGTGCACTGAGGGGCACCTACGCGTGCACGCGCGGACAACGCGGCCGTCGGTTCGACACCTAGCGTCGACCGAGCACGATTCGGCACGACATCGCAGGAGGCACACCATGACCACCAGCTCCAAGCCCACGAGCAGCCAGCCGTGGCTGCATCAAAAGGGCTCGGTCATCCAGGAGTTCGGGACCGTCAAGCAGTTCCCCATCGCTCTGTCCTACGAGGCGCGCATGTACTCCTCCCAGCGCCTGAACAAGGTGCTGGCGGACACCCAGATCCTCTACGGCCTCTACAAGAAGCACCACTGGAGCATGCGGGGCGCGACCTTCTACCAGCTGCACCTGCTCCTGGACAAGCACGCGGGAGAGCAGTTGGAACTCGTCGACGCCCTCGCCGAGCGTGTCCAGACGCTGGGCGGTGTCGCCGTGGGCGATCCCCGGCACGTCGCCGAGATCACGTCGGTTCCGCGCCCGCCGGACGGTGTGGAGGAGGTACCGGTCATGCTCTCGCGGCTGCTCGAAGCCCACGAGATCATCCTCACGGATGCCCATGACGCGGCCGCCCGCACCGCCGAGCTGGGCGACGACGGCACCAACGACCTGCTGGTCTCGCAGATCGTCCGCACCGGCGAACTGCAGGCTTGGTTCCTGGCGGAGCACCTGGTCGACACCCCGCTGGTCCGCGCCTGAGCCGTCCGCACAGCACACAGAAGGTGCGCGGCGCCGGATCAGCAGACCGGCGGACGCCCCGACGGCATCGGGCTGTGGGTGCCGCGCCCCCTTCTGCTCATGTGGTGCAAGTTCCCGCCTCGGGCGCGGTCCTGAGGCCCTCATTGCTTGAGCCGCTTACGCCCTGGTCGTCTTCTCGCTCGGCATGTACGTCGTCCTGGACGGCTACGACCTCGGCGTGGGCATGCTCAGTCTGGCGGCCGGGCCCGAGCGCCGGCGGGAGTACGGCGAGACCGTCGCCACCGCCTGGGACGCCAACGAGAGCTGGCTGATCCTGGTCGGCGTGGCCCTCTGGGCCGGCCTGCCCGGTGTCTACGCCGTGGTGCTGCCCGGCACCTACGCCGTGGTGCTGCCCGGCGTCCGTCTGCCGCTGATCGTCATGCTGGTGTCGATCATCCTGCGCGAACTGCGCCCGGAGAAGCACAGCGCGGCCGGATGCTACCGCGGGAAGTCGACGCTGCTCGGACAGCTCGCCGGGCGGATACCGACTCCTCCTGGCACGGTCCTCCTCGGCGGCGCCCCCGTTCACGAACCGTCCACTCAGGTCGTCGCCGAGACGATCACCCTGGTCGAGGCCGACGACTGGCCGGCCGACGACGCGGTGGTGGCCAATCTCCGTCAGGCCGCCCCCTCGGCCGACACCGCCGCTCTGCGGGCCGTACAGGAGGTGGTCGACCTCTCCGCGCTCCGCTCGACGCCCCGGCGGGCGTCTGCCGGCCCACGGGCAGCGGCGGCGCCTAGCGATCGCGCGCGCCGTGCTGCGGCGCCCGCCGGTGCTCCTGCTGGACGAACCCGTCGCCGGTCTGGACGGGCCCACCGCCGAGGGGTTGCCGGCTGCGCTGTTCCGGGCACTGCCGGAGACCTCCGTGGTGATCGCCGTGCAGGAGCAGGACCTCGCTCTGTTCGCCGGCCGTCGACCCGGTCCCCGCCTCGGGCGAGGCGGGGACCGGGTCGGCACGGACCCGGCCGGGCCCGTGGCGGTCGGCCTCAGTCGAAGCGCAGGTCGGACAGCTGCCTTTCCAGCGCGGTGACGTCGTCCTCGGGTGCCGCCTCGGACGGGCCCGTGGCCATGAGGGCGGCCAGCTCGCCGCCCGCCCGTCGGATGCGCGCGGGCAGTCCCTCCGTGTAGGCGTCGCCGCCCGACCCCCAGTCCTCGGACGCCGCGTACACCGCCGTGGGGACGACGGCAGCGCGCAGGTAGGAGAACAGCGGGCGCAGCGCGTGCTCCAGGACCAGCGAGTGGCGGGCCGTGCCTCCGGTCGCCGCGATCAGGACCGGCTTGCCGGTGAGGGCGTCCGGATCGATCAGGTCGAAGAAGGACTTGAACAGTCCGCTGTAGGAGGCGGTGAAGACGGGAGTGACCGCGATGAGACCGGCGGCGCCCGTCACTGCGTCGATCGCGGCGGCCAGCGGGGGCGGCGGGAATCCGGTCACGAGGTTGTTGGCGACGGCGACGGCCAGTTCGCGCAACTCGACGACCTGGGTCTGCACATCGAGGCTCTGAGGGGCGAGTTCGCCGTGGACCGCCTCGGTGAGACGGTCCGCGAGCAGACGGGTGGAGGACGGGGTGCTCAGACCCGCGGACACGACGACGAGCTTCATGCGGCGGTGTCCCCCTTCGGGGACGCCGCGGCGACCCGGGCCGCGTGCGTCGGCGCGTCCGGCACATCGGTGGGGCGGCCGTCGGCGAACTCCTTGCGCAGCACGGGCACGACCTCTTCGCCGAGCATGTCGAGCTGTTCCAGGACGGTCTTCAGGGGCAGGCCCGCGTGGTCCATGAGGAACAGTTGGCGCTGGTAGTCGCCGACGGTCTCGCGGAAGGACAGCGTCCGCTCGATGACCTGCTGCGGAGAGCCCACCGTCAGCGGGGTCTGCTCGGTGAAGTCCTCCAGGGACGGTCCGTGGCCGTAGACCGGGGCGTTGTCGAAGTAGGGGCGGAACTCTCGTACGGCGTCCTGCGAGTTCTTCCGCATGAAGACCTGCCCGCCGAGACCGACGATGGCTTCTTCGGGGCGGCCGTGACCGTAGTGGGCGTACCGCCGCCGGTACAGCTGGACCATCCGCCGCGTGTGTTCGGCCGGCCAGAAGATGTTGTTGTGGAAGAAGCCGTCGCCGTAGTAGGCCGCCTGGTCGGCGATCTCCGGGGAGCGGATGGAACCGTGCCAGACGAACGGCGGTACGCCGTCCAGCGGACGGGGTGTGGAGGTGAAACCCTGAAGGGGCGTACGGAACTTGCCCTCCCAGTCCACGACGTCCTCGCGCCACAGCCGGTGCAGCAGCGCGTAGTTCTCCCGGGCGAGCGGAATGCCCTGGCGGATGTCCTGCCCGAACCACGGGTAGACGGGTCCGGTGTTCCCGCGCCCCAGCATCAGGTCCACCCGGCCGTCCGCGAGGTGCTGGAGCATCGCGAAGTCCTCAGCGATCTTCACGGGGTCGTCGGTGGTGATCAGTGTCGTGGCGGTGGACAGGATCAGCTTCTCGGTGCGGGCGGCGATGTGGCCGAGCATCGTGGTCGGTGACGAGGGCACGAACGGCGGGTTGTGGTGCTCGCCGGTCGCAAAGACGTCCAGGCCCACCTCCTCGGCCTTGAGCGCGATAGCCACCATCGCCTTGATCCGTTCGTGCTCCGACGGCGTGCGGCCTGTGGTCGGATCGGGCGTCACGTCCCCGACCGTGAAGATGCCGAACTGCATGGGTCTCTCTTCTTTCCGGCAATCGTGTGAGGTGGGGAACGCTAGGCGCCGGGCGCACGAGCGTCATGACTGTCCGTGCACAGGGTCGAGTCCTCCAGCGCCCGTCTCGGGCGAGTCTGCGTCATGCACCGTCGTTCGTGACGGATGGTTGCCGTCGGGGCCGACTTCAGATCCGATGCCCCGCTGCCGGAAGGGAGTTCATTCATGGTGCATGAGCCGATCCTGGTGCTTGCCGCGACGGGCGGACAGGGCGGTGCCGTGACCGACGCGCTGCTGGCCCGCGGGACCCGGATCAGGGCGCTGGTCCGCGACCCCGCCCGCAGGTCCGCGCAGGAACTGGCCGGCCGGGGCGTCGACGTGATGGCGGGGTCCCTGAGCGATCGCGAGTCGCTTGCCGCGGCCATGAACGGGGTGGCCGGTGTCTTCGCGTTCACCACACCCTTCGAGGCCGGTGTCGAGGCGGAGGTGGGCCAGGGGCGGGCCATCCTCGCCGCCGCGGCCCAGGAGCGCGTCCCGCATCTCGTGTTCAGCTCGGTTGCCGGGGCCGACCAGGACAGCGGCGTACCGCACTTCGAGAGCAAGGCACGCATCGAGGCGGAACTGACGGCGGGAGATGTGCCGTTCACGATTCTGGGGCCGACGTATTTCTTCGACAACGCACTCGGCGGAGCGGAACGCATCCTCGACGGTGTCCTCGATCTGCCGCTGCCGCCCGATCGGCCGTTGCAGCAGCTCGCCCGGCCGGACCTCGGCGCGTTCGCGGCGGAAGTGCTGCTCAACCCTTCTCCGTATGTCGGGCGGCGTATCGAACTGGCTTCCGACGCACCCACTCCGACGCAGATGGCGGCTGCGCTCGGTGCCGCGCTGGGGCGGGAGGTCCGCCATGAGCGCGTACCGCTGACGGCCATCGGCAATCCGGACATGCATGCGATGTGGACATTCCTGAACGGCCCCGGCTATCGGGTCGACATCCCCGCACTCCACGCTGCCCACCCGGAGATCCACTGGACCGGCTTCGCCGACTGGGCGCAGCGCGCCTGGGCGAGCACCTCCTGAACCTGCCGTCCGCCTGCCGGCCGGCTCGCACGAGGACGCCCGTCCGAGCCGTGCCGCCCCCGGATCTCACGCGTTCACGCGATGTGGTGAACACGCCCCACTGGCACGGTGTGTCCGGAAAGCGCACTTGCCGAAGGGCGGAGATTCATGTCGCCGGATTCATCGTTGCTGGAACCCGGGCACTCGGGCACCCTCTACACCACGGACGCGGTGCCCACCCACCGACGAAGAACGTACTGGCGCGATGCCCTGTCCCAGACGTTCGGGGCGGTGGACATGGGCGTTCCCGACGAGGTCGACCGCGGCACGATCCGTACGTCACTGCTGGGCCCGATGCAGACCGTGACGGTGGACGGCGCCCCGCAGCGGGCCCTGCGCACGCGGCGGCTCATCGCAGGGAGCGACAACGACGACTTCGTGGTCGTGAAGCTGCTGTGCAAAGGCGTGGCCCGAGTCGAGCAGGACACGCGTGACGCCATCGTCCGGCCGGGGCAGCTCTTCGTGTACGACATGGCGCGGCCGATCCGGATGACCCTCCCCGAGCCCTTTCGGACGAAGTCGCTTGTGCTGCCGCGCGAGGTGCTGGGTCTGAGCGAGTCGGAGCTGCGGCAGATCACCGCGTCTCCCCTCGACGCCGAGACATCGCTCGGCGCGTTGCTGTCGCCGTTCCTGTCCCGGCTCGTGGACACCGCGGAAACGTATCCGCAGCGCACGGCCGAGTCGATCGCCCGCAACGTCGTGGACCTGCTGCAGACGCTGACCGACGAACGGCTGGGCAGGGCGACCGCGGACACGCCGAACGGCGCGCGGGAGTCGCTGCTACGGATCCGGGCGTACATCGACCGGCACCTCGCCGATCCGGACCTGACACCGGAGGCCATCGCCCGGGCTCACCACATCTCCGTGCGTTACCTGCACAAGCTGTTCCAGCTCGAGGACATCACGGTCAGCCGGTGGATCCGGCAGCGCCGGCTGGAGCACTGCCGACGTGAGCTGTCCCGCCGGGAGGCGGCGGGGGTGACCATCGCGGCGGTGGCTCACCGCTGGGGTTTCACGAGTGCCTCCCACTTCAGCCGCGTGTTCCGGGCCGCTTACGGGGTCTCCCCCGTCGAGTGGCGCAGCTCCACAGTGCAGGGGTCTCGGATCCCTGCCTCGGGTAACTCGCCCCAGCCACTGCATGTGCGCTGAGCTGCCGCTTTTGCCATAGTGGGCCTCCGGAGCGCCGGCGTCGCCGGTGCGTGCGGAGGGGAAGGTCACGGTGGCGGGGTCGAGCGGATCGCTGTCCCGAAGCGGTCTGCGCGGCCGGGAGGCCGAGCTCGAGGAGTTGCAGGCACTGATCGCCTCGGTGGCCCGCACCGGAAGCAGCGCCCTGACCCTCATCCGGGGGGAGCCGGGAATCGGCAAGACCACGTTGCTCGCCGAAGCCGTCGCCCGGGCCGAAGCGGCGGGATTCTGCGTCGGGGTCGGCAAGGCCGACGAGCTGCACCACATCGTGCCGCTCTCGTCGCTCGCGACCTGCGTCCTGCACGGCGATCGGCCGCTGCTGTCCGGCGACGCGCTGGCCGATCTCGCGCACCGTCACGACCAGCGGATCCGGCTGGTGGAGCGCTTGGCGGAGGCCATCGAGGCGAGGGCCGACAGCACGCCGGTGCTGATCGCTCTGGACGACGTGCAGTGGGCCGACGCGCTGAGCCGGTTCGCGCTGACGCAGCTTCCGCGGCGTCTGCGGACGTCGCCCGTCCTGTGGATGCTGACCGGGCGGAAGGGCGTCGGTGGACCCGCGGAGGAGATCGTCGCAGCCGTGCACGACGAACTCCCGGCGCGCACCCTGTCCCTGGGCCCGCTGTCCGGCTCGGCCATCGGCCGGCTCGCCGATGACGCCCTGGGCCCGGCCGTGGACGAGCGCGTGCGTGAGCTGCTCGACGGAGCCGGTGGAAACCCGTTCCTGGCGGTCGAGATGCTCGCCGGGCTGCGGACTTCCGACGCCTCGGGTGAGCCTGTACCCCCTGGGCTGGTGTCGGGAGTGCGCGGCAGGCTCAAGTCCCTGCAGCCCGGCACACTGCGCTTCCTGCAGATGGGGGCGGTGCTGGGCCGCAGGTTCGCCTTCCGGGACGCCGCCGCGCTCTGCGGCGGGCCGTCCGCTCCGCTGATCGCGTCGCTCGACGAGGCGGTGCGCGCGGGACTCCTGGACGACGACGGCGACCATCTGGTCTTCCGGCACGACCTGCTGCGTCAGGCGGTCTACGTGGACATCCCGCCCTCGGCCCGCAAGGCGCTGCACCGGGAGGCCGCGGGCCACCTCGTCGCGGCGGGCCACCAGCCGATCGACGCGGTGTCGCACATCCTGCGGGGCGCCCTGCCCGGGGACGAGGAGGCGGTGGGGCTGCTGAGGCGCGCCGCCGACGACGTCCTGCCGGTGACGCCGGGGCTCGCGGCCGACCTGGCGACGCGCGCCCTCGGCCTGGTGCCCACAGCACGGCCGTCGTGGTTCGCCGTGGGCGAGCAGGCCATCGTCTGTCTGACCCGGGCCGGCCGGAATCGTGAGGCGCTGTCGACCTGCGACCGGCTGCTGGAGTGCCGACCGCCCGTGGAGACGTTCGGCCGGCTGCAGGCCGCCCTCGGCGGGACGCTGTGGAACCTGGACCTCGCCGAGGAGTTGCGCCACCGGGCCGAGACGGCCCTCGCCGTCGGAGGTGCCGCCCCGGAGGTCGAGGCCCGGCTGGCCGCCCTGCGGGCACTGGCATTGTCCCGCGGCCACGATCTGCGCACGGCGCGTGAGGCGGGCGAGAACGCGCTGCGTGACGCCATCGCGATCGGGGACCGGGAAGCCCACGTCCAAGCCCTGTTCGCGCTCGGTGAGATCGCGCTCAACGCGGGTGAGAACGCCGTCGCCCTGGAGCGTTTCACTGCGCTCAGCGCTGTCGATTCCGCCTTCTCTCCCGAGGAGATCGTCGCCTACCAGCACATGGACGACTTCGCGTGCGGCGAGCGGCTGCTGCTGAAGGCGGCGCAGCGTTCCGGAGGGCTCCGCGAGGCCATGCTGCTGTGGGCCCAGGGGCAGCAGCATCTGGGGCTGGGCAGGCTCGACGACGCCGACGCCGACTTCGTGACGATGGAGCGTCTGGAGGACGACGTGCAGGTGCCCGTCCAGCAGGTGAACGCTCGCGTGATCCGGTCCTGGACCGCCCTGCTGCGGGGTGAGGAGGAGACGGCACGGGAGCACCTGGCCGCTGCGCGGGAGAGGCTGGCGGCCAAACCGAACCCCGGCAACACGGCAGCGGTGCGGTTCCTGGAGGCACTCCACGCCGACGCCGAAGGGGACGTCGGGCTCGCTGTCGACAAGGTTCGTCGTGTTCAGGCGGAAGGTCCCTTCCTCCGCTGGCGGCTGTTGCGCTGCTGGGTCGAATCCGCGATACGCATGGCCCTGCGAGGAGCGGACCACGAACTGGCACGGGACCTGGCCGCGCAGGCCGAAGCCCACGCCGCACGCAACCCGGCGGTGCCCACCGCGACCGGTGTCGCGGCGCAGGCCCTCGGGCTCGTGACGCACGACCTCGCCCTGCTGGAACGTTCCGTCAGGCTGCTCGAGGCAGGCCCCCGCCCGTTGGTCCACGCCTCGGCCTGTGCCGACTTCGGGCAGGCGCTGCTGGCAGCGGGCGACAGACCCCGGGCGGTGGCCGCCCTGACCCGGGCCCATGCCGCGTTCGCCGCATCGGGCGCGCACGCCGCTGCGGCACACGTCGAGCGCGAGCTGCAGAATGCGGGGAGCCACGGCCGCCGGGCGGCGAACAGGCAGCGTCCCGTCCAGGGCTGGGAGGCCCTCACGGTCTCGGAGAGGAAGGTCGCACGCCTCATCGCCGAGGGCCACACCAACCGGGCGGCCGCAGAGCTGCTCGTGGTCTCTCCACACACCGTCAACACACACCTGACCTCAGCCTTCCGCAAGATGTCGGTCAACTCTCGGGTGCAGCTCGCCAATCTGGTGCGGTCCCTGCCCGACAGCTGAGCGCACTGTTGGTACGTTCACGCGATGCCAGGGTGGACCGGGATGCGGTTGGCTGGGCAGCCCACCTGGTCGGAGGTCGCCGACGTGCACGGACCCGCTCCCTCACCGCTGACCGTCGTACTCGTGCACGGGGCGTTCGCCGACGCCTCGTCCTGGGCGGGGGTCACCGGGCTCCTGCACGACGACGGGTTGACCGTGCACGCCCCGGCGAACCCGCTGCGCGGCCTGGCGCACGACGCCGCCTGCCTCAGGAACGTGCTGCGCCGGATCGACGTCCCGGTCGTACTGGTCGGCCACGGGTACGGCGGCGCGGTCATCACCGATGCCGCAGCCGACGCCGACAACGTCCTCGCCCTGTGCTACGTCGCGGCGTTCGGACTCGACGCCGGAGAGTGCCTTCTGGACATCACGAGCCGCTTCTCCCCCACGCCCGCTGCGGACGCGCTCTTCGGAGCCCCCGTCCCCACGCCGTTTCCCGCCGACGCGGACAGCGAGTTGTACATCCGCAGGGAACTCTTTCCTCAGGTGTATGCCGCCGACCTGTCACCGCACGTCACCAGTGTGCTGTCCGTGACGCAACGCCCGATCGCCCGGTGCGCGTTGACCAGCAGGTCGGGCCCGCCCGCGTGGGCGGACAAACCGTCCTGGTACGCCGTCGCCACCGCCGACCGCATGCTCAACCCCACCGCCCAGCGGTTCATGGCGCTGCGCATGACGGCCACCACCCACTCACTGGAGGGTTCGCACGCCGTGCCGCGCTCGCAGCCCGACGCCGTGGCGGCGATGATCCGGGAAGCTGCGGCGCACAGTGTCGGGCCCGACTCCGGCCGCACGCCTCGGCACCCCTTCTGAATTGGGAATTAAGGGTAATATCCCCGCCCAGCACAAGGAAGGCATCACCATGATCTCAGCGGCCGGAGCGTCGGCACGGCGCATATCCGCTCTCCTCGCGGCCGCCGCCCTCGTCCTGGCCGCCTCCGGGTGCACAGGCGGCTCCGGGACCGAGCCGACCTCGGGGAAGGTCACCTCCATCACCGCTCTCGACTACTACACCGACGGGTCCGAGCACGCCCAGTGGAGCGAGCGCCTCAACGCCTGCGGCAGGACTGCCGGCGTCACGGTCGAGCACCGCAGTGTTCCGGGGGCCTCGTTGATCCCGAAGGTACTGCAGCAGGCGTCGTCACGGACGCTTCCCGACCTGTTGATGCTGGACAACCCCGACCTGCAGCAGATCGCACAGACCGGCGCGCTGACACCGCTGGACCGGTACGACATCGACTCCGGCGGGTTCGCCAAGGGCATCCAGTCGGCGGGCACTTATCACGGCAAGGTGTACGGACTGGCACCCACGGTCAGCACGATCGCTCTCTTCTACAACAAGGACATGCTGTCCGAGGCCGGTGTCGCCGTGCCGCGGACCTGGGACGAGCTGAAGGCGGCCGCGGCCAGGCTGACCCGCCCGGGGCGCTACGGCATGGCGGTGGACGCGAACGCCACGTTCGAGGGCACCTGGCAGTTCCTGCCCTTCCTGTGGTCCAACGGCGGGGACGAGAGGCACCTGGACACCCCGCAGGCCGCGCAGGCGCTCCGGCTCTGGGTCGACCTGGTCAGGAGCGGCTCCATGTCCAAGTCGGTGCTGAACTGGACACAGGCCGACGTGCACGACCAGTTCGTCGCCGGACGGACGGCCATGATGGTCAACGGGCCCTGGCGGATATCCGAGATGAACAAAGTCAAGAGCCTGCACTGGGGAGTGGCACCCATCCCCGTCCGCCGGCCGGGGCAGACCCTCGTCACGCCGCTCGGCGGTGAGGTGTGGACGGTCCCGCAGAACGCGTCCAGGGCCCGGCAGGCCAAGGCGGCCCAGGTCCTCGCCTGTCTGAACGACTCCGCGCACATGCTCACCCTGGCCCGGCAGAACTTCACCGTGCCCTCCCGCACGGCGGTGGCGTCCCGCTACGCCGAGCAGGTCCCGTCGATGGCGGCCTTCGTCGAGAGCGTCGAGCGGGCCCGCGCCCGTACCGGCGAACTGGGAGTCAGGTGGCCCAAGGCGGCGACCGGCATCTACACGGCCGTCCAGGCAGCGCTGACGGGCGAGCAGACACCGAAGGAAGCACTCGGGCATGCGCAGCGGATCGCGACCACTTCCTGACCGGATCGCCCGGTGGGGGTTTCTCGTTCCCGCCCTGGCCTACCTGCTGCTGTTCTTCGGGTACCCGGTCGTCAAGAACATCACGGTGAGCTTCCAGCGGTACACGACCACGGCGTTCTACACCGGTGCCGCACCGTTCGTGGGGCTGCGGAACTACGCGGAGATCGCGTCGTCGGACCAGTTCCCGAAGCTTCTGCTGACCACGGTCCTGTTCACCGTCGGTTCGCTCGCCGGGCAGTTCGTGCTCGGGCTGGCCGTCGCCCTGTTCTTCCACCGCAGGTTCCCGCTCGGCGGCGTGCTGCGCGCGCTCCTGCTGCTGCCCTGGCTGCTGCCGCTGGTCGTCTCGGCGACGACCTGGAGGTGGATGCTCGACGCCGACACGGGAGTGGTGAACCGCGCGCTGCGCGACCTGCACCTGCTGTCGAGCGGCGTCCCCTGGCTGACCGGCACGTCACAGGCGCTCGTGTCGGTGATCCTCGTCAACGTCTGGGTGGGCATCCCCTTCAACGCCACGATCCTGTACGGCGGGCTCCAGGACATCCCGGCCCCGCTGTACGAGGCGGCGCGGCTGGACGGGGCCGGGCGGCTGGCGTCGTTCCGCCACATCACGTGGCCGCTGCTGCGGCCCGTGGCCGGCGTCGTCGTGGTGCTGGGCGTCGTCTACACGGTCAAGGTGCTCGACATCATCCTCGTCGTGACGGGTGGGGGTCCGGCCGACGCCACGCAGACCCTCGCCACCCGGTCGTACGAACTGTCCTTCCAGCAGTTCGAGTTCGGGCGTGGCGCCGCCCTCGGCAACGTCCTCGTCATCCTGTCGCTCGCCTTCGCCCTCGTCCTCCTGCGCGCCAACCGCCGTGCCCTGAAGGCCTGAAGGGGGACAGAGTCCGATGAAGCGCGCACCCGTACGGGGCCTGCCGTCCACGCTCGCGGGGATCGTCCTGCTCGCGCTGATGCTGTTCCCGGTGTACTGGATGGTGAACGTCTCCCTGCAACCGGCGGGCAACGCCCTGCGGGCGGGCTGGTTTCCCGCCCACCCGGACTTCAGCGGCTACGCCACCGCACTGCATGAGCAGGGGCGCAGCCTCCTCACCAGCCTCGTCGTGGCTCTCGGCAGTGCGGGGCTCAGCCTCGGGCTCGCGGCCCCGGCGGCCCATGCCCTGGCCCACTTCCGCCTCCGGGGAACCGCCGTCGTGCTCTTCGGTGTCCTGGTCACCCAGGCGGTGCCCGGCATCGTCGTGGCGAACGCGCTCTACGGCGCCTATAACACTCTTGGACTGCTGAATTCGCACCTCGGGTTGATCCTCGCCGACTCGACCGCCGGGATCCCCTTCGCGGTCATCGTTCTGCGGGCGTTCATGCAGGCCATCCCCAGGGAGATCATCGAGGCCGCGCGTGTCGACGGCGCCGGGAGGCTGCGAATCTTCCGCTCCGTGGTGCTTCCACTGAGCACCAACGCTCTGATCACCGTCGGCGTCTTCACCTTCCTCTTCGCCTGGAGCGACTTCCTCTTCGCCCTCACCCTGAACACCACGGACACGGTACGGCCGGTGACCCTTGGCATCTACCAGTACCTCGGCGCCCACACGAACCAGTGGAACGCCGTGATGGCCACCGCCGTTCTGGCCTCCGTTCCTGCGGCAGCGCTGCTCGTCGTCGCCCAGCGCCGTGTCGCCTCCGGGATCACCGGTGGAGCCGTCAAGTGAGGGCCCGGTCGGAGGCGGTGGTCGGCGGACGGCCTCGGCCGCCGCGGTGATCACGCGGGTGACCGCACCGGGGCGGGTGGCGGGCGGGCCTTCCACGCGGGAGCGCCGGAGGGTTTCGCTTGCTGAGGGGCATGCGGATCTCTCGGGAGGACATGTCCATCGGCCGGTTCAACTCCAGAGTTGGTGTTCAAGCCCAGATCCTGCATCTTGCCGGTCGGGGCTGGTCCGGCAGGCTGTGTCAGACGCGCATGCCACACTGCGGCCCATGTCACTCGCTGATCTCACTCTGGACCAGTGGCGGTCCTTCGAGTTGCCCGTCGCACGCCGCGTCGCCCAGGAGGCCGCCAACCTGGTGAACGGCCGGGTGACCCTGGTCGAGACCACGGAGCATCTCGGTGCCCCGCTGCACCGCGTCCGGATCGAACGGAACGGGCAGGAATTCGCTCTGATACCTGGAGGCTCCATGTCTTTGGGCTTTGCCCTGGAGAACTGGCAGCCGACGCCGGAGCAGACCGCCGACTACGCCGAGAGCCTGGAACAGGGCTTCGGGTGCGGACCTGATCTACGAGCCCACCTCGCGCAGACGCTCAGCCCCCGCCGCCGCGTCGACCTGGCCACAGTCCTCATGGCCGTGGAGGACGAGAACCTGACCGAGTCGCCTGCTGACATGACTGCTGCTCTCACGGCTCGTGGGCTGCGGATGCCAAGTTCCGACGAGTGGGAACATGCCTGTGGCGCCGGAACGGGCACCCTGTTCCGGTGAGGAAACGACTGTCCCCTCGACCGCATTCCCTACGGGGACCACACTGGCCCGCAGAATCAGTCGAACGCCTTCGGACTGCGTATCGCCTACGACACCTACCGTGCGGAGCTGGCGAGCGACGCCGTCGCGGTCCACGGCGGAGACGGTGGCGAGTCGGTGTGCGGCGGATACGGCCACATGCTGGCCTGGCTGCCACTGGCCACCGCCAACCGCAACCCTTCCATGGTCGAGTTCGTGTACGGGCCGGACGGCGAGGATCTCTGCGAGGACTTCTCCACCCGGCCGGTGCTGACGCTCTGAACCTGCAGAACCGGCTCCGAGCGCTTCGGTTGGCCACAGCCACCCGCTCCGGTGGCCTCGCTGCGGTGAAGGCAGGCCGCGTCCACACCGGTGCTGATCAAGCTGTCCGGGCACACGTCGGTTCACAGCCTGGCGAAGTGGGCCGGGTGGCCGATGAAGGTCTCCTGAACTCCCAGGCCTGCACCGATCCCGCCGCGCGTCGGCATCGCCGGGGGTCGGGCGAACTGTCTTTGGCCGGACAGGAACATGACGAGTATTCGGGCATCAATCCTCTTGCACGAAGCGGCATTTCATGACCTGTTCCAAGGGCCGTTACGGTCGGATTCATGGAATGGAATTTTCAGACGGCCGAAAAACTCGCGGCCGCCTTGCGTGCCGGTGAAGTGACTTCGGCGGAACTGACCGACGAGGCGATCGCCCGTATCGAGCGGGACGACGAGGCGATCAACGCGATCTGTGTGCCGGACTTCGACCGTGCGCGGGCCGCCGCGCGCGGTGCCGACCAGGCGCGCGCCCGCGGTGAGGACCGGCCGCTGCTCGGCATTCCGGTGACGGTCAAAGAGTCCTACAACATCGCCGGGCTGCCCACGACCTGGGGCATGCCGCTACACCGGAACTACATGCCGGCCGAGGACGCGGTGCAGGTGTCGCGGCTCAAGGCCGCAGGCGCGGTGGTGCTTGGCAAGACCAATGTGCCCTTGGGCCTGCAAGACATACAGAGCTTCAACGAGATCTACGGCACCACCAACAACCCGTGGGACCACCGTCGCACGTCGGGTGGATCCTCCGGCGGATCGGCGGCGGCCCTGGCGTCCGGATTCGGCGCGCTGTCCATCGGCTCCGACATCGCAGGTTCGTTGCGCACCCCCGCACACTTCTGCGGGGTCTACGCACACAAGCCGACACTCGGGCTGGCGGCGCACCGCGGTATGGTCCCGCCGCTCGCGCCGGCATTGCCGGCCGACCTTGACCTCGCCGTCGTCGGCCCGATGGCACGCACTGCCCGCGACCTCACGCTCCTGCTCGACGTAATGGCCGGACCGGACCCGCTGACGCTCGGTGTGGCACACGAGTTGACGCTGCCGCCCACGCGCCACGAGCGGCTCAGCGACTTCCGGGTCCTGGTCCTCGACGAGCATCCGCTCATTCCGACCGGGTCCGCTGTGCGGGCGGGCGTGAACCGGGTGGCCGACGCGCTTGTCGACGGCGGCGCCCGAGTCGAACGGCACAGTCCGATGCTGCCCGATCTGACCGAAGCCGCGATGCTCTACACGCAGTTGCTGTTTTCGAGTTCCGTTGCACGTTTTCCCGTCGAGGCGTACGAGCAGCTGCGGACCCGCGCCGCCGGACTGAGCGCAGACGACCGGAGTCTCGATGCGGTGCGGCTGCGCGGCATGGTGTTCAGCCACCGCGACTGGATCGAGGCGAACAGCCGTCGCGAGCTCCACCGCCACGGCTGGCGGCAGCTTTTCGGCGAGTTCGACGCCGTGGTGTGTCCCATCACGCCCACTCCCGCGTTCGCACACGACCACAACCCCGATCTCATGGAACGCCGGATCGACATCGACGGCGTCGAGTACCCGTACCTCGACCAGCTCGTCTGGGCCGGTGTGGCCACCATGCCCGGCCTACCCGCCACCGCCATTCCAGCGGGCCGGTCCCCCGAGGGTCTGCCGGTGGGAGTGCAGCTCATCGGTCCGATGTTCGAGGACCGCACCCCGCTGCGGCTGGCCGAACTGCTCGAGGAGGAGATCGGCGGCTTTCAGGCTCCGACGTAGGGCCTGCTACTGGATGTCAGTCGAGGACGAGGTGCGGATCAGGACGCGATCTTCCGAATGACTCGAACGGCCGCCGTGCAGCGCGCGCCGGGTGGCAATCGGCTCACCTGGGGGCGCGGGAGCCCTTGGCGCGCCTCAGCTTCCTCCACCCGGACCCCGCAGGGCGTCGACGCACGGACAGCGGTCGGGTAGGCATGAGGGGGATCGCGCCGACAGGAGCGATCGCCGCACACAGTAGGCGAGCAGTGGGGGGACAACATGGCCATCATCGTCACGTTCGACATTCCGGGCGTCGGACAGGAGCTTTACGACGCCTGTATCAACCGCCTCACCGAGGGCGGCGAGTTCACCTCGCTCGCCGACATTCCCGCACCCGGACTGATCTCCCACGCGGCCGGGCCGGTCGACGGCGGGTGGCGGGTCGTCGACGTGTGGGAGTCCGAGGAGGCGCTCCAGAACTTCTCGAAGATCCTCCTGCCGATCCTGTCCGATCTGGGCCACGCCGACGGCGAGCCGCAGATCATCCCGGCGCACAACGTCGTCACCCGCTGACCGACACGCTCGGTCACGGCGCGGCAGGTCAGGGCATCCAGCACGAAGAGGCACACCAGGTCGGAGCTGCCGCCGATCCGCAACCGGAGGTGGGACACGCAGTCTTGACCGGCCTAGCTCGGGACCCGAGCATCTGTGCTCATCGCCCAACCGCAGCCCGGCGCGTACGCGCCGGGCTGCCCCGCGTCCCCGATCGTCCCGACCGGGGGAACCAGGGCACACGCCGTCGATTCAAGGTCACTGGGCGCTGCCTTCACATGCACGGCTCCTGGCCCTCCATGTCTACGTTGCATCAACCGGCTCAAGCAGTGGCGCGGTTCGGCCATGCGAACGGACAAGCTCGCCACCAAGTACCAGCTCGCGCTCCGCCTCGCCACCGTCCTCATGTGGGCACGCAGATGAGGACGGCCACGGCATCTACAAGCCAAGTGATGGCAATCAGCACTGCCTGTTCAACATCAAGCCACGGAAGTTCCAATGGGGCGGTGGCCCTGCTTCCGCGTGCCTGGCGAAAGAAGACACAGTGCGGATCGTCCGCGAACATGTCCATCGATTGGGACGCGAACTCCATCTGCTCCGGGTCTGACACGAAATGAAGCGGGTCCTCGAACCACGGGATGACCTCCACCAACGCGGCATCACCCGGGTGACGCCAGAGGCCGCGATCGATAAGGGACGTCAGTCGGGTGGGCAGAGCAAGTCCACGGACTGTCGAAGGTGCCATGGCGTGCAGCTTCGCACGGCAGGATGACTCGGCTGCCGGAGGGTAACGCCTTCAAGGAGACACGCACTAGGCCCACTCGACGAAACGCCGATGAGCCGTTGGCCAACGCCCGGCACTTGGGCTGCGTGAGGCAGAGTCGCCACAAATCGTCGCGTCCGGCCTTGCCGATCTGCCTGCCGTTCGGATCGTCCATGACCTGCGCGGGGCATCATGTGGGCGTCCGGGACAGTGTCCGGCGCCATGCTGGTGTCAGACCGTCACCTTATGTTGTCCCGGTGATTCGTGATGGGTTTGAGCACCGGGTGATAGAGGCCACTGCCACCGATGTCCGGCTGGCGAGAATGGAGTTCGACGGTGCTGGCGAGTGGCTGACGGCCCTCGGCCAGGAGTTGTCGGAGCCGCTTGCCGCAGAGGTGTGGGTCTTCGACGAGGATCTCGCGCAGGTGCTGCTGGTTCATCACCGCTGGCGGGGTTGGGTTCCGCCGGGCGGGCGCGTCGAGCCGGGTGAAACGCCCCGAGAAGGGGCTCGCCGTGAGCTCTTCGAGGAGACCGGCGTCGAGGTGGAGCTACTGCCGGAGCCCGCGGCGGCGACGGTGCGTTCCTATCGCCCGGGGTGGCCGGCGACTCTTGGGCTGTCGTTCGTTGCGGTCGTGGATGCTGCTGCGCCTTTGGTCGCGGAGAGCGGACAGCCAGCGGCCTGGACGTCCTTGAACGAGGAATGGGCCAGCTACTTCCCCGAGGACGCGTCCCGCATCCGCCGGTATGCGCGATGGCTGCGTGAGGCATCCGGCGGCTCATAGGAAGCATCCCGTGCCCGGTGGTCCTACGGACGGACTTGGCGGGCTGCGACAGCTCCACAATCGGGCCTCCGGGCCCGTGATGTTCCACCGGACCATCGATACGAGGCCCCCTCGGCGGCAACGGCTGCTTCGATGGAGTCCGCGTGAAAGCACGGAGCCGTCTGAGGGCTTCGACAGCCGAGGGGAGGCCGATGAGGGCGGCGAGGGTCACCGCCGGGACGCCCTCACCGACCACGACGCAGACATACAACCGTCCCCCTCTCGTTCAACTCCCCCGGATGCGGCTGGCCTTGGCGTGTTCCCACGACCCAACGAGATGCACGACCGCGGACCCGTAGCCGCGTTGCCGACTGCGGCGCACTGTACTGCTGGCGATCGAGGGCCTAATTCCTCGTCACGGAGGCGGCAAATGCCGTATGGAGCACCAGCAGGAAGGCAAGGGTGCCGGGTGCTGCGGTCAGTGCGGCGCGCATCATCGCGGCGGCGGACTCCGCGCCGGTCGAGCGGTGGGTCGAGGGGGCGATCACGGCCAGCAGTACCGGGAGCGAGGCGAGGATGCCGCCCGTGAAGGTGCCGAGAGTGTCAGCGGCATTCACCGCGAGGACGACCATCACGACCGACACCGCCATCCGCACCGGGATCTCCCAGCCCCTGGCGCCGTCCGATGGCCGGTCCGCGTACGTCGGCGCGGGCCAGGTCCGTAGACCGGTGAAGGTCACGGCCAGGGCCAGGGCCGCTGTGAGCCAGAGGTTCGCGCACATTGCCGCGACCAGAGCGGCGCCGACCGCGCAGGTCAGGGCCGCGGTCAGCGTCGGCGTCGGACGCAGGGCGGGCGCGAGTCGCCCGTAGGTGAGGCAGAAGGTCACGACCACCAGCTGTGCTGCGACGTTGCCTCGCGCGGCGTGCGCGGCCACGTCGCTCCCTCCGTCCAGCCACATGAGCGCCAGAAACGGTCCCGACGTCGTCGGGGCGCCCAGCAGGAGTCCGCCCAGGCGCGGGCCCGAACGACGGGCGGCGACGGAGACGAGAAGCACGAGGGAAGGGGCGAGGGCGGTCCTGAGAAGCAGGATTTCCATGCCTTCGAGCCTGGCACCGACATCGCCGATTTTGGCTCGGACTTCTCGGCACTTGGCGCCAGATTGCCGCGGAATACTCGGTCATACCCATGTCAGCCCGAGTATTTGTAAAGTGGCGCTATGGACCGCATCGATCGGCAGATCCTCACGATCCTCCTCGGCGACGGCCGGGCGACCTACCAGGAACTGGGTCGCCAGGTCCGGCTCTCGGCCAACACCGTCGCCGACCGTGTACGACGACTCCAGACGTCCGGAATCGTCCGTGGGTACCGGGCCGACCTGAACCTGGCGGCGTTCGGGCGTGGACTGGAGTTGCTGAGCGATGTCCGCCTGCGTGAGGGCGTGGACCGCAAGGCCTTCGAGGCACAGCTGCACCAAGTCCCGCAGGTCGTCGGCGCGATGCGGCTGACCGGGGACTACGACTACCAGCTGCGCATGGCCTGCACTGACGCCCGGGAGTTCGAAACGGTCATCGACCGGCTCAAGGCAGAGTTCGGGGTGAGGGAGTTGCGCAGCCGGCTCCTCCTGCACGAGGTGCCGTTGGGGCCGGACCGCGTCCTTGAGCCCTGACGGCTGTCACATCAGCCTTGCGGGATCGCCGCGCGAGGAGCCGCATCGTGGTCGTGGTGGAGAACGTCCTGGGGGCAGGTGACGGCTTTGATCATGTAGGTGGCGTAGTGGCGGCACTTGGCGCGGCGGGCGGCGTCCACCGCGTCGTTGGTCTCTTCGTCCGAGTCTCGGCAGCTCGCGACGATATCTACTCCTGAAGTGTTGTCCACGCTCTGCCCCGGCAGGGCGAGGATTCCCGGTTGTCGGCGTACCTTGCACGCCCTCGAGTTGGATGCGCTGCTGCATTTTTCGGAGTACGTCCGGGTTTCCTCGGGGGGCGTGGCGCCGATCGGCTTCGTCGGCCTGGTCGCTGGTGTCATCGAGCGCCGCCGCCACGACCCTCCGCTGGAGACGGGCCGGCTACGAAGCACTCGGCTGACCGTGACCGCGCCGCGCCGCGATCCGGCCGACAACATTGACTGTCTTGACAAACTTTTTTGTCGGTAGGAGGCTGTAACGGTGCCGGGCGTCGCTGCGGTCGAAGAACGCGCCGCAGCGAGGCGCTGCATCCGGTGGCCGGTCCACACCGACGCGCCACCCGCGGCTGCACGGCTTGCCGAGCCGCCGCAACATCCGCTCCCCGCTGCGGTCCCCGGCACCGCAGCAGCGGGACCCTTCCGCCTCGAACACGGCCGGAGCGGGCACCGATCAGCCAAGAGCTCACAAACGACATCAAGGAATGACCGATGCGTACCCTGATCAGCACTTCCTTCATCTCGCTCGACGGCGTCGTGGAGGCCCCCGGCGGCGAGCCCGGCTACCGGAACTCCGGTTGGACCTTCAAGAACGTCGAGTTCGTCCCCGAGGCATTCGAGATCAAGGAACGGGAGCAACAGGAGGCCGCCGCCATCCTGATGGGCCGGGTCAGCTATGAGGCATTCAGCCCGGTGTGGCCGGATATGAAGGAATTCGCCGACTACAAGTCGATGCCGAAGTACGTCGTCTCCACCACACTCACCCAGGACAGCCTGGTCTCGAACTGGGGCGAGACCACGATCCTGCGCTCACTCGACCAGGTCGCCGCTCTGAAGGAGACCGAGGGAGGCCCGATCATCATCCACGGCAGCGCCTCCCTGAACCGCAGCCTCTCTGACGCCGGTCTGATCGACCGCTACCAACTGCTCGTCTTCCCACTCCTGCTCGGCGCCGGCAAGCGCCTGTTCAGCACCACGGACAAGGACGCCCAGAAGCTGAAGCTGGTCGAACACGACGTCTACGCCAACGGCCTGCAGAAGCAGGTCTTCGACGTGGTCCGCTGACAAGGAGCGGCTACCTCACTCTCCGCCGTCTGTTCCGGGCGGGCGGCGGAAGGCCGTCCGCTCCCGCACATGCGCTGTCGAACCGGATGGTCAAGCGGGGACAGCGGCCCTTCGCCGAGCCAGAGGGCATGCTCGGCCACACGGCAGGCGAGGTATGCGCCGGCCTCGGCCAGCACGGCTGCGCGCCCTGGCGGGCCGTAGGCGATGAACTCGCCGGCCACAGTGTCGTTGGCACGTACCTGGCCATGCGGGCCGGAGCGGACGAGGGCGCGCTCGATCGCGAGCAGGCTCAGACGAAGGCATCGCACTCCCTGTCCGGGCGAGCTGGAGCAGGCCGACACGGCCGCCCAACCAGCTTTGCGCAATCCGGGGTGTCCCTCCGGTACATGCCAGGATGCCCAAACACCGTCCGCGGCAGAGCCTCGGGCGGGCAAGAGATCACACCGTCTTGACCTGGCCACCGTCGATGGTGAACTCGGCGCCGGTGATGTTGCCGGCGAGCGGCGAGGCGAGGAAGACAGCCAGATCGGCGACTTCGTGAGGTTCGGTGACCCGACCGGTGGAGATGCCCATGCTCTGTGGCACGACTACATCGATGGCGTCCTGTGCGGTGGTGCCGGCCTGGGCCGCCGTCGCATCGGCGAAACCGCCCGGAGCGGTCCAGAAGGGAGTGCGGACCGGCCCTGGGGCGATCGCGTTGACCCTGATGCCCCGCGGTGCGAACTCCTCGGACAGCGACTTGGTCAGACTGGTCAGCCCGGCCTTGGCCGCGGAGTAGTCCGCGACCATGGGGAACGGCAGGCGCGCGTTGATGGAGCTGATGTTGATGATGGACCCCTCGCCCGCGTCCAGCAGGTGAGGAAGCGCCGCGCGGCTGGCCCGGACCGCGCTGAACAGGGTCATGTTGAAGATCCGTTGCCACTCGGCGTCGTCGATGTCCAGGAAACTCGGACGGGACGTCGCTGTACCCAGATTGTTGACCAGGATGTCGACCCTGCCGTACTGGTCGGCCGCGAGCCTGACGAGCGTGTCCGGCCCGTCCGGGGTGGACAGGTCGACCGTGACTGCGGTGACGCCGTAGCCCTCATGGAGCGCTTCGAGCTCGGGGGTGACGCTACGGCTGCCGGCGACGACGTGCGCGCCTTCACGAGCGAACGCATCGGCGATGGCGAGGCCGATGCCCTTGCTTGCCCCAGTGACGACAGCGACCTTGTCTTTGAGCTGTAGGTCCATGGGGCTCCTTTTCTGTGTTGATCACCGCATATGTCGAGAGTACGCGGAACCGGCAGCGACGGCTCAGGCGAGCGGCCTCCCTCGGTCGCGCGGCGATCCCTCACCCGCCAACCGCACGGGCCGGCCCACGGAGCGGTACGCATCTCCGCAGTCGGCCACTCGCCATGCCCCAGATGGCGGAGCCGGCCTGTGCTCGGGGTCGCAGCCGACCACCGACCACCTGGGGCAGCTCATCTGCCGCTGATTGCGCAGGTCACCCGCGCGCATTTCTCCTTGGGCGATACGGCGGCGGAGATCGAGCCAATACGTCCGGTGGGCGGTCGATGCCGAACAGCACGTACGACCCGTTCACCCTCACGGAGTCGTTGTGCCACCGTCACCGACAACGAGCGCGAGACCGTCCGCCGCCAGATCAGCAGATCCATGCGGCGCCGGCGATGCGGAGGGCGCACCATCGACAGTCACTCAGTCGCGGTCGCAGCCCGGTCCGGGAAGAACTCGGCGCTTTGGACGTCCTCCATCGCCTCGGTGAACTCCGGTTCGTCGAGGCGGCGTTCCATCTCCTGCGGGCTCACGTCCTCCACGTGTGTCTGGATCCAGTACAGGTTGCCCAGCGGATCGCGCACCCGGCCGACCCGGTCACCGAAGAACAGGTGGGTGACCTCGGTGACCGAGGTACCGCCGGCCTCAACGGCCTGCCGGTGCACGGCGTCGGCGTCCTCGACGTAGAGGCGAAGAAAGCCGGGAGTCGGCGGCCACTCCGGCCGCGCGTCGAACAGCATCACCACCGAGTCGCCGATTCGCACCTCCGCATGCTCGATACTGCCGTCCTCACCGGCCAGGCACGCGAGCTCCTCGGCACCGAAGGCCCTCTTCATGAAGTCGATGAGCCGCACCGTGTCGCGAGAGATGATCCACGGCGTCACGGTGTGATAGCCCGCGGGTACCGGCTTTACAGACATGAGAACTACCTCCATGCGTGCGGATGCCTCAACCAGTGAAAACTCTAGGAAGCATTGAGGCCAGATCCTGTCCTACTTGGGCCGTGAAGCACCCTCTTGAACCCAGCCGCGACAACACCGCCGCCAGGAACCGTCGTCGCGGCGATGTGACCGTGGGTTCACATCCCATACCCACCGCAGGTGAACGGCCCCTGACCAGGCGAATCGGCCAGAGACCGTTGTATTGGGCCTTGCCTGTGAGTAGCCGCTCTTCCCCGGGGTTCCCCGTTGGATCGGGCACGACTGGGGCACGGCGGCCTTTGTGCGCCCTGGACGCCCAGAACGCGGGAAGGTGCGCGGCGTGTCCGGGCGCAGGAGCCTCGGTCGGTGATCAGCGTCCCGACCGAAACCGCGCCCAGCTCCATCGGATGATCGTCCATGGGGCGAACGGGCGGATCCTGTCGGACGGCGCTGACAGCGCCGTCGGCTCGGGCCCGGTGCCGAGCAACTGTATGGCCCAACGGCTCGACTACGGCGCTCCGTCACCACCGCCGACGAGGGTGGCGCTCACTCCCGCGCAGTCTCCAGGAACGGTGTCGGTCCGACTCACGCGGTCTCGTCGCCGGCGGCGAGGATGGTGCGGCCGGCCGCGAAGAGCCGTGCGCAGCGTTGCGTCATGGCTTCGGGTGACTGGTCGGGGTGGTTGACCCACCAGCGGACCAGGGCGGTGCACAGGCCGCGCCAGGCGTATTTGAGGGCGTCGGCGTCGAGCGGGTCGCTGGAGCCGGTCGCTTGCAGGAGGTCGGCGGTGCCGGTCGCGGCGAGGTCGTCGATGACGCTGCGGTAGTGGGCCGCGCGTCGGGCGGCGTCGCTGTCGGGCGGCAGTGTCGCGTCGTAGAGGACGAACCACGCCTCGCGCTGTCCGTCCAGGGCTGCGAACAGGGCGTGCAGCACGCGCAGGGAGGTGGGCGGCGCGTCGGAGGCGTGTTCGGCCATGGCGGTGCGGATGGCGTCCAGCAGTCGGTCGCCCACCGGGTTCAGGCAGGCGAGGAAGAGGTCCTGCTTGCTGCCGAAGTAGTGGTGCAGCAGTGGCTTGGTGACGCCTACGCGGGCGGCGACGGCGGCAACGGTGGTGGCTTCGTAGCCGTGGCGGCCGAACTCCTCGGTGGCCACCGCCAGGACCTGTCGTTCGCGTGCGGCCCTGGGCACGCCCTTGGTGCCGGCCCTGGAGGGGAGCGTTGTCATGGACTCGATATTACCCTAGGGTAATTTTCCGTTGGGTAAATTACCTGGACCTCGCTGGGAGCACACTCATGCCTGCCACCCCGTCCCACCCCGACGCTTCCCGCACCCGCTCCTGGTGGGGCTGGGGCTATGCCGACGCCCACCCCGACGACGCCGAATGCATCGCCATGGGCGCCCTGCTGCCGGGCATGCTCACCCGCCCTCTGCCGATCCCCCAGGTCACCGACCTGCCCATCGCGCGCCCCGCCGAGACACCCCCGCCCGCACTGGCGCACCTGGTCACCGACGATCCCCAGGCGCGCGCCGCCCACGCCATGGGCAAGGCCTACCGCGACGTCATCCGGGCCCTGCGCGGCCGGCCCGGCAGGATCCCCGACCTGGTCGCCCGACCGACCGACGACCAGGAGGTCGCCGACCTGCTCGACTGGGCCGGCGAGCACGGCGTGGCCGTCATCCCCTTCGGCGGCGGCTCCTCGGTCGTCGGCGGCGTGGAGTACCGCGGCGACACCCACCGCGCCGTCCTCTCACTCGACCTCACCTCGATGAACCGGGTCCTGGAGATCGACACCACCGGCCGCTCAGCCCGTATCCAGGCCGGCGCGCTCGGACCCGCGCTGGAAGACCAGTTGCGCCCGCACGGCCTCACCCTGCGCCACTTCCCGCAGAGCTTCGAGTTCTCCACTCTCGGCGGCTGGCTCGCCACCCGCGCCGGCGGCCACTACGCCACCGGCCACACCCACATCGACGACTTCGTCCAGTCCCTGCACGTGATCACACCCGCCGGCGCCGGCACATCCTGGCGCCTGCCCGCGTCCGGTGCCGGCCCCTCCCCCGACCGCCTGTTCCTCGGCTCCGAGGGCGCCCTCGGCGTCATCACCGAGGCCTGGATGCGCCTGCAGGAACGCCCGCGACACAAAGCCTCGACGTCCGTGACCTTCACCGACTTCCACCAGGCGCTCGACGCGGTACGCGCCATCGCCCAGTCCGACCTCGCCCCAGCCAACTGCCGCCTCCTCGACCCCGGCGAAGCACTGCTCTCCGGCGCCTCCTACGACGGCTCCGCCGTCCTGATCCTCGGCTTCGAATCCGCCACCACTCGCGTCGACGACCGCCTCACCGACGCCCTCGACCTGGCCCGCGCCCACGGGGGCCGCGCCGGGACACCGACCACTGACCGGGACGCCCCAGCCGACACGGCCGTAACCGCCTGGCGCTCCGCTTTCCTGCGCATGCCCTACCTACGCGACGGCTTGGCTCGCATGGGCGCCGTCGTCGAAACCTTCGAGACCGCCGCGACCTGGGACAAGATCCCCGCCCTCATCGACGCCGTCCGCACCCAGGTCAGTGCCGCCGCCCTCAAAGCCACCGGACACCCCGCCACCATCAACTGCCGTCTCACCCACCTCTACCCCGACGGCGCCGCCCCCTACTTCACCGTGGCCGTCGCCGGCCGACCCGGGCACGAACTCGAAATCTGGGACGACATCAAAGCCGCCGCAAACGAGGTCCTCCACCGCCACCACGCAACCATCACCCACCACCACGCCACCGGCCGCGACCACCGCCCCGCCTACGACCTCCAACGCCCCGAACCCTTCACGCTCGCGCTACACGCAGCCAAGAGCGCCCTGGACCCCCATCACATCCTCAACCCAGGCGTCCTCATCGGCTGACAACATGCCCACACACAGACAGGGATCGCGTCAGCTGCCCCAACAGCAATCACACTGAGGCACCCCGGCAACGTGCCACGGACGGCAACACTCTCCGCCCACTCGCGTTCCGGTCGAACACCACCACCAACACCCCCAGCCTCGGCGTCTCCCTCCCGGGCGCCGCCCACAGCCCGGGCCCAAAGCCCAACCCCCGCCATACCGCCGCATCCCGCGAACAGTGACCGAGACAGAAATCAAGTGCCCCGAACCCTGATGGGGAATCCGGAAACCGGCTCTGGCCACAAGTTCGTGGTCCTCATGAGGGTTGTGGCGTAGTCGAGTCGTGGTCCGGCGATTCGATCGACTCTGGCTGATAGACAGAGCCCTGGGGAGAGTCGCGTCCGCCCGTTTTGATCACCGGATGCCGTGGAGGGCCAGGACGGCTTCGGGGTGACTGTGCGCGCGTCAGGCGCTGGCGATATTGGTCCAGCCGGCCCGGTGAAGGGTCGCGCGTGCCAGGTCGCGCAGGGCGGTCGTGACGGAGGGGGTGCAGTGGCGGCGAACCTGGCCGGCGTCCTCGGCAAGGTGACGTCCTTGGTCCAGTGGACGGTGTTCTCGATGGTCAACGGCCGCGGGCCCCGGCCGTGATCTCGGCCGCGTCGGCCTGGTGGGCGGTCAGGTCGGTGACGGCGTAGACCGTCCCGGTCTGCCACTTCCTGGCGCGCGTGCGGCGGCGCTTGCGGTGGATGCGTACGACCTGACGGGCATGGGGGAACAGCAGCCCGTCGACGGTGACGACCTTGACCTCGCGGCCGTGTCCGCGGGTGCGGGAGCGGTCCACGACGGGGATCTGTTTCCAGGGCAGTGTCCTCAACTGGCCCGCGAGCGTGGGCTGGTTGTTCTTCACCGACAGCAGGTAATGGGCGCCGCGTTGCTCGACGAGGTAGCGGGCGTAGCCGGTCTGGGCTGCAGCGCATCCACGGTGACCACGGCGTCGGTGGGGGATGCCGGTGCGAGGGCGGCCAGGCGGGCGAAGCCGGCCTGGGCGAGCGCGGCGGCCTGGGCGAGCGCGGCGGCCTGGGCGAGCGCGGCGGCGTCCACCTTGCCGAAGGCGTCCGCAAGGTCCGCTCACCCGGGACCTTGAAGCGGCCGCTGAACGGGTCGAAGGGGCAGCCCAGGCGGGCCAGTATCGCCTGGTCACAGCGCTGGACCCACTCGGCAATCGCGGTCAGGGAGTTGTGCCCGGCGCTGGACATCGCGCACGCCCCCATCGCGAGTAGCGTGGCCAGCCGGTAGCGCACGCCGCGCGGGTTGCGCGGATCGGGCAGCCGGGCGAGAGCCTCGAGCAGGCCTGGCAGCACCGCCACCGGTGGCGAGGAGACGGACGGGGGCGCCGTATCCGGCACGCCGGACGTGGCAGATGCGGAGCAACGAGCACGGCAACCTTGCAGACCATGAAGCGTCGAGACCTTCATGATCACGAGGGGTCGTGCTCGCTCGGCATCCTGGGCAGATTTGACGTCACGTGATCAAGCCGAATCAACGCGACATTCCTGGAGTCCTGGGCTAGCCGTTGACGCAGGCGTTTCCCGTTACCGGGTTGAGCAGTCCGATGATATTCACGGTGTTGCCGCAAGCGTTGACCGGGATGTCCATCGGTGCCTGAACGACATTGCCGGACAGCAGACCGGCCGAGCCCGTCGCGGTGCCCACGGCTGTAGCCTTCTTCTTGACGGTCAGGGGCGCGGGGGCCGGGAGATTCAGGCCAACCGTGGTGATCGCTTCAGGGCGGTTGACATAGGTTCCCGCCTTGTCAGCAGTGACATCCACCGTGACTGTGCAGGACTTCTGGTCGGCGGCCAAGTCGCCGCCGACCAGAGCAACGGACGAGCCCCCCGCCACCGCGGAGACGGTTCCGTTGCCGCACGTCGTCGATGCCTTCGCGTTCGAGGCCACCCTCACCCCGGCGGGCAGGCTGTCGGTGAAGCCGAAGTCGTCCTTCGCCGCCAACTCACTGGTGTTCGTCACCGTCATGGTGAGTGTCGAGGTGCCACCCTGATCGACTGTGGCAGGACTGAACGCCTTGTCCAACTGCGGAGTCGCGTCCAGGATCCGGATGTTGTCGAAGGCGTGGTCATTGCCGCCCCAGCTGCCTTGCCCGTTGAGCATCATGATGCCCAACTGGGTGCCGTTGAACAGTACAGCTTTGTCACCGGCGAACGACCCGGCCCTCAGCCCGCTCCTTCCTCCTGGGTAGGGCTTGGAGTTGGGGTCGGAGCAGGGATTGATGGGGTTGGTGAAGGTCGGGATGTCCGGACCGCTCCCAGTCAGGTAGAACTTCAGCAGCGGATCCTCATACTGGCAATTGTCCGCCGCAACGTCCACCGCGAAGGTGATGTAGCGGTTTGGCTTCGCGATCGGGATCGGCTTCTCGGTCCGGAACTCCACCCGGTCGGCGCCGGGGTCTACAGTGTCCGTGTACGCCGACACCGCGTGGTTGGTCGACGGATTCGTCCCGCCGACCTGCCCCAGCGCATTGGCCATGTCCTTCAGTTGAGGTACCCACCGACAGCCGGGCTCATCAGCACCGGCCTGGTTCAGGATGATGCCGTTGCACTGTCCGTGGTCAAGCCATGGCGGGTCGGCCGTGTACGTCTCGTTCAGCGGTGGAGCCCCAATGTAGTTCTCCAGGAAAACCGGGGTGTCGCCTGCGTTTTCGAAGTCCTCGGCGAACATTGTGACCGGGGCCTGTGGGACCCCTGGAGTCCCGGTTGCGTGGATCGCGTTCACACCCGCTGGCATGACCTGGGCCTGGGCGAAAGCAGCCGGAGGAGTACCCGTGATCGCAAGTGCCGTCAGGGATACCGATACAGTTCGCGCGCGCCAAGAAATCTTCACTGCGGAAATTTCCCGTACCTCTTTTCTACTCGACACGGCGTACAGGCAACTGGGGACACGAGCAGGCATCACACAGACATGGGGCAGCCCTGACCATTTGCCATGCACCCAGAAAGGAAGGCTGCCCGCATTCCAGCACGCATCCCAAAAAGCAGGCGGCCGACGAGCTCGACGATTGTATTTTTCACTGCGCTAGCCGAACATACAATGAAGGTTGTGAGCATGTACTAAAATCCCGCAAACGCAACGAGCGGCTATTTGGGGCTCTTTTCCATTTCCCTGAAAATCCGTCAATTTCTCCGGCTGGCTGTTCTTGATCCCGCGGATGATCAGGGCGGCAGACCAGCTGCAGGGTCCCGTCGAGCAACGCGGCGCCCATTACCTGCTATCGGTGAAGAACAACCAGCCCACGCTCGCAAGCCAGTTGAGGACACTGCCCTGGAAACAGATCCCCGTCCTGGACCGCTCCCGCACCCGCGGACACGGCCGCGAGGAGGTCCGCGAGGTCGAGGTCGTCACCGTCGACGGGCTGCTGTTTTCCCATGCCCGTCAGGTCGTACGCATCCACCGCAAGCGCCGCCGCATCGGCGCCAGGAAGTGGCAGGAATGAGGTTGGGGTCGCCTCAAGCCGATGATGCTGCAGGTTAGTCGGAGCAGCAGGTGAGGTCGGCGCGTATCTCGTAGCGGATCCGGAGTCACGCCGCCTCGGTGTTGACCACGCGCCCGCCACAGAGCCGACGAGTTGGACCCCGACGCCGTGCGCGCCGACTTCCTGGACGATGAGCACGCCGTCGGGCACATCGTCGTCGACGAGGCACAAGAGCTCACCGTCATAGAGGCGGATGATCGTGGGCCGTTGCCCAAGCAGCAATCTTCAAAGGCGCGATCCAGGAACAGCCGCGAACGCGTCATGAGGCGCGCGGCAGCGCGAGCCAGTCCTGCCAGGTGATGTCGCGGCCCAGATGACGGGGCTGCTGGAAGGGCCAGTCGGCAGCGATCCACTGCGGCACCAGCGCGTCGAGCGCGCGCTCCACCTCGCTGCCGACGAGGTCGTCCACCACCCACCAGGAGACCTCTCCGTCGGAGCCGATGCGCTCGGGCGGATCGATGTAGACGCAGCCGAGGATCGCCGTCTCGCCCTGGTCCAGCAGCGCGTAGTTGAACGACTGGTGCGCGGCTATCTCCCTCTCGTGCCGCAGCAAGTCGACGCGGTCCTCTTCATAGGTCATCGTCTCCTTGGGCCAAGCCCAGGCCGGACCGAAGATCTCCCACAAGCGCTCTCGGGATCCCATCACGGCGGGGTAGTCGAGCGTGGTGTCCGCCTCCCGGATCGGCCGCAGGTGAAGCGCGGTGTTGGGCACGGGCACGTACACGGGGTGGACGAAGTCGTCAGGCAGCCAACTCATAAGGGCCGAGGTTATAAGACCGCCCGCGCTGGCTGCCGTCGGGAAACGCGGCGAGGGCCGCGGTCGGGTCCGGAACGGCGGGCAACCCCTTGGAGGCATCGACATCGGTTCCTCCCTGCGACCGCTCGACACGGCAGCGGCCAGCAGGAGCTGTCTGTACTCCCGACAACATGCGGATCCACGCCGGGAGATGAGCAACAGCGTCCCCCTGCTATGGTGCGCCGATGTCATCGATCAAGCAGTTCCAAGTCACCTTCGACTGCGCAGAACCTGCGCGCCTCGCCAGCTTTTGGTGCGAGGTGTTGGGGTACGTCGTACCGCCGATCCCGAATGGGTTTGCCACTTGGGAGGACTACCATCGCTCGCTGCCGCCTGAGGATCAGGTCACCTACTTCGCATGCAGTGATCCCTCGGGTGTGGGCCCACGTCTGCTCTTCCAGCGCGTTCCCGAAGGGAAGATCGTCAAGAATCGGGTGCATCTCGACGTGCGGGCCGGCACCGGACTCGTGGGTGATGAGCGCCTCGCCACACTGGAGGCCGAATGCGCACGACTGGTTGCGCTCGGTGCGGTGCACGTGCGAACGCTGCTTGCCGATGACGACAACGAGTCGTGCATCCTGATGCAGGACATCGAGGGCAACGAGTTCTGTCTCGACTGAGCATCCTCCGCGACGACGAGATCGGCGGGAGCCGTCTCCCTCGGGCCTCTCTTCAAGGTGGTCTCGTGTGGGGCGGGAGTCATCCTGCGAGGGCGAGGTTGTGAAGTCGGGCGATGCCTAGCATCGCGGTGCGAATGCCCTCGCCCTTCAGGCGGCAGTCGCGAAGGATCTTCCAGGTCTTCGTCCGCACGAAGACATGCTCGACGCGCGCCCGGATCCTGCGATGGGACGTTTTGTGCTCCTCCTTCCATGCAGGCAGTTCGGTTCGGCCGCGTACGCGGCGGTGCGGGATGACCAGGGCGGTGCCGCGGTAGCCGCCGTCCGCGATGACCGTGGTCCGGCCGACGGCGGCCTTCGCACCCGATAGTTCCCACGCCTTGCAGTCGTTGCGGTTGCCGGTGACCGGCCGATCGACGGCGACGACGTGTCAGGGGTACCGCTTGCGGGGCTGGAACGTGAGCGACGGCCCGAGGTGGCCGATGGCGCGGTCAGCGGCCGACTTGGACACCCCGAACAGCGGGGCAAGCTGCCGCAGCGTCAAGTTGGTACGCCAGTGGGCCGCTACTAGCAGGACCCGGTCCTCCAGTGTGATCGGATGTGTCGGCCCGGTTAATGATCACTGACGCGATCCGGTCCCACGGCTCCCTTGCCCGTGCCGCCACGAAAAGCCCGGCACCGTCCAAGACACAGACCGTGATCTACTTCTGCTCATGGTGCAGATCAACAAGAAGCCACGGCCATGACCAATCACTGCTGCCCGGCGATGACCAGCCGCGTCGACGTACGCTGCGACCAGCACGACGACCTCTTCGCCTGCCCGGACGCACTGATCGGCTTCAGCGCCAAGATCCAGGAGTACGTGCTGATCATCCATGACGGCGGCACGTCGAGCATCACGATCGACTTCTGTCCCTGGTGCGGACGACGTCTCCCCGAGTCGCAGCGGGAGCAGTGGTTTGACGAGCTGGAACGCCGCGGGATCGATCCGTGGGAGGACGAGGTGCCTGCCGAGTTCCAGGACGACACCTGGCTCACCGCTCTGCGCCAGGAGTAACGATCCACATGCCGAGGCTGCAGCTCCCAGGCTCTACCTGGGCATGCCGCCACCACCGTTCCCACGCATCACGGGGCAGCTACGGCACCCCATACGCGGCCGACTGCTGCTGGCCGCCTGCCTGCGCCGAGGTCTGCGCCCGGCCCACAACCACCACCTGGACTCGACTGGCCCGCCCAGCAGCTTGGACCTGCGTCAGCCACTCCGCGCGGGAACCCCGCACCCCCACCCGACGCCAACAGCCCCGAGCTCGGCACTCCCGCCGACGCCCAGGGCCTCATCGTCCTGCGGGTCACTACCGGCGAGCGCACATGAATCCGGGTGCCACGCCTCGGCGCAGGCACGTAGCAGCCGCTCGTCACCGAGCAGCCCGGCCACGATCGGGCGCGGGTCTGGTGGTGACTGCTGGTTCATGTGTGGGTCCCCCCGAGCAGCGGTGAGTCGCCGCTATCCCCAATCACTTTGGGATGGCTCTGAGTTGGAGTCACCTTCTAGAGTCTCCCCGTCCGTCAGGGGCTGCACCAAGGGGAAATGGAGGGCGGAGAGCCGCTCGGGGGGGGGACGATGCAGGGGCCAGCCACCGCGTCCACGTCGGGCCATGTCGACGGGTCCGCAGTACGCGTACGACGGGCAACCACGTGCGGCGGCGGAGAGCGGGATTGTCAGGTCGGCAGGGCTGCCCTGGAAGCTGCAGATGGCGCAATGGGATATGGCCGCGCCAGCCTGACCACGGTTCCCACCACTACAAACTGGTGGTGCGCCAGCACGTCATCGCCTGCGTGAAGACACGGTCAGGCGGGCTGCCACAGCTCGACCCGATTGCCTTCAGGGTCGGTGACCCAGCCGAATCGACCAACACCGTCCATGTCCTGCGTTTCTTCGGCCACGTCTGCTCCCTTGGCCCGCAGTTGCGCGAGCATCGCATCCAGGTCGCGGACCCGGAAGTTGAGCATGGTCTGCTGGGCGCGGGTACCGAAGTAGTCGGTCTCGGACTCGAACGTCGCGAACACAGTCGGCCCGGTTCCCTGACGCCAGAGGCCGTTCTCATCGGCATCCAGGCCCAGGCAATCGCGATACCACGCATTCAGGGCCGTCGGGTCGGCGGCTCGCAGGAAGTAACCACCGATTCCAAGCACATGTTCCATGCCGCTATCTTGCCAGGACGGCGATCGCATGGGCCGGCACCACACCATCGCCCACTTCACCACCCTTCTCTGGCTGAGCGCTCTGGTTGGCCTGTCCGGCCAAGTCGGTCCTCAGGGTGCCACTCGTTGGGCCGAGGGGCCGACGGCCTGAACTACGGACCGGCGCCTTGATCGTCCGGGGCAAGGGGCCGGCCGCGAACGGCCGGACTCGAATGCCCAGTCAAGCTCCGGCAGCACGAGCCGGATGTCGGAGAAGGAAAGGCCTGCCCGCGACTCACCACCCCGCAGGGGCAGCCCACGCGGCCTGACGCCCATCGCAGATCACGGTCCACGGACCGTCCTTGGCTCCGCACTCTGAGCACTCGACGGTTTCGGCTGTCCATACGTCCATCCCCCTCTCACACATCGAACACGAAGGCATACGCGACGTCGCTCAGCTCAGTCTTGCCCGTCCGGCGATTCTTGCAGGTCGCCACCGTTCCGATTCCTCTCTGTGGACTGGGCTGTCAACGCGCCAGGGCCAACACCTCCGATGCTCACCCGGCCCAACTAGGACCTGCCCGGCCGATCACGTACTGCTTGCTGGACTGAAAAGAACCGGAAAGGTTCGCCGGGTCGGCGACGGTGGTGCTCGGAACGGCTGGATTCGGTGCAGGAAGAACTGAGCGGTGGCGTAGCCGGTCGAAGTACTAGGCTCCCGGCATGTCTGGTCCGACGCTGGTGATCGACTTGGCGGAGCCCGTCTCCCCGGCTGCGCTGCGGGAGCTTCGCGAGTTGATGGTGGGGCTCTCCTCTCACTTCGAGGAGAAGCGACCCGGATACTTCGACGTCAACGTGCCCGCTGAGCGACTAGGCGTCGAGGACAGGCGAGAGGCCGACTGGCGAAAGCCGTTCTCACCTCCCCTCCTCAGCAACACCTCCGTGGACGAGGAGCTCAGGGCCCTGGCGGGATTCAATCCGCAGGGCGTGGACTGGCATCGGCCTTTCCTGGTTTACCTGATGGGTCCAGGTGTCGGTGACGAGGACATCTTCGAGGCCGAGCATGCGGACGAGCCCGAGGTGGAGACCGTCCTCGGTTTCAGGCCGACCCATGCCATCAATGTCAGCGCCTGCTGCAATCGTGGGATCGACCATGCGGCCACGGCGTTGCTGACCGCCGCCGTCATGGACGTCGTCGGCGGTGTGGCGAAGGCCGAACTGCTGGACGGACAGAGGTCGGTCGTAGCCGGCCTTCCGGGGGTGCTGGGGATCGCGGACGAAGAATGGGTGGTGCTCGGCACGGCGGAGTTCCTGCGCGCCTGGGTCGGGCAGCCCGGCTTCCGGCTGGTCAAGTAGCGCAGGTCGAGCGCGGCGGGGGTGATGCCGGCCCAGGAGCGTTCGCCAGGCTGCCTGGTCACGCCTGAGAGCGGGTTGGTGGCGCCGGCGCAGGCCCTGCTCGGTCCACCGCCCCGTCCCAGACGACCTCACCCGTCGCGTCGGCCGCGGCCCGCATGTTCTGCGGAGACGTTTCCAGGTACCTTCCCCGACCCAAGCCGGTGGCGCTCATAGACCTTCTTCCACGGTCCGAACCGCTCCAGTAGGTCAAGCCGTTGAACACCGGTCTTTACCCGGTACAGGATCCCGTCGATCACCTGCCGATGGCCACGCCACCGCTCGCACTGACCGTTTCTCACCGGCAGGGATGGCCGCAGCCGTTCCCACTCCGCATGCGACAGATCACCGCGTTCACCCCGCCCCACACCCGTAACAGCGAGCCGATCAGACGACAGACGCGTGATCACCCGGAGAGCTCCTAGACGCACATGGGCCAACCACAGCGCACAGTCACACCGACCCAAACGCGACGGACCTCGTTACCCGAGCCGGGTCAGCCGCCGGAAATCCGGTATCCCACGCTGAAGGCACTCCTCCCTCCTCCCCCATCCCCGCATTCACCAGCAGCCCCTTCATCGAACAACGCGAGCTGCACCGACGAGGGCAACAGTCAGGAAGGCACCTCCTGACGCGCAAGCGCGTCACAACGTCACGGGGAACAGGGTTCGACCGCGAGAAGTACAGGGCCAGGTACCGCGTCGAGTGCCGGATCGGTCTACTCCAGGAGGCCGGCAGTATCGCCAAGCGCTGCAATAGGCCAGCCGTCCGAGCAACCGTTCGACTCACCTTGACTCGGCAGTCGCTACGACCGCAACGCAGCGACCGTCTCGTGAAGCGCTGCCGGAGATCAGTTGCCGGGTCGGAACCGCAGCGCCGACCAGGTGTCGTCGATGGCAACCTGCCGAACAGGCCGCACGCCTCGCTCGGACAGCGCGGCGGCCAGGGTGTCGCGGTTCAGATCTGTTCCGAGCTTTCCGCCCTTCGGGTAGGCCACCCAGGCGAGGGCATCGCGCTGCGCGGCCGAAAGCACCGCCTGCACATCCACTCCGAGAAGATCACCGGAGTCGGTCACGAAGGCGAGCACCGCATCGGCCGAAGCCGCGTCACCCGCGGCCTCGATCTCCAGGTGGACGTCGTTGGGCTTGCCCAGTACTGCAAGACTCTGACCGGGCTTGATCTGCAGCTTGGTGATGACGGACACCCCCTGATCCTTCCACTCGAGCTGCGGCGTCGCGCACCGGAGAGCCTAAAAGGGCGTTCTGCTCCGTCAGGGGCGCTTGGTAGCCGTTTGGTGGTGGAGTGGGCTGGGACTGGCGAGGCCGGAAGTCGCCGTCCATGACATGAGACGGCTGACGCCCAAGCCTCTGCGGCCAGCGGTCATCGATGACACCCTCTCGCTGCCGCAAAGCAACGGTCCCGGCGAATGCCTCCCATCCTCCGTCCCAACCCTTGCCGTACCTATCGAAATTCGATAGATTCCCATCGCAACTCGATGGAAGGATGAGTCGTGGGGAAACTGGCAGTGCGCGCACTGCGTGCCGTGCTCGTGGTGGTGTTCGCCGGCACCGTGTTCGTACAGGCAGGGATGGCGTGGGCTTTGGTCAGCGGTAGCGACCCGGAGGACGGGTCGCTACCGCTGACCCCGCTGCGCGTGATCACGATCCTGGGCATGGTGTCGGTCCAGGTCGCCCTGGTCTGCGTATGGCGGCTGGTGACGATGGTGCGCCGCGGAACCGTGTTCTCCCACGCCGCCTTCCGGTACGTGGACGGCGTGATCGGCGCGATCGTGGCGGCTGCCCTCGTGTGGTTCGCGATCACGGCCCTCAACGCGCCGGGCCAGCGGGACGACCCGGGCGTCACCGTGATCATGGGCGGGGTCGGCGTGGCCATCCTGGGGGTCGCGCTCATCGTGCTCGTGCTGCGGATGCTGCTCGCCCAGGCCGTCGCGCGCGACGTCGAAGCGGCGCAGATGCAGGCCGAGTTGGACGAGGTGATCTGATGCCTATCGCCGTCGACATCGACGTGATGCTGGCCAGGCGGAAGATGTCCGTGGGCGAGCTCGCGGACCGCGTAGGGATCACGCCCGCCAACCTGGCGGTACTCAAGAACGGCCGCGCCAAGGCGGTGCGCTTCGCTACGCTCGCCGCGCTCTGCGAGGTGCTCAAGTGCCAGCCGGGCGACCTGCTGCGCTGGGAGGCCGAGGACGCCGCAGGCGGATGACGTGCCCCAGGGCGGGCGTGAAAACGCCCGGCACCACCGGCCCGTGACACGGCACATGGACCGCATGGACGTGGATCGCCGAGCACCCGCAGCACCGTGCCGACCCCGTTGGCTAGATTCCGGTTGACCTGCACCGCACCGTCCTGGTCGATTGTCGCGACCTGCGAACGTGACCTTCGCAACCCCCCGTCCTTCCAGCACGGAAGGGCGGGGGTTCGTCGTTGGGCGGGCAATCAGGGCTTCGCCGTATTCGCTTGACGCCGATTCATGACGATCTGCGTCGCCGTCTGGCGACGTTGAAGTCAGCTGGTGGTGTCAGACCGTGGGGTATTCGTTCGGCAGTGGAGCGCGTACGAACTTGGCGCGTCGCTCGTCGCTCGCCCCCAGAGCACGGAAATTTCTTTGGGCTTCCGTGAGGCTCAGTCGGCCGTTGGGACCGCCTCGAACCCGGTGGGCATCGTCGTCGTCCTGGCCGTCATCCTCCCAGAAGCACACAGGGCAGATCTCGAAGCAGCCACGCTGATCGAGCGTCAGGAAGCCGCAGCAGGGGCAGGGGTACGGGCCGTCCTCGGCCTTCCCATGGTTGTTGACGAACGGAGTGGCCACCACGGCATCCTGCCCTGCTGTGCCGTCAATCGCGAGCCAATAGACATGGACTGCCTGCTCAGTTGGGCCACGAGCTTGGGAAGGCAAGATGATTTGGCAGCCGTTTACCGGGCCCCGCACGTTCTGGCATGTTCTCTTCGTCCCAAAGCAACTCGGGTGGGGCTGCTTCTTGGGCTGGTATGCCTTTCGCAGCCCAACCCGCCCGGGGTCATGGCGCATGAGCAGACAGGGCTCACGTGTCGGGGTGTGGTCATGGCTTCGCGTCAGGACGGGGCGAGGACGCAGAACTCGTGGCCCTCCGGGTCGGCCAGGCACGTCCACGGGACGTCGCCCTGGCCGAGGTCGAGGTCGGTGGCGCCGAGGGCCCCCAGCCGGGCCACCTCCGCTGTTTTGTCGTCACCGGGGTAAGGCAGCAGGTCAAAGATGGACGCGGTCTGGGACTGTCCTCACGTCAGGCGTGCGGAGGAATTCGAGAAACGGGCCGACACCCTTGGCGGAGCGCAACACCGCATGATCGTCGGTCACCTCGTGCAGGGTCCAGTCCGTCGCCTCACCCCAGAAGCGGGCCATGGCCCGCGGATCCGCGCAGTCGACCACCACCCGGGCGATCGGCCCGGTGTCCCGGTAGATCTCCCGAGGCTCCAGCACGCAGAACTCGTTGCCCTCAAGGTCGGCGAGGACCGTCCACGGCACTTCGCCCTGGCCCACGTCGGCGGGCGTCGCACCGAGAGCCCGGAGTCGCGCGACCAACTCCGTCTGATGGGCCGCAGAGGTGGTGGCGAGATCGAGGTGCACACGGTTCTTTGTTGTTGTCTTGGGTTCCGGGACGGGAACGACGTCGACGCAGACCGCGACCGGGTCCGGCCAAACGAGGCCGCCGACGGGTCCGACGTAGGTGGTCACGCCGGGGCTGTAAGCACTCCAGCCGAGCGCCTCCGCCCAGAACCGGCCGACCGCCGAGCCATCAAGAGCCTTTATGTTCACCTGCACAGGTCGCAGTGCCATGCCGGCGATTCTATGCACCCGCTCTGCAACGACATCCACACCTTCGCCAATCAGGGATCAACTCTTCCAACGCAATGGTCAGCTCGCCAACTGGGCGGTTTCATTTGGATCGGCGGGCGGACCAGAGGAAGATGCCGGCGTTGTGAAGACCAGCGAGGGAGATCGTGGCGGTCTTCTCGTAGCGGGTGGTCGGTCCGCGCCATTACTTGGGTCGGTTGATGCACCGCTCAACATCCGCCGGCTGCGGGATCATCGCGCGGATGCCACGGCGGCGCAGGTCCCAGCGGATTGCCTGGGACGAATACGCCTCGCGCCACGTCCAGACCAAGGACCCGATCGTCGGCGGGGGGTACACACCCGCCGATTTCTCCCGGCCGGCTCGCCAAGTTACGCCAAGAACTGCCACCCGGAAGCTGCCTCGGCCCGGGCCACCTCTGCGTCGTACTCGATCGCGTCGAAGTCGAATTCCAGCGGTCGGCTCCCCGGGTGAGGAGCCTGCCACCCCATCCACTGGACGACATTCCCTACTCGCTGCACGACCACGGAGAGCAAACCGCAGCACCCCCCGGTGCACTCCGGCTCGCCCACCTGCACACGGCGCGGCTCGGACGTCGCCCGCAGCGGGCTGGGGAGCCCGACGGGCAACGCTTCCGCTGCCAGAGGCCCGCAGCCCCCAGGACCCACCGCCTGCTCCACCACGTCCTCGCCGTTGACCCAGAGTCGCAGCTGGGCAGGGAAACGCGGTCCCGGGGGCAGCACTCTGATCTCCAACCGATCGAACATCAGACCACTCTATGGCCGCCTACTGCACACCCCGAGGGAGATCCGAGAGAAATGACCCAGTGCGCTCAGCCCTCCCAGGTGAACTGCTCCCTCGCCGGATGAAGTGCCAAGTCACAGTCAACTCCTACGCCACCAGGCGCTGCTCACAGGCTTGCAGGAGCCTCGGAGATCCGTCGTGCCAGCTCCTCGACGACCTGGGGCACAACATGGTGAGCGTCCTCGTCTTGCAGGGCTTCGGCGAGTGCCTGATGGACCGCCGCAAACGGCTGTCCCGCATGTGGGGCGCGGGTCCGGTCAATCGCCCGCTCGATCTTCGCGAGATGGGCTGCTACGAGTGGCATTGCCTCCCGGAGGCTTGTTCTCCGCCATTTCCCGTGGTCCCCCCTCACGCTCTGGCACGCGACTGGCACGGGCGCGGCCGTCTGGTCTGTGCGTCTGCCGTGAGCGACGGACTACTCGTAGGTGGTCGCAGCTCGCAGAGCTCGTGCGAAGAAGCTCCAGTCACCGCTGGCAGGCAGGTTGCGGCCAGCGTTGTTGTACCAGCCGTCCGCGTCGTCGATCCATGCTGCCAGGGCCTCCAAGAAGCTCGTGAGGCAGGATCATCTCGCTGCTGCTCGGCCAAGATTGCCCTGACTGACGCAACACCAGCACCTGCGACCACTGCCACCGCCGAAGCACGCTCCGCGGTCACCGCGCCCGACAACGCCAGGGCGCAGCGGACCCCGGCACAGAGCACAACGACAGCAACAAGCGGCTTACGGTAGCTCCACGTTCGGCAGGTCAAGCGGAACTCGGGCGGGCTCGCATCGCTATGCGTCAAAACGCTTTTCGGACGTGCGTGAGCAGGAGCTCCAGCGGCCGGGGAACACGGTCGACGTGCAGATGCGTGACCAGCGCCTGGGCGTAGAGCGCCTTGCGGCCGCTGTGCGTGCCCATGAAGCGCCGCAGCTGGTGTTCCACGGGCCGTTCCCGCTGTGCCGGCTGGCCCTGGAACGTGCGGAAGGGGCGCATCTCGCCCTGGGCCTCGATCACCTGCTGCACGCCCTCGGCGCCGACAGCGCGGATCAGCTCGTCCTCCAGGTCGGCGACGCAGACATGGAACCCGAGTGGCTCCAGTTCGGCGCTTGCGAGACCGGACCCGAGCCCGACCCGCTCCAGGTGGCGCCGGAAATGGCGCTCCTCACCTATGTCGTAGAGACCGGCCAGCGGGAGGCCGAGCCCCGGAGGACCGCACACGTCCAAGAAACGCCCGATGTTCGTCGCACCGCCGAGCGAAACCACCGCGACGCCTTCTGTACCGAGGTCTCGGCCGTAGCGCGTGGCCAGCGCTTCGAGCGCGACCTGATCACTGGTCCCCTCGACGAGTACGATCGTCCGCACATCGCCGCCGGCCAGTTCCCGTGCGACCGCGGCGGCCGCATCCGCCTGCGGTCCGCCGGCCGCCCACGCGGTCAGCGCCAGGCGGAATCGCCTCAACTCGTCCACGACACCTCGCTTCCCGTCGCCATCCTGGCACGCCCGTGATCCCGTTCGCACACACGTTTTTCCGGGGGCAATGAGTCAAGACGTCGGAGGAGGCGCGGCTTCGGCGGCAGCCCGAACACCATCTGCCGCGCGGTCGGTGTCTCGAAGGGAAGCCTGTTCCGGCACTTCGCGGTCAAGGCGGTATGTACGCCTGTCTCGCCGAGCCGGCGAGCGCACGCATCCGGTCCGCTGTCCAAGCCGGGATCGAGAAGCTGGACCGGGACGGGGGACTGGGACGGGGACTACTTCGGGGCGCTGAACTCGGTGATCGCGTTCTGGGTGCGCTACTTCTACGAACACCCACGGAAACGCGCCCTGACCGCGGCGGCCAACCTCGAGACCGATTCGACCGCCCGTGCCGCCGCCCCTGTCCCCACAGGCTTTCCGACGGCTCGGTGGGACGGCGGGACGGCGTTTCCCGCGCCTTCCGGTCCCGTTCGAGGTCTAGGCTCGGCCCGTGGGGCAGCCGGAGCAGCGCGCCGAGGGCGCCGGACCGTTCACTACCAGGCTTACTTGGCACCCTCCCGGTGGCGGCACCGCGGTGTGGGAATCACGGATCGCGCGTCGGCGCGGAATGCTCGCCGTCCGTCCGCCCGGTGCGGCGGACAGCCGGCCTACCCGTGCGGACGCCGTTGCCATCGGCCGGCTGCGCAGACTCAATGTCATTGCGGCGATCGCCTTCGTCGTCGGCGGGGGTCTCTTCGCCGCCGGCGCGGCCGTTGCCCAGTTCGGCTCCGGCGACGCCACCGAGTGCGCCTCGATCTACTTCGTGGGCGGCTTGTTCTTCAACACCGGCGGCTACGTCTCGCTGCTTCAGGTGATCAACTCACCCCGCCACGTCGCCGGTGGCGAAGGACGACTGGTGACCCACCGATGGCGGTGGTGGAGCTACGAACCGATGCGGGTGGACTGGCTCAGCGCGTTCGTCCTCTTCGTGGGCACACTCGTCTTCGCCGTCTCCCTGCTGGACTCGTTCCTGCGGGGTCTGAGCGTCCAGCAGGTCAACCGGCTGATCTGGGCGCCCGACCTGGTGGGCTGTGTGCTCTTCCTGGTCTCCGGGCACCTGGGCTTCGTCGAGATCTGCCACGGTCGGCCCTGTGTCCGTCCACACAGCCTCGGCTGGTGGATCGTCGCCGTGAACCAGTTCGGGTCCGTCCTGTTCATGGTCTCAGCGGTCGCCGCCTTCACCCGCCCCGCCACCGGAAGCCTGGTCAGTGCCGGCATCGCCAACTGGGGCACCCTCCTCGGTGCCCTGTGCTTCTCACTCGGCGGCCTCCTCCAACTCTACGAACACCCTTAGGTTCGCGCGTGGCAGCGACGCGGGGCTTCTCTGGACCGCCCCCTGCCAGCGTCGGCTGCCGCGCGACAGTCCGTACACCCGGACTCCTGGTCGGACTGGCAAGGCCGGCCAGCCCCTCACCTGCCAGGAGTCCGTCACCTGCCGGGAGTCCTTGAACTGCCGGGCGTACCGCCCAGCGATCGAGCGCGTGGGGCCGTGCGCAGCGTCCGGAGGCTCCGCCCGGCACCTGACACCTTCGCCTACGCCGCCGACGGAGGCGCGTCAGTGGTGGTGGCCGTGTCGGCCGAGGGTCTCCACGGGGGTCGCGCCGGGGCGGGTCCACTGCGGTACGGGGCGGCTGGTGGGGCCCCAGGTGGCGTTCCCGTCGTAGTCCGAGCGCCAGTACCAGCACGGGTTGCCGCCTTCGGGCCAGCCTTCGGGGTTGTCCTCCCACGCCTCGCCGCGGCCGTAGGGCGTCATGTCGAGCAGGCCCAGGGACCCGTTGACCCGCTCGTTGCCACGGCCCGTCGTGGAGTAGGTGAGGAACACGCGGTCGCCCGCGCGCAGGAAGCAGGTGATGTAACCCATGTCGCCGCCGACCGGCTCCTCCACGTCGCGCACCGAGTACCAGGGCTGGGTGTAGCCCATGAACTCGACGTAGGAGGCCACCTCGTCCCACTGGCCCGTGGTCAGGATGGCGAACGAGACGCCCCGGGCGTTGAGGTAGACGGCGTCCTTCAGGTGCCAGGCCGTGGTGGTGCAGCCCTCGCACTGCCCCTGGTGCGGCGTGCCGTCGTACCACATGTGCTTGTAGACCACGAGCTCGTCGCGGCCCTGGAACAGGTCCAGGAACGGGACCGGGCCGTCGGGTCCGACCACCTCGACCGTTCCGTCGAACTCCACCATCGGCAGTCGGCGGCGGGCCGCGGCGAGGGCGTCGCCCTCGTGGGTGTATGCCTTCTCGCGGACCAGGAGCTCGTCACGGGCGGCCTGCCAGGTGGCCAGGTCGACGACGGGCGGGCGGCCGGGCAGCGCGGTGGTCGGGTCACTCGGTGTGGTCGTCATGGTGTCCTCCGTGGTGTCTCGTGCCGGGCAGCGTCGTACGCCGTCCTACGACGGTCACCAGAACAGACTCGCGACCCGGCCGGAACTCATCGCGGCTGGGGCGCCCTCGGCCGAGCCTGCACGGACCCCGTCGGACTGACGAGTTCACGGACACGCTCCGAGAATGCGGTCAGGGCCCCCGCCGCAAAGCTGAGAGCCCGTATTAACACGTGGAGAAGCTGAGAGCCCGTATCAACACTTGGATGGGTAGACAGCCTCGAGTTCGGACACGTCTGGGCGGTCGGACCTCCGTGCTCTCTCAGCCGGCGTGGAGGATCCGAAAGCGGCCGGGTTCCGCCGGGTCTCGGTCAACGACTTGGACCGGCGTCCACGCCCATTGCCACACGCTGATGCCTGGCGTGCGGGAGAACTGGATCTGCCCGCGGGTTCCCTCGACTGCAACGCGCGGCCAGGATTCGGCAGTGCGCGCCCGGTCCGCGCCGTGGGAACGCAGCACATCGGCGAGGACGGCGACCGTGTCGTAGCCCTCGAAGGCGACGAAGGAGGGCGCTTCGGCGAGCCGCTCGCTCAGGGCCGTCGCGACTCGTGCACCGAGTGGGCTGAGGCGCTGGGGCAGGTAGCGCAAGAACGGGATCGCGGCGCCGTCGTCGCCCAGCAACGTCGCCCATTCGGCGAACTCCGGTTGCCCGGCCGGAGCGCCGATCATGATCTCGGTGAGGCGCTGGTCGCGGCGGACAGACTTGACGATCGGCACGGCCGGCTCCGGGTGGCCGACCAGAAGAAGGAGGGCTGTCGCGCGATGGTCGACGAGTTCGTCGCACACGGCTGTGGGAGGGAGCGCGCGCATGTCGAGTTCGATGACGGTGCCGCCGCGTGGAGCGAGGTAGTCCCGCAGAATGCGGGCCCCAGACGCCCAGTAGACACTCGGCTCGGTTGCTACTGCGATACGGCTGTGGCCCGCGCTGAGGAGGAATTCCGCGTAGATCTGCCAGCCGTGAGACTGCGCCGGGGCGAGGCGCGCGACCCAATCCGTCGGTTGTTCGGTGAGCGCGTCGAGAACCGCCGACGAGCAGAGGAACGGCAGACCGAGGGCGTCGGCCCTGGCGGCAGCGGCGCGAGCGACGACGCTGTGATACTCCCCCGCCAAGGCAGCCACGCCCAGGCGAGCCAATTCGTCTACGGCCGCCGCGGCCCTCCGAGGATCAGCCGCGGTGTCACGGACCACCAGCTCGAGTGGTCTTGCGTCGATCCCGCCGGCGTCGTTGACTTCGCGAACGGCCAGCTCGAGTCCGGCGAGCAGGTGTCGGCCCGCCTCGACCCAGCCAGGCCGAGACAGCGGGACGAGAACGCCGATACGGACAGATGATCCGTCAGTCCGCTCCGCCCCAGGTGGCGATGGTGGCGTATTCATGCGTGGGCGTCTCCCGTGTGGCGATTCGGATGCGGTTTGCCCGGATCGCAGAGTGGCAAGGCCCGGTGGTACGCGTTCATCTCATCTCGCCGTGGCGGGCGCACCTGGGTGACCATGCCGGACATTGCATCCACCCCCATCGCCAACAGGCAACCGATTATTTGTTCACTGAGCTGCCAGACTTCAGGAGACCACGTCTGTTGCTTCGCGGTGTGTGACTGTCGGGCTGCGAGATCTCCGTGATGCCGACCTCCGCGATGCTGATCTCATCGAGGCCAAGTTCGGCCGGGTGCACAGCGGCAGACGACCGTACGGCCTGACAACGTCACCGGAGTGCGCCTCAAGGGAGCGATCCTGCGCAACGTCCAACTGGACGAGGTCATCGGTTGGCCGTCTGCTGCCGACGACATCGCGTAGAGCCGAGCCTCAACCCCATGCTCATGGTGCGGCCCCCTCCGGGAAAGCGCTTCGCCGAGTCGAGGGCATCAGGGAGCATGAAGCATGCGCCCTGATGACTGGCACCTCACCGAAGGCATCGACGGCTTTCTCGCCCGCGCCGGAGACTTCCTGCGTTCGCGCCCCGCCCTGCACAACACGCCCCTGACGACGATCGAGAGACTGCGAAGGGGTGGGACGGGCGCATACGGCGCCGAAGCCACACTCTTCGGCCACCTCGAGCACTCGGGCGAGGTCCGCGCCATCTTCTACCGCCTTGCGACCCGCCGCCTGACCCTCACCCCCCTCTCCCCCGAGCAGGCCGACACCCTCGCCGCCCACCTGGCCGACCTCGGCCACTCCTTCTCCGGCGTCACCGCGGACCACGACACCGCCGCCGCTTTCGCCGAGGCATGGCATCGGCGCACAGGCACAGCGCCGGTCCGCGACTGGCGGGGGCGTCTCTACCGACTCGGCACGCTCACCCCGCCGGAGCCGCGCCCAGACGGCCGGGGTCGCGTCCTGGGCGCGCAGGACCATGAGCAACTCGTCCAGTGGTGCAACGAGTTCGCCGCCGACGTCGGAGAGGCCCCCACCCTGGACACCGAATCCTTTGCCAGGTCACGCTTCGCCGACAAGCACTTCACGTTCTGGGAGACCCCGGACGGCACTCCCGTCTCCATGGCAGGCTCGACTTCGATGGTCGGCGGCATGATCCGGGTGGACCCCGTCTACACCCCGGCTCATCTCCGGGGTCGCGGCTACGCGGGCGCCGTGACGGTCGAGGTGACCCGGGCCGCGCTGACCGCGGGCGCGACGGACGTAGTCCTGTTCACGAACCCGGACAACGCCACCAGCAACGCCCTCTACCAGCGCATCGGATACGTCCCGGTCACCTACTTCACCGGGTACAACCTCTCCGACAGTGGTCCGGAAGCCGGTTAGGAACACGACCGACGGCCGGCACGAAACGCACTTGCCGCCGCTGACAGATTGAGGCTTCTTCGGCAGTCGTTCCTGGGGCCACGTACGTGGGTCAGTGGTCGGCCACGAGCAGCCGGTACCCGACGTCGATGGTGTCGAGCGCGAGCAGCTCAGCCTGCTGTGTGTGCCAACGGCCGGTCACCAGGTCCTCGGCGAGGCGGGTCAGGCCGGGCTCGAGGGCGTCTTCGCCGGTCTGGGCGAGCATGGAGATACCCGCGCGCACCTGCGGGTCGAGGTAGGCCCGGGGACGGCGCCAATAGGCGGCGCCGAATCCGTCCGTGCAGTCATGAGGGATCCAGACCGGCTCTTGGCGCACCCCGCCGAGCAGGTCAACCAGCTGGTCGGTCGGGGTGGCGCGGGTGTCGTCGAACGCGGCTGCCTCCGGGAGATAGTCCCGGACGAGCCAGAAGCGTTCACGGAAGATCTGCTGGTCCCATGTCAGGATGACGATGCGGCGGCGGGCGACCCTGCGCAGTTCGCCGATTCCGGCTGCGAGGTCGGACCAGTGGTGGACGGTCAGCAGGGCCATCACGGCGTCGGCGGCGTTGTCACGCAGTGGGAGGTGTTCTGCGACCGCCCGCAGCGCAGGCGCGGAACCCGAAGGGCGCTGGGCGATCATGACCTGGCTGGGTTCGACCGCGAGGGCCGTCTGCGGTGGTTCGTAGGAGCCGGTGCCGGCCCCGACGTTGATCACGTCGGTGACGTTCCCGAGTGCGGCGTGGACCTGCGCGGCTATCCGCGGATCAGGCTGTCGTGTCCGGGGATACGTTGCACCGATCGAGTCATAGATGGCCATGTCGATCAGTATGCGAAGTCGCCTTCCGTCCAGGGAAGTTCGAAGATGTCACTTGAATCCGGGGTGTCACGGCGGTCGATGGCCGCGACGGTGCCGCGGACGCGGATCTTCTCGCGGTAGACGTCTGCCCTTGCCTTCGAGCCTGTTCTTGAAAGCGGCCGGGATACCCTCGAAGGCGATCTGCTCGGTGACGAGCGCAGCACACATGGTGCCGGCTTCTGCTCCACGCAAGGGGATCAACTCTCCTCCTTGCACGGTAGTCTCGACACGGTGAACGCTCCCACCCCCATTGGTCCGCCGGAGGTCCTCGCAGCGCTCGGCGTGCCCTTCCGACTGCGGGAACACCCTGACGTGGTCAGCCCCGTGGAGGTGTGCACTGCGTTGGGCGTTCCGCTGGAGCGGACCGTCAAGACGTTGGCGTTCGTCACCTCCGAGGACCGCCTGCTGCTGGCTGCGCTGCCCGGACATGCACGGCTGCGGTACAGCGCCCTCGCCCGAGCGGCCGGGATCCGCCGGGGCGACCTGTCCCCCGCCGACGCCGGGCGGCTGGCGCGGGCAGGGATGCAGCCGGGCGGGGTGTGCCCGGTGTCCGCGGACCGGGCTGCGGTGGTGGTGTTCGACGAGTCCGTCGGCAGCCTGGGACGTGTGCACTGCGGCAGCGGCCGGCCCGACAGCAGTATCGAGATCGAAGCGGCGAAGCTCATGGCCGCCGTTCCGGCAGCCATGACGGCATCGATCGCCGACCTCCCGGCGGACGAACCGGCGTGACATGACCATCCGCGACGCCACACCCTCGGACTCCGATGACATCTACCGTCTGCTCAGCGGCTTCGTGACGAGCTACGCGCCCGACCGAGCGGTCTTCGACGACGTCACGTTCCCCCGGATCATCGTGGCCGCCGCCGACGGCAGAGCCGAGTTCCTCGTCGCCGAGCAGGACTCGAGCGTGGTCGGGTACCTGCTCGGGCTGCGCATGCCCACCCTTTTCGCCGGCGGAACGATCCTCGAACTGCTGGAGCTCACCGTGGATGCGCCCGCGCGTGGGCGCGGTACGGGTTCCGCGCTGATCCGGGCCGCACAGGCAAGGGCCCGGGAGGCAGAGGACGTCGAGGTGACCGTGCCGACCCGCAGGGCGGCCGACTTCTATCGCGGTCTGGGGTTCCACGAGACCGCCGTTCATCTCAAGTGGTCCACTACGTGCTGGTCAACGACTCCTGGATCCTGACTGACAGTCAGCCGGTTCACATCGGGCTGCCCGGGCTGCTCCGCAGCGGGGCTCGGATGCTTGGTCGGGCGGAAATGTCGGGCTGCACCGTTGTCAGGAGCCGACGCTGGAGACGTGGCGGGCCAACTCGGTGGCCAGCCGTTGCATGACCGTGCGGTTGGCGCGCCGCATCGTGGCCCGGACGACAGGTGCCAGCAGACGGTCGGCGAGAGGGGCGCGCACCCAGGCGTATGTGAACGAGACGCGGCTCCCACCGGTTCGCAGCGGTTCGATCGTGTAGGTGCCGTGTGCCAGGCGCCGACCGGCCGCGCTGACGTTGCGTTCGACGATGCGCAGCGGCGCGTCGGCTTCGACGACCTCGATGATGACGTCGGTCTTCGTGCCGGCCAACGCGGCGGTGACCGTGGCACCCGATCCGACGCCGCGGCTGGGGCCGCTGTAGCGCCAGTGGGTCAGGTAGTGGCTGGTGAATCGCTCGTGGTGAGCCATGACATCGAGGAAGTCGTAGACCTGCTCGGGCGTCTGCGGTACGTCGACGGACACGGTGACAGACTGCATGTACCACAAGGTACATGCCCCATGTACCGATTGGTACACTCGCGACGTGGTGAATACGGATGACTCGCGCCCAGAGGGCGAGGCCGCGCATGGCACGGTCGGGGACCGGCGCGCACAGTTGGTGGACGCGGCCGTCGATCACGTCTCAGCACACGGCATCGCGGACCTGAGCCTGCGCCGCCTGGGCGCCGCGATCGGCGTCAGTCACCGCATGCTGATCCATTACTTCGGTTCAAAGGAACAGCTGCTCGTCGAGATCGTCAGGACTTCGGAGCGACGCCAGCGCGATCTGTTGTCCCGGCTCCAGCTGGAACCCGGTCTCTCACCCGCCGATGCCGCGCGGCGGCTGTGGCAGCAACTCACAGACCCTGGACTGGCCGGTCAGGAGCGGCTCTTCTTCGAGATCTGCGGCCAGGCACTACGGGGCCGCCCCGAGGCCGTCCCGGTCCTCGAAGGGCTCGTGACGGACTGGCTCGAGCCGCTGGCGGCCGCCGAGATGGCCACAGGGGCGGATCCTGGCACGGCCCACAACCGCGCCAGGCTGGGACTTGCCACCGTCCGCGGTCTGTTGCTCGACCTGCTCGCCACCGGGGACCGCGCCGGCGTCGACGCGGCGATGGAGGAGTTCCTCCGGCTGTACTACGGCTCGGAGTGACAGTGCCGCCGATCGGGACGAGCCGGTGCACCAGACGCGGCAGCCGGACATCCCCCGGGCCACCGAAGTCGACTGAATCAGCGAGGTCGCAGTGGATTTCGACCTCGACGGGGGCCTCGAGCGGGAGGACGCCAACTGCCACGTGCCCCGTTTGGGGGCCCATGAACGGCGGACCGCAGCTCTCGCCTGCGCCGCCTCATCGCCCATCGACACACTGCGGCAGTGTCAGCCATGGTTGATCGAACCGCGCCCTGGGCCGATATCGTCTCCAGCCTCACACCGAACCTTGCGGAGACAACGATGACGGACAGCGCCGGCCCACTGGGGTTGTGGTGCTCGCAGCCACTACCGGTGCGCCCGGAGCCGTGGCCCGACGTGCGGCCGCGCACCAGCCACGTCCGCCTCGAAGGGCCGCAGCTCGTCTCGGTCCAGCCGTGTGGGTGGTGGTGACAGCGCCATGAGACTGCCTATCGGGCGTCCGAGCCTGCGCCCCTACCAGAAGTACATGCAGCGTTCGGTGCTCACTCCTGATGGTCTGACCGCGCGCTTCCTGGGAACCAGTTCGCTGTTGCTCTCCGATGGGGACACCACACTGCTCTGTGACGGATTCGTCACCAGGCCCGGGTTGTTGCGCGTCCTGCTGAGCCGGATCACACCTGATCGGGCGCTGGTCAGGGACGCGATCGAGCGGTCGGACGCCCACTCACTCGCGGCGGTGTTCTGCGCGCACACTCACTACGACCACGCTCTCGACGCTCCGGTGTGGTGTCTGGAGACGGGTGCTGATCTCGTCGGTTCGGAGTCGACGGCCAACGTCGGACGCGGTGTGGGCGTGCCCGAATCATCGCTGAAGGTGGTCCGGGGCGGCGACGTGCTCACCTACGGCCACTTCGAGTTGACCTTCCTGGACTCAGTGCACAGCCCCGGCGACCACTACCCGGGCACGGTCGACCAACCACTGGTGCCGCCCGCCCGGGCGCGTACCTGGAAGACCGGCACGGCTTTCTCCGTGCACGTCTCCCACCCGCGGGGCAACGTGCTGCTGCACGCCAGCGCGAATCACCGGCCCGGAATGCTCGCCGACCACCAGGCTGACGTCGTCTACCTCGGCGTAGGGATTCTCGGTAGACAATCGCCCGAGTTCGTGCGCACATACTGGGACGAGGTCGTGGGCGCGACCGGAGCACGCCGGGTCGTCCTGGTGCACTGGGACGATTTCTTCACCAGTCTGGACCGACCGCTGCGGCCGATGCGCTACTTCGCCGACCGGTTCGACACGGCCATGGACCAACTGTTGCCTTTGGCCCGCCGGGACGGTGTCGATGTAGTGCTCCCGGCTGTCTGGAAGCCCACCGACCCGCTTGCCGGGCTGACCTGACCGGCGTACGGTCAGGCCCGTCCCACGGTCCTTCGCTGTGGGGCACAGCGCCGTCCCCCGGGTGCGCGTCGCGCCGCACGGCGGAACATGCGTTTCGCGCTTGTCTCCTCCCTCAGCCGACGTACCGGATGCGGGTAGTCGTTGTGGGCGCGTAGGGCGGCCAGCCGTACACCGAGCCGGTCGTGACGAATTCGGCGACCGCGGTGGCGAAAGTGCGTCCCAGGGCCCGCTCGACGTCTGTGGGCGTGCCCAGCATCGGCTGTGGGGGTAGGCGTCGAAGGTGTTGAAGAGGAAGGGCAGTTCGACGCAGTGGGTTGCGCCCAGGGCGTGTTCGTCCTCGGCCGGCTGGTAGCCGAACTGGTAGAGGTACGTCGCGTTGCCGCCGACCGCATGGTGGTCGGCGATCTGCAGTGAGCCGTTGCGGAACAGTTCACCGGTCTGCACCGCGGTGAAGATCTGCGCCGGAGTGGCCTGTGGAAGCCGGGCGGCATGCCGCTGGTAGACCTCGTGGGCCTGTTCGCCCATCTGGCCGGTCAGGATGTCCAGCGCGCCGACGGAGGTGAGGTGCTGGATGCGCGGGCCGAAGGCGAAGAAGGCCGTCGCCTCGTCCCGGGTGGTACCGATCAGCAGCGCCTTGTCCTCCAGGGCGCCGTCCGCGAGCGCCCGCTGCCAGGCGCATGGGAGACCGGGGCCGCCGAGCACCGGATACATCGGCGGGGCAGCGTTGCCCGGACGCGCGAGGAGCCCCGCGAGCCGGCCGTAGGCGGACAGCAGCTGTTCAACGGGCAGTGCGCGCAGTGCCTTTGCGGTGTCCGCTCCGGCCGGTACATCGAGCAGCCGCAGGTATGCCTCGGCGTTCTCGGCCGCGTTCTGCGGGTCCTGAGGCGGCAGGCCAAAGCGGCCGCTCTGCAGCAGCACCCGGGTGACGAGGCCCGTCGTCTGCGGATCGAGCGCCAGTGACAGGGCCGAGTATGCTCCGGCCGACTGCCCGCCGACCGTCACATTGCGCGGATCACCGCCGAACGAGGCGACGTTGTCCCGCACCCAGCGCAGCACGGCGGCCTGGTCCTGGGGGCCGAGGTTGGCGGCGCCGATCTCCGGCAGGTACAGGTAACCGAGCGGGCCCACCCGGTAGTTGGCGGTCACCACCACGATGTCGCCCAGTGCGGCCAGCTTGCCCCCGTCGTACCAGTCCGGCACGCGGGTCCCCATCACCTGTTCCAGCCGGGATGCCGCCTGCGGGACAGCCGGTCCGGCCTGCACCGCCTCCCTCACGCCGGTACATCGCGGGTACGGCTGTGGCGGCGCGAAACGCAGCTCATCGACCGGCGACGCGGCCGTATTCGCCTCTCTCGTCTCGGCTGCTCTGCGTCCCGGGAGCATCTATCTGAGCCAGAAGGAATACCTTGAGGCATGAATAGAGGACATGCAATCTAGGAATATGGAGAAATTGAGCCATTCTCTGAATGAAGAAGGCCGCCGAATCGCCGCCGCGATGCCGGCCTCCCCGCGCGTCTCGTCGCGCTCCTAGCGGCGCACGGTCGGCCGCGTCCCGGGCGTCTCGGAGTGCACCACGATGCGTCGCGCGGCACCGCTGTTCCACGACGGAACGCTGCGTGCCACAGCCGTGCGCAATCCCGTGTGGTCCGGTGTTCCCTCATGTGGTCCGCCGTCCCCGGCAACCACGTCGTGAGCGTCCGCGCCACGGACGAGGCGGAGAACACCCAGCCACTGACACCGTCCTGGAGTCAAGTCGGCTTCGCCAACAACCTCGTACAGCGCGTTCCGACGTTCTGCCCGGACACCGCCGAAGACGGGCACCCGCTTGCGCCCATTCGCCGGTCAGCGGGTGTGCCCGAGTGCGCGGAGCTTGCTGCGGCGCATGGGCCGAACGGGCTGTGGAGCCAAACCTCAGCCCGTTCGGGGCAGTTGCCGTTGCGGGTTGCCGTGACCGGCCTCTCAGCGGATGCCGAGTGCGACGATCTGGGTGACCTCGTCCTGGGCGAAGTTGTCATCACTGACCAGCAGCAGTGTTCGTTCGCCGCCCGGCAGGGTCGGACCCCAGGTCATGCCTTCTGTGTTGTCGACCGTGGACAAGCCCAGGTCGTGGAAGTCCGCGACCAGCTTCTTGCGCATCGGTACGATCTTCTGTCCGGCCAGGGAGTCCATGTTGTGCACCTCGGTCGCGCCTCGGGTGGTGGCGTCGTAGATGCGGATCTTGTAGCCCGCCCCTGCCACCCAGGTACGTTCGAGTACGAGGTAGCGGCTGGAGTCGTCGGGGAAGGCGAGGATCGAGGGCACGCCGGTGTCGGGGGGCCACGGGCTGGACGGGTCGGGCTCGGTGAAGATCTTCTCGAGGGGGTAGGCGAACTGCGAGAGCACGTCGCCCTTCCGGCTCTGCTGGGTGACGCGAATCAGCGCGCCGTGCTCCAGGTCGGGCTCCGGGCCGTCCTGGAGCAGCGGACCCTCGACAGCACTGGTGAGCACCCTGCTCCTGGCTCCGAAGGTGATCGCTTCCACAGCCTTGTTCCGCCGCGGGCCCCGATCGCCCAGGGTGACCTCGTAGTTGGGCGGCAGCGGCAGCTGGCCACGGTAGGCGCCGGAACGGGCGGCGAACTGGATCGACGGCTGGATCACCGGGCCACTCGATGACGCCGGCCGGTCACCCTCTTGCGCCCACCAGAACTCGCAGCTCAACGGGTCGACCCGCAGTTCTTCCGGGTCCACAGCCTTGCCGTCGCCGGCGCTCGGCGGCGGGTAGACCGAGCCGTCCGGCTGCAGGAACGGGTGGGTGCCGGTGAAGTCGACGGAGTGCACTCCGGCGCCGTCCACCTTGATCCTCGCGGTGTAGAAGCGGGCGGGCTGCAGGTACGAGCGGTCGTCGCTGATCAAGACGTATTCGCCGGTGCACGGATTGCGGTCGATGCCGGACAGCCCACCAACAGTCGTGTCCTGAAAGGAGAGTTTGTGCGGAACGATCTTCTCGCCCAGCAACCGAACCCGCACACCAAAGCCGGACCGTGTGACGGTGTCGTGCGACTGGGCAGCCACCGCGGGGGTCATGGTCGTCGCCAGCACCAGGGCTGCCGCACCTACGCGGCGGATCAAGGAGGATTTCATGTATTCGATCTTGGCCCGGCATGCACACCAAGCGCAGTCACCCATCCGGGTAATGCCGTCATGGAGCAGGGCGGGAGAGCAGTTTGCCCCACCACGACCTGCGGATGTCCGCTCTGCCGGTCCCCCGCTCCGGCCTCTGCACCTGCGGGCAGCTCTGGTCTGACGAATGCTGCCCCACTGACGACTTTTGACGAACCGTCAACGGCCGGGGCGTTGCCGCCTGCGCCATCCGTAGCTGGATCTGCTTGCCGAAGAGGATGGGCAGGGGCATCGCGGGTCGGCCGTGCCGCCGTACACGCCGCTGAGCGAGACCGTGCCGCCGCGCCGGACCAGATCGACGGCCATGTGATCGATGGCCATGGGTAGGGCTCCGAGGTGGTCGATGCCGAAACGTTCCGCGAGCGGCCCGCTGAGCCTGCGGGGCAGGAGCGCTGAGGCCGTCTGGGTGAGTTTGGCGGCGGCGCTGCCGTGGGCCTCGGTGCCGACGGCATCGATCACGGAGTCCGGACCCCGGCCGACGGTCGCGTCGCGGTTCGCGGTGACAAGCGCCCTCTCGTCGTCGAAGGCCCTGAGGTCGTACGTCCGCACGCCGCGCGGAGGCCGGCCCTGGCCAGCCGTTCGGGCACCAGGTCGACAACGAACACCCGCTCACCTGCAGTCCCGCTCGTAGCAACGCGAGCCGTCCTGAGCGCCGGCGGCGCGCCTGCCCTGGACACCGACTGGCCATGTCCTGCCTGGTGCCCAACCTGTGACACTCATACGCTGGTGGTGCTCGGGGCTACTGCGGAGGTCTGACATGCCCCGAACCAGCTGGTCCGGCAGGGAGCGGCCCGGTCTGCCGCGGGTACGGGAGGGCGTGCCGGTGCTGCCGGAGGCGCCGGAGCCGGAGCAGCCGGGACAGGTGCCCGCCCTGATGGCTGCTGCCCTGAACGCGAGCGCTGAGCAGGCGAAGGTCTCCCGCTGTGGGTCGGCCGAGGTGCATGAGCTGCCGAAGCCTACGAAGAAGGCGGCCGCGAAAAGGCAGCCTGCCAAAGAGGTCACTGCGAAAAGCCTGTCCGGCCGCCGTCCTCGCAGTGCCTAGCGAATTCCAGTACGACGACAATGGCAGGCTCGTGGAGCGAGGGCAATGAGCCGAGCGAATCAGCGTCCTGAGCAGGCGGATCGTCCGGAGGACGGGGCGTCGGGCCCGAGCGGTTTGATGGATCTGCTGGGTGTCGCCGCAGTGCTGCTGGAGGCGGACGGCCGGATCGACATGTGGAGTCCGCAGGCCGAGGAGCTGTTCGGCTACACCCGGAGCGAGGCGGTCGGGCAGTACGCGGCGCCGCTGCTCCTTCACCCCGAACACCGGGATGCGGCGATCGTGCAGTTCGCCGAGCTGATGGAGACCGGCCGGGGCTGGGCGGGTGCGTTCCCCGTCCGGCACAAGGACGGCAGCACGCGGGTGGTCGAATTCCGCAACATGCGGCTGACCGACAGCCTCGGCGACCACTACGCGCTGGGGCTGGCCACCGACCGGTCCACATTGCGGCAGGTGGAGCGCCAGGTGGCTCTGTCCACCCGATTGATCACTCAGGCCCCGATCGGGCTGGCCATCCTGGACACGGATCTGCGGTACGTGGTCGTCAACCCGGCCCTGGCGTCCATCCACGGCGTCTCCGAGGCCGACCACGTCGGCCGGAGTTTCCGGGAGGTCCTGCCCGGTCCGTCATTTCCGGATGCGGAGTTCGCGATGCGGAAGGTCCTGGAGACCGGCGTCCCCGTACTGGGGCGGCGGGTGGTGGGCCGTACTCCGGCCGACCCGGACCACGATCGTGCCTGGACGGTGTCATTGTACCGGCTGGAGGACCATCACGGTCAGGTTCTGGGCATCGCCAACGTGGTGGTGGACGTGACCGAGCGGTACCGGGCAGCCCGCAAGGCCGACCGGGCCCAGGAGCGCCTGCGCCTGGTGGCCAACGGCTCGGCCCGCATCGGCACCACCCTGGAGGTGGAGCGGACCGCACGGGAACTGGCTGACGTCGTGGTGCCCGACCTGGCCGACATGGTCGCGGTGGACCTCCTGGACTCCGTCCTGCAGACGGGCCGTACGGACGTCGGTGAGGGCCCGGCGTTGTTCCGCGCGCTGGCGGTGAAGACCGCCTACCCCACCGATGCCGCTGAGGGGATCGTCATGCCGGGCCGTCTCACGACCTACCATGCAGATCACCCGGCGGCCCATTGCATCCGGACCCGCCGCCCCCTTCTGATCACACACCTGCAAGGCGGTGACCTCACCCGGATCGCGGCGGACTCCGAGGCTGCCCGTCTGTTCGCCCAGGCCGGAATCCACACCGACATGGCAGTCCCGCTCATCGCCCGTGAACAGGTCATCGGTGTCATGGGCCTCGCTCGCGCCCGCAACCCTCTGCCGTTCGACGAGGACGACCTCACCCTCGCCTGCGAGCTGGCCTCGTGCGCCGCGCTGAGCATCGACAACGCCGTCCTGCACCAGCACATCCGCAGCGCCGCCGAGACACTTCAGCGCAGCCTGCTTCCGCAGCTCTCGCCCAGCCATCCCGGTCTTGAGGTCGCCGCCTTGTACCGGCCCGCTCAGACATTCAGCGAGGTCGGCGGCGACTGGTACGACGTCATCCCACTCGACAACGACCGGACCGCCCTCACCGTGGGCGACGTCATGGGCAGCGGTATCCCGGCCGCCACCGCCATGGGTCGCCTCCGCACGGCGACCTCGACCCTCGCCGATCTCGGCCTCGGTCCAGCCCGCATCCTCACCCATCTCGACAAGATCACCCGCAGTCTGGAGCCCTACTTCGCCACGTGCGTGTACGCGATCTACGACCCGCACCACTGCCGCTTGCGCGTGGCCTCCGCCGGTCATCTGCCTCCGGTCCTGGTGCGGTCCGGCAAGCCGCCCGAACTACTCGATCTGCCCACCGGCATCCCGCTGGGAGTCGGCGGCGTCCCCTTTGAGGACACCACCATCGAACTGAATCCCGGCGATCAACTCCTCCTGTACACCGACGGACTGGTAGAAACCCGCAACGACCCCATCGACGAACGACTGGAAGACCTCCTGCATCTGCTGGCACCGCCGTACCAATCCGCGGAGGAGACCTGCGAACGCCTCCTGCGACGGCTCCGAGATCCCTCTGGTCATGACGACGTCGCCCTCCTCTTCGCCCACGCAGAGCCCATGCCGGCTGCCTGCGGCTCAGGCCGTCGACCGCGCAGCGACAAGTCGGCCGGTTCGAGCGCCTAGAGGGCCGTGCCGGTCTCGAGCGGCGGTCCTCCGACCCTCGACCACCTGTCGGATTTCTTGCCCGATTCAGGGTGCGGCTGACTACAGCACGCGCAAGGCCTGGTCGGCATCACGTTCGCGTCTGGCCGGCGCGTGCAACACGGCCTCCTACCTGTACCGGGGCAGCGTCGGCCTCTCGGCGGTGGCACTCCCGGGCCCTCGTGATGTCACTCACCCGACCCGCCAAGCGGCCGGCTCGAGGGGGCGATGATCCGGGCCCTGAGGTCCGGCTCAGCCATCCGCGGGTCGAACGGGAACATCGGCCGGCGGATACGGTGGTGGCCGAGTCGCTGCAGGTCCTGGTCGACACCACCGGGAGTGAGTGCCATCTTCCAGTCCGCGGCCATGGCGAAGAGCTCCGGTTCCAGGTAGCCGATCTTCACGATGACGATGTCGGCCGTGCGCGGATTCAACTCAAGGTCGGTGAAGTCGTGTTCGTGGTGGTACGGCTTGCGCAGCCGGGTCAGGATCACATAGACGCTGCCGACACGCAGTACAACCTCCGTCCCTGCGTCCCGGTCGCCGTGGCGCACCGCATGCACCACGCCCGTGATGATGAGGGGCGCGGCGTGCCGGTCGTCGACCTCCGCGCCTGCGGTGACAGTGACCGTAGCGCCGACACCCGCACGCACGGCCGTGTCGACCGCGGCCGGCCCCGGCAGGGAGGCGTACAGCACCGTGGGGCCGGACGACCCCTGGAACTCCGGGCGGGCCAATACGTTTCGGAGGCTCCACGTCACGTCACCCGCTCCGCCCGCCGTCGGATTGTCGCCGGTGTCGCTGACGAAGTAGGGCCGCGCCGTGGAGGCGAGCGCCGTGTCGAGGCAGTCGTAGAGGGTGCCCGTGGGCGCGACGAAGGCGAAGTCGTGCCGGGCGTCCCAGAAAGCGCGGGCCAGACGCTCGGCTCCGACGGTGACGACACGCTCGTCGGGACCGGTGACAACCACGGCAGCCCGGTTGCGCGGCTCGTCCGCCCACGCGTAGCCGACCCAGATCGCCGCGTCCGTCACCCCTTCGGCCGTCTCTACCTCTTCGACGGCCGCATACAGGCTCTTGGCGGGCTCGATGCGCGTCGAGGTCTGCTCGCCGGCCAGCAGCACCGGCACCGGGATCCACGCCTTCACAGGACGAGGTCCGCCGCCCGCCAATTGGCCGACGAGGTTGCGGGCGGCGCGCTCCTTGGTCTCCATGGCGTCCTCGTGCGGGGCCATGCGGTAGCAGGTGATCAGGTCGGTCAGGTGGACCAGGGCGCGGGAGACGTTGCCGTGCAGGTCCATGGAGGTCGAGACGATAACCTCCGAGCCGACGGTTTCGCGGATACGGGCCAGCAGCTCCGCCTCCGCGTCCTCCATGCCCTCGACGGCCATGGCACCGTGGATGTCGTACCAGAGGCCGTCTATCGGCCCTAACTCCTCAAGCCTCGCAATGAGTTCACCGGACAGGTCGGCGTACGCGGATGCTGTCACCGTGCCGCCGGGCAGGGCTTTGCCCACCAGGACCCCGCGCCAGTCGGCGGCAGCGCGCAGGGGCCGTCCGGGCGCCAGGAACGGATAGCGACCGAGAACGTCGGCGCCGCGCTGCGGATGGAAGGCGGGCGCCTCGGTGCGGGCCGGGGAGAACGTGGACGACTCCACGCCCAGACCGGCAATGGCGATCACGGGACGGGGGGCTGACATGGCTCCTCCGCGAGCTGACGGGGTGGTGGCCGGGGGGCAGGGCGAGTGTCCGCCCTGACGCCCCGGTTGGTGTTCCCGGTCTGCGCGTTCCGCTACCCAAGTCGTAGGCCGCTGTCGGACCAGGAGGTGCGGGGAGGGCCTGAAGAACAGTGGCTGGTGCTGCAGGGGCCAGGACTGTACGGGGTACGCGTGTACCGTTTCGGGGCGGCCCGGCCGCGCAGGCACGACGGGACGCGGCGGTCAGGCGGATCGGCGACGGCGATGGCGATGGCGACGGCGAGGACATCGAGATGCCCACCGAGCTGGAGTCGTACATGATCGAAGTGTCATTCGCGGGTCAGCTGCTCAATGGCCTTGAGGGTCTGGCCTGTTCCGTCCTCGGTCGCCATGTGGTGTGCCGCTTTCGCGGCGGCTCGTGCGTATGTCTGCTGCTTCACGACCTGGTCGAGCGCGTCGGCCAGCCGTTCGGCGGTGAGGGATCGATAGGGGATCGGGGCGGGGGCGGCGCCGAGCGCGGCGAGTCGTCCCGCCCAGAACGGTTGGTCCGCCGTCACCGGTACCGTGACCGCGGGAACCCCGGCGCGCAGCGCGGCGGCCGAGGTGCCGGCTCCGGCGTGGTGGACCACGGCGGCCAGCCGAGGAAACAGCAGGGTGTGCGGCAGGTCCCCGACGGTGATGACGTCGTCGCCGTCGGCCGCGAGTCCGGCGCTGCCGGCCTGGAGGATGCCGCGCAGCCCGGTGCGGCGCAGGGCTCGTACGGCGACCTCGCTCAGCCGCTCGCCGTCCCCGGCCGCCATGCTCCCGAAGCCGATGAGGACGGGCCGAGGTCCGGCCCGCAGGAAGTCCTCCAGGTCCCCGGGCAGTCGTGCGGCCGGGTCGTGGTGGGGCCACCAGTTCCCGACGACCTTCAGGCCGGAGCGCCAGTCGGCGGGGCGTGGCACCAGTGCCGTGCTGAAGCCGTGCAGGATGGGCCAGTTCGCCTGTTCCTTACGTCGGCGTGTCGCGGTGGCGGAAGCCGGGGGCAGCTGGAGGCGGTGGCGCAGCTCGGCGACCGCCTGCTCGCAGACGCGGTCGGCCATGCGGAGAGCGAAGCGCCCGGTCGCGCGATTGACGGCGCGGCCCAGGGAGCGGGTGCTCATGACGGTGGCCGGGAAGTCACCGGTCGGTGCGGTGGGCTGGAGGTACACGCCGAGGCTCGGTATGCCTGTCGCCTCGGCGAGTTGCCAGCCGAGCGGGGCCGTGGTGGTCGACAGCAGGAGCAGGTCCGTGCCCTCGGACACCGCGTCAGCGAATCCCTGACCCAGTTCGGTGACGAACGCGGCCGCCGTACGCATCAGTTCGCGTCGCCCCGTCCCCTCGCCGCGCATCCGCGGGTCGGCGGGCAGGGCGCGGAACTGCAGCCCGGCGTCGCGCACAAGGGGCGCGAAGGCGTCCGTGGTTGCGAGGGCGACGTCATACCCGGCCCGGCGCAGTTCCGCGCCCAGGCCCGTGTAAGGCGCGACGTCACCACGCGATCCGGCCGCGGCGATCAGGATCCTCATCACTTCTCCTCGGAGTCGGTACGGCCGCCTGCGTGGCGGGCCGCGTTGGCGTGCGCCGCCTTGCGCAGGTAGGCGGCCAGACCCGGGCGTTGCTGCGACGGCGGTACGACCAGCGCGAAGGCGCGCGGATCGGCGACGAAGTCGTCCGCGATGCGCCGGTGCATGTCGGGCGGACAGGAGGTGAACCAGCGGGAGATGTGCAAGCGGTGTTCCTCGGCGAGGTCCCTGGCCCGCTGACCGTCGGCAGGCTCGCCCTCGTCGAAGGCCGCGAGCAGCTCCGCGCGCCAAGCGCCGGCCTCGCCCATGAGCTGCCGCCAGTCCTCCTTGGTGTGAGCGGCCGCGCGCGCCATCGACTCGCGCTGTCCCTCCGAGTCCGCCCACTTCAGCTCCGCATCGGTGGCGTAGCTCAGGTCGAAGGTGATCTCGCCGAAGACGTCGAAGCGTTCCTGTGGGGTCAGGGACACCCCGGTCCGCTGGACCTCGATGGCCCGTTCCGCCACCTCGGACAACTGCTGCAGCCTGGCGATCTCCTGACTCAACTGCCGCTGCCGGGCCGTCAGATACTCCAGGGCGTTCGCATCCGGATCGTTCAGTATCTCGGTGATCTCGTCGAGTGTGAAGCCGAGTTCGCGGTAGAAGAGGATCTGCTGGAGTCGGGCCAGGTCCGCGTCGCTGTACAGGCGGTAGCCGGTGCGGCTGCGGCCGCTGGGCGAGAGCAGCCCCGCCTTGTCGTAGTGATGCAGCGTACGCACCGTCACCCCGGCGAAGACAGAGACCTGTCCCACGGAGTAGCTCATCCACCTGTCCTTTCGTCGGCTCACAGCCTTGAGCCTGACGTAAGGGGAGGGTCAACTCGCTCCCGCCCTGCTTCTGGGAGTCCGTTCGCGGACACCCGGACGGCCGGCACACGCAAGCCCCGGCGCGTGCGTAAGGGCAAGTGCTGTACGGCGGCGGGGCGCGCCTCTGTGCTGAGCTCGGATGACGGCCGACCGGCACAGCACCCACCACTGACGACTCGGTGAACGACAGGGGCACGCCGGAACGGGGCGACGCCGTGGGCTGCCGTGCAGGGCGCTTCGGGATACTGGCCCGATGCCACAGCCCTCGCTCAGCGTGGAACCCGAACCGATAACCGTCGACCCGCCTCATTGCGCAGACCGCCCTCTGCTCACCCAGTCCTGGCTCGACCTCGCCTTCCTCCACTGGCCCGCCGACCCGGCAGACGTCGCGCCGCTCCTGCCGGCCGGCACCCGACCGGACACGCTCCACGGCATCACCTACATCGGACTCGTCGCCTTCCGGATGCACCGCGTCGGATGGTTCCGCCTCCCCGGCATCCCCTACCTCGGCTCCTTCCCCGAGACCAATGTGCGTCTGTACTCCGTGGACGCCCACGGCCGACGCGGCGTCGTCTTCCGCTCGCTCGACGCTTCTCGCCTGATCCCCGTCGCCATCGGACGAATCGCCTTCCGGCTTCCCTACGTCTGGTCGCGGATGAAGATCCACCAGCAGGGCACCACGATCACCTACACCAGCAGCCGTCGCCGACCCGGCCCACGCAACGTGTACAGCAGCCTCGCGATACAGGTCGGCGAACGGGTCGAGGCACCGACCGAACTCGAACACTTCCTCACCGCCCGCTGGGGCATGCACAGTGCCTTCTTCGGCCGCCCCTTGTACCTGCCCAACGCTCACCCTCGCTGGCCGCTCCACCGCGCCGAACTCCTCCACTGCGACGAAAACCTCGTCACCACGGCAGGCTTGCCCGCACCCGTAGGAGCACCCGCAAGCGTGCTCTACTCCCCTGGAGTCCCGGTCCGGTTCACGCGCCCGCCCCGCACACCGACCTGCGTCCCCACCCCCCGAACCCACCACCGGGCCACCTGAGAACTCATCTCAGGTGGCGGGTCTGCGATGGCAGACGCGTTTCAACGTCGCCGGCCACTCTCGCATGCATGTCGGCACCGATGGCACTCACCAGCTGCCGCAGCTCCTGCCCCTCACCCGCGGCGGACGAACTACGTGTGGGGCGGTGCTGGTTCGCGGCGGGAGCGAGGCGGCGGCATTCCTTGCGCCAGTGGTATCAGGGCCCCGGACACGATCAGTTCGACCGGCTCGACGGCCCCGAGGTCCTGACCTCCGCACCTGTGTGTGCTCGCCGGCCCGGCAGCTATGCAGCGATCCCTTGGCGGCCCGCTCCCCCACCATTCGCTGCTGTCCCATGGTTCTTGCACGTCGTGTGGCGCTGGAACAACCGTTGGATGTCGTGCGCGGTGACAATGCCGTGGAGGTGGGCGCCGTCCATGACCAGGACGGGCAGCCCGCCGCCGGCGCCGAGGCGTTCCAGGACCGCGGTCAGCAATTCGTCCGGTGCGGCGAGTGTGCACCGAGAGACGGGGGTCGCCAGGCGCCGTACAGGCAGCGCCTGTTGCTGCCCGGGTGGCACGGCCATCAGCCGGCGCAGCTGCACAACACCGCTGGGGCGGCCTTCGAAGTCCAGCAGCGGCAGGACCGAATGCCGTGTCCGGGCGGCCACGTCGGAGAGGAAGCGGTCCACGGTCAGCCAGTCGGGCCCGGTGACCACCGGGCTGGTCATGGCCTCCGCGACCCGTACCCCGCGCAGAGCCAGCGCCAGCTGGGCCCACCGCCGTTCGGCTGCTGCGGCGGTGGCCACGAACAGGGCCACGATCATCAGCCACAGCCCGCCCGTCACCCCCCTGGCGAGCGTCAGCCACCCCACCACGGCCAGGGCGATGCCGATGATCTGTCCGCTGCGCCCGGCCGCCCGCTGGGCCCGTTCGCGGTCGCCGGTACGCCACCACAGCGCGGCCTGGAGCACCCGCCCCCCGTCCAGCGGTGCGGCGGGCAGCAGATTGAAGACGCCGAGCAGCACATTGGTGGCGCCGAGCCAGCCCAGTACGGCAACAGGGAGTCGCCAGCCGAGCGTCGTGTGCACGCCGGCTGCGGCTCCGATGGCGGCCCCGCCGAGCAACAGGCTGGCGAGCGGTCCGCTGACGGCGACAGCGAATGCCGTCCGTGCCGTCGTCGGCCGATCCATCCGGGTCATCCCGCCGAGCGCCCACAGCGTCATGTCCCGCACCGGTACCCCCGCCCGGCGGGCCATCAGGGCGTGTGCTCCCTCATGCACCACCAGGCTCACGAGCAGCAGAAGTGCGCCGACGACCCCGGCCGTCGCGTACGCGACCGACGCCAGACCAGGGGTGTACGCAGGCAGCGTCCGGTCGGCCAGACCGTACGCGAAGAGCAGCATGGTCAACGGCACGCTCCAGTGCGCCCGCACTGCCACCCCCCACACACTCCCGATCCTGATCGAACCCCTCATCGCCCTCACCACCGACCGGGCGGGGCACGCGACCCGACGGCCGTGGTCCGCCCCTTCCATGGTCCGTCCGACACCCCTCCAAACGGAAACGATCTCCGCCGGTGCGGGCAGCCCCGTCCGCGTGGGGAAGGGAGCCCGGGACGAATGCGGCGGAAACCTTCCGGGACAGCTCCTTGTTTCCCGGCGAAGGAGTCGCAGCGGAAGGACGAGGGGGCCTGAAGCCATCGGGTCGCGAACAAGGCGTAGCCCAGCGATGGCACGGGCCCGTTCGGTGGATCCGATACTGCGGGCGTGTACCGGCCGAATGCACGCACTGGTTGTCTCCCCTGCTCGTTCCCCGCCCCTCTCGGCCCAGGGCTGCCCGGTGCTCAACGCTTAGGGGCATCAGCTGCGGGCTTCCCTCCTGTGAGGGAGCGCCCGTCATGGCGAACACGCCAGGGTGGTGCAGCGGACCGTGATCGGCCCGCAGGGTGTGAGTGCGTGTCCCCGTCCTGGGCCCGCTGGTCGAAGCTGCCGGGTTCCGACGCGCCTCGGCCGCGTTGGTTCTCCTGCCCACGTCGGCCGTACCGATGGGGCTGTCGCACGGCCGCGGCCCGCTCGGGCCGACATGCCGCGCATGGCGTAATGAGCCGCACACGTGGCTTCCCAGGTCACTTTGTGCGGAGGCGATGACCGGCGTGGGTAGCAGCGAGGAGGTGCGAACCGGGTCATGGGCGAGGAGAGCCTGGACCGCGCGGAAGGTTTCGGCGAGCGGCTGCTCGGCCTGCTGCTGGACAAGGCGCGGCTGATGCCGCCGCAGATGATCGCCCCGCTGATCGCGGAGGAGGTGGCCAGAATCGGCGGCCGAGACGTCTCCATCCTGCTCCAGGACTATGCGCAGGAGGTGCTGGTGCCGCTTCCGGGCGGGAAGCTGCACGTGGGCCAGCCCGAGCCGATGGCCGACTCCCCGGCGGGCAAGGCCTTCCTGCGGGCGGACGTCGTCGAGGTGCCACAGGCCGAGGGCGTCCGCATGTATCTGCCCCTGCTGGACGGGAGCGATCAGGTGGGTGTGATGGCCTTGACCCTGGACGCTGTCAGCAACGACGACCGGCGCCTGCTGCGCCGGCTCGCCGCGCTGGTCGCCGACATGCTGGTCACCAAGAACGCCTACACCGACCAGTTCTTCCAGGCCCGGCGCCGGGAGCCGATGAGCGTGTCCGCCGAGATCCAGTGGAGCCTGCTGCCGCCGCTGGCCATGTCCGTGCCGCAGGTTGAGGTGGCGGGCATACTGGAACCCGCCTACCGCGTCGCCGGCGACAGCTTCGACTACGCCCTCAACGACAACATCCTGCACGTGGCTGTCATCGACGCCATGGGTCACGGTCTGGACGCCGCCACGATGGCGACCGTGGCCATCGGCGCCTACCGTCACGCCCGACGCGTGTTGGTCAGCCTGTCCGAGAAGTACGCCTACATGGACGACGCCATCTCCCGGCAGTTCGGCCCCGACCACTTCGTCACGGCGCAGCTGATGCACGTGAACATCGCCACCGGCGAGATGGAACTGGTCAACGCGGGCCACCCCGCGCCGCTGCTGATCCGCAACGGCCGGGTCGAGCAGCAGCTGGACAGCGCGACGACACTGCCCGTCGGCTTCGGCGGTGAAGAGCCCCGGATCAGACAACACACGCTCCAGCGGGGCGACCGGGTGCTGTGCTACACCGACGGCATCATCGAGGAGCGTGTCGCCGACGGCGAGACGTTCGGCGAGGAACGCCTCATCGACTGCGTCAACCGTCTGGGGGCGGAACCGAAGGAGAAAGTGCGGGCGGATCTGCGCCGACTCTCCCACACGTTGAAAATGGAACGAAGCGGGCGTACCAGCGACGACGCCACCCTGTTCATGATCGAGTGGCTCGGCGGCGCCGCCGACCACCTCACGACCCTCGACTGAACGCCTCGACGCCGACCTGAGAGTCAGCGCCCCAGGGCCTCCGGCGGGTATACACCGCGGGGAGGAACCGGCCGTAGGCCTCCCGCTCGAAGCAGGCCCCGGCTTCCGGCGTCGACATAACCGCCGCTCCCTGTCATGTGCAGGGATCCGCGATTCTTCAGTTACGGCCGGTGCGCGGCCGGAGCGTCCACCCTCAACGGGCTGAAGCACGCGGCCAGGGCCAGGCGATTGGCCCCCGCGGGCCCGCCTTCCCGGGATCGGCGGGCCGGTGTCCCGGAGGGCACCGACGCGGGGTAAACGGAACCTACGCTTCCGATGGCTGAAACGGAAGACCCTTTCTCTCTTGACCCTCGACATGCACAGACGCACCCTGAGTCCCACGCGCCGCAAGGGAGCACAGCATGAGCCGAGCCACCGCGACAGTCCGCGTCGTCGAGTACTGGACGGACAAGGACACCCACGTGATCTTTCCCGTCGCACGAAGCGAAGAAGTCGACCGCATGAGCGACGAGCAGCTGATCTCCAAGTACGGGGACCCGGAGCACGGGGCGGTCGCACGTATTGTCCGGTAAGTCACTTAAGGGCGTTAAGAGAGCTGAATGAAGCCCAGCGAGTGACACACCCCGAGGACGACGAGATCCCGCCGGGGTATAGGCCTCACCACCCCGCGACTCCCTGTCCGGGGAACGACCGCAGCCCCGCCCCGCGGATCCCGGACCCCGCGTGCCCGGTTCCGGTCGCGAGCGGGGCCGCGAGCCAGGGCGGCGTTGCACCGCAGCACACCACCCGCACGGGCAACTCCAGTTGCCCCACACCGTCCCCGCCCGCGGCGCCACCGCGTCCCGGTGTGCGCAGCACAGGATCTCCGTGAACAGCATCGCGTTGAGGTCGTATGCCGTGTAGTTGGCCAGTTCGATCGCCTCGGCCTAGGTGACGAACCGGATCACCACGACGAAGGGGTCGAAGATCTCCTCGCGGGGGCGCCGGGCCTTCTGGTCCTTGCCGGTGCCCACCGTGGGGGCCTGGCCCGAGTTGGTGAACACCGCGCGGATCGATCACTCGACGGCGTTGTCGAGATACAGGTCTTCGCCGGCGCCGCCCCTCTCTTCATGCCCTGACCGCCTGGTGTGTGCTTCCGGCCCGGCGGCCGGCCGGAGGCAAGCCATTTACTGTCCGAACAAGTGAACCCAACAAATCCTACATAACCGTCAGCGCTGTACCCTTTACTTGTTCAAGCAACTGCACAGGCCACCCGAGGAACCCATGAGCCAGCCGGAGAGCACGGACGCCCGTCGGTCGACGACAACCGACAGCACGGGGCTGGCGGACTTGCCGGACTCCGTTGCGGCCGGCGCCATCAATCACGCCATCCTCCGCGTGGCCCGCCTGCACCGCATGCTCGCCGGCCAGCTACTTCGCCGGGTCGGCCTCCACCCCAGCCAGGAACTGGTCATGATGCAGTTGTGGGATCGCGGACCCCAACGACAGACCGACCTGGTCCGCCTGCTCGGCTCCGACGCCGCCACCATGACGCGCACCATCCGGCGCCTGGAGAACGCGGGCTTCGTCCGCCGTCAGCCCTCCCCCACCGACAAGCGGGTCACCATCGTCGAGCCCACTGCGGCCAGCAACGCCCTACGCGACGAGGTGGAGCAGGTCTGGATGGACCTCGAACGCAGCGTCGCCGAAGACATGACGCCGACCCAGCAGGCCGAGGCCATCGAAGTTCTGGGCCGAATCGAGGAGAGCCTCGCCCGCGCCACCTCGCAGGACACCTGAGCGGTCGCGGTCAGGCGCCTCCTGCGGCAGTACGCGAGGTTCCCGAGGACGCGCCGTCAGACCGACGCGAAGCCGAAGAGGACCGGCACCGCCGACACCGCGACCGGGATCATCGGGAACGCGGCCCCCTTCCCGCCCTTGACGCGCAGACGCGCGCCGACCGCTCCGACGAAGAAGAGCACGACCCCGACGGCGGCAGCGACACCGAGGGGCCGATAGGCGATGCCGTCCAGCGGCCTGGGGACCGAGGTGAAGGACTGCAGCAAAGTACGGAAGGTCCCCTTTCCAGTCGACGTACTCCTCGCGCCACAACTGGTGCAGCAGCGCATAGTTCTCGATGGCGAGCGGGATGCCGAGGCGGACGTCCTTGCCGAACCAGGGGTAGACCGGGCCGGTGTTGCCGCGGCCCAGCATCAGGTCGAGGCGGCCGTCGGCGAGGTGCTGGAGGACCGCGTAGTCCTCGGCGACCTTGACCGGGTCGTTGGTGGTGATCGGCGTCGTCGACGTGGACAGGATGATCCGACTGGTCTTCGCGGCTATGCGGGACAGCAGGGTGGTCGGCGAGGAGGAGACGAACGGCGGGTTGTGGTGCTCGCCGGTCGCGAAGACGTCGAGTCCGACCTCTTCGACCTTGACCGCGATCGCGACCATCGCCTTCAGCCACTCCCGCTCGGTCGGCGGCCTGCCGGTTGCCCCGGCGGGGACCGCCCATGGCCGCGATCGGCTCCCAGAAGGCACCGGCACCCAGACACAACTGGAGGCGCCCGCCCGCCCGACAGCAGGTCGCCGGCGGCGGCCTCGGCCAGCATCGCCGGCGGCCTCAGCGACAGGTTGGCCACCGTGGGGACGAAGGTCACCCGTGTTCGGTACGGGCCGCGAGGAACGCCATCAAGGTCCACGTGTCGTGGAACGCCTGCTGATAGGGGTGATCCTGAATGGTGACGAGGTCGAGGCCGGCGCGGTCCGCCTGCAGGGTGTACCGCAGGGGCTGATCCCCCTCTCCCCACACCGGATCGACGTGCGCACCAAAGAGCACAGGCAGGGTCATGGGTTCACTCCACTGGCCAGGGCTTGTCGCCACGCAGCACTCTATTGGCCGACCAATTAGTATGAGTGAGATGATTTCAGGCAAGCAACTCGCTCTGCCCTGCAGGAGGAACAGCAACCATGCCGCCGGCGTCCGAATCGGTCCAGGGCAAAGACGAGGCGGTACCGACCGTCGCCGACGCTCCGATGAGCGAGGCCATCTTCCGCGCCGCCCGGGTACACCGGATCATGGCGGGCAATCTGCTGCGAGCGACCGGCCTGTACCCCGGGCAGGAGCTGCTGATGATGCAGCTGTGGGAACAGGGCGAACAACGGCAGGCCGATCTGATCAAGACGCTGGGCCTCGATCCCTCCACCGTCACCAAGATGCTGCAGCGCCTGGAGCAGTCCGGGTTCGTCACCCGTAGCCCCTCCCCCATCGACCGCCGGGCCGTCGTCGTGAACGCCACCCGCGCCGGCCAGGCGCTGCGTGACCGGGTCCTGCAGGCCTGGCGCGACCTGGAGTCGATCACCGCCGCCGGGTTCTCGGCCGAGGAGCACGAACAGGCCATGCGGGTGCTGACCCGGATCGAGGCAAACCTCACCGCGACGTCCTCCGACGCCGACGATTCCTCGGTCCTCTGCTGATCGCCTGGCCGGCCCATTCGCCCGGATAACTGCGCAGGAGCGGTTGACCCAGGTCGACGCCCCGACGCACGGGCGTCTTCCCGTCACGAACGCAGCCCTTCCGTCAGAAGCCGCTGCCGTACGCTCACTTGCCGAATCCCGCGGTCGCGCTCGCTGGTCAGCCAGCACACCACAGATCCCTTGTAGACAACGCGAGCCGCCTGGGAGAAACGCCTACTTGGTCACCCGTTGTCCCGTACCGCCATCGGCGGGGTGGCTCCGGCGTGCGCGGCAACGCGGTCGAGCACGTACTGCAGCGTGAGGCAGCCGAGGCCCCACGCGACCAGGGTCAGCGTGGCGCGAAGGCGCAGCGCCATCTTCGGCGGCCGACGACATCGGCTGCGCGGACCGGCCCCACTTCGCCCGGTGTTCACCCGCACCTACGGTGCCACCTCGGATGCCGACCAACAGATCTGCCATCAGATCCCATCCCATGGTCGACCAACTAGTGAGCGGCCCGTCATCAATTGCTGAGCTTCACACCGAAAACCCTTGCTGCTTACGCCCAGCCCCATCCTCATGTGATCGGGATCACATGCGCGCCAGGATGAGATTCCGAGGTTTACTTGTTCGGACAGTAAATAGCTCGGGTGCTGTACGCGCCCGGGTCTGTCGACAAGGGGTCGCCCTCGACGCGACCCATGTTTCGCGAGCAAGGATGATGATCGTGTCGAAGGCGTTCGAAGCGACCGAGCTGGGCGGCCAGCGTCTGGCGAACCGCATCGTGATGGCACCGATGACCCGCAGCCGCGCCTACGGCCCCGGCCAGTCGGCGACCGAACTGATGGCCGAGTACTACGCCCAGCGCGCGAGCGCCGGCCTGATCATCACGGAAGGCACCCAGCCCTCGGTGATCGGCCAGGGCTACCCCGACACCCCGGGCATCCACTCCGAGGAGCAGATCACCGCCTGGCGCAAGGTCACCGACGCCGTCCACGCCAAGGGCGGCGTGATCTACCTGCAGCTCATGCACACCGGCCGCGTCGGACACCCTTCCCTGATGGGCCTCACCCCCGTCGGCCCCTCCCCCGTCAAGGCCAAGGGCCAGGTCTACACCCACACCGGCCCTCAGGACTTCGTCACCCCGCAGGAACTCACCGAGGACGAGATCCAGGCCACGATCGCCGACTACGCCACGGCCGCCCGTAATGCGGTGGAGGCCGGCTTCGACGGCGTGGAACTCCACGGCGCCAACGGCTACCTCATCCACCAGTTCCTCGCCCCCAACTCCAACACCCGCACCGACGCGTGGGGCGGCGCCCCCGAGAACCGCATCCGCTTCGCGGTGGAGACCGCCAAAGCCGTCGCCGAGGCGATCGGAGCCGACAAGACGGGCTTCCGTATCTCCCCCGCCAATCCCTACAACGACATCGCCGAAACCGACCGCACCGACGTCGACGCCACCTACACCGCCCTCGTCGACGCCCTCGCCCCCCTCGGCCTGGCCTACCTCCACCAGATGGAAGCCCCCGAAGTCCGCGACCTCACCCTGCGCCTGCGCAAGGCCTGGCCCACCACCTTCATCCTCAACCCCTTCACCGGCATGGAACCCACCGGTCCCGAGGAACTGAAGCTGATCGACGACGGCACCGCCGACCTCATCGCCTACGGCGGCCTCTTCCTCGCCAACCCCGACCTCCCCACCCGCCTCAAGCAGGGCGGCCCCTTCAACACCCCGGACCGCGCCACCTCCTTCGGCGGCGACCACACCGGCTACACCGACTACCCCACCCTCGACTGACACCCGGCCGGAAACGACGACTGGCACACCGCGACGCCCAACGGCCTACGGCCCGGGGCGTCGCGGCGTCCTTCGGAACGGGAAGAGGTGACTGGGCGGTTGTGTCGGCGCTTGTCGGCCCGGTGTGGGACAAGACCCGTCGCCCAGGGGTGGAGGCGCGGGCAGGTGCCGGGTGCTGCGTGACATTCGCTCGTCATACATGCGCGGGACAGCGTCTGCGTAGCCGGCTGGGTGCCTGGCAGCAGTGAGGTACAGGCATCACATCCGGCTCATCCGGTGGCGTTCACCGGCGAACGGGCTCCCGTCCGCGGACAGCGCGCACCAGGCCCGTTCGGCCTCCTGCACCGGCTCACCAGTCATCCCCCTTGTCCCGATCATCCCGACCACGACGACGCTCGTCGATCACCCAGAAGCTGGCCAAGGTGCCGGGGGCGGGGGGTGTCACGGGCACGCCGAAGGCTTCGTCATGGGGCCCAACCACGGCGACGGGAGCACCGCTGTCGCAGACGGGCCCGTCGAACACCTCGACGGCACGACGGCTGTCGTTGCGGACGTTCAAGGACGTGGCGTCGTTCAGGAGGACCACGGCGATGCAGTCACCCGGGTGGCTGCTGTACGTCCGCTCGTTGATCTGGATCCGGCCTTCCTCCTCCCTCTCCTCGTGGCCCCTGTTGCCCTCGTTGTTACGGCGCACGTTACCCACGTTGCCGGAAATCCCCCCGACACCGATGACGCCCTCATTGCCCTTTCCGGCACTGGTCCCGCCAACGACGCCGGTGCCACCGATGACACCGGTGCCACCAATGACGCCAGTGCCACCGATAACGCCGTTGCCACCAACGTTGCCGCCGCCAGTGCCGGTGCCGGTGCCACCGCCGGTGCCGGGAGCGCCGCCGGTACCGGGAGCCCCGCCAGTGCCGGTGTCGGGCCCGGGAACGCCGCCGGCACCAGTGTCGGTGTCGGCGCCCGTGCCCGTGCCCGTGCCGAGGAAAGAATCGCCGGTGGCATTCGGTTGCGGGGCCGCCGGCGCATGGGCGATCGAAGCGTGGGCGCCTGGCGCGTGGGCTGCCGGCGCATGGGCTGTCGGCCCGGAGTAGGCCGAGGCGTAGGTGATGCCGCCCGCGGCCAGGGCCACGGCGGCCGCGGTGACAGCGGTGGACCGGGTCTTGCGCATGCAACTTCTCCTGTCTGAGAAGGGTCGGCCGGGGCAGTCGGCACGGGACTCAACGCACTCACTATCTCCATGGCCACCCTGTCGCACATATCGGAAAAATGCCCCCAAGGGGCCGAACGAGGGATCGAAGTGCACCCGCCCGGCCCGTTGAATACACATCAAATGCCATGAAAAAAAGGAGAGTTACATCGAAATGGATACAGATGATGATTATCTGATTTATCGTCACCCATTCGGCAGCGGGCGACTGCGCAAGGAGCTGAGCGGCTGTCAGAGAACGAGGCGCCTCGCGGACACGGTCGTCCCCCCATCGCCGGCGAGCAGACCCTCCTCATAGCTCCTGTCGCGGCGGTCACCGCTCTCTCCCCCCAGCCCGGTCCCATGGGCACGCTCCAGGCCACGCGGCCACCGGCCTGACCTGGCACCAGACACCCGAATGGCGGTAAGGCCGCGAGGCGCTACCAGATCAGGCACCAGTAGCTGCCGGCCTGCCCGGTGCCCACCGCTGTGAGGCCCCCTGGGAGCAATGCCGGATCTGGCTGGCCGACGGCTGACAGCGAGCAGGCAGGGTCGCCGACCACTTTGGCTGCGGCCATGCGCTGAGCAGCAGCTGTTGCCGCCGGACTCGTGTACCACCGGGTCGACGGTGATGTCAGCCGTGACGGAGGCGATGAGGACGATGAGGGGGACGGCGGCGATGAGGGTGATGGCCGTGACGGAGATGGTGGCGGTGGTGACGGGGACAGCGGCGATGACGGCGGTGACGCGGGTGTGGACTTCGGTGGCGCCGTCGTCGCCGACGGCCTCGGGGCCGAGGGCTGCCTCTGTGTCACCTCCGGCTTCGGTGGGGGCAACGGGGCAGCTGTCGTTGTGCCCAGCGTCGGCTGGGGCCGGCTGGGCGACGGTGCCGACTGGCGGGGCCGGGGGGTCGGCGTCGCCGTCGGCGTACGTGTCGGCGACGGCGTACGTGTCGGCGTCGGCGTACGTGTCGGCGTGGGCTGTGTCATACCCGACGGCGGCGGGCGGGGCGTGCCATGGTCCGGCGTCACCAACGCCCAGACGCCGACGCCGCCGATGATGAGCACGGCGGCACCGCCCGCGATCCACGGGGCCCGACGGTGCGGGCGTCGGTGACGGTTCATGGTTCCTACTGTCCGAAAGCGGCCGCAGTACCGCCACTCGGGCTCCTGCCTTCGGCCCTCCGGGTGATGCCGGAAAACGACCCCCGAGCCGGTGCCGACGAACTCAGATCCGAGGTGTCCCGGCGGATTGCGGCTGAGGGCGCGGATTACGCGGTCGGCATGACAGCAGTCCGGGCAGGAAGCGTGTTGATGTCGATGACGGCACGCTGAAGGTCGCCCTGCGGCCGGTGGCCCAGGTCGTCAACCGACACGATGTTCATGTTGCGGGCCGGCTCAGGCGCCCGCCAGTCCGTCCTCAGCTTGGTGACCAGCTGGGGGTTCAGACCATTGGCGAGGTACATGAGGTAGTTGTCCCGGACGGACGCCGGAAAGAACGGCGAGAGCAACCGGATCAGGAACAGCTGCGGTATCTGCAGATCCGGCTGGACGATGCTCGACAGCACGAAGAACCGGCCGGCGTCCGTCCCGGGGTCGCGGGCGAGGGCCGCCTGGTTGAGGGACAGCGTCTGGTCGTAGATCCGCTGCGGCGGGCTTCCGCTGAAGAAGGCCTTGAGGATCTCCCGCCAGGACGGGTCTCCTGCCGGGTAGCTGCCACGGTCGGAGACGCTGTCCGCGTGCCAGGCCCAGGGCTGGTCGACCGCCGCCGAGGAGTCGACGAGCACGACGTTCTTCTTGGCCTTCACGAAGTCACCGTAGGTGGAGACCGGGGACAGTTCGGTCCGCAGCGCGACACGGGAGCCGAACAGGTCCCGCAACCTGGTCACCGGCTCCGCGGCGTCGGTGCCCGCCGGCACGGCAGCCGACACACTGACGATGACGACTTCCGAAGGGTGCTCGTCGATCCAGCGCTTGAGGGAGGCCGCCTCACCCGAGGCGTCGTCGAAGAACTGCCCTCCCATCGGAGCGCCGTGAAAGGTCCTCCACCGCCCGCCCTCGAAGCACAGCCGCAGGTCGAGGTAGCGGGCGCCCTCGTTGAGCTGGTCGGTGAGGCTGTCGCTCTGGGCCCGCGAGATGCTGGCGGCCAGCCGCGAATCGAGCTTGGCGACGTTGTAGGACCAGCCGCTGGTGCACAGGGCGGGGTCGGCCGGGATGCTCCAGCTGCCGGAGTCGTGGCTGCCGGGCATCGCGACGCGGTTGAGCGGCTGGTTGTCGAGATATCCGTGCATGTCGCCCATCCATCGCGACAGGTCCACCGTCGCGGCCGAGGCCCGGCCGGCCGGGGCCGCCTGTGCAGGGCCGCTGCCGGTCGCCATGGCCGCGACAGCGAGGATCAGGGCAACCAGACCGAACGCCGTAAGCCAGTACCGTCCGTTCCACGTCTCATCTTCGTACGCCCTCCTTGGGGGAAGAGGCCGAGGTCGGGCACAGAGAGTAGAGGGCGGCCGGTGCAATGCCCAGTCAGTCGTTGTCACAAACGACTGGCCGTTGTCCCCAACGACTGGGGTAGGCGGCGTCGCGGATGGGGAAGCGGCGTGTCGTGGGAGTGTCGTCACTTGTGTGCCGCCCCCCCCCACGATCTCCGTGGGACGCGTCCGGGTCACACGGCCGCCCGGCGGCTGCGGATCGGATCGGATCGGATCGGATCGGATCGGATCGGATCGGATCAGGCGACCGTCAGGACGATCTTTCCGGTCGTGCGGCCCTGCTCGCCGATCTCGTGGGCCTTCGCGGCCTCCTTCAGCGGCAGGACCGTCTCGACCACCGGCCTCAGCGCACGCTGCTCCACCAGAGCGGCGATCTCGCGCAGGCCCAGGTGGTCCGGCTCGACCAGGACCCACGCCGCCTGCACCCCGTCCTGGGCGGCGGGCACATCGTCCGGGCCGGGCAGGGTGATCAGCCGGCCGCCGGCCCTGAGCACCTTCAGGGAGCGCTCGGCCGTCTCGCCGCCGAGCCCGTCCAGCACCACGTCGATGTCGCCCACGACGTCCTCGAACCGCACCGACCGGTAGTCGACCACCTCGTCCGCGCCCAGCTGTCGCACCAGGTCGTGCTTGCCGGCGCTGGCCGTGCCGATCACGTACGCGCCGCGGGCCTTGGCGATCTGCACCGCGAGGTGGCCCACCCCGCCGGCCGCGGCGTGCACGAGCACGCGCTCGCCGGGACGCACCTGGGCCGCGTCCACCAGGGCCTGCCAGGCGGTCAGCGCGGCGAGCGGCAGCGCCGCCGCCTCCACGTGGGACAGGCCCGTCGGCTTCGGGGCGAGATGCCGGGCCGGCGCCACCACGTACTCGGCGTAGCCGCCCGCCTGGCGCGGGAACCGCGGCATTCCGAAGACCTCGTCACCGACTCGGAACACCCCCACACCGGGCCCGACGGCCGCGACCGTGCCGGACACGTCCCAGCCCACCACCGGGACGGCACCCCACTCGATCAGGGCCCCGCTGGCACGGGTCTTCCAGTCCACCGGGTTCACCCCGGCCGCGTGCACCCGCACCAGGACCTCACCCAGTCCCGGCTCGGGGCGCTCGACCTCGCGCTCGACCAGGTTCTCGGGTCCGCCCCACTGCTCCACGACCACCGCACGCATGCTGTCCGCCTCGCTCTTTCGTCTCGATCGGCTCGTCGCCAGGACGTCCCCGGCGCGACGCAGTCCACGATCCGGCACCCCGACTCATCGTGGTGTTGGCCGTTTGGCCACTGTGTGACAGGATCTGGCCATGAGTGATGTGCAGGGGACGATCATGGAGGACGAGCGGAACCGGGCGAGGGAGACGCCCCGGCGGCACCGGATCGCCGTCCTCGCTCTGCCCGGCGTCCCGCCCTTCGAGCTCGGCATCCCCTCTCGCGTCTTCGGCAGTGCGGAGGACGCCGAGGGCCGCCCGCTCTACGACGTCACCGTCTGCACGGCCGACGGCGCCCCCGTGCTCAGCGACGCCGGCTTCACCGTGCAGCCCGCCGCCGGACCCGAGGCCCTGGCTGCCGCGGACACCGTGATCCTCCCGCCCACCCACGCCATGCCCGAACTGGGCCGGGGTGGTCCCCTGCCCGCCGACGTCACCGCCGCCATCGGCCGCATCCGCCCCGGCACCCGACTCGTGTCCATCTGCACCGGGTCCTACGTGCTCGCCGCAGCCGGACTGCTCGACGGCCGGCCGGCCACCACCCACTGGAACCTGGCCCCCGAGTTCCGCCGCGCCTACCCCAACGTCAAGGTCGACGAGGACGTCCTCTTCGTCGACGACGGCGACGTACTCACCTCCGCCGGCGTCGCCGCCGGAGTCGACCTGTGCCTGCACATGATCCGCCGCGACCACGGCGCAGCCGCCGCCAACCGGGCCGCCCGCATGTGCGTCGTACCTCCCTGGCGAGACGGCGGACAAGCCCAGTACATCGACCGTCCCGTCCCCGAACCCACCACCGCCAGCACCACCGCCACCCGCGCCTGGGCCCTCGAACACCTCGACGAACCGCTGACCCTCACCCAGCTCGCCGAACACGCCCGGATGAGCCTGCGCACCTTCACGCGCCGGTTCCGCGACGAGGTCGGCATGACCCCGGTGCAATGGCTCACCGCGCAACGCCTCGAACTGGCCAAGCAGCTGCTGGAAACCACCGACCTGCCGATCGACCTGGTCGCACACCGGGCCGGCTTCGGCACCGCCAACTCCCTGCGTGCGCACATGAGAACGGCCTTCGGGGTCTCACCCGCCGCCTACCGCCGCACCTTCAACGCCAACGACCCCGACCCGGCACTCGTGCTCGACAACACGCCAGCCCCCGAGTGACACGTCCCGGACCTCGTACGTGATCCCTCATGCCGGCTGTCGGCGTGCCGAGCAGCCGGCCACATCATCAGGGTGAAGCTGGGCTCCCACCGCGCCTACCCGGTGTGTTCGCCCCTGGCGACGCTTACGCCAGACGGGTGAATCCCCCCAGCTCGTGGTCGGGCGACGTAGCCGCTGACCAACCAGGTCCGTCGCCGGATCAGGTTGTCTCCTTGACGCGCCCCTGTTCAATGGTGACCCCGCCACCTGCTCTGACGGCCGCCACCACCGACTGGTGCAGATCCCGGCTCTGCTGCTCCGAATGGCAGGGAACAGGGCTTCCCGTCAGGGTGAACCATTCGGAGGTGCCGGTGTACTGGACGGTCACGTCGGCTTCGTTGCCGTCCCAGGTGGTGTGGACGGTCAGGTCGCCGGTCACGACCCCCGCCTCGTCGGTACATGCGCCGCCCCGGCCGCTGAAGACCCCGGGGGTGGTCCAAGATGCCCAGACCATGACGTCAGCCTTCCTTCCTGGATACGCGGCTCACACCTGAGCCCAACCGCTCTGTGCCACGGCCTGGCGTAGTCCAGGGACCGGGCCACTCGTCCCTCCTACGGAATCACGATCCCGTGCTCCCTCGCTGCGCGGCGAGGTGGCAGCCCGGGCAGGGTGGCCCGTGCGGGGCCCTGGCCGACCGGCCTGGCGCGGCTGTGCAGACCTGCGGCAGAGGCCACGTAGTCCCGGGCCGTGAGCAGGCCGGTCAGTCGTCCGTGCGCGTCCGTGACCGGCAGCGCGTCCATGTCCTCCTCCGCCATCACGGCTGCCGCGTGGAGCGTCGATTCCTCCGGATGGACCGTGACGGTGCGGCGCCCGCGCACGAGGTCGCGCACCTTCCTGCGGGACAGCGTCACCGCGGGGTCCGCGCACGCGACGGCGAGCTCGGCGCGGTCCAGCACACCGGCGCAGCAGCCGTCCTGGCGAACCACCGGCAGATGTCGCTGCCCGGACCGCTCCACCACCTCCCAGGCCATGAGAAGGGTCTCGTCCTCGCTGATCGAGTACGGCGCCTCGCCCATCAGGGCGCCCACGGAAAGCCTCTCGTCCACGGCTGCCTCCTGCCGATCAGCTCCGGCCGAGCCGGGGAACGTCACGGGTGGTTCGCCCCAGGACGGTCAGGCGACGGCGGTACTCGTCCTCGTCCATCTCGCCTCGGGCGAAGTGTTCGGAAAGGAGCTGCTCGGGAGTGGGCCCGAGCGGTCGGGTGTCACCGTGGTCGTACCAGATCATCACGATGACTCACCTCCTCGAGGACCCCGGGAGTACGGGCCCGGTGCCTGCGGCTCTCGAAGTGTCTGCTCCTCACGCTCGCCCGGGCCGCGGAGCACGTCATGAGCCGGTGAGGCCAACGCTGGGGGCCGATGGGCCCACATCGCGACCGGAGGCGACGACAAACACGCGCAGACCCGAGCGGCGTCCGTACGGCCCTGGAGGAAGAGCCGTTCGTCCCCTGCCACGGGCTCAGCCGGCCGAGGTCTGATGGACCGGGACCGGACCGCGGGCAACGACGTCGAACGGACAGAGGTGGCCATGAACCGCTCCGCCTTCGCCACACGGCTGCGCTCTGTGACCAGAGCGGTCGCCCCGCCACGGCTGGAACCGACCCTCCTGGTCATCACGGCGGCGGCCCTGGCCGCAGGGGGTGCCGCCTGGCTCGCCGGTGACGAGCGTCTCGCCGACCTCCTGTGGGGCCTGGGCACCCTGTCCGCGGTGGCACCGGCGGCGGGCTGGGTGGTCGCCGCACTCCGCCACGGCCGCGCGGGGGTCGACCTGATCGCGGTTCTCGCTCTCGGCGGCACCCTTGCCGTCCACGAATACCTGGCCGGTGCGCTCATCGCGCTGATGCTCGCGACCGGCCGCACGCTGGAGGCGGCAGCCCAGCGGCGGGCCTCGCACGATCTGCGGGCGCTGCTGGAACGTGCGCCCCGCTCCGCGCGGCGCCGGACCGCCGACGGAGTCGCCACCGTTCCACTGGCCGCGGTCGCCGTAGGTGACCTGCTTGTCGTGGGTCCGGGCGAGGTCGTCCCGGTGGACGGGCGGGTGGAGGGGGCCCCGGCCAACCTCGACGAGTCCGTACTCACCGGCGAGTCCCTGAACGTCGAACGGGCGGCGGGCGACACCGTCCGCAGCGGGGTGGTCAATGCCGGCGGCGCCTTCGAGTTGCGAGCCGCGGCGACCGAGCAGGACAGCACGTACGCCGGAATCGTGCGACTGGCCAGGCAGGCCGGGGCCGAGTCCGCACCCGTGGTGCGGCTGGCCGACCGCTACGCGGCCTGGTTCCTTCCGCTCACCCTGGTGGTGGCGGGGCTGGCCTGGCTGCTCAGTGGCTCGGCGGTACGTGCGGTCGCGGTGCTGGTGGTCGCCACCCCGTGTCCCCTGCTGCTGGCCGCGCCGGTGGCCATCGTCTCCGGGATCTCCCGCGCCTCACGCCTGGGAGTCGTCATGCGTGACGGTGGCGCCCTGGAGAACCTGGGTCGGGCCCGCACCCTGCTGCTCGACAAGACCGGCACCCTCACCCGCGGCCGCCCGCGCGTCCTCGACGTGGTCGCCGCACCGGGGTGGCAGCCGGCGGAGGTGCTGAGGCTGGCCGCGTCACTGGACCAGTACTCGCCCCACGTCCTGGCCGAGGCGATCGTCGACACCGCGCACGAACGGAACCTGGTCCTGTCGGTCCCGTCCGATGTCGCCGAGAAGCCGGGCCGGGGTGCTGCGGGCGTCGTGGACGGGCACCGGGTGTCCGTCGGCCGCATCGACGCGTCCGGCGCCCGGCCGTCCTGGTCGAGGGCGGTGGACAACCGGGCGCTTCTCGACGGTGCTGCCGTGGCCTGGCTGGCCGTCGACGGGTGTCCGGCGGGTGCGGTGCTGCTCCGGGATCCCCTGCGCCCTGACGCCCCGCGCACCCTGCGCCACCTGCGGACCGCGGGCATCGAGCGGCTGCTGATGCTGACGGGCGACCGCGCGGAGCCCGCCCGTGAGGTGGGCGCCGTCCTCGGTCTGGACGGCGTCCGCTCCGGGCTCGACCCGGCCGGCAAGGTCGCCGTCGTACGGGCCGAACGGGAACGCGCGATCACCGTCATGGTGGGCGACGGCGTGAACGACGCTCCCGCCCTGGCCGCCGCGGACATCGGTGTGGCGATGGGTGCACGCGGCTCCACCGCCTCCTCGGAGGCCGCCGACATCGTGCTGACCACCGATCGTGTGGACCGGCTCGCCGACGCCGTCTTCATCGCCGTACGGGCGCGGCGGATCGCCGTGCAGAGTGCTCTGGGCGGGATGGCGATGTCCCTGGCCGCGATGGCCGCGGCCGCGTTCGGCCTGCTGCCGCCCGCCGTCGGTGCCCTGCTCCAGGAGGCCATCGACGTCGCTGTCATCCTCAACGCCCTGCGGGCACTGCGCGTCGGCCAGGCCACGCGACCGGCGCTGACGCCCGCTGCCGAGGCACTCATCCACCGCTTCGCCTCCGAACACGACGACCTCCAGAACGTGCTCGAAGCGGTGCGCGGTGCCGCCGATCACCTCTCCGACGGTCCCGGGCCCCAGGCCCTGGCCGCCGTCGAGGAGGCGCACCGGCTGCTCACCGAACGGCTGCTGCCCCACGAGTACGCCGAGGAGCACGAGCTCTACCCGGCCCTCGCCCCCGCTCTCGGCGGCCCGGAGGCCACGGTCACCATGAGCCGGGCCCACACCGAGATCGAACGCCTCTCCCGCCGCATCGCCACCCACCTGCGGCTGGCTCACGCCGAGGGTGGTCTGGCCCCCGGCCAGCTGGACGACCTGCGCTCCTGCCTGTACGGGCTGCACACCGTCCTCCGCCTGCACTTCACGCAGGAGGAGGAGAGCTACTTCTCGCTGGCCCAGTGAGATCACCGGGACCTGCCGCCGGAGGTGGCGCCGTCACGGCCCATGACGTCGTCACGGGTCCGCTACGGCACCCCGTCCCACCCCTTCGACCCTGCCTCAGAGGTAACTGAGAGGTTGCTGTGCCAGGCTGACGGCCCCCACCCCTCAGGAGCGCCTCGATGAATCTGGTCAACGGTCTGCCCACCCATGTCCTGCTGGTCCATGTGGTCGTGGTGTTGATACCTCTGACCGCGCTGACCCTGGTCACAGCCGCGCTGTGGCCGCGCGCCGCCCGGCGGTTGGGTCCGCTGTTGCCGCTGCTGGCTCTGATCGCTCTGATCAGTGTGCCGCTGACGACCCACGCCGGCGAGTGGCTCGAACGGCATGTGGACGACGACGCGCTGGTACGTCGGCACACCGAGCTGGGCGACGGGCTGCTGCCCTGGGCCTTGGGCCTGTTCGCGCTGGCAGCGGTCGTCTGGTGGGCGGGACGGCGCGCCCCTGCGGAGCCTGGACAGAGCGCCGGCAGGCGCTGGTCCGCCCTCCCTGTACGCATCGTCGTGGGCGTGCTCTCGCTCGCCGTTGCAGTGGGGGCGGTGGTGGATGTCTACCGGATCGGCGACTCCGGCGCCAAGGCCGCCTGGCACGACGCTTACTCGAAGACGGCGACAGGCGCGAAGGGTGGCTCCTGATCCTGCGCGAGCCGCTCGTCCCGGCCCGCCCCGCGTTCGAGAGGGCCGTTGAGCCTCAGGATCTGCGGACGCCGTCTGGGCGGTCCCTGCACTACTGAACTGTTCCACGACGACAGGACCCGGCCGATGACAGGCCGGGTCCTGCTGCGTCTTCGTTCAGCGGGCCGTCCAGCCCGGTTGGCGATCGATTCGGTCGCGCAGCACCGCGGCCGCATCGGGTTCCCCGTGCACGGTGGATCCGGCCCGGGTGACTCGGGCGGGGTTGCGCCGCTTCCAGGATCACGGTCGGCTCCGTGTGGTCCCACAGCCTGCCGGGACGCGCCGCCGACGGCGACGATCGCGATGCGCGTGGAGACGCACACGGTGCCTCTCCCTCCACAGCGGGCGCTTCCGCGTGCGGGTCGACGGATACCGGCCCCATGGGCCGAAGGGCCCTCGTCGGATCCGAGCGGCCCGTGGCGGCGGGGCGCGGACGCGCCCACGCTGGAAGCAGAAAACATGAAGGGAGCCGGTGCGATGACCTCCGCCACCACCATGACCACGGCTCTGGAGCCCGAGCACCGCGAGCGGCTGATGCGCCTCGCCCGCGAGGTCTCCTTCGAGGCCGGGACCCACCTGTTCGAGGAGGGTCGGCGTGCCGACCGCTTCTGGATCGTGCGGACCGGGACCGTCGCCCTCGACCTGCGTGTGCCCGGCCGCCGTCCCGCCGTCGTCGAGTCGCTCGGGCACGGCGAACTGGTCGGCTGGTCCTGGCACTTCCCGCCGTACGTCTGGCACCTGGGCGCGGAGGCGACGAGCCCCGTGCGGGCCTGGGAGTTCGATGCCGAGGCGGTCCGGGAGATGTGTGCCGCCGACCCCGAGTTCGGCCGGGCGATCGCGGTCTGGGTCGGGCGAGTGGTCGCGCAGCGGCTGCAAGCCTCCCGGGTCCGGCTGCTCGACCTCTACGCCCCCTACGGCAGCGGTGGCCTGACGTGACCGCCCAGCCCTGCGAGGAGGACAGCATGCACAGCAGCCCGCATCGAGTGAGCGACGTGATGACGCACGCCGTCGTCGCGGTGGGCCGCGAGGCTCTGTTCAAGGAGATCGTCGAGCGCATGAACCAGTGGAAGGTCAGTGCCATGCCGGTGCTGGAGGGCGACGGCCGGGTGATCGGGGTCGTGTCCGAGGCCGATCTGCTGCCCAAGGAGGAGTTCCGGGACCGCGATCCGGACCGCTTCACCCAGCTGCGTCGGCTGTCCGACATGGCCAAGGCCGGGGCCGTGACCGCGGAGGAGCTGATGAGCGCCCCGGCCGTGACCGTCCACGCCGACGCCACGCTCGCCGAGGCAGCCCGCATCATGGCCCTGCGCAACGTCAAGCGGCTTCCCGTGGTGAACGCCGAGGGTCTGCTCGAAGGCGTTGTCAGCCGCGGCGACCTGCTCAAGGTGTTCCTGCGCCCGGACAAGGACCTCGCCGACGACATCCGGCGGGACGTGGTCGACGTCCTCTTCCCGGCTCCGGTCGAGCCCGTGCACATCATGGTCACCGAGGGCGTCGCCACGCTGACCGGACGAGTGCCGGACGCCGACCGGATTCCGCTCGCCGTCCGTCTCGTGCGGGGTGTCGAGGGCGTGGTTGGCGTGGACTGCCGACTTACGGCGGCCGATGCGTAGTGGCCCTCGTGCCCCTGCTCGCATTCCTTCCTGTCGGTGTCGTGTCGTCGTGTCGTCGTGTCGCCGCCGTGATCACTCGACCGACGAGCCGGGCCACGGGGGACGACGTCCGGGAGTTGAAACGCATCAGCGTTTCAAGCCTTTCGCGATGCCCAGTTCGGTGTCGCGTAGGGGGCTCGGATGCCGTCCTACGACGCCGGCAACGGCACCCGCCAGGTCAGCAGCGCGCCACCGCCGTCGGGGCTGCTCACCTCGAACCGTCCGCCCAGCTGTTCCGCCCGCTCGGCCATGTTGCGCAGCCCGCTGCGACGGCCGCCGGACGGAATGCCCACGCCGTTGTCCCCGACCGTCAGG
>NZ_JBITSQ010000025.1:0-117530 GCF_044541035.1 Streptomyces sp. NPDC085866
GCGTTGATTTTTGGCACGCTGTTGAGTTCTCAAGGAACGGTCGCTTCCTTTGTACTCACCCTCTCGGGCTTTCCTCCGGGCTTCCCTTCGGTGTTCCAAACTCTATCAGGGTTTTTCCGTCTCTCTGACCACCACCCTGCAGGCATGCAGAAGGCGACCCCGAGATAGGATCCGACGAGTTTGGGTGCTGCTTAACGGAGGCGCTTTCGCGTCGCTCTCCCCCAAGCAGGAGTACGACTGTACACGGGCTCTGGAAGCGCGTGCAAATCGACCGGGTTGGTGGTCTAGACCACTACCTGATAGCTTCCATACGGAACCGCCACTTCATATGACATACGCTGCTGCTCAGTGCCGTCCGGGACAGGCAGTGACGGCCTGTACGCAGCTCCACTCCTGGGAGGCTTCCCATGACCACCGTGACGTCCCCTCTTGCTGGACTCGCCATCGGACTGGCCGCCGTGCCGGATCCGGTCTTCTCCGGGGCCATGGTCGGCCCGGGCACTGCGATCGACCCCGTGCGTGAGCCTTCCGAAGCCGTGGCGCCGGTCGACGGCGTCATCGTCTCCCTGCATCCGCACGCCTTCGTGGTGGTCGACGAGAACGGGCACGGCGTGCTCACCCACCTCGGCATCGACACGGTCCAGCTCAACGGCGAGGGCTTCGAGCTGCTCGTCAACAAGGGCGACACCGTGACGCGTGGTCAGAGCATCGTGCGCTGGAACCCGGCCGCGGTCGAGGCCGCCGGCAAGTCGCCGGTCTGCCCCGTCGTGGCGCTCGAGGCCAGCGCCGAGTCCCTCACCGACCTCCGTGACAGCGGCGACGTGAAGGCCGGCGACAGCCTCTTCTCCTGGAACTGACGACAGTGCCGTCGCAGGACGGCGTACCGGACAACCACCGCGGCGGCGGGACCCGCCGCACTATCGGAGACGGGTGAGATGGTGACAACGCTGCGAGGCGTCGGCGTGAGCCACGGTGTGGCGATCGGCGAGGTTCGGCACATGGGAACGGCGGTGCTCGAGCCGCCGGCCAAGCAGATCCCGGCGGAGGAGGCGGAGCGCGAACAGGGGCGGGCGCGCCAGGCCGTGGACGCTGTGGCGGCCGACCTGATGGCGCGCGGCAATCTGGCGGGGGGCGAAGCCCAGGCCGTGCTCGAGGCGCAGGCCATGATGGCGCAGGACCCCGAGCTGATGGCGGACGTGGACCGGCGGATCGTCGTCGGCAGCACAGCGGAACGTGCGGTGTACGACGCGTTCGCGGCGTACCGCGAGCTGCTGGCCGGTGCCGGGGAGTACCTCGCCGGGCGCGTGGCCGACCTCGACGACGTGCGGAATCGTATCGTCGCCCGGCTGCTGGGCGTTCCCATGCCGGGTGTCCCGGACAGTGACGAGCCCTATGTACTCGTGGCGCGCGATCTGGCTCCGGCCGACACGGCGCTGCTGGACCCGACTCTGGTGCTCGGTTTCGTGACCGAGGAGGGCGGGCCGACCAGTCACAGCGCGATCCTGGCGCGGGCGCTGGGGGTTCCGGCCGTCGTGGCACTGCCGGGTGCCGGTGAGCTGGCCGAGGGCACGGTGATCGCGGTCGACGGCAGCACCGGCGACATCTTCGTGAACCCGAGCGAGGAGAAGAAGGCGCAGCTGGAGGCCGCGGCTGCCGAGCGCAAGGCCGCACTGGCCGCTTCGACCGGCCCGGGTGCCACGGCCGACGGGCACAAGATGCCGTTGCTGGCCAACGTCGGCGGACCGGCGGACGTCCCGGCGGCCGTGGAGGCCGGGGCCGAGGGCGTGGGTCTGTTCCGTACCGAGTTCCTCTTCCTGGACGACAGCAAGAACGCGCCGTCCGAGCAGAAGCAGGTGGAGGCCTACCGGCAGGTGCTGGAGGCGTTCCCCGAGGGCCGTGTGGTCGTGCGCGTGCTGGACGCGGGCGCCGACAAGCCGCTGGACTTCCTGACGCCCGCCGATGAGCCGAACCCCGCGCTGGGCGTGCGGGGTCTGCGGACGCTGCTGGACCACCCCGAGATCCTGCGTACACAGCTGACCGCCCTGGCGAAGGCCGCGGAGGGGCTGCCCGTCTACCTCGAGGTCATGGCCCCCATGGTGGCGGACCGTGCGGACGCCAAGGCATTCGCGGACGCCTGCCGGGAGGCGGGGCTGCGGGCCAAGTTCGGCGCGATGGTGGAGATCCCGTCGGCCGCGCTGCGGGCGCGTTCGATCCTGCAGGAGGTCGAGTTCCTGTCGCTGGGGACCAATGACCTCGCGCAGTACACGTTCGCTGCGGATCGTCAGGTGGGTGCGGTGTCGCGGCTCCAGGACCCGTGGCAGCCCGCGCTGCTCGACCTGGTCGCGCTGTCCGCCGAGGCGGCCAAGGCCGAGGGCAAGAGTTGCGGTGTGTGCGGTGAGGCCGCGTCCGACCCGCTGCTGGCCTGTGTGCTGACGGGTCTGGGCGTCACCTCCCTGTCCATGGGTGCAGCGTCGATTCCTTATGTCCGGGCGACGCTGGCGAAGTACACGCTGGCCCAGTGCGAGCGCGCCGCCGCGGCGGCGCGTGCTGCGGACAGTGCCGACGAGGCGCGCAGCGCGGCTCAGGCGGTGCTGTCCGGCGAGTAGTCCGGTCGGCCGCTGGTCGTGTGTCGGGGTCAGGGGCGTCCCGCCTTCGGGTGGGACGCCCCTGACGCGTTCAGTGGCGGTGTCCCCGTGCCGTGCTCTCCCCTCCGAGGTGGGGTGGTGTGCAGTAGTCGACGCCTGGCTCGGGCGAGATGAGGTCGCCGGATTCGACGTCGGTGCAGTAGGCGTCGAAGACCTCGGACGCGGTGAGTGGTTCGAGTCCGCCTCCGCGCAGCCGCCAGCCGTAGACGCGGTCGGCCCTTTCGGCGGTGGTGATGCGCATGACGAGTCCACCGGGACCGTCGGTCGCGAGGCCCAGGGCGAGGACGCTGGTGAATTCGAGGGCTTCGGCCTCGTCGAGTTCGGTGGTGCCGTCGGTGTTCTCGTCGGCGTGGAGGACGGAGACGAGTGTTTCCGGTGGTCCGGAGACGCTGCAGACGAGGTGCCGGTCGCCGGGCGGGGCGGTGTCGAGGATGCGGGCGAGGAGGTCGGAGGCGCGGGTGAAGGCGGCGCGGCCGATGTCCTCGCCGCAGGTGCGGCAGGGGCCTAGGCGGGTCAGAAGGGAGGTGGCGTACTCCCCGGTTGCCTGTCGTACGGCCTCGTCGACGAGGGCGGGGACGAGGGTGGCGAGGGGGCTGCCGTCGTAGGGGATGGTGGGGCCGGTGGCCGCGAGTTCGGCGGTGAAGCGGGTGCGGCTGGCCGGGGCCTCCGGGTCGAGGCCGGTGTCGGCGCAGAATTCGGCGTACTCCTCGGGGTCGAAGAGAGCCAGTGTGGTGTGGCTGCCCTGTGCCGCGCGGCTCTTGAGGAGCGCTTCCACCTGCTGGAGGTAGATGGTGTGGTCGTCGAAGGCGAAGCTGCGGTAGCGCCGCATGGCACGGAAGTCGTGGTCGTCGGTGAGCAGGCCGATGGTGCCGGCGATTTCGCGGCGCAGGACGCGTCGCATGGTCTGGTGGTCGGTGTGCGCCATGTTTCCCCCAATGCGCAGTCGATCAATGCTCACTCACAGTAATCGGTGGCACTGACAACGGGCTGGGCGGGAGGCGGTCGCGGACCAGGCGGCGCTGGATTGCGCAGGTCAGGGCGATGGCGCGCGGCCGGCCTCGGACTTCGTTGCCGTGTTCGGCGAGTCCGAGGCCGGCGGTGGACGGACGGGGTGCCGGCGGGTCAGGCGCGCTTGCGGGCCAGTTCCTCGTAGAAGCCCAGCAGGCCGAGGTTGTCGATGGAGCCGGGGTTGACGGCCTTCTCCAGGGGCGTGCCCTGGAGGAGGCGCTTGATCGGGACCTCGATGCGCTTGCCGGTGAGGGTGTGCGGGACGCCCGGGACCTCGATGATCTCGTCGGGCACGTGGCGTGGCGAGAGCTGTTCGCGGATCGCCTGCTTGATGCGGTTCAGGAGTGCCTCGTCCAGGGCGGCGCCGGGCACCAGGTGCACGAACAGGGGCATCCAGTAGCCCCCGTCGGGCTGCTCGATCCCGATGACCAGGGACTCCTTGATCTCGGGCAGGCGTTCGACCACCTCGTAGATGTCGGCCGAGCCCATCCGCACGCCCTGCCGGTTGAGGGTGGAGTCGGAACGGCCGTGGATGATCACGGAGCCGCGTGAGGTCAGGGTGATCCAGTCGCCGTGGCGCCAGACGTCCGGGTAGGTGTCGAAGTAGCTGTTGTGGTAGCGGCTGCCGTCGGGGTCGTTCCAGAAGTGGATGGGCATCGAGGGCATGGGGTTGGTGACGACCAGTTCGCCGACCTCGTCGACGAGGGGCTTGCCGCTCGGGTCCCAGGACTGCAGGTCGGTGCCGAGGCCGGGCGCCTGGAGTTCGCCGATGTGCACCGGCAGGGTCGGGACGGCCCCTGCGAAGCAGGAGCAGACATCCGTGCCGCCGCTGACGGAGGCGATCCACAGGTCCTCGCGGACCTCGTCGTGCAGCCAGCGGAACCCGTCGGGCGGCAGGGGGGAGCCGGTGGTGGCGACGCACTGCACCCGGGAGAGGTCGAAGTCGCGGGAGGGGTGCACGTCCGCCTTGCGGCAGGCCATGACGTAGGCGGCCGACGTGCCGTAGAGGGTGGCTCCGGTGCGTTCGGCGATGCGCCACTGGGCGCCGGTGTCCGGGTAACCGGGGCTGCCGTCGTACAGGACGATCGTCGTGCCCGTGAGCAGGCCGGAGACGAGGAAGTTCCACATCATCCAGCCGGTCGAGGTGTACCAGAAGAAACGATCCTCGGGGCCGAGGTCGCAGTGCAGGCCGAGCTGCTTGAGGTGCTCGACGAGGATGCCGCCCTGGGACTGGACGATGGCTTTGGGCAGGCCGGTCGTTCCGGAGGAGTACAGGACCCACAGGGGGTGGTCGAAGGGGACCTGCTCGAAGACGGGCTCGGTGTCGGCGGCCGTCAGCGCCGACCACTCCAGGGCGCCTTCGGGTGCCTCGGTGCCGAGGAGCGGGATGTGGACCACGGCGCGCAGCGTGGGCAGCTCACGGCGCAGCTCGGCGACGATCTCGCGGCGGTCGTGTTCCTTGCCGCCGTAACGGTAGCCGTCGACGGTGAACAGTACGACCGGTTCGACCTGCTGGAAGCGGTCGAGGACGCTGCGGGCGCCGAAGTCGGGGGCGCAGGAGGTCCATACGCCGCCCACAGCGGCCGTGGCGAGGAGCGCGACGACGGCCTGGGGGATGTTCGGGAGGTAGCCGCTGACGCGGTCGCCGGGGCGGACGCCGAGCTCGCGGAGTTCGGCGGCGAGGGAGCCCACCTGGCGGCGCAGCTCGGACCAGGTCACCGGGCGCGGTTCGTGGGTCTCGTCGACGTACAGGAGGGCGGGCTCGTCCGCTCGGTCGGCGGCCGCGCGCAGGGCGTGCTCGGCGTAGTTGAGGGTGGCTCCGGGGAACCACTGGGCGCCCGGCATCGAGCGGTCGCCGAGCACGCGCGCGTAGGGGGTCGAGAACCGGACGTCGAACCACTCCGTCACGGCTTTCCAGAAGGTGTCCAGCTCTTCGACGGACCACCGGTGCAGTGTCGGGTAGCCCCCCTCGGCCGGGGCACCGTGGTGCTCGGCGGCCCATGCCTGGAACTTGGTGATGCGTGCCTGGGCGATCCGCTCCGGATCGGGCTGCCAGAGCGGCTGAGGGTTCGCTGTCGACATGGGGCGGCTCCCGGGCTGTGCGCGTCGTGTGCGTCGGTCCGCGCACGAGCTGGGGTGTGCGCGTGACGCGGCTGACAGGGACGATGCCATGTGATCGACTTCTACACCAGGGTGCGCCCCACATAGTCCGTGTCGTGAAGATGTGGTCCTGGCACGGGTGAACGGCAGTTGAACGACACGCGCGCGTGGGGCGGTCAGTGGCAGGGTGAGCAGCATGGACGGTCGTGACCTGGTGCGTTCGGTGAGTGTGGTCGGTTCGGGGAGGGCGGCTCAGGGCTTGCGTACCGTGCGCGCCGCATGGCGCAGGAGGCGTATCGATGCCGCGGGGCTGCCGCCGCGCGGCGCCGAGCGCGCGCGGGTGCCGGGGCAGCTGCAGGGCGTGGAGCCGGGGCTCGGGGGCGGTCTGATCCGGTTCAGCCGGTCCGAGCTGCGGATCACCGTCGCGGTGAACGGGGCCGTCTTCTGGGGCTGGGACGGGGCGGGTCCGGAGCCGTCGTACGCGCTCGCCGGGAGCTGTCCCGAGCCGGATCCGCGGGTGGTGCTGGAGCCGGACAAGGACGGCGGCTGGCGGGTGGTGGCCGAGCGGGTGACGGTCGTCGTCTCCCGGCACGGCGCGCTGGAGGTGTGCACGCCCGGCGGTGTGGTGCTGCGGCGGGACATGCCGCCGCGCTGGTGGGAGCCGGTCGACGGGGGTTTGGCTCGGTGGATGCAGCGGTCCGAGGTGGCCGCGGACGCCCGCTTCTTCGGCCTGGGCGGGCGCGCCACGGGTCCGCGGCTGCGGGACGGCACGTACCGGCTGTGGAACACCGACCCGGGCCGGGCGTTCGGTCCTGGGGACGATCCGCTGTACCTGACCATGCCGGTGCAGCTCGTGGTGGCCGACGCCGCGGCCCATCTGGTCTTCCACGACACCTCGTGGGACGGCACGGTGACCTTGCGGGAGGGCGAGGAGGGTGCGGGGTCCGGGCACGACCGCGTGGGGCGCTGCGAGCTTCGGATGGACGGCGGTCCGTTGCGCGGCTGGGTCATGGTGGGCACCCCCGCGCGGGTGCTGCACACCTGGGCCTCGCTGACCGGGGCGCCGGCGCTGCCGCCCGCGTGGGCGCTCGGCCATCATCACGCGCGCTGGGGGTTCGGCAGCGAGCAGGAGGTGCGCCGGATCGTCGCGGGCTACCAGGAGCGCGGTCTGCCGCTGGACGCCGTCCACCTGGACATCGACCACTACGCGGACCACCAGGTGTTCACCGTCGACCAGGAGCGCTTCCCCAAGCTTCCGGGGCTGGCGGAGGATCTGCGCCGGGACGGGGTCCGGCTGGTGTCGATCGTCGACCCGGCGGTGAAGGCCGCGCCGGGCAACGCCGTCTACGACAGCGGGACGGCGATGGACGCGTTCGTGCGGGACGCCTCGGGGCGGACGGTGCGGGGCGAGGTGTGGGCCGGCGAGTCCGTCTTCCCGGACTTCACACACGCGCGCGTGCGCAAGTGGTGGGGCGGGCTCTACGAGGAACGGCTGGGACAGGGCTTCGCGGGGTTCTGGCACGACATGAACGAGCCGACGTCGTTCAACGCCTTCGGTGAGTCGACGCTGCCGCGTTCGGCCCGGCACGCCTTGGAGGGGCGCGGCGGCGACCACCGGGAGGCCCACAACGTGTACGCGCTGTGCATGGCCAGAGCGGGCTATGAGGCGCTGCGCGAACTGTCGCCCCAGCAGCGGCCGTTCCTGTTCTCGCGGTCCGGCTGGGCGGGTATGCACCGCTACGGGGGGACGTGGTCGGGAGACGTGGCGACGGGCTGGCCGGGGCTGCGGGCGTCCCTGTCGCTGGTGCTGGGGCTCGGTCTGTGCGGCGTGCCGTACTCGGGGCCGGACATCGGCGGCTTCGACGGGTCTCCGTCGCCCGAGCTGTATCTGCGGTGGTTCCAGCTCGGCGCGTACCTGCCGCTGTTCCGTACGCACGCGAGTCTGCGGGCGGGGCGAAGGGAGCCCTGGGAGTTCGGTCCCGAGGTGCTGGAGCACGCGCGCGCGGCGCTGCTCGAACGCCGTCGTCTGCTGCCGTACTTCATGACGCTGGCCCACCTGGCCCGGCGCACCGGCGCGCCCTATGTGCGGCCGCTGTGGTGGGGGGCGCCTGAGGACCGCGCGCTGCGCGACTGCGAGGACGCGTTCCTGCTGGGCGACGGCCTCCTGGTGGCGCCCGTGCTGGACCCGGGGGCGGACCGGCGTGCGGTGCAGCTGCCGCGAGGCCGCTGGTACGACACGGTGACGGAGGAGGCGTACGAGGGTCCGGCACAGGTTCTGGTCGACGCGCCGCTGTCGCGGATTCCGGTGCTCGCGCGCGCGGGTGCGGTCGTTCCCGTGCGCGGCGAGGACGGCGGGCTCGAGCTGGAGGTCTGGGCGCCCGCCCGGGGACGGACCGGGGGCGGACTGGTCGTGCCGGACGCGGGCGACGGGTGGGACGAGTCGGAGATGGAGCGCTACACCGCCCGCTGGCAGGGCCGGCGGGTGGTCGTCACCCGGGAGCGGGAGGACGGCGCCGGTGAGCCGTCCCACCCGGTGCGCATACGGGGACTCGGCTGAGCGGTCCGCTCAGATGTAGCGGCCTTCGAACCATCCCCGCACGGCCACGGTGTGCAGTGGGAAGGCGAGTTCCTCGGGCCTGCGCAGCAGGTGCCAGCCCTCGGTCTCGTCCGTGGCGTCGGAGGGCGGCAGTCCCTCGGCCGGGCGTTCCGGGAGCAGTCCGAACAGCAGCAGATGCCCGTCGGGCGAGCTCATGGCGTCCACGAGGCGCACGTCGCGGACGGCCGCGTCGATGCCCGTCTCCTCCTTGAGCTCGCGGACGACGGCATGCCTCCAGTCCTCCCGGTCGTCGATGTAGCCGCCGGGCAGTGCCGTGCCTCCGCGCGCGGGGGCGATGGTGCGGGTGACGACGACCAGGGCGGTGCCCTTGGTGTCGTACACGGGCTGGAGCGCGATCGCGACCGGCAGGGGATTGCGATAGGCGACGGTCCCGCAGGACGGGCAGGTGCGCGGCCAGCCGGAGACGCCCTCCCCATAGGGCGCTCCGCAGCTCGAACAGTGGGAGCCCGGAGCGGAGTTGGCAGTCGGGTGCTGAATTTCGGACACGCGCGGACTGTATCCGATCAGAGGAAGAGCATGTTCCGCCAGCGGCGAGCAGTGCGACGGCTGGATCGGGAGGGGCGGCCGGAACCACCCCCGTCGGCCCCGGCCGCCCCTCCCGATACCACGACGCCGGATGAGGCCGTCCGGTTCGCCGGGACGCCTGCCCAATTCCAGATGCCCGTGGCAGACTCCTGACACATCGTCAGATCACCGCACCGGGAGGGACATTGACGCGCACACGCACACCTGCGGTCTCCGACTGGTTCACCGGCGAGGGGGACGGCTTCCGACTCCTGGGCACCCGTTGCACGTCCTGTGCCTCGGTCTTCTTTCCGCGCGAGGACGTCCACTGCCGCAATCCGCACTGCGCGGGCGGCGCCGCCCTGGAGGAGGTCCCTCTGTCGCGAACAGGTCGTATCTGGTCGTACACGGACAGCCGTTACCGACCGCCGTCACCCTATGTGAGCAATCCGGAACTTCCGTGGGAGCCGTACGCGTTGATCGCGGTGGAGCTGGAGTCCGAGCGGATCGTGGTGCTGGGACAGGCGGTTCCCGGAGTCACCGTCGCCGATCTGACGGTGGGCATGGAGGTGGAGGTCGTCCCCGGGGTCCTCGACGAGGACGCGGAGACGACCTGGACGATCTGGCAGTGGCGGCCGACGGGGGTGACGGCATGACGGCGGACGTGGCTGTGCTCGGCGTGGGCATGCACCCCTGGGGCAAGTGGGGCCGCAGCTTCGTCGAGTACGGGACGGCGGCGGCCCGCGCTGCCCTCGCCGACGCCGGTCTCCACTGGCCGGATGTCGGCTCGGTTGTGGGCGCGGACACGGTGCGTGGCGGATATCCGGGATATGTGGCGGGGGCGACGTTCGCCAAGGCCCTGGGCTGGCAGGGAGCCCGGGTCGCCAGTGTGTACGCGGCATGCGCCTCCGGCGCGCAGGCGATCGCGACGGCGCGGGCGCAGATCCTCGCCGGGCTCGCGGACGTGGTGCTCGTGGTGGGGGCGGACGCCGCGCCCAAGGGGTTCTTCCGGCCTGCGGGCGGGGACCGGCCCGACGATCCGGACTGGCTGCGCTTCCGTCTGCTGGGTGCGACGAACCCGACGTACTTCGGGCTGTACGCGCGTCGGCGGATGGCGGTGCACGGCGACACCCCGGAGGACTTCGCGTTGGTCAAGGTGAAGAACGCGGCCCTAGGGGCGCTCAACCCGTACGCGCGCTACCGCAAGCGGGTCACCGCCGAGGAGGTGGCCGCCTCCGCCGTGGTCGCCGCTCCGCTGCGGCTGCTCGACATCTGCGCCACCTCCGACGGCGGCGCCGCGCTGGTCCTGTCCAGCCTGGACTTCGCGCGCCGGCACGGTGCGGCGCGACCGGTGCGGATCCGTGCCGTGTCGACGGTGACTCCGCGGTTCCCGAACACGGTGCTGGACCTGCCGGACATCGCCACGGACTCCGCCGTCACCGTGCCGGCTCCGGACGAGACCTTCCGGGCGTCCATCGCCCGAACCGCCTACGAGGAGGCCGGCATCGGCCCCGAGGACCTGTCCCTGGCGGAGGTGTACGACCTGTCGACCGCGCTGGAACTGCAGTGGTACGAGGATCTGGGACTGTGCAGCGAGGGCGAGGGCGCCAAACTCCTGCGGGAGGGCGCGACGGCCCCCGGCGGCCGCATACCCGTCAACACCAGTGGTGGGCTCGCCTCCTTCGGCGAGGCGGTACCGGCCCAGGCCATCGCCCAGGTCTGCGAACTGACCTGGCAGTTGAGGGAGGCAGCAGGCGACCGGCAGATCGCCGGGGCACGCGTCGGGATCACGGCGAACCAGGGGCTGTTCGGGCACGGATCGTCGGTGGTCGTGATGCGGTGAGCGGAGCCCCGCCCGGGCGTCGCGCAACGGGAGAGACTCATGCGGTTTTCCACGCTGTGTGACCAGCCCGAAATCCTGCGTGAACGTCTCATGAACTGCCCCTGGGCATAAGCGGGCAGCGCAATCATGCTCCCGTGCACTCCTGGACGGATACTCTCCGCTTCGCCTTCCAGCCAGTGGTCAACCTCAGGACGGGCGCGGTCGCCGCACTGGAGATACTCGCACGCCCGGAGACCGGCGACATCCTGGCCGAGGCCCGTCGCGATCCCGAACTCGACGGCAGGTTGGCCGTGTTGGCGCTACGGGCGGCGACTCACAAGGAGACGTTGCTGCCACTGCACGTCAACGTGTTCGCGGCCACGCTCGCCGACCTCGGCGGCCTCACTCCGCTGCACGACGCCGTACGCGCGGTGGGGCGGATGCCCTGGGAGGTGACCCTCGACATCGTGCCGCCCTACACCCACGTGCCGCAGCGGGCGCTGCTGGAGGCGGTGGCCTCGCTGCGCGAGCAGGGGTTCCGTATCAGCGCGGACGGCATCGGGGACGGGGACGTGCCCCTGAGACTGCTCACCGACCTCTCCCCCGACCTGATCAAGCTCGACGGCTCCCTGCTGTCCCGGCCGGCCGCGGTGCGGGCGATGCGGACGCTGTGCGAGCAGCTGGGCGCGCTGGTGGCGGTGGAGGGCGTGGAGACCGAGCTGCAGTGCGCGGCCGCGCGGGCGGCCGGTGCTCAGCTCGCCCAGGGCGAGCTGTTCGCTCCGCCGGCCCGGATCCCGGCGGCGGACGTATACGTTCCGCCGCGCTCCCCCGGCGCCCTGGCCGTGCCCCGGCCCGGGCCGTCGGTGAGGGAGTTCGTGCGGCCCGCCGCCCTCCTTCCGGTCACCGCGTCGGCCGGGCACGTACGGGCGCTGCTGACCGGCTCACCGGAGGTCTCCGGGGTGTTGCTCGTGGACCAGGCCGGGGTGCCGGTCCGGTCGGTGCACCGGTCACGCTTCCTGCTGTCGATGTCCGGCCGGTACGGGCACGCCCTGTACGCGGACCGGCCGGCCTTCAAGCTGAGCGACGCGCCGCGCACGGTGGGTGTCGACGCCACCGCCTGGGAGGTGCTGGACGTGGTGGCGGTAGGCGGCCGCGACCGCACCTCGGACGACGTGGCGGTCGTCGACCACCGCGGCCGGTGCGTGGGCGTCGTACGGCTCGCGGACCTCGTACGGGCGCTGGCCGAGACCCGCGTGGAGGAGGCGGCGGGGCTCAATCCGCTGACCCGGCTGCCCGGTTCGGACGCGATCACGAGTGAGGTGGACCGGCGCATCGGCGACGGGCGGGCGTTCGCGCTCAGCTGGCTGGACATCGACCACTTCAAACAGGTCAACGACGGTGCCGGGTTCGCGGCGGGCGACGAGCTGATCCGCTCGGTGGGCCGGGCGCTTGAGCAGGCGGCGGCACGGCACGCGCGCGTGGGGCACATCGGCGGCGACGACTTCCTGCTGCTGGCCGAGGAGGGAGCGCTCGACCCGCTGGTCGCCGGGGTACTCGACGCACCCTGGTCGGCGGGCGGGCGCCCCGTCACGCTGTCACTGGCGACCGTCGTGTGCCTGCCCGGCAGCGTGTCCGACCACCGGCAGGCCGCCGCCCACCTCGCTCCGCTGAAGAAGGCGGCGAAGGCGCTGTGCGGGACCAGCTGGGTGCTCGCGCGCGCGGGGCTGCCCGGACACGAGATCCGGCGCGGTACGGGGGCGGCCCCGGCCCAGGCGGGGTACGCGACGGTCGAGCCTCTCGGGTGAACGGACCCGCCGTATACGGCCGTTGAGTGCCCACCTGCGGGACGGAAGCGGTCGGCTGCCGTTCCCGGGTAACCGCTGTCACCGTTGCCGTCAGCAACCTTGACGGTCCCGTGGTGCCGGTGAACACTTCCGGGTGTCAGCCGACATCGCCGCACATTCGCGGCGTAATCAGGCACTGCGCCACGGGCCTTGTGCTGCTCTGCGGCCCGTCTTCCAGAGGCGATGCGGCTGCGAAGGCACGCTCGTCACGGACGCCGGGCGGGGCACGGGGCCCTCCCTGCCTTCGGCTGAAGTCGCCAAGGAAACCGTTCCTGCACGGAGGGCCGGGGCGCTCGCCCCGGACCGGCGCCAAGGGAGCCGCCATGAGCAACGGAGACATTTTCATCGGCGAAGTCATCGGCACCGCGATCCTGATCCTGTTCGGTGCCGGTGTGTGTGCCGCCGTCACTCTCAGACACTCCAAGGCACGCGCGTCCGGCTGGGTCGTCATCGCGTTCGGCTGGGGATTCGGCGTGCTCGCGGGCGCGTACACCGCCGCTCCCCTCTCCGGCGGTCAGCTCAATCCCGCGGTCACCATCGGTATCGCCGTGGACACGGGCAAGTGGGGCAAGGTCTGGATCTACCTGCTCGGCCAGATCGTCGGCGCGATGCTGGGCGCCGTCCTCGCCTACCTGGTGTATCTCGCGCAGTTCCAGGCCAACGTCCGCAAGGAGGGCACTGCCGAGGGGAGCGCCGAAGAGCCGGTGGCGACGCTCGGCATCTTCTCGACCATCCCGGAGATCCGGAACCCGGTCGCCAACCTCATCACCGAGATCATCGCGACGACGGCCCTCGTGCTGCCGATCCTCGCCTTCGGGCTGACGAAGGGGCTCGGCGAGTCCGGCATCACGGTGCTGATCGTCTCGCTGCTCGTCGTGGGCATCGGGCTCTCTCTCGGCGGACCGACCGGATACGCCATCAACCCGGCACGTGACCTCGGCCCGCGCATCATGCACACCTTCCTGCCGATCCCGAACAAGGGCACGTCCGACTGGGGTTACGCCTGGATCCCGGTCATCGGCCCGCTGATCGGCGGGGCACTCGCGGGCCTCGTCTACAACGTGGCCTTCTGACCCAGCGACCCGACCCAGCGACCCAGGGACAGCCATGACGGATTCCGCCGAGAAGTACGTCGCCGCCATCGACCAGGGCACCACGTCCAGCCGCTGCATCATCTTCGACCACGGCGGCGCGATCGTCGCCGTGGACCAGCGCGAGCACCGCCAGATCTTCCCCAAGCCGGGCTGGGTGGAGCACGACGCCACCGAGATCTGGTCCAAGGTGCAGGCCGTGGTGGCGGGGGCGCTGGCCAAGGCCGGGCTGCGCGCCGACCAGTTGAGCGCCCTCGGCATCACGAACCAGCGGGAGACCACGGTCCTGTGGGACCGGGCCACGGGCAAGCCCGTGCACAACGCGATCGTCTGGCAGGACACCCGTACCGCGGCGCTGTGCAACGAACTGGGCGGCGCCGACGGCCAGGACCGCTTCCGCGACCAGACCGGACTGCCGCTGGCCAGCTACTTCTCCGGGCCCAAGGCGGCCTGGCTGCTGGACAACGTGCCGGGCCTCAGGGACCGTGCCGAACACGGCGAGATCGCCTTCGGCACCATCGACTCCTGGCTGATCTGGAACCTCACCGGCGGCACGGACGGCGGCCGGCACGTCACCGACGTCACGAACGCCGGCCGCACCATGCTGATGAACCTGGAGACTCTCCAGTGGGATCCCTCCATCCTCTCCGCCATGAACGTGCCGGAGGCGGTCCTGCCCGAGATCAGGTCGTCCGCCGAGGTGTACGGCACCGCCGTCGGCCAGCTCGCCGGTGTGCCCGTGGCCTCTGCGCTGGGCGACCAGCAGGCCGCCGTGTTCGGGCAGGCCTGCTACGACGTCGGCACCGCGAAGAACACCTACGGCACCGGCAGCTTCCTGCTGCTCAACACCGGTGACCGGCCGGTGCCGTCCAAGAGCGGGCTGCTCACGACGATGGGCTACAAGATCGGCGGTGAGGCGCCGGTGTACTGCCTGGAGGGGTCCATAGCGATAACGGGTGCGCTGGTCCAGTGGTTCCGCGACCAGCTCGGCATTATCCGCAGCGCCGACGAGATCGAGTCCCTGGCGGCGAGCGTCGAGGACAACGGCGGCGCCTACATCGTGCCCGCCTTCTCGGGGTTGTTCGCTCCCTACTGGCGCTCCGACGCGCGCGGGGTCGTCACCGGGCTGACCCGGTACGTCACCAAGGCCCACCTGGCGCGCGCGGTGCTGGAGGCGACGAGCTGGCAGACGAGGGAGGTCGTGGACGCCATGTACCAGGACTCCGGGGTGCGGATCACGACCCTGAAGGTCGACGGCGGCATGACGAAGAACAACCTGCTCATGCAGCACCAGGCGGACGTGCTCGGCGTGCCGGTGATCCGGCCCCGGGTCTCCGAGACCACCTGCCTGGGCGCCGCCTACGCGGCAGGCCTGGCGACGGGCGTGTGGAACGACCTGGACGAGCTGAAGTCGCACTGGCAGAAGGACGCGGAGTGGACACCGGCGATGGAGGCATCGGCGCGTGAGCGCGAGTACCGCAACTGGCACAAGGCGGTGGAGAAGAGCCTCGGCTGGCTGAAGGACGACGAAGCCTAGGAGTCGCACGCGCCACACGCGCGTGCGGCCCCGCCCAGAGCCCACGGCCCGTACCCCTGTCGGCGGGGGTACGGGCCGTGTCGTGGCTCAGGTGGTGACGGCCTGGCGGCGTTCGGCCCCGTACTCCATCGCATGCTGGACGACGCCGATGAGGACCTCCTTGACCGACTCCCGGTCGCGGGCGTCGGTCAGCAGGACGGGCACGCCGTCGTCCAGGTCGAGGGCCTGCCGGACGGCGTCGGCGGGGTAACGGGCCGCGCCCTCGAAGCAGTTGACACCGACGACGAAGGGTATGCCGCGCCGCTCGAAGTAGTCGACGGCGGCGAAGCAGTCCTCCAGGCGGCGCGTGTCGGCGAGGACCACGGCCCCGAGCGCACCTTCGGACAGCTCGTCCCACATGAACCAGAACCGTTCCTGCCCGGGCGTTCCGAACAGGTACAGCACGAGGTCCTCGCGCAGGGTGATACGGCCGAAGTCCATGGCCACGGTGGTGGTGTGCTTGCCCTCCACGCCGCTGATGTCGTCGACCGGGCGCCCGGCCTCGGTCAGCGACTCCTCGGTGCGCAGCGGCCTGATCTCGCTGACCGCGCCGACTAGGGTCGTCTTGCCCACGCCGAAGCCGCCGGCCACCAGGATCTTGAGCGTGACGGGCTCGACCGGGGGCATGCCGCGTTCAGTACGCCCGAGGATCATCGATCTCTTCTCCTGCTTGATGGTGGTCGGGCGACGGTCGGCCGTAGCCGCCGCCGCCGGGGGTTTCGATGACGAGTACGTCGCCGGGACCGACGTCCGCCGATCCGCTTCCGCCGAGTTCGGTGACCGTGCCGTCGGCCCGCTCCACCCGGTTGGCGCCAAGCGCGCCGGGCCCTCCGCCGGCCATACCGTACGGCGGCACGCGGCGGTGCTGGGAGAGCGTGGAGACGGTCATGGGTTCGAGGAAGCGGATACGGCGCACGGCACCGTCCCCGCCGCGTCGGCGTCCCACGCCGCCGCTCCCCCGCCGTACGGCGAACTCCTCGAGCCTGACGGGCAGCCGCCACTCCAGCACTTCGGGGTCGGTGAGCCGCGAGTTGGTCATGTGCGTCTGTACGACGTCGGCGCCGGGGAAGCCGTCGCCGGCACCGGATCCGGAGGCGACCGTCTCGTAGTACTGGTGGCGTTCGTTGCCGAAGGTCACGTTGTTCATGGTCCCGGAGCCCTCGGCCTGGACACCCAGTGCGGCGTACAAGGCGCCGGTGATCGCCTGGGAGGTCTCGACGTTGCCCGCGACGACGGCGGCGGGCGGCTCGGGGGCAAGCATCGAGCCGGGTGGTACGACGATGTCCAGCGGGCGCAGACAGCCGTCGTTGAGCGGGATGTCGTCGGCGACCAGCGTGCGGAAGACGTACAGGACGGCCGCGTTGACCACCGAGAAGGGGGCGTTGAAGTTGGTGGCGAGCTGTGCGGAGGTGCCGGTGAAGTCGATGGTGGCGCTGCGCCCGGCACGGTCGACGCGCACGCGGACGCGGATGACGGCGCCGGAGTCCGTCTCGTAGGCGTACTCCCCGTCGTCCAGGACATCGATGACCCGGCGGACCGCCTCCTCCGCGTTGTCCTGGACGTGCCGCATGTAGGCCTGTACCACGTCGAGGCCGAACTCCTCGATCATGCGGCGGACTTCGTCGACGCCCTTGCGGTTGGCGGCGATCTGGGCACGCAGGTCGGCGAGGTTGGTGCGGACGTTGCGGGAGGGGTGGGGCGCCTCGGTGAGCAGGCGGTGGGTCTCCTCCTCGCGGAAGCGGCCGTTCTCGGCGAGCAGCCAGTTGTCGAAGAGTACGCCCTCCTCCTCGATGGTCCTGCTGTGGGCGGGCATGGAGCCGGGGGCGATGCCGCCGATCTCGGCGTGGTGGCCGCGGGAGGCGACGTAGAAGAGGATCTCCGGCTCACTCTCCGTGTCCGTCGCGGAGTCGGTGTCGAAGACCGGGGTGATCACGGTGACGTCGGGCAGGTGGGTGCCGCCGTGGTACGGGTCGTTGACGGCGTAGGTGTCGCCAGGTCGCATCGACGTGCCGCGGCGGCGGATGACCTCTTTGACGCTGGTGCCCATGGAGCCCAGGTGGACGGGGATGTGGGGCGCGTTGGCCACCAGGTTTCCGTCCGGGTCGAACAGGGCGCAGGAGAAGTCCAGACGCTCCTTGATGTTGACGGACTGGGCCGTGGACTCCAGCCGGGCGCCCATCTGTTCGGCGATCGACATGAAGAGGTTGTTGAAGACCTCGAGCAGAACCGGGTCGGCTTTTGTGTCGAGATCGGAACTCTGCGTAATCGCCGCGCGTTCCATGAGCAGATGCCCTTCGTCGGTCGCAGCGGCCCGCCAGCCGTCGTCGACGACGGTCGTGGCGCCGGCCTCGGTGATGACCGCGGGTCCGGTGACGGTCTCGCCGGGCGGAAGGGCCTCCCGGCGGTGGAGGGGTACGTCGCGCCAGGCGCCGCCGGTGTGGAGGCGGACCGTCTCGGGCGCGGCGGGGTGGCCTTCGTACGGGGCGAGGGCGGAGAGATCGGGGGGTGCGGTGATGCCGGTGGCTTCGACGGAGAGGGCTTCGACGACGATCGGGCGGTCGAGGGTGAAGGAGTACGTGGCGCGATGACGTTCTTCGAAGGCGTGCCTCATGGTGTCCGGCTCGGTGAGCGCGACGGTGAGGGCGGTGTCCGTGCCGTCGTAGCGCAGCTGGGCACGGCGGGTGACCTCGACGCGGTCCTCCGGGACGTCCTCGGCGAGGAGTTCGGCGCGCGCGGCGGCCTCCAGGTCGTCGGCCGTCTTGCGGATACCGGGCATCGAGGCGGCCTCCAGGGGCGCCTCGACGGACTGTTCGCGCATGGCCGTGGTGTCGGCGAGGCCGATACCGAGGGCGGAGAGGAGGCCAGCCATGGGGGGCACGAGGACGGTGCGGATGCCGAGCGAGTCCGCGACGCTGCACGCGTGCTGACCGCCGGCGCCGCCGAAGGTGGTGAGGGCGTAGCGGGTGACGTCATGGCCCTTCTGGACGGAGATCCGCTTCACGGCGTTGGCGATGTTGGCGACGGCGATCTGCAGGTAGCCCTCGGCCACCTGCTCCGGGGTGCGGTCGTCGCCGGTCCGCTCGCGAATCTCTCGCGCGAGGGCGGTAAAGCGTTCGCGGACGAGGGCCGCGTCCAGCGGCTGGTCGCCGTCCTGACCGAACACCGTAGGGAAGTGGGCGGGTTGGATGCGGCCGAGCATCACGTTGGCGTCGGTGACGGTGAGCGGGCCGCCGGCGCGGTAGCAGGCGGGGCCCGGGGCGGCGCCGGCCGAGTCGGGGCCGACGCGGTAGCGGGAGCCGTCGAAGTGGAGCACGGAGCCGCCGCCCGCGGCGACGGTGTGGATGTCCAGCATGGGGGCGCGCAGCCGGACGCCCGCGATCTGGGTGGTGAAGACCCGTTCGTACTCGCCCGCGAAGTGCGAGACGTCGGTGGAGGTGCCGCCCATGTCGAAGCCGATGACGCGGTCGAATCCGGCGCGCTGCGACATCCGGGCCATGCCGACGATGCCGCCGGCCGGCCCGGAGAGGATGGCGTCCTTGCCGCGGAACTGCCCCGCCTCGGTGAGCCCGCCGTTGGACTGCATGAACATCAGCCGCACGCCACGGAGTTCGTCGGCGACGTGCCGGACGTAGCGGTGCAGAACGGGCGACAGGTAGGCGTCGACGACGGCGGTGTCCCCGCGCGGGACGAGCTTCATCAGAGGGCTGGTCTCACTGGACAGCGAGATCTGCGGGAAGCCGGTACGGGCGGCGAGGTCGCCGATGGCGTGTTCATGGGCGGGGTGCAGGTGGCTGTGGAGGCAGACGACGGCGACCGCGCGGATCCCGTCGTCGTACGCCTGCCGGAGGGGGCCCGCGAGGGCGTCGAGGTCGGGGTCCCGCAGGACGGTGCCGTCGGCGGCGATGCGCTCGTCGACCTCGATCACGCGTTCGTAGAGCAGCTCGGGCAGTTCGATGCGTCGGGCGAAGATGCTGGGGCGGTTCTGGTAGGCGATGCGAAGGGCGTCGCGGAAGCCGCGGGTGATCACCAGGAGGGTGCGTTCGCCCTTGCGTTCCAGCAGGGCGTTGGTGGCGACCGTGGTGCCCATGCGGACGGCGTCGATGGGCTCCGGGGCGCCGTCGAGCAGTTCGCGTACGCCTGCGACAGCCGCGTCCGCGTATCGGGCGGGGTTGTCGGAGAGCAGTTTGTGCGTGAGCAGGCGGCCGTCCGGGCGACGCGCGACGATGTCGGTGAAGGTGCCGCCTCGGTCGACCCAGAACTGCCAGCCTGTCACGTCACTACTCCGCTTCCGCGCCGGTCACAGCGCCCGGAGGCCGTTGATCACGTCGCGCAGAATACTCTCGTCCGGCAGCTCCGCCGGGGGCACCGGACGCGTCACATGGACGAGTTCCGCGTGCACGAGGTCCCCGATGAGGACACGCACCACCCCGATGGGCAGGTCGAGCTCCGCGGCGAGTTCCGCGAGCGACTGCGGTTCCGTACGGCAGAGCCCGACGATCTCCACGTGCTCCGGGGAGAGCGTCGGGTCCGTCTCCGGATCCCCGGCGTCGGGTTCGGTGACGACCACCGCGATCAGATCGAGGCGGTGCTGGGCCGGACTGGAGGTGCGGCCGCGCGTCATGGCGTACGGACGGACGACCGGGCCGGCCTCGTCGTCGAACCAGTGGCTACTTCCCTGACCGTCTACGCTCATGTCATCCCACTACCCGCCTGCGGGCAGATCGGTGCGCGGAGCGGCGCCCAGATGTACACCGACCCGCTTGACCAGCAGCGTCATCTCGTAGGCGACCTGCCCGACGTCGGAGTCGGCGTCCGAAAGGACCGCGAGGCAGCTGCCGTCCCCGGCTGCGGTGACGAACAGGAAGGCGTCGTCGAGCTCGACCACGGTCTGCCGGACGCTGCCCGCGTCGAAGTGCCTGCCCACGCCCTTGGCGAGGCTGTGGAAGCCGGACGCGACCGCGGCCAGGTGCTCGCTGTCCTCCCTGGTCAGGTCCTTGGACACACCCGTGGGCAGACCGTCGCCGGAGAGCACGACGGCCTTGCGGATGCTGGCGACCCGGTCGACGAGCTCGTCCAGGAGCCAGTTCAGCTCGCCCTTGTTGGTCTCCGTGTGGCCGGTGGCCTTCGGTGCGGTCATCGACCGTCCCCCTTAGTCGTTCCTTGTGCTGTGCCGTCCCGGGCGTCGCCCGCGGCGTTCTCCTCACGGCCACGCTGCCAGCCCCGCTGGAGCGAGGCCATCCGGCTGCGGACCTCGTCGGCGTCGCGGTCGGCGGGCTGCGCCGCGCGTTCCGGGCGCCGTTCGGCTTCCTGCTTCAGCTGCGGGGCCAGGTTGGCCTGTCGCACGCGCCGGGGCAACGGCCCGGAGGCCGGGCCGCCGGTGTGCGGGACGCCGTCGTCCTGGCCGCCGCCGGAGGCGGCCACCGCGGGCCGGGGTCGTCTGGCCAGCGCCGGGGCTTCGGAGGTCTGGTCCCCGCCGCCGGCCGCGGTGGCCGTGCGCTCGTCGACGCGGTCGGCGGCTCCGGTGCGCCGGGCCGCCTCACCGCGGCGTCGGGCGGGGAGGGGAGCCAGTCCCCCGGTGTCGGGGCGGCGCGGGCCGGCCGCGGTCTGCTCGTCCGGTTCGCCACGGCGGGACCGCTGCTCGGTGACGGGCCTGCCGTGCGAGCTGACCAGCTTCGGCGTCTGGCGCCGGGGCAGCGGTACGGGTCCGCCGGAGCGGTCGCCGGCCGGGGTGTCGTCGGCGCGCGGGGAGGCGGGCTGATGGGGCTCGATCAGCCGGGAGGCCCCCTCGTCCTCGGCACGGCCGCGGGGGCGGCGGGGGCGGAACAGGCCGCCGCGCTCGCTCTCCTCGTCGCTCAGGGCACCCGGGAAGTCGTCGATGGCGTCCAGGTCCACGGGAGCCTCCAGCTCGACCGGGCCGTCCAGCAGGGAGGCCGGCAGGCCGGGCAGCTGCACCGGGGCCTGCGACCGGGCGGGGGTGAGGCTCGCCGCCGGCTCGGCTTCCTTCGAGGGGCGGTCGAGGCGGAAGCCGATGCCGTTGGTGTCCGGGACGTCGTCGGTCAGCAGCGCGTCGGGGATGAACACGACGGCGGTGGTGCCGCCGTAGGGGGACGGCTGCAGGGAGACGCGGACGTTCTGGCGCTGGGCGAGACGGCTGACCACGAACAGTCCGAGCCGGTCCGTGTCCGAGAGTTCGAACTCGGGGGTCTCGGCGAGCCGGAGGTTGGCGTCGAGCAGCGCCTCGGCCGTCATGCCGAGTCCCCGGTCGTGGATCTCCAGGGTGAAGCCGTTGGCGACCCGCTCGCCGAGGACCTGGACGGCGGTGTGCGGCGGCGAGAAGACCGTGGCGTTCTCCAGGAGTTCGGCCACGAGGTGGGTGACGTCGGCGACGGCCGGACCGGTGACCGCGACCCGTGCCAGGCGCCGCACCTCGATGCGCTCGTAGTCCTCGACCTCGGCGACGGCGGCCCGGACGATGTCCATCAGCTGCACCGGGCGGCGCCACTGCCGCGACGGTGCGGCGCCGGAGAGGATCACCAGGCCCTCGGCGTGCCGGCGCATCCGGGTGGTGAGGTGGTCCAGGCGGAACAGGTCGGCGAGTTCTTCGGTGTCCTCGGTCCTGCGCTCCATGGTGTCGAGCAGGGTGAGCTGCTTGTGCAGGAGGACCTGGCTGCGGCGGGCGAGGTTGACGAAGACCTCGGAGACACCGGCCCGCAGTTGGGCCTGCTTGACGGCAGCCTCGACGGCTGCGCGCTGGAGGGTGTTGAGGGCCTGGCCGACCTCGCCCATCTCGTTCTTGTCGTACTCCAGCCGGGGCACCTCGGTCTCGACGTCGACCTGTTCCCCGGCGGAGAGTCTGCGCATCACGCTGGGCAGCCGCACACCGGACGCCTCGTGTGCCTCCAGGCGCAGCTGCCGCAGGTCGCGGATGAGACTGCGGCCGACGCGCACGGACAGGACGATGGAGAGCAGGAGGGCGACGAGGCCGAGGACGCCGGCGACGGCCGCCTGCACGATCACGCCCATGGCCACGGGTTCTGTGCGGTCCTGGAAGCGGTCGCCGACCTGGTCGTCCAGGGTGCCGAGTTCGTCGAGGACGCTCGCCGCGGTCGAGTCCCAGCTCTGGGCCGTGACACCGCGCGGGGCTCCGGAGTCGGTGCCGATGGCGCTCTGTTCGGCCACGCGCAGCGGGGCGGTGGTGGCGTTCTTCCAGAAGCGTTCGTACCGTTCGCGCTCCGAGGCGGGCAGCAGCGGCAGGCTGATGTCGTACAGGAGGGTGCGCTGGGCGACGAGGTCGGAGATGTCGCGGGTCTCGTCGTGGGAGAGCCTGCCGACCACCAGCGCCGAGCCGAGCAGGGCGTCCTCGCGGGAGAGCAGTTCGCGGGCGCGGTTCACGTTGACCAGGGCCCGGGCCTGCTTGTCCATATCGACGTCGTCGATGCCGTCGAGGGCGTCCAGCAGGGTGTAGCAGGGGTCGACGAGCCGGTTGTAGCGGTCGAGGGCCTGGGCACGGTTGACCGTGCGCTGCTCGACGCTGCGGCGCAGGGAGTCGAGGCTGTCGAAGGCGTCCAGGACGGTGGTGAGGCGCTCGTCGTCTTCCGCGTCCATGGCGTCGCGGACGTCGTGGTCCTTGGCGTTCCTGCGGATCTCGGCGACGGCCCGGTCGGTGGCGGTGCGGGTGCGGTGCAGCGCCGTGAGGGCGTCGGCCGCGCGCGGGTCGGCGAGGTAGACGAGGGTCTGACGGCGTTCCTGTTGCAGGCCGCGGACGGTGTCCTCGGTGGGATAGGCGACGTTCTGGACGATGTCGGACACATGGAAGAGCCGGGTGACCTCACGCCCCGTGAGTACCGTGGCGAAGCCCCAGATGGCAGCCAGGGACACCAGCGGCACGAGAAGCAGCGCCACGATCTTCCGGCGGATCGACTTCCCGCGAAAGCGCATGGCCTCCCCCAGCTCGACCCCCGCCGGTCGGGGGTACATATGTCCGTCAGCAAACGTGCGCGAGCCTACTACCGCCCCACAGGTAACTCGAAGACATGTCCGGAGGGTGAACTTCCGCACCGGCGGCGAGACATGGCGAGTTGTCCGGGCATTGCGGGAGATTGTGCCCGGGATCCGGGTCTCTGTGACGGGGCGGTCCGAAGCTGAACGGTCAGTCAGTTGGCTGGAATTTTTCGCAAGTGGGGAATCTTCGAGGGTGGTTGTTCGTCTTTCTCTACGGGAAATGGGGGCGGAATCGGCCACAGGAGCCGCATCCCGCACCCCGGCGGCGTAAAACAGCGCAAGCCGGGCAACCACTGGGGAGTCGGTGTCGGTGGACACCGGGGCGAGCGGTCTGCCGGCGGTGGGGAGTGACACGGTGATGGGCACGGCGGAGCGGCGCGGGGCGTCCGAGAAGAGCGTGGCGGTGCGCTCGGCGGCGCGGCGGGAGGACGAGGCGCCGGATCGCGACATTCCGGCACGTGGGCGTGCCGGGGAGTCCACCGACGGGCAGGAGCAGCCGTACAACCGGCCGCTGTGGATCGAGGAGCCGGCCCGCCGGCGCCGGATGCCCGACCCGGTGCGTACGGCGGCGGTGCGGGCGGTGCTGATCATCGCGGTGACGATGATCCAGGCCATGGTGGCGTTCCTGTGCACGCTGGCCGGGTCCTGGCTGGCGTTCCCGATGGTCATCAGCAGCGTGGCCAGCACAGTGGTGGCCACGTGGGCCGTGGTCGACGTGTGGGTGACCCGCCAGGTGTGGAACCAGCGCAACGGCGTGGTCTCCGAGCCGAGCAGCACGGCCCGGTCACTGCGCCGCGAGCGCCGGGCCCGCCGGCGTCAGGAGCGGGCCGCCCTGCGCGAGCAGGAGCGGATACGCCGTCGGGGCGGCTCCGGGCAGCTGTCGCACTCCTGACCTGCGGGCGGCCGGCACGCGGCCCGGCGCCCCTCAGGGCGTTGTGGCTGCCGGCTTCTTGAACATCCGCGTCGCCGTGATCTCGCTGTGCACCGCCTCTCCGGCCTGGGGTTGCTGCGGCAGCCCGGGCCGGAGGTGTTCCTCCACGCTGATGTACTTCAGGCCCGCCCTGAGGTCGGCGTCGTTGCGCAGCCGGATGACCAGCGGGAACTCGGCCAGCGCGGTCGTGTCGAACAGGCCGGTGGTGTACAGCAGCTGGACGCCCAGCGCGTCGGAGACGGCCCGCTGCAGCTCCAGCAGGTACGTCGCATTGGCGCGGCCGATGGGGTTGTCCAGGAACAGCGTGCCGGCGTGCCGGTGCTTGTCGCGGCCCCGGTCGTTCGAGCGCAGGGCCGCCATCGTGCAGTACAGGGCGATGGCGGCCGTCAGCAGCTGGCCGCCCGAGAACACGTCGCCCATCTGCCCGACGGGCACACGCTCGGCGCGCAGTACGGCGTCGGGCTTGAGGATCTCGACGGCCACGCCCTTCGGCTGCAGCGCCGCCGCGACTCCGCGCAGCAGCAGGGACATGCCGTCCCGGCGCAGGTCGGAGTTCTTCTTGACGGCCGCGCGTGTGGCCTCGTCGATGACCTCGCCGAGCCGCTCGGTGAGCGTGGCCTGGTCGGGCTCCTCGAAGCGGATGCGCAGGAACTCCTGCCCGGACCACTCGCCGAGCCCCTCCGGGAGTCGGGAGAGCCGCTGGGCGGAGCGCAGGGTGGCGAGGGCCGACTCGACCAGGCCCCTGAGCCGGTCCACGATCGAGTCTCGGTTGCGCTCCAGCTGTGCCAACTCGTCGGTGAGGACGCGCAGTCGAGGCGCGAACGCGTCCGCCCACCGCTGGGCGTGCTCGGGCAGCGCGGAGGCGGGCAGCTCGCGGATCTGCTGCCGCGCCGGCGTCCGGACCTGTTCGTAGCGGGTGGAGTTGGCGTGCCGGACGAGCACGTCGCTCGCCTCGCGCACCGCCGACTCGGCGGCGGACAGGTCGGCGGAGCAGCCACGCAGCGAGCGGCGGGCCTCGGCGGCCGAGTGCCGGGCCTCCTCCAGGTTGCCGGGGTACGGCTCCGGCTCCTCCTGATCCTCCTCGGGGGTGTGCTCGCGCAGCAGGTCGCGGAGCATCGCGGCGATCTCGTCGAAGCCGCCGGCCGCGTCCTCGGCGGCACGGTGGGCGTCGAGCAGCTCCGCGTGGGCCTCCCGGGCCTCGGCCAGTGCCTCGGTGCGGGTGGCGAGTTCGGCCGTGGCGGTGCGCAGGAGGGCCTGGGCGTGCTCGGCGTCGCGCGGCACGAGTTCCTCGGCCAGGTCGGTGTGCGCCCCGCCGTCCTCGGGGGCGTGCCGCTCCGCCTCGCCGCGCAGCCGGCCCAGCTGTTCGCTCGCGGTCGACATCCGGGTCTCCAGGAGCTGTACCAGCTCCTCGGCACGCGCGGCGGCGGCCTGCCGGGAGGGGCCGTCGGAGCCGTCGGGGGACTGGAGCAGCTGTTCGGCGCGTGTGCGGACCTTGTTGCTGAGCCGGTCCAGTTCGGCGAGGGACGCGCTCTCGTCGCTCTCCGCGCGGGCCTGCTCGGCGCGCAGGTCGGCGCCGACGCCGACCTTCTCGTAGACCTGGGAGGCCGCCCGGTAGGCCTCGCGCAGGGCCGGCAGGGACGCCTTCGGGGCGTCCTCGTCCGCCACCGGTACGTCGTCGGGGGCGCCGGCGATCTCGGAGCGCTCGGCGCGCAGGGCACGCGCGGTGCGGCGGGCGTCGTCGGCGGCGCGCTGGGTGGCGCGGCGGTCCTCGTCGGCTGCGCGGGCGCGGTCCAGGCAGGTCTGGGCGCGGGCCTCCGACTCGGTGGCCTCGTCGGCGAGTTCGCGGAGCTTGACCTGCCAGCCGGCGCGCTCGCGCAGCCGGTAGGCGAGTCCGGCGAGGGCGTCGGCGGCACGGCGGGCCTTCTGCGCGGCCTCCTGCCGCTCGTCACGGACCTGTGTGGCCTCGGCGGCGGCCTCGTCGGTCTCCGCGCGCATGGTGCGCGCCTCGGCCAGCTCGGCCTCGGCCTCCTCCGTGAACGCCCGCGCCTCCCGGGCGGCCTCGGCGAGTTCGGTGAGGCGTCCGGCCGGGCAACCGGTGCGCCAGGACGCGAGCCGCGCGGCCAGTTCACGGTCCTTGCCGAGGCGGGCGGCGAGGGCGCGGATCTCCTCGTCGCGCTCGGTGGCCCGCGCGCGCAGTGCCTGCCGCTCCTCGTCGGCCGCGTGCTCGTCGTGCATGGCCGGGTTCGGCGGCACCAGGAAGACGTCACCCGGGGTGGCGTCGGGGGCCGGGGTCGGGGCCAGCAGGGCGGCGGCCGTGCCGACGGCCACGGCGGAGCGCGGCAGCAGGGCGGCGTCGCTGAGCGCCTCGCGGGCACGCGCGTGCGTGTCCGGGTCGGTGATGATGACGCCGTCGACCAGTTCGGGGCGGGCGGCGAGCACGCGCGCGTGGTCGGCGGGGTCGACGGCCTGGGCGAGGTAGCGCCAGCCGGGCAGCGCGGGGATGCCGTGTTCGCCGAGGAACTCGACGGTGGCCAGCACGTCCGGCCCGGGCGGCAGCAGTCCGCCGTCGCCGAGGGCACCGAGGATGCGGGCGTCGTCGGCCGCGGCGGTGCGCAGTTCGAAGAGGTGCCGTTCGGCGGTCGTCACGGCGTCGTCGAGCAGGCCGCGCAACTCGTCCGCGAATCCGTCGAGTTCCTCGGGGCTGAGCGGGCTCTCGGCAACGGAACGCGAGCCCTCGGACGAGTCGCCCCCGCGCGCGGGTGATCCGTCGGCCGCTCCGGACCTGGGGCCGGGCACTCCGGCCCGCGCCGTCCCGGGCGCGCCCGGCAGGCTCAGCAGCTCCGCGAGCCGTTCCTCGGCGGCCAGAGCCTCGGCGAGGCGCCGCTCGGCCTCGTGGCTCCGCTCGGCCGCCGTCGCCGCGTCCGCCGCGCGGGCCGCGGTCAGCTCCGCGCGGGACTCGGCGGAGGCCGCCTCGCGCGCGTGCTCGGTCGCTTTGCGGGCGGCCTCACGGGCCGTGTCCCAGGCGGCCACGGCGGTCTTCTCGGCGTCGCTGGCGGCGAGGGCGGCACGGGCCGGGTCGGCGTCCGGTGCGCTGTCGTCGAGCCAGCCCGCGCGGACCGCCTCGGCCGTCTCCTGCTCGACCTCGGCGAGACGCTGGCGCAGGTGCCCGGCCTCACTGCGGGCGCGCTGCGCCTCGGTGGCGGCGGAGGTGGAGTCCCGGTAGGCGGAGTCGCTGACCTCCTGGAGCGCGGCGGAGCGCTCCTCCTCCTCGTTGGCGAGGGCCTCGGCGCTCTCGGCGGCCGCGTGCAGGGCCCGTACGAGGTCCACGGCGGCCTTGGCCCGGGCGGCGAGCGCGGGCGCGGCGTCCCGCTCGGCCTCCTGGATCGCGGCGGACACACGCGCGACGCGATCGGCGGCGGCGCGGTGCCGCAGCACGGCCTCGGCGGCCTGCCAGGCGGAGTGCAGCGTGCGCGCGTCGGCCAGCTCGCGCTTCTGCGCGGCGGCGGACTTCTCGGCGGCGGCGAGTGCCAGGGAGGCGTGCCGGAAGGCGAGTTCCGCGGCGATCAGCGCGCTGCGCTCCCGCGCGCCCTCGGAGTGTGTGACGGCGTAGGCGGCGGCCGTGACGCGCTGCGCCAGGTCGGCGGCCCGTACCCGTTCCTGCACGGCCCGCGCGGAAAGGCGCCGGGCCAGCGTGCGGGTACGGCGCTCGGCGCCGGCGTGGATGTCACGCGCGCGTGAGCGTGCCTCGGCGGCTTCGACGATCCGCCCGAGCAGGTCCACGGAACCGGCCGTGAAGTCCCGTTCGGCGATCAGCTCGGCGCGCCGGCCCAGCTTGTTGCCGAAGCCGCTGACGAGGTCGGCGAGGCCGTCGGTGTCGCGGGTGTCGGTGACCGCGCGCAGCAGCAGGTCGGTGAAGTCGGAGTCCTTCTTGACCGCGAAGAGTCCGGCCGCCTCGCCCTCGTCGGCGTTCATCTCCCGCTGGTAGCGGAAGAGTTCGGGGTCGAGGCCGAGGTCGCCGAGGTGCTCGATCCAGCGGTCGTGGATCTCCTCCCAGTGCACCTCCAGATGCGGGTAGGCCTTGCCGGCCTCGGTGAGGGCGTCGCGGAAACCCTTCATGGTGCGGCGGCGGCCCTGGGCGCCCGAGGCGCCCTCGACGGGCGGCCGTACGGCGGTGGACTCGGCGACGGGCAGGTTGTCCAGGCTCAGGCCGGGGCCGGGCCGGAAGGAGTACCAGGCCTCGGCGAACTTCCGCGGATCGTTGGAGACCTGGCGTCCGCGCCACTCGCTGACCTTGCCGACGACCACGCACTCGCCGGTCAGCACGTGCTGCCACTCCAGCGCCACGTGCCCGCAGTCGTCGGCGAGCAGGAACTTGCGCAGCACGCCGGAGCTGGCGCCGCCGAGGGTGTTGCGGTGGCCGGGCAGCATCACCGAGAAGATCAGCTTGAGCAGCACGGACTTGCCGCCGCCGTTCTCCAGGAACAGCACGCCCGCGGGCGCGGGGCGGCGCGGCGGTCCGGCCGGTTCCTCCTCGAAGAACTCCGCCTGCATGGGCGCGGGGTCGGGCACGGGCTCGCCCACGCCCCGCAGGTCGAGCACGGTGTCGGCGTAGCGCGCACCGGCCGGCCCGATGGAGTAGAGGCGGACCCGGGACAGCTCGTACATGGCGGACTCTCGTCAGTCTTCCGGCAGATCAGGGGAGGTTTGTCAGGGGTGCGAAGGCGCGTGGAACGGCAGCCCGGCGTCGGCCACCAGGTCCAGGTCGTCCGTGTCGTCGGCGGGCAGCAGACTGGCCGTGCCGTCGGTGACCGGGACGACGCCCAGCTCCAGCAGTTCCGCCATCGCGGCGCTGCCTGCCATGTCGCGCACCTGGAGCTGGTAGCGCGCCATGGTGCGGTAGGTGCCGCCGTGGTCGTCACCGGTGCGCTGCAGGAACCCCGAGTCGGTGAGGAAGGCCGCCGCCTTGCCGACGATGCCCGTGGTGGAACCGGCGAGCCTGCGGGCGTCCTTGGTGGCGCCGGTCGAGCTGCGTCTGGCCCAGATCCGCCAGGCGGCCTCCAGCCCGGGCGCGTCGGTCGCCGGGTCGGTGTTGTCGCCCTGCTCCTCGGCACGCTCCTCGAGGCGGCGGCACGCCTGCCGTACGAAGGCGTCGACGCCGTTGACGGTGATCCGGCCGATGTAGGAGTCGTCGGCGAGGTCCTCCGGGCGCGGGAACGCCAGCGCGGCCACGGCGAGATGGGCCAGTCCGTGCAGGAACCGGTCCCCCGAGTCGGCGGCGGTGCGACGCGCGTAGTCGCCCATGCGGACGGCGAACACCGAGTCCTCGGCGGCCGTCACGGCCATCCCCGCGCGCGGGGACACCTCCAGTACGACGAGCCCGAGACCGGCGGCGACGGCGTCGGCGAGCCGCGCGAACGCCGGATCGTCGCGGTAGCGGCGCAGCAGCTCCGTGTACTCCTGGTCACGCGCCGGCTGCAGCTTGGGCTGCAACCCGAAGGCGACGAGCCGCGCCGCGTCGGCGGCGTCGGCGGGGGTGACGGCGGTGGTCGCCGGCGCGACGGGGCTCTCCGCCTCACTCCACTCGACGTGCTCGCTCACGGACACAACTCCTTGTTCTTGAAACTGAGGGAGGACGCAACTCCCCAAGGGGCGCGGGGCCGCATCCACATGCGGCTCCGGCGCGGGGCGCGACCAGCGACACCGGACCCGCACTCGCCCACCGGCAGGACCATCACGCCGCTTCCGTCCGATCCGCCGCCATCCCCGCCGCATCCAGCAAGGCGGTCCCGACGATCAGATCAGCCCCGCCGAAGTCCGGATCATCCAGCTCGGTCCCGTCGTCCACGGCGAACAACAGCTTCTCCTCGCCCTGGCGATACGCCGTACCCACGGCGGGACTGGCCGCATGGACCGCCAACAGGGCAACCAGGTACGCCAGATCGAACCCACCGGAGTCCCTGGCCTCCGCCAGCAGCCCGGACAATCTCCGCGGCGCATCGGCGGGGAGGTCCAGCAGTTCCATCGCCGCGGCCAGCTGTTCCTCGCTGAACCGGCTGTCGTCCGGCGTCGCGATCAGGTCGGGCTCGGGCATCTCCGCGCCCAGGTGCTCCCGCTCCACCGGTGGCGTCAGCAGTATGTCGACGAGGTCGGCGACCCGCACCGACACCGGCGTACGCAAGCCCGTGCCGTTGGCGAAGAACGCGTCCGTGACCCGGATCGCCTGCTCCAGGGGCAGCGGGAGCACGGGCGCGACCAGGTGGCCGTACAGGTCGATCCCGGAGGCCGCGGCGGGCGTGGCGAAGGCCTGCCGGTCCTGTTCGGCGCGGAACAGGGGGCCGGCCTCCAGCAGGCGCGACTGGAGCTGGGTGTGCCGCCGGATGCAGTCCTTGACGATGTCCACCAGCTCTGCGGCGCGCCGCTTGTGCTCGGTGTCCTCGGTCTCGTCGCGGGCCTTGCGGATGTTGGTGAGGATCGCGTTCTCGTGGCGGTACCGGTCGGCCACGTGGTCCAGGGCCTCGGCGATCATGTCGGGCACGGCGTTGAGCCAGTCGACCGCGCGCACGTTGCGCCGGGTGGCCTCCAGAGCGCGGCGCAGGGTCTCCGAGTACTGCACGGTGCGGTAGCGGGCCTGCTCGGCGGCGAGCTGGGCGTCGGCGAGGCGGCCGCGGTTGATCAGCACCTCCAGCTTGACCTCGGCGGCGATCTGCGCGCTGGTGACATCGGTGTCCAGGGCGCCGACCAGGACGTTGACCGCCTCGTCCGTCGTGCGGAGGTAGACCGTGCCGCCGGGGCCGGGGACCTCCTCGATCAGCTTGAAGTCGTAGTCGCGGCGGACGTAGGTGCCGTCCGGCGCGAACGTGCCGTACACCGCGCGGAAGCCGCGGTCCACGCTGCCGACGTTGATCAGGTTCTCCAGGACCCAGCGGGCCACGCGCTCGTGCTCGGCGACGGGGCGGTGCGGGGCCTGGGCGGCGATGCGCGGGACGAGCCGGGCCACGATCTGCTCGTGGTCGGCGCCCGTGTCGAAGTCCATGTTCAGCGTGACCAGGTCGATGGCGGCCAGGGCCACCTCGGCCATGCCGTACACCGAGTACTCGCCGGCCAGGTTGGCCTTGCGCGCGTCGAGGTCGTGCAGCGGCGCGGTGCAGGCGAGCGCGCGCAGCCGACGGGCCAGCCCCTCGTCGGCGGCCGGGCCCGGTGCCGGGCGCGGCCCCGCGCCGAGCTGGGCCGGACCGCTGTCCGTCGATGCAGGCGAAGTCACGGTGCACAGACTAGGTCCTCGGTCTGACAACGACTAAAACGGCGCAGAAACGACGGCCGTCACAGACGCTCAAGAGGCTCCGGCGCGGTCCGCCGCTCAGGAGACGCCGGTGCCGTCCTCGCCGACCCGCCGCAGGTACACCTCGACGACCCGCTCCAGCGAGTCCGCGAGATAGGTGTCGAGCAGCCGCTCCGCGCCGCGCCGGTCCCCGTCCTGCAGCGCCTGCAGGATCTGGCGGTTGCGGGCGAGGTAGGGCTCGTGCAGCCGGCGCGGGTCGTCCACGACGTGGAAGGCGAGCCGCAGCTCGGCGAAGACGCTGCGCATCAGCTCGTCGGTGCGTTCACTGCCGGCGAGGGCGACGAGTTCCCGGTGGAAGTGGATGTTGGCCGTACCCAGTGCTTTCCAGTCATTCTCGTGGGTCGCCAGCTGTCCCTCGGTGACGGCGGCGGCCAGGCCGTCGAGCGGGTAGGGCGGCTCGCCGAGGCCCCGGACGACCGCGCACTCGACCAGGGCCCGGGTGCGGTAGATGTCCTCGACGTCCTCCACGGTCAGGACCCGGACGAAGACCCCGCGGTTGAGTTCGTGGACGAGCAGACGTTCGTGGGTGAGCAGCCGGAACGCCTCGCGCAGGGTGTTGCGGGAGACCCCGAGCGCGCCGCCGATGGCGTCCTCGGACAGGCGGGTGCCCGGCGGGAAATAGCCCTCGGCGATCCGGCTCCGGAGGATGTCGGAGACCCGTTCGGCGGTGCTGGTGCGCCCCAGGAGGGCACGGTCGTCGGCCAGTCCCGTCAGCTGCTCTGCCATGCCCGGAATTCAATCGCAGACCCCGGAACGAGACAACGTGGGTATTGAAGGATCGTTGAACGATCCTCTACGGTGCTCCGCACGCAACAGCTTCAGCACGGCACAGCTTCCGCACGGCACTGCTCAGTTCCCGCACCCTCCGTCCCCCTCTCTGCGAGGTGCCCATGAGCACGACCCCTCCGCCCCGGTCGGTGACCGCGGGCGCACGACCGGAACAGGGTGAACGCGCCGCCGAGGACGGCGCGTTCGGCTGGCTGCACGCCCTCGGCCCGCGCGGCCGACGCGCGTTCGCCGGAGCTTTCGGCGGATATGCCCTGGATTCGTACGACTACTTCACGCTGCCACTGAGCATGGTGGCGCTCGCCGCGTACTTCGGCCTGGACAGCGGTCAGACCGGCCTGTTCACCACCGTCACGCTGGTGGTCTCCGCGATCGGCGGTGCCGTGGCGGGCGTGATCGCGGACCGCGTGGGCCGCGTCCGAGCCCTGATGATCACCGTGATCACGTACGCGGTCTTCACCGTGGCCTGCGGCTTCGCGCCCGACTACGAGACCCTGCTGGTCTTCCGTGCCCTGCAGGGCCTCGGCTTCGGCGGCGAGTGGGCGGTCGGGGCGATCCTGGTCGCCGAGTACGCGAGCGCGAAGCACCGGGGCCGTACGCTCGGCGCGATCCAGAGTTCCTGGGCGGTCGGCTGGGCACTGGCCGCGATCGTCTACACGCTGGTGTTCTCCTTCGCCGGCGACGACCTGGCCTGGCGCATCATGTTCTGGACCGGGGCGCTGCCCGCGCTGCTCGTGGTGTGGCTGCGCCGCCGGGTGCACGACGCGCCCGAGGCGACGGCGGCCCGTGAACGGAACCCGCGGCGCGGCTCGTTCGCGGCGATCTTCCGGCCCGGCAGGGACGGCGAGCCCGGTCTGCTGCGCACGACGGTCTTCGCGGGCCTGCTGTCCACCGGCGTGCAGGGCGGCTACTACACCCTGGCGACCTGGGTCCCGACGTACCTGAAGACCGAACGCGGCCTGTCCGTCGTCGGTACCGGGGGCTATCTGACCTTCCTGATCTCCGGCGCCTTCCTCGGCTACCTGACCGGCGGCTACCTCACCGACCGGCTCGGCCGGCGCCGCAACATCTGGCTGTTCGCCCTGCTCTCGGCCGTGTGCATCCTCGCGTACGCGAACATCCCGCACGGCGCCGACACCCTGCTGCTGGTGCTCGGTTTCCCGCTCGGCTTCTGCATGTCGGCGATCTTCAGCGGCTTCGGCTCCTACCTGAGCGAGCTGTACCCGACGGCGGTGCGCGGCACCGGACAGGGCTTCACGTACAACACGGGCCGCGCGGTGGGGGCGGTGTTCCCGACCCTGGTGGGCTTCCTGGCCGACAGCTGGGGCGTGGGCGGTGCGCTGGTCTTCGGCGCGATCGGCTACGGCCTCGCGGCACTGGCACTGCTCGGGCTGCCGGAGACGCGCGGGAAGGAGCTGGCATGACGCGGGTGAACCGTACCGAGGACCGGCCCGTGACCCTCGTCGACGAGCACGCGCACGCGTGGAGCGCGAAAACGGCACGGGCCCGCTTCCGGGAGGGCCTGGCGGGTCCCACGGCGGGCGTCGCGGCCGGCAGCACACAGGCGAACCTGATCGCGGTGCCGGCCGACTGGGCCTACGACATGCTGCTGTTCTGCCAGCGCAACCCGAAGCCGTGTCCGGTGCTGGACGTCACGGACGCGGGCGCCACCGCGACCGTCCTCGCGGAGGGCGCGGACCTGCGCACCGACCTGCCGCGCTACCGGGTGTGGCAGGACGGCGAGCTGGTCGAGGAGCCGACGGACGTGCGCGCGCACTGGCGGGACGACCTGGTGTCGTTCCTGCTCGGCTGCAGCTTCACCTTCGAGCGGGCGCTGGCCGGGGCTGGCGTACCGATCCGGCACGTCGAGCAGGGCCGCAACGTGCCGATGTACGTGACCGGCAGGCAGTGTCGCCCGGCGGGCCGGCTGCGCGGCCCGATGGTGGTGTCCATGCGCCCGGTACCGCCGGAGCACCTGCGCGCCGCGATCCGGGAGAGCAGCCTGCTGCCGGCCGTGCACGGCGGCCCCGTGCACTGCGGCGATCCCGCGACGCTGGGCATCGCGGACCTCGGCCGGCCCGACTTCGGCGACCCGGTGGACGCCGCTCCCGACGACATACCGGTGTTCTGGGCGTGCGGGGTGACACCGCAGGCGGCCGTGATGGCCTCGCGACCGCCGTTCGCCATCACCCACGCACCGGGCCAGATGTTCCTGACCGACGCCCGCGACGAGCAGTACCGCGTGGTGGGCGTCGACTGACACCGGCGAGTCGGCCGACGCCGGCGAGCAGCACGCGACACGAGAACCGGAGACACGGAAAGACCATGACCGCGATCGATCTGAACGCCGACCTCGGCGAGGGCTTCGGCCGCTGGCGGCTGACCGACGACGAACAGCTGCTGTCCGTCGTCACCAGCGCCAACGTGGCCTGCGGGTTCCACGCCGGGGACGCGGCCACCATGCGCCGGGTGTGCGAGCTGGCCGCCGAGCGTGGGGTGACGATCGGCGCGCAGGTCTCCTACCGGGACCTCGCCGGGTTCGGGCGGCGCGCGATGGACGTGCCGTCCGCCGAGCTGGCGGCCGAAGTGGCCTACCAGATCGGCGCCCTGGAGGTGTTCGCACGGGCGGCGGGCGCGCGCGTGGCGTACGTCAAACCGCACGGCGCGCTCTACAACCGGGTCGTGCACGACGAGGAGCAGGCCGCGGCCGTGGTCGACGGCGTCCTCCTGGCGGACGGCTCACTGCCGGTGCTCGGTCTGCCCGGCTCGCGGGTCCTTGAACTGGCCGCGAAGGCGGGCCTGCCGACCGTCACGGAGGCGTTCGCCGACCGCGCCTACACCGACGAGGGCACGCTGGTGCCGCGTGACCGGGACGGCGCCGTGGTGACCGATCCGGACGCCGTCGTGGAGCGCTCGGTGAGCCTCGCGCGCTCCGGCGCGGTGGTGGCGCGCTCCGGCGCGCACATCCAGGTACGCGCCCGCTCGCTGTGCCTGCACGGTGACACGCCCGGCGCGGTCGAGCTGGCCCGCCGGGTGCGCGAGCGGCTGGTGGCGGCGGGTGTGCGGGTGGAGGCCTTCGCATGAGGGCACTTCCCGTCGGTGACGACGCCCTGCTGGTGGAGGTCGCCTCGGGCGAGCAGGCGCAGGCTCTGCACGCGGAGCTGCTGCGGCGCCGCGCGGAGGGCTCGCTGGCCGTCCGCGAGATCGTCCCGGCGGCCCGTACGGTCCTGCTCGACGGCCTGGCCGACCCGGTCCGTTGGGCATCCGAACTGACCTCCTCCGAGGTACCGCCCGCTCCCCCGCGCGCGCGGGAGCTGATCGAGCTGCCCGTGCGCTACGACGGCCCGGACCTCGCCGAGGTCGCCGCCCACTGGAAGGTGTCCGAGCACGAGGTGGCCCGGATCCATGCGGGCACCGAGTTCACCGTGGCGTTCTGCGGGTTCGCGCCCGGCTTCGGCTACCTCACCGGGCTGCCCGCCCGCTACGACGTCCCGCGCCGGGCCACCCCGCGCACGGCGGTACCGGCAGGTGCCGTGGCCCTGGCGGGGCCGTACACGGGCGTGTACCCGCGTTCCTCGCCGGGCGGCTGGCAGCTGATCGGCACGACGGAGGCGGTGTTGTGGGACCACGCGCGCGTACCGGCCGCGCTGCTCTCACCGGGCACGCGCGTGCGCTTCGTACCGGTGGGAGAGCCATGACCGGCCACCCCCGCGACGGCTTCGCGCCCATGGGGGCCGTATGAGCGACCGAGCTCTCGTCGTCGTGCGGGCCGGGGCGCTGACCACCGTGCAGGACCGGGGGCGGCCCGGGTACGCACACCTCGGCGTGCCCCGCTCCGGAGCGCTCGACCCGCAGGCGGCGGCCCTCGTCAACCGGCTGGCCGGCAATCCGCCGGACGCGGCCGTTCTGGAGACCACCCTCAACGGCTGCGCCCTGCGCCCCCGTTCGACGGTGACCGTGGCGGTCGGCGGCGCACCCTGCCCGGTCACCGTGGGCGGCCGCCCGGCGGCCTGGGGCGCCCCGGTCGTCGTGCCCGCCGGTGCGCTGCTGGAGGTGGGGGCGGCCGTGGCCGGTGTACGCGCCTATGTGGCCGTGTCCGGCGGCATCGCCGTGGAGCCGGTCCTCGGCAGCCGTGCCACCGACCTGCTGTCCGGCCTCGGCCCCGCACCGCTCACGGACGGCACGGTGCTGCCGCTGGGCAACCCGGCCGGCCCTCCCGCGCGCGTGGACGCCGTCCCGCAGCCGGGTCCGCCGGCCGAACTCGTGCTCCGGGTGACACCGGGCCCGCGCGGCGACTGGTTCACCGCGCGCGCGGTCCGGGATCTGACCACGCGCGCGTACCGGGTGTCCTCGGCGAGCAACCGGATCGGCCTGCGCACCGAGGGGCCCGCCCTGGAGCGGGCCCGGCCCGGCGAACTCCCCAGCGAGGGCATGGTGCTCGGCGCGGTTCAGGTACCGCCGGACGGCCGTCCGGTGGTGTTCCTGGCCGACCACCCGACCACCGGGGGCTATCCCGTGATCGCCGTGGTCCGCGGCGCCGATCTCCCGGCGGCCGCGCAGGCGGTCCCGGGCACCACGGTGCGGTTCGTGGCGGTGCGGCGCCGCTGAGCCTCGGCGTCGGCGCCGCCGGTATCCGGCTGCTCCGTCCTCGTCAGCGCGGCCAGCGCCTCGGACACCGCGGCGGAGGCCTGCAGGTCCAGACGGGCACTGGTGCCCCGCGCGCGGTGGCGTACTTCGTCGGCGGCCAGCCGCAGCAGCTGCGGCAGCAGATCGTTGCAGCGCCGGATCACCCAGGCGGTGCCGGCGGTGGCGAGCCACAGCAGGCTCGCCGAGCGGGTCGGGGCGGGGAACTCCGGTTCGGGTGACGGCGGCGCGCCGGTGGCCCGGCCCGCCATGGTGAGCAGCCCGTGGAAGTGCACGGCGAGCTGCCGGTGCCCGCGCTCGCCCGGGTGCAGCCGGTCCGCGCTCCACAGGGCACGGTCGGTGAGCCAGGTGCCCTCCGCGACGTGCAGGTGGACAGCTCTGTACCGGTCGGACAGCTCGTGGACGACCGCGTTGACCGCCCGCTGCCGTCGGGCCAGCGGGCGGGCGAGGGCGCCCGGGAGGCCCAGCATCGCGCCGGGGTCGGGCAGGCAGGCGGTGAGCAGCGTGGCGCCCTGGGCGGTGAAGGCCGCGTACACCTGGTCGAGCCGGTCGGCCACGGCGTGGATGTCGAAGGTGTGGCGCAGCGTGTCGTTGACGCCGATGACCACGGACACCACGTCGGGGCGCAGTGCGAGACCGGCCGGGGTCTGCCGTTCGAGCACGTCCCGTGTCTGCGCCCCGCTGACGGCGAGGTTCGCGAACTCCACCTGCCCGGCTTCCTCGGCGAGGCCGTCGGCCAGCAGCGCCGCCCAGCCCCGCCAGCCGTCCCCGGCCGGATCGCCGACGCCCTCGGTGAGCGAGTCCCCGAGGGCCACGAAGCGGACGGATCTCATGTCGCGCCCTCCCGGGCACCGGGCCGGGCCGGGGCGTCTGCGCGCTTCAGCACTTCCGCGTCGTGCGCCGCGAGGAACGCCTCCACCGCCGTTCCCCAGCCGAAGCACTCCGCACGCGCGCGTGCGGCCTCCCGTCGCACGGGCTCGGTGCGCGACAGGAGCAGTTCCACGGCGTCCGCGAACGCGTCCGCGCGGTCGGCGGCCGCGGCCCCCGCGGCCCCGATCACCTCGGGCAGCGCCGACGAGGCGCTGGCCACCACGGGTGTCCCGCACGCCAGGGCCTCCAGGGCGGCCAGCCCGAAGGTCTCGGCGGGCCCGGGCGCCAGGCACACGTCGGCGGACGCCTGAAGCGCTCCGAGCGCGGCCCGGTCGGCGACGTACCCCAGGAACGTGACAGGCAGCCCGCGCTCCCGCGCGCGCTGCTCGAGCCGCGCCCGCAGCGGACCGTCCCCGGCCACCACGAGCACCGCCCGCCGTCCGCGCCGCAGCAGCGCCTCCAGGGCGTCCAGGGCGGTGCCCGGTCGCTTCTCCACGGACAGCCGGGAGCACATCACGAGCAGCGCCTCGTTCCCGCGCGCGTGCAGGGCGCGCAGCGCCGGGTCACGCAGCGCGGGGTGGCGTTCCATCAGGTCGACGCCGAGGGGGGCGCGTACGACGTTGCGCGCGCCGATCCGTACGAACTCGCGCTCGGCGAACTCCGTGGTGCACACGATCCGCGAGTAGACGTGCGCGGTGCGGGTGTTGAGGGAGTCGGCCGTCCGGGCGGCAAGCTTCTCGGACAGGCCCCAGGTGCGCAGCACGCCGTCGGCGGTCTCGTGGGAGACCATCACGGCGGGCACGCGCGCGCGGCGCGCCCAACGGCCCGTCCACCGCAGGGTGGTGCGGTCGGAGACCTCCAGGCGGTCCGGGGCCAGTTCCTCCAGGAGGGCGGCCACGCGCCGCTTGTCGGTCAGGACGCGGTAGCCGCCGGTGCCGGGCAGCACCGGTCCGGGCAGGGTGATGACCCGGCCCTGCTCCGTGTCGCGGTCGGTGTGCCGCTCGCCCGGCACGATGAGCACCGGCTCGTGGCCCGCGGCCCGGAAGCCCTTGCCCAGCTCGTGCAGGGCCGTGCGCAGGCCGCCGGAGGCCGGGGTGACGAAGTTGGCCAGCCGGACGATGCGCAGGGGTGAGCCGGTCATACCGTCACCACCGTCTTCTGGCGCGCGGCGAGCACGTCCTCGTAGTGCGTGATCAGCTGGTCGCCGACGGCGGCCCAGGTGCGTCCCTCGACCATGGCCCGCCCGGCGGCGCCGTACGCGGCCGGCAGGTTCGGATCTGCGGTCAGGGTGCGTACGGCCTCCGTGACGGCGTTCGCGTCGCGCGGCGGGACGAGCAGTCCGGTGCGGCCGTGGGCGACCAGGTCCAGCGGGCCGCCCGCGGCGGGTGCGACCACCGGAACGCCGCTGGCCATGGCCTCCTGGACGGTCTGGCAGAAGGTCTCGAAGGGGCCGGTGTGCACGAACAGGTCCAGCGAGGCGAAGATCCGGGCGAGTTCGTCGCCGGTGCGGCGGCCCAGGAAGACCGCGCCGGGCAGGGCCTCTTCCAGGTGGGCCCGGCTGGGGCCGTCGCCGACGACCACGACCCGGACGCCCACCAGGCCGCAGACACCGGCCAGGAGTTCGACCTGCTTCTCGGGGGCGAGCCGGCCGACGTAGCCGATGATCAGCTCGCCGTTCGGGGCCAGTTCGCGGCGCAGTGCCTCGTCGCGGTGATCTGGCCGGAAACGGACGGTGTCGACACCGCGCGGCCACAGCCGTACCCGGGGTACGCCGTGTGCCTCCAGGTCCTGCAGGGCGGCGCTGGACGGGGCGAGGGTGCGGTCGGCGGCGGAGTGCACGGAGCGGATCCGGCGCCAGGCGGCCGCCTCACCGGCGCCCATGTAGGTGCGGGCGTATCCGGCCAGGTCGGTCTGGTAGACGGCGACGGCGGGGATGCCGAAGCGGGCGGCGGCGGCCATGCCACGGACGCCGAGGACGAAGGGACTGGCCAGGTGGACCACATCGGGGCGGTGCTCGGTGAGCGCCGCGGCGAGGCGTCGGCTGGGGAGGGCGACGCGGACCTGGGGGTAGCCGGGAAGGGGGAGGGAGGGGACACGGACGACGGGGCACGGAGCCTCGAGGGCGTCGGCCTTGGTGCCAGGTGCGGTGGCCGGCGCGACGACGAGCGGGTGGTGGCCGCGATCCACGAGGTGCCGGGCGGTCTGGAGCGCGCAGTGGGCGACGCCGTTCACATCGGGGGGAAAGGATTCGGTCACTATGACGACACGCATACGGGTGTTGTCGCCGCGCCGGACGTGGCAGCGTCAACGTCGATCTTTCCGGACGGGGAACGTCCCATGAGCGTTGGACTGCACACCCGAGCGGGTCAGCCGGCCGCCATGTCCGCCTGACCCGCGGGTCACCCGGTGTTCACCCGACGGGCGGTCTCCCGCCCGTCCCGTATGCGTGTGACGGTGCCCAGCGAGGTCACATGATCTGTGCGTCCGGTCCGAAGCGGCTGCGGACCGCTGTCTGTACCTCGTCCTCCTCGGCCGGGTCGGCGGCGAGGCGGCGGAGTCGTTCGACGACCCGGGCATCGCCGGTCTCGGCGTGCCGGGCGGCGATCTCCCGGGTGGTCTCCTCGCAGTCCCACAGGCACTCGACGGCGAAGCCGGTGGCGAAGGAGGGATCGGTGGCGGCCAGGGCGCGGGCGGCGCGGCCGCGGAGATGGGAGGAGGCCGTCTCCCGGTAGATGTGGCGCAGGACGGGGGCCGCACAGGCGATGCCGAGGCGTCCGGTGCCGTCCACCAGGGTCCACAGGGTGGGCGCGTCGGGGCCTTCACCCCGTACGGCCTCGCGCAGGGCGCCGAGGACGAGATCGCTGTCCTGGGCTCCGCCGCGGCAGGCGAGCATGCGTCCGGCGGCGGCGCCGAGTGCGTCGGGGCGCTGGGCCCAGCGGCGCGCGCGGTCCACGGCGGCGATGCTGCGCATCCGTTCGAAGGCGTCGACCGCGGCCTCCACGACGACTGTCGCTGCGTCGGCGACGGCGGCCTCGATCAGGTCGAGGGCGTCGGGGTCGTTGCTGTCGGCCAGGTAGCGCAACGCCGTGCAGCGGGCGCCGTCGATGCCGTTCCGCGCGGCCTGAAGGATCTCCGGCCGGTCCTCGGGGCCGGCCACGGCGACCAGGCAGCGGGCGGCCGGGACATGCAGCGCGGCACCGCGCTCGATGCCCTGCTGGGCCCACTCGAAGACGGCTCGCACGCTCCACCCGGGGCGGGGCCCGGTGGGTCGCATCTGGCGCTGCCAGCGGTCGAAACAGCCGGCCTCCTGGGCGGCACGCACGCGTGTGGCGATCGATTCGCGCGGATCCTCGGCCCACAGCCGCCAGGGCCTCGGCTCGAAGGCGTCGCGCACGGCGGCGGCCAGCTCGGCCTCGCCCTCGGGGTCGGTGGAGAAGCGGGCCAGGACCGGGGCGGCGAGGGCGCGCAGGCCCGCGTCGTCGTCCCTGAGGGCCAGCTCGTCCAGGGCCCAGGCCCAGCTGGACCCGTGGGCGGCGTACCTGCGCAGCAGTTCGAGCGCGTCCCGCCTGCCGTAGGAGGCGAGGTGCCCGAGCACCGCCAGGGCCAGGCCGGTGCGGGACTCGTCGGTGTCGAGGACGTCCTCGCGGTCGAAGAGGTGCGCCTCGATGGCGTCCAGCTCGCCGTTCAGGTCGAGGTAGAGCCGGGCGTAGTAAAGGGAGCGGTTCTCCACCTGCCAGTCGTGACGGGGGTCCCGCAGCACACAGTGGTTCAGAGCCGCGAGCGCCTCGGCTCGCGGGGCGGTGAGCGCGTGCAGCGTGCCGTCGCCACGGCCGCGCTGGAGCAGGCCGAGCAGCGTACCGCTGGGCGCTATGACCGGATCGAACATGGGAAACAGCCTCACATCAAGCGTCGACGCAACCGGGAAACACGCACTACCTGGCCGCGTGACACAACGTCGGAGCGCCCGCCGTCTCTTGCTTGCTGTAGACCATTTCTCTCTGCCTCTCGTCGGTGGCCCATGCGGACCGCATCACGGTCCGCGCGGTGCGGCAACACCTGCCCAGCCATCGCGTCCGTGAATCACGTCGTCATGATGACCCGCGGTGTGTGCTGCCGCGACCGTATTTCCGGCGGCCCTTTACCGCCTCCCCCGTTTTCTGTGTTGTACCTGGTCAGGACGTCCGCATCAGTGTGCGCCGAACAGTTCCAGGAGTTCCGTCTTACCGAACATGCGTGCCGTTTCCACAGCCGAGGGAGTACCCGCGGCGGGATTGGCGCCGCCCTTCAACAGGGCCCTGATCACTTCCGTCTCACCCTTGAAGACGGCCCCAGCGAGCGGGGTCTGGCCTCGGTCATTGATCCGGTCCGCGTCCGCGCCCCGGGCGAGCAGGGCGCGCACCGCGTCGGCGTGACCGTGGTAGGCGGCGAGCATCACGAGGGAGTCGCCGCGGTCGTTGGTGAGGTTGGCCGGAACGCCCTTGTCGACGTAGGCCACCAGCTCCTCGGCCCGCCCCTGCCGGGCCAGATCGAAGATCTTGGTCGCCAGCTCCACGACCTCGGGGTCGGGGGCTTCACTCATCGGCCGGACCGCCTCTCTTACAACCGTTCAGGTGAATCGCAAGGGTACTGGCTCGCGCCGCACATGACCCGAAGTGCCCGAGGTAAAGATCACTGCAGACCCCGCCGGACGCAAGCGCCCTGCTCAACCGGCCCATGACGGCTCCGCCACCCGGGGGAAATCAACAATATTTCACCCAGTTGCACCTTTTATCGTATAGATACATCCTGTGATCCTGGAAGTACTCATGGTGACTGTCCCCTCTCGACACCAGGAGACCTCAAATGATCCTCTCCCTGTCAGGCGTGCTCCTGCTCGGCATCATCGTCTTCCTCTTCTTCAGGAAGGACGGGCTCAAGGGTTCGCACGCCGCCGTCTCGGCCCTGTTCGGCTTCTACCTGTCGAGCACGGCCATCGCCCCCAGCATCAAGGCCGGCGGCGAGAGCCTGGCGAGCCTCCTCGGCGGCATCAAGTTCTGACGCCCCACCTCCCGCCCGTACGCACCAACAGGAGACAGCAGTGGCCCGGCGCCCTCTCCCCCGCATTCTGAGCAAAGACAGCGCACAGATCGCCCGGATGCAGATCGCCCGGAGCCGGGAGCTGGCCCGGACGGCGGCCGACAGCGCCACCGACGTCCTCCACCCGCTGATCACCATCTCTCGCGGGCTGCGCCGGCTGGCCTCGGCCGGGCGGCGCAGGTGGGCCGAGACACCCAAGGACAAGCGTGGGCCGCTGCTGTTCCTGGCGGCCTCCGTGGTCCTGTTCGTGGCGATGGTGCCGTACGGACCGCTGCTCGCCGCCATCACCCTGATGGCGGCGGCGGCCTGGCAGGGCCGCGACCGCACCCCGCCGGCCCCCGAAGGTCCGGACGAGTCCCAGACCGAACGGCTCCAGTCCCTGTACGAGGCACTGGTGCCCTACTTCTCCACCACCGAGGACCCGGCGCCGCTGTACGCGCACGGCGGGGAGTGGGAGAAGGCCTTCGACGCACACGAGTTCGACGACGGCGGGCGCTTCGGTCATCTCGTGATCCGCTACCCCGCCTACTTCCCGGACGGCGAGCCCGCAGCCCGCGCGCGGATCGAGCAACTGCTCACCGCGAAGGCCGGGCGGGGCCGTGAGTACCACTTCGAGTGGGACGAGGAGGGCAACCGGCTGACGGTGACCGTCCTCGCCCCGCTGCCCACCGACATCGCCGCCCAGCGCTTCGTCACCGCGCCGGGCGAGACCGTGCTCGGGTTCACCGATCCGAGCGAGGTCCAGCGGACGCTTCCCCTCTCCTACGGAGAGGAACAGCGCGACGTCCCGCCGGTCGTCTGGCGCACCGGCGTCCGCTCGACGGAGCCGCACCTGCTGGCCATGGGCCACCCCGGCAGCGGCACCTCGACCCTGCTGCGCTCGATCGCCCTGCAGGCGCTCCAGCACGGCGACGTACTGATCGTCGACGGCGGCGGCACCGGCGAGTACGCCTGTCTGATCGGACGGGACGGCGTGCTGGCCGTGGAATGCGCGCCGGCCGGGGCGCTGGCCAGCCTGGAGTGGGCCGCGCAGGAGACCGAGCGGCGGCTCATCGCCATCAACCGTGCCCGGCAGGCGGGCGACGCGCCGCCCGAGGACACCCGACGCCCGCTGTGGATCCTGCTGGACCGGCCGAGCGTCTTCACCCACCTCATGGCGGCGGACGGCCGCAAGGATCCGCAGGCCCTCCTCCAGATGCCGTTGCGGCACGGCCGCGCGGCGAACGTGACCGTGGCCGTGGCCGAACAGTTCGACGGGGTGGATGCGTTGAGCGAGGGGGTACGGCAGCACACACGCGCGCGTGTCGTGCTGGGGCCTGCGACGCCTGAGCAGGTGGAGGCGGTGCTGGGGGTGCGGGCGCGCACGACGACGCCGGCGCAGGTGCCGCCGGGGCGGGGGCATGCGCGGCTCGGGTCGGGGCCGGTGCATCGGCTTCAGGTGCCGTCGACTCCCGACCCTTACGACGACGCGACCACCGATGCCGACCGGCAGGCGGTGCTGGAGTTGCTGCCGCCGCGGACGACTCCTGCCGAGTCCGTACCTGAGACGGAACCGCTGGCTGCGGAGGCAATGGCCGCCGAGAGTTCGTAGGCGACCGTCAGCTGCGGTTGGGCGGGGGCAGGCCCGCTCACCCGCGCCGGCCGGGCACCGCTGTGCCCACCCTCTCCCGTCGCCCCAGCGGCACGACTGCCCGCAGCTACGCAGGTGTCTACAGCGGCCCCGGAGCCGACGGAGCTGCACCTCCCGAGGAGCGCGGGGCACAGCGCGACCAGCCACCACGCGCCCGCAGCCGAACTCGGAGCGACCGACTCACCTACGCCACGAACGTACGGGGCGCCTCGGCGCCACCGGTCGCCCCCGTCTCCACCAGACGCGCCGCCGCCGCAAGGCGCGCAGCCGCCTCCTCCGCCACCGCTCCGCCGACCGTGAACGGGAGGCGGAGGTAGCCCTCGAATGCGCCGTCGACGCCGAAGCGCGGGCCGGAGGGGACGCGGACGCCGACCCGCTCCCCCGCTTCGGCGAGCCGCGAGCCCGAGAGGCCACCCGCCCGGACCCACAGGGTCAGACCGCCCTGGGGGATCTCGAACTCCCAGTCGGGCAGTTCGCGGCGCACCGCGGCCACCAGGGCGTCCCGGTTCTCGCGGGCCTGGCTCCGCCGCAGGGCGACGGCCTGTTCCCAACCGCCCGTGCTGAACAGCCAGTTCACGGCCAGCTGCTCCAGCACAGGGGTGCCGAGGTCGGCGTACGCGCGTGCCGCGACCAGGCTGCGGATCACGTCCGGGGCGGCACGCACCCAGCCGATGCGCATGCCGGCCCAGAACGCCTTGCTGGCCGAGCCGACCGTGACGACGGTGGAGCCCGCCGGGTCGAAGCTGCAGACGGGGCGCGGCATCGCGCCCTCGCCGAACGAGTCGTCGAGCCACAGCTCGGTCATCGTCTCGTCGGCCACGAGGACGGTCCCGGCCGAACGGGCCGCGTCCACCAGGCGGCGCCGCTGGTTCTCATCGGCGAGGGCGCCCGTCGGGTTGTGGAAGTCGGCGACGACGTAGGCGAGCCGGGGCGCGGCCTCGCGCAGGACCTGGCGCCAGCGGTCCACGTCCCAGCCGGTCAGCCCCTCGGCCATGGCGACGGGCACGAGTCGCGCGCCCGCCTCCCGCATCAACTGGAGGATGTTGGCGTAGGACGGCGACTCGACGGCGATGCGTTCACCGCGGCCCGCGAAGAGATGACAGATCGCGTCGATGGCGCCCATCGCGCCGGTCGTCACCATGATCTGCTCGGGCATGGTGGGGATCCCGCGCGCGGTGTAGCGCTCGGCGATCATCGCGCGCAGGGCGGGCAGTCCGGCCGGGTAGTCGCCGTGTGTGTGGGCGTACGGCGGCAGTTCCTCCAGCGCCCCCTGCACGGCACGGGTGAGCCACGGCTCCGGGGCCGGCAGTGAGGCGCAGCCCAGGTCGATCACTGAGCCGAGGGCCTCCGGGGGCAGCGGCTCGAGTCCGCGCGCGGGAAGCGGATTGCCCGCCGGTACGGCGGTCCAGCTGCCGGCGCCGCGCCGGGACTCCAGGAAACCCTCGGTGCGCAGGGCCTCGTAGGCGGCCGCGACCGTCGTACGGCTGACGGAGAGGGACAGGGCCAGTTCGCGCTCGGCGGGGAGCCGGGCGGCCACGGGCACGCGGCCCTCGAGCACGAGGAGCCGGATGCCGTCGGCGAGGGCGCGGTAGGCGGGCGGCCGGCGCGTGCCGGGGCCTGCCGGGCGGTCCTGCTGGGAGGTGAGCAGCCGGGCGAGCTGCGCGGCCCCCACCGCTGAGGTCCACTGCGCCATGACGATCAGTCCACCTTCCCCGAATTGGCCATGGATGGGTTTTCATCCCAAGCCACAGAGTGACATGCATCAGGCCACCGCCACCACCCAGGGGGGTATTTCGTGTCCACTCCCAGTCGTCCCCGTCGTCTCGGACCCAGTCGTCTCGGACCCAGTCGTCTCGGACCCAGTCGTCTCGGATCCAGTCGTCTCGGATCCAGTCGTTCCGGATCCAGTCGTCCCGGCCGACGTCTGTTCATGCTGTACGCGGGGCTCGCGCTGTACGGCGCGAGCTCCGCGCTCCTGGTGAAGGCGGGTCTCGGGCTCGAGCCCTGGAACGTCCTGCACCAGGGGCTCGCCGAACTCACCGGGCTCAGCATGGGGCTGGTCCTGACGATCTTGGGGGCGGCCGTCCTGCTGCTGTGGATCCCGCTGCGGCAGCGTCCCGGGCTCGGCACCGTCTCCAACGTCCTGGTGATCGGTTTCGCCATGGACGCCACCCTGGCCGCGCTCCCGGACGTGCACTCCCTTGCGGTCCGGGTGCCCCTTCTCCTCGCGGGCGTCCTGCTCAACGGCATGGCGACCGGCCTCTACATCTCCGCCGACTTCGGGCCGGGCCCGCGCGACGGCCTGATGACCGGGCTGAACCGGCGCACGGGCCGCTCCATCCGGCTGATCCGCACCGTCGTGGAGGTCACCGTCGTCGCGACCGGCTTCGCCCTCGGCGGCACCGTCGGCATCGGCACCGTCCTGTACGCGCTGTCCATCGGCCCGCTCGCCCAGTTCTTCCTGCGCGTCTTCGCCGCCCCTTCGGCACCGGGGCGCAGCACAATCGTTGCCACCGGGCAACCGGAAGGGGCGATACTGCGTCCGTGACCACCGCGATACGCCACCCCTATCTCGACCACCCGGGCCCCATCGCCTTCGCCCACCGCGGCGGGGCGGCCGACGGGCTGGAGAACACCGTGGCGCAGTTCCGGCGCGCGGTCGACCTGGGCTACCGGTACATCGAGACCGACGTCCACACGACGGCGGACGGCAAGCTCGTCGCCTTCCACGACGGCACGCTCGACCGGGTCACCGACGGCGCGGGCCGCATCGCCGACCTGCCGTGGCAGGACGTGTCCCACGCGCGCGTCGGAGGACGGGAACCCGTACCGCTCTTCGAGGAACTGCTGGAGACCTTCCCCGAGGTCCGCTGGAACGTGGATCTCAAGGCGGAGCCGGCGCTGCGGCCCTTCCTGGAGCTGATCGAGCGCACGAACGCCTGGGACCGGGTCTGCGTGGGCTCCTTCTCCGAGGCGCGGGTGCTGCGGGCGCAGCGGCTGGCCGGGCCGCGCCTGGCCACCTCGTTCGGCACGCGCGGAGTGCTCAGTCTGCGGCTGCGCTCCTGGGGGCTGCCCGCCTCGGTGCGCCGTTCCGCGGTCGCCGCGCAGGTTCCGGAGGCCCAGTCGGGCGTCCCGGTGGTCGACGAGCGCTTCGTCCGCGCCGCCCACGCGCTCGGGCTGCAGGTGCACGTGTGGACGATCAACGAACCGGAGCGGATGCACCGGCTCCTGGACCTCGGTGTCGATGGCATCATGACCGATCACATCGACACGTTGCGCAAGGTCATGGAGGACCGCGGCGTCTGGGTCTGAGCACCCGGGGCGACCGGGCCGCGCCTTCGCACGGCACTTCTGCGGGGAAGCGAGGGCACGGGTGGGCACCGAGACCGTGCGGACACAGGCGGCCGACGAGGCCGCGGGGCTGCGGCGCGAGCAGCGTGGCTGGTACTTCTACGACTGGGCGTGCTCGGTCTATTCGACGACCGTCCTGACCGTCTTCCTCGGCCCGTACCTCACCGCGGTGGCCGAGAAGGCCGCCGACGCCGACGGCTATGTGCATCCGCTGGGGATACCGGTCCGGGCGGGCTCCTTCTTCGCCTACTCGGTGTCCCTGTCGGTGATCGTGGCCGTCGTCCTGATGCCCCTGGTGGGCGCGGCGGCGGACCGCACGGGCCGGAAGAAACCCCTGCTCGGGGCGGCCGCGTACACGGGGGCGGCCGCGACGACGGGCATGTTCTTCCTCGACGGCGACCGCTATCTGCTCGGCGGGGTGCTCCTCATCGTGGCGAACGCCGCGCAGTCCGTGGGGATGATGCTCTACAACTCCTACCTGCCGCAGATCGCCCCGCCCGAGGAGCGCGACGCCATCTCCTCCCGGGGCTGGGCCTTCGGCTACGCGGCGGGCTCCCTGGTCCTCGTGGCCAACCTCGTCCTGTACTCGGCGCACGACTCCTTCGGCCTCTCCGAGACGGCCGCGGTCCGCGTCTGCCTGGCCTCGGCCGGACTGTGGTGGGGCGCCTTCACGCTCGTACCGCTCAGCAGGCTGCGCGACCGGCACGCGCGCGTGGAGCGTGCGACGGCCCCCGGGCTGCGGCAGCTCACGGCGACCGTCCGGGACATGCGCAGGCATCCGCTGACGCTCGCCTTCCTGCTGGCGTACCTCATCTACAACGACGGCATCCAGACGGTGATCTCCCAGGCCTCGGTCTACGGCTCCGAGGAGCTGGGACTCGGGCAGTCGACGCTCATCGGCGCGGTGCTGCTGGTGCAGGTGCTGGCCGTGGCGGGTGCGCTGGGGATGGGGCGACTGGCCCGGGCCTACGGGGCGAAGCGGACGATCCTCGGTTCGCTGGTGGCCTGGACGGTCACGTTGGGGGCCGGCTACTTCCTGCCCGCCGGGGCACCGGTGTGGTTCTTCGTGCTGGCGTCCGGAATCGGACTGGTCCTCGGCGGCAGCCAGGCGCTGTCCCGGTCGCTGTTCTCGCATCTGGTGCCGCCGGGCAAGGAGGCCGAGTACTTCTCCGCGTACGAGATGAGCGACCGCGGGATGAGCTGGCTCGGCCCGCTGCTGTTCGGGGTGACCTACCAGCTGACCGGTAGCTATCGCTCCGCGATCATCTCGCTGGTGGCCTTCTTCGTCATCGGTTTCGTCCTGCTCGCGAGGGTTCCGGTGCGGCGGGCGATCGGCGAGGCAGGCAACCCGGTTCCGGAAAGGATCTAGGAACGATTTAGCGCTCGACGCGAAAGGGCGGTAGTGTACGCGTTTGGCCTGCCAGGCGTACCGTTACTGCGCGTCAAAGATGCCGAAACGCTGGGTGACATCTGCTAGCAGATGTGACAAACCGGGCGCCTGTGGGTAGAACAAGGGGCGGCTACGACGGCGACGCATGACCCGGAACGGGACTCGGAACGGGAATCTTTACCGCCGACCGGACGTTGACCGGATGACGACGACAGCGACACCTGTCCTGTGGGCGACAAGCCCGGGAGGCACGATTCATGAGTGAGCGAGCTCTTCGCGGTACGCGCCTCGTAGTGACCAGCTACGAGACGGACCGCGGTATCGACCTGGCTCCGCGCCAGGCCGTGGAGTACGCATGTGAGAAGGGGCACCGCTTCGAGATGCCCTTCTCGGTCGAGGCGGAGATCCCGCCGGAGTGGGAGTGCAAGGTCTGTGGGGCCCCGGCACTCCTGGTGGACGGCGACGGCCCTGAGGAAAAGAAGGCCAAGCCCGCGCGTACCCATTGGGACATGCTGATGGAGCGGCGCACCCGTGAGGAGCTCGAAGAGGTCCTCGAGGAGCGCCTGGCGGTTCTGCGCTCGGGGGCGATGAACATCGCCGTTCACCCGCGAGACAGCCGCAAGAGCGCGTAACGCGAGACACGCGAGAAACCGCGGGCGCCGTACGTGAAGACGTACGGCGCCCGCGGTTTCGTGCTGCCCGAAGACACCTGCGTGCGGTGCAGCCCGGAGACGACCTCACGGCCGAGCTCTCGGCTCAGCCGCACGGCCGAGCCTCACTCAGCGGGTCAGGGGCGGCCACTGCTCCCCCGGCTCCCGGCTGGTGTCCTGCCTGATCACCTCGCCCTGCACCACCTTGCCGTCGGGGCGGTGGATGCGGACCTGCTGGAAGGCGTCGCCCAGGGTGCCTGGGGCGGCCTTGCGCAGGCTCCGGTCGAGGGTGCGCTCCGCGAAGCGGCTCACGGCCTTCTGGACGGGCGGGAGCAGCAGGAGCAGGCCGGCCGCGTCGGAGATCAGGCCCGGGATCATCAGCAGCAGGCCGCCGAGCATCATCAGGCCGTTGCCGCCGCCGCGCGTCGGCGACCCGCCACGCTGCAGCGCCTCGTTGAGGTTCTGGAAGGCGCGCCGCCCCGCCCGCTTGATGACCACGGAGCCGGCGGCGAAGCCCGCCACCAGGAGCAGGAACACGGTGGGACCGCCCGCCGCGCCGGCGACCTGCGTCAGCAGCCAGATCTCCAGCACCAGCCACACGGCGATCCCCAGCGGCAGATACCTGCGCAGCCGGGAGCGCCGGGGCCGGGCGGTGGACGGAGAGGTGGGAACGCCAGTCGTCATGCTCCCAGTGTGCCTGGACGCGGCTCAGTGCGGGATAAGGGGACGATCAGCCGCAGCTGCGGAGCCGCGGACAGGCCCTAGGCCTGCTTGTCCTTGCCCGTGAGCTTGCCGACGCGCTCGCCGACGCCCCAGGCGGTGACCCGCCACAGCGCCTCCACGACGATGTCCCGGCTCATCTTGGAGTCGCCGAGTTCCCGCTCCACGAAGGTGATGGGAACCTCGACGACGTGGTAGCCGGCCTTGACCGCGCGCCGGGCCAGGTCGACCTGGAAGCAGTACCCCTGCGAGGCGACCTTGTCGAGTCCGAGCCCTTCGAGGGTCTCGCGGCGGAACGCACGGTAGCCGCCGGTCACGTCACGGATCGGCACGTCGAGCATGAGGCGCGAGTAGGTGCTGCCACCGCGCGAGAGGAACTCCCTGGACTTGGGCCAGTTCACCACCCGGCCGCCGGGCACCCAGCGCGAGCCGAGCACCAGGTCGGCACCCTTGAGGGCGGTGAGCAGCCGGGGCAGTTCCTCGGGCTGGTGGGAGCCGTCGGCGTCCATCTCGACCAGCACGCCGTACCCGTGCTCCAGGCCCCAGCGGAAGCCCGCGAGGTAGGCGGCGCCCAGGCCCTCCTTGCCCTTGCGGTGCAGCACCTGGACGTGGTCGTCCTCGGCGGCCAGCTCGTCGGCCAGCTTGCCCGTGCCGTCGGGGCTGTTGTCGTCCGCCACCAGGACGTGCGCCTCGGGGACGGCCTTGCGTACCCGGCCGACGATGGTCTTGATGTTCTCCGCCTCGTTGTAGGTCGGGATGATCACCAAGGCCGTGCCGAGCGGACCGAACTGCCTCCCCTGGGCCTTGGCCGCGAGGGTCCCGTCGCCGTCGTTCACTGCTGCCCCTTCATGTCGTACGCAGGCGTCCACCATAGTGGCCGCGGCCTGGGATGACGTGCCCTCTCGTTCGTACGCTGGTGTCGATTCCACAAGAGTGGGGTAAGAGCATACTTTTCGGCACCTGCGTGCCGCGACGGATGGGGGCCCGGCGCCCTTCGGGCCGACCTGGGCCCCGCTGGCTGCGGGACGACCGAAAGCCGTTGTCTACTGAGCGCCCGGGCCCCACCCGGGTCACACCTTGCCGACCGGCCGGAACGTTCCCTCGTCGGCGCGGGCGCTGAGCCTGGCTCCCAGTGACGGTGCCCCGGTGCGGCACACCGTCCCTGACCCAGCGGCGCTGCGACGAGTGCGCGAACACTCCCCGGTCGGGCGTCCGGTGGTGGACTCGGCCGAACCTACCGGCCCCCGGCCGTCGACTGTCAACAACCGTCTGACCTGCACTGTTACCCACCCGACCGTGGTGAACCCAGAGGATTCGCAGGTCGGGCGACGCCGTGGCGGGGAACGATCACCACCGCGCCACCCCGGGAGATCACTCGCCCGGCCGTACGAACACCGTCCGTCCGCCCACGACGGTGCGCAGGCAGACCGGCAGGTCACGGCCCGGTGTGAGGTCGGGCAGGCCGGGGGTGCCGGAGCGCGGGTCGGTGGACCAGCGGGCCACGCGGTCGTCGGGAGCCTGGACGATCAGTTCGTCGGTTCGCCATACGGCGTAGTCGGCGGGCGCGCCGGGCACCAGGACGCCCGCGTCGTCGCGGCCGATGGCCCGCCAGCCGCCGCGCGTGTGTGCGGTGAACGCGGCGCGTACGGAGACCCGGTGCTCCGGGGTCCGGTGGAACGCGGCGGCACGGACCGTGCCCCAGGGGTCGAGCGGGGTGACCGGGCTGTCGGAGCCGAACGCGAGCGGCACACCGGCGCGCAGCAGGGCGGCGAACGGGTTGAGGGTGCGGGCCCGCTCGGCGCCGAGGCGGTGGGCGTACATGCCGTCCTCCCCGCCCCACAGGGCGTCGAAGGCGGGCTGGACCGAGGCGATCAGGCCCAGCTCGGCGAAGGCGGCGACGGTCTCGGGGGTGAGCATCTCGGCGTGCTCGACGCGGTGCCGGGCGGCGCGGACGCGGGCGAGGCCGACCTTCTCGGCGGCTGCGCGCATGCCCTCCACGACCGCGTCGACGGCGGCGTCGCCGATGGCGTGGAAGCCCGCCTGCAGCCCGGCCTCGGTGCAGGCGACGACATGGGCGGCGACCGCGTCGGCGTCCAGGTAGGCGGTGCCGGTGTGGGCCGCGTCGCTGTAGGGCTGGTGCACGCAGGCGGTGTGCGAGCCGAGGGCGCCGTCCACGAAGAGGTCGCCTGCGGCGCCGTGGGCGCCCAGTGCGCGGGCCTTCGCCACGCCTTCATCGCCCTGTTCCGCCCAGTAGCCGATGACGCGCGGCCCCGGCACCTGGGCGGCGAGCTCGAGCAGGTCCGTGAAGTCGTCCTCGGAGGAGATCTTCGGGCCGCCGCACTCGTGCACGGAGCCGATACCGAGGGAGGCGGCGTGGGCGAGGGCGGTGCGCTGGGCCTCGGCGCGCTGGGCGGGGGTGATGGCGGCGAGGGCGGCTTCGCGCACGGCGTGGTGGTCGTCGGCGGTCAGCGGGCCGTCCACCGGGCCGAGACCGGGCACGAGGTCGAGCAGTGCCGAGGTGACGACCGCCGAGTGGACGTCGATGCGGGAGAGGTACAGCGGGCGGCCACCGGTGACCGCGTCGAGTTCCGCGCGCGTCGGCGGGCGGCCGCCGGGCCAGCGGGCGGCGTCCCAGCCGTGGCCGAGCAGGACCCGGTCGTCGGGGCGGGCCGCGGCGAAGTCGCGGACGAGTGCGAGGGCCGCCTCCAGGGACGGGGCGTCGGACAGGTCCAGGCCGGTCAGGGCGAGACCGGTGGCGGTGGTGTGCACATGGGCGTCGGTGAACGCCGGGGTGACCAGGGCGCCGTCGAGGTCGACCACCTCGTCCACGCCGTCGGCGAAGGCGTCGGCGGCGCCCTCGGAACCGACCCAGGCGACCTGGCCGCGCTCCACCACCATCGCGGTGGCGAAGGGGTCGGCGGGGCTGTGGACCTCCCCGCGGCGCAGGAGGACGGTCTTGGGGTCGGCGGGCTGCTCGCTCATGCCCCACAGTCTCTCGCGTGCACGGGAGACCGGGGGCACCGGGGCGGCCGGTTCAGATCTTCGGGGGACGCGCTTCGTAGGGGGTGGACAGCACGACGGTGGTGCGGGTGGAGACGCCGGCCAGGGTGCGGACCCGGGCGAGCAGTTCCTCCAGTTCGTGCGGGGTGGCCACGCGCACCTTGAGGATGTAGTTCTCGTCGCCGGCGACGCTGTGGCAGGCCTCGATCTCGGGGACGCCGGCGAGGCGGTCCGAGATGTCGTCGGGGGCGCTGGGGTCGAAGGGTTTCACCGAGATGAACGCCGTCATGGGCAGCCCGACGGCCTCGGGGTCGACCACCGCGGCATAGCCGCGGATGACACCACGCTGTTCGAGCCGGCGCACCCGCTGGTGCACCGCCGATGTGGACAGGCCCGTGGCCTTGCCCAGGTCGGTGTAGCTCATCCGCCCGTCCTTGACGAGCAGCTGCACGATCTGACGGTCCAGCTCCTCCATGGCGCCAAAACCTACAGTGCGGTTGATCTCCTCGGATAGCTCAGCAACGCAGGTCACACCCGCTCCGGCACAAAAAGGACCGCACCGGGCACCTGCGCGCGGCATGTGACGAACGCCACAGCACTCGAACGGGCTCCGTGATGTTCTCGTGATTACCGCCGAGAGCGGACGGGAAGTGCTTGCTGTGGTCGAGGCCGCAGCGCCTTCACGGCCCAGCCTTAGGGGGAGAAACCCATGCAGAGTCTCAAGCGCCCTGGTCGTTCCGCGTCCAAGCGACAGCAGCCGGTGGTCGAGCCCGAGCCGGAGGGCGTCGAACCCGACGCCCTCGAGGCCGAGGAGCTCGACGCCTACGACACCTTCGAGATGTACCGGGTGATCTGCCCGGACTGCGCCCAGCCGATCGCGCTCCTGGCGGACGAGGAGATCCTCCCGGAGCACGCGCTGTGCGCCTCGCCGTGGAACCCGTTCGGGCTCACGGTCTGCGCGGGCACGGGCCGTGAGGCGGCCGACGCCCGTCCCGCGGACGAGTCCTACGAGCCGCAGGAGCAGGACACGGCCCTGCTGCTCACGCTCCCCCAGGGTCTGAACTGGCGGACGCAGCCCTTCTCGCACGTCGGCGGCCCGGGCTCGCGCCCGATGCGCGTACCGGAGATGCGTCGCCAGGCCGCCTGAGTCCCCGCGGACCGGCCCGGCTCAATCCCAGTAGCTGCCCTGCACCATGGCGCGCAGACTGCCGTGGTGCAGGATCAGCGTGTCCGGGTCCGCCGGGACGGCGACCTCTCCGAAGTACGCCTGGCGGTAGGCGACGCGCAGCATGACGATCGCGTGCCGCAGCGCCGCGTAGAGGGTGTAGAACTCCATGTCCCGCGGGGTGTGGCCGGTCAGTCCGGTGTAGCGGGCCTCGACGCGGTCGCGGCGCAGGAAGTCGGGCAGTCCGCGCTGTCCGGAGGCGACCGTGAGGTCGTGGAAGAAGCGGTGCAGGTAGACGGTCCACCCGAGGTCCACCTCGCGCGGGGCGGGGGCCGCCATCTCCCAGTCGAGGACGGCAACGGGCTCGAAGCCGTCGTAGACGACGTTCCCAATCCGTGCGTCGCCCCAGTTGAGGACGGGTGTGCCGGGCTCGCGCGGCCACAGCTGCTCCAGCCGGTCGAACGCGGCCTCGATCAGGGGCGAGCGGGCGAGCCCGTCGACCACCCAGGAGTAGTAGGCCCGTTGGGCCGTCACATGCCGCCGCAGGGCCTCGCCTTCGCCCGGCAGGGCGAGGAAATCAGCTTCGTCCAAAGGGACTTGGTCGTGCAGCCGGGCGAGCAGAGCGACGGTGGCGGCCTCCAGGTGCTCGCGCTCCGCGTCGCCCGCCGCGTGCAGCCAACTCCCCTCGTACGTGTACGGCATGACATCCGGCGGCACCCGTCCGGCCACCCGTTCCATGACGAAGAACGGCGCCCCGAGCGGCTCCGGGTCCTCCTCCAGCCACAGCACCCGGGGCACCGGAACGTCGGTGCGGTCGGCCACGAGTCGCAGGGTGCGGTACTGGCGGGCCATGTCGTACTCCGGGAAGACGGTGTACGCCGCCGGGTCCGCCGCGAGCCGCAACGCGCAGGAACGCAGGGGTGGTCGGGGGTGCTCGATGTCGAACAGCAGGGTCTCGCTGGACATCCCGTTGGAGGCCGGAACGGTGACGCCGACGGCTTTGGCCCCGGGCAGCCGGGTGCCGAGCCAGGCCGTGAGGCGCCGGGTGAGGTCCTCGGGGTCGCGGGTGCTGGTGCGCGGACGCGGTGCCGTGGCCATCTCGTCCTCCCTCAGGGCGCGACCGAGTCGAAGCCCGTGAAGCCGCTCGGGTCGTGCCGGCCGAACGAACCGTGCTCGAAGATGCCGTAGCCCGTCCGTCCGTCCATCCGGAAGCGGGCGGAGTGGTCGGTGACGCCGTAGGCGGCGAGGGGGTGCGGCGGCGCCATGTCGTAGGTACGACGGTCGACCCATCCCCTGCCCTGCCAGGTTCCGTGCTGCCAGTCGTCCGCCGGCGGATAGCCCGCGCCTACCGCCAGCGGCGAGGAGGCCAGGATCTCCGCCTCCAGCTCCAGCGGTTTGCGCGGGTCGCCGAGGTGGATGACCGCGCGCTCGGGGTGGCGGGTGCCCGAGCGGTAGGTGATCTCGGTCTGGGGCCAGCCCAGTTGGCGGTCGCGGTGGCCGGGGCGGAGCAGGGAGGCGTCGTTCAGGGAGCGGTGGCCGTCGGCGTCCTCCTGGGTGATGACCATCAGGAAGCGGTCCTCGAAGCGGACCGGGCACCAGATCCAGTGGAAGCCCTCGGTCGGGTGGTCCTCGGCGAGCCGTCCGCCCTCCTCCCCCGGCACCGGCCGCACACCCCAGCTGCGGTCCCGGGTGCCGGTCCAGCCCTCCGAGGAGACCTCGAACTCCGCGCCGCCCGCCCTGATCACGCCCGTCACCGTGCCCGCCTGGACGAATCTGCGCCCCTCCAGGGTCAGCCGGTCGCCGCGGCGCTGGAGGTGGTGGGGTTCCCACAGGGCCGGGAAGGCCGCGGTCCAGGTGAGGTCGTACGACAGTTCGTCCTCGCAGACCAGGCGCAGCCGCCTCAGCGGTTCCTGGACCTCGATGCGCAGCGGGCCGACGGCGAGCCGCATCCGGTCCTCGCCGAGCGCGTCCGAGGCACGGACGGCGTGCAGGGTGTCCCCGGTGCGGAGGGTCGCGTAGGCGTCGATCACGCCCAGGTTGGGGTAGACGCCGAGGCCGAGGATGAGCAGGGCGCGGCCGGTGTGGTCGAAGACGTGGAAGATGCAGCGGTCGTAGGCGTTCCGGTCCCCCGTCGCCACGTGCTTCATGGACAGCGGCACCTGGTGGACGGGGTACTCGTCGAGCGGTACGGGACGGTCGTCGGCCACGGACACCCCCTGGGAGACGGTCCGCTGACGGTACGTCAGATACTTAGCCGAGGCCAGAGCCGGAACCGGACGCCCGTGAACTCGCGCTCGATTCCGCCCGGCCGTGACCTGCCCGGTGTCCGTCGCGTTCCCCAGGCATGACCGTCACGTACTGGGCCACCGGGCGTCAGCGCCGCGTCTTCGTGCCCCGTCCTGCAGAATCGGTTCCGCCACCCGCGCCGCAGGACCCCCCCATCTATCGCGACCTGATGCGCGCCTGGGAGGACCGGGGCCGCACCCTGCCGGGCCGCCACGACCCGGAGTGGGTCAGACTGGCGGCCCCGACGGTCCGCAGCGGGCAGTTCAGCGGCCCTCCGACCCTGCCACGTGACGGGCGATGACCATCCGCTGGATCTGGTTGGTGCCCTCGACGATCTGCAGGACCTTGGCCTCGCGCATGTAGCGCTCGGCCGGGAAGTCGGCGGTGTAGCCGTAGCCGCCGAGGATCTGCACGGCGTCCGTGGTGACCTTCATCGCCGTGTCGGTGCAGTGCAGCTTGGCCATGGCCGCCTGCTTGGCGAACGGCTTGCCCGCGTCGCGCAGCCGGGCGGCCGCGAGGTACAGCGCGCGGCCGGCCTCGATCTGGGTCGCCATGTCGGCGATCATGAAGCGCAGACCCTGGAAGTCGGCGATGGGGCGGCCGAACTGCCGGCGCTCGGTGGCGTAGCCGACCGCCTCGTCCAGCGCGGCCTGGGCCACGCCGATGGCGCAGGCCGCGATGCCGAGCCGCCCCGAGTCGAGCGCGGACAGGGCGATCGAGAAGCCCTGACCCTCCTCCCCGATGCGCCGGTCGCCGGAGACCCGCACACCGTCGAAGTGGACCTGGGCGGTCGGGCTGCCCTTCATGCCCATCTTCTTCTCGGGCACCGCGCCACTCAGCCCCTCGGCGTCGCCCGGCACCAGGAAGGCGCTGATCCCGCGCGAGCCGTCCTCGCCGGTGCGAGCCATCACGGTGTAGAAGTCGGCGATCCCGCCGTGCGTGATCCAGGCCTTGGTGCCGGTGATCACCCAGTCGTCGCCGTCCCGGACGGCCTTGGTGCGCAGGGAGGCCGCGTCCGAACCGGAGGACGGCTCGGAGAGGCAGTAGGCGCCGAGCAGGCCGCCGCCGAGCATCGCGGGCAGGTGCTCGACCTGCTGCTGCTTGGTGCCGTAGGCGGCGAGGGCGTAGGAGGCGAGCGTGTGCACGCTGACGCCGAGGCCGACGGTGAGGCGGGCCGCGGCCAGCTCCTCCAGGACCTGGAGGTAGACCTCGTAGGGCTGGTCACCGCCTCCGTACTCGGAGTCGTACGGCAGGCCCAGCAGGCCCGATTCCGAGAGCAGGGTGAAGACCTCGCGCGGGAAGCGTCCGGCGTCCTCCTCCTCGGCCGCCTTCGGCGCGATCTCACGCTGCGCGATCTCACGGACGAGCGCGAGCAGATCCCTCGCCTCTTCCGTGGGCAGTTGACGCTCCACCGGCTGCGGGTCGCGGTCGGACATGGCGTCGGTCTCCTCCCTGTTCGGGCACATCAGCGGATGCGCCGTGGGTGGGGCGGCTCCGCCTGGTCGTTCCGGTTCGCCGAAGGCGCCCGCTCCCGGGTCTCGGAAGCGGCTGACCAGCGGCTCTGTGCCGTGAGTATGCCCGATCAGCGGCCTCCCGTCACCAGTTAACGACCGCTTACTTCAAGAATCCAATCGGAACTCTCCGCACCCCTGATATTGGTCCGAACCATTGACGCAGTGGTCTAGTCCTCCTACTGTGCATGACCAACGCTTTACCGCGTTCATGCCAATCGGCGCGCGTTCCCCTCTCCCCCACGAGGAGCCACCCGATGCACACTCCCCACCGCCACCGCCACCGCACCCGGTTCCGGGCGCTGGTCGCCGCCGCCTGTTCCGCCGCCCTCGGAGCCGGTCTGCTGGCCGGGGCGGGCACCGCCACCGCGGCCGCACCGGTCGCTGTCCAGCTGAAGGCCGGCTCCAAGGTCGTCGGCTACTTCACCGAATGGGGCACCTACGACCGCAAGTACTACGTCAAGAACATCGAGACCTCCGGCTCCGCGGCCAAGCTGACCCACATCAACTACGCGTTCGGCAACGTCACCGGCGGCAAGTGCGCCATGGGAGACTCCTACGCGGCCACCGACCGCGCCTACACCGCCGCCGAGTCCGTGGACGGCGTCGCCGACACCTGGGACCAGCCGCTGCGCGGCAACTTCAACCAGCTGCTGAAGCTGAAGAAGAAGCACCCAGGCCTGAAGGTCCTGTGGTCCTTCGGCGGCTGGACCTGGTCCAGCGGCTTCGGCGAGGCAGCGAAGAACCCGGCCGCCTTCGCCCAGTCCTGCTACGACCTGGTGAAGAACTCCAAGTGGGCGGGCGTCTTCGACGGCATCGACATCGACTGGGAGTACCCGAACGCCTGCGGCAACACGTGCGACACCAGCGGCCGGGAGGCCTTCAAGAACGTCATGGCCGCCCTGCGGTCGAAGTTCGGCTCCGGCAGCCTGGTCACCGCGGCGATCACCGCCGACGCCACCAGCGGCGGCAAGATCGACGCGGCGAACTACGCGGGCGCGTCCCAGTACGTCGACTGGTACAACCCGATGACGTACGACTACTTCGGCGCCTGGGACTCGACCGGCCCGACCGCCCCGCACTCCCCGCTGAACTCCTACTCGGGCATCCCGAAGGCGAACTACTACACCTCGGCGACCATCGCGAAGCTGAAGGGCCTCGGCATCCCCGCCGCCAAGCTGCTGCTCGGCATCGGTTTCTACGGGCGCGGCTGGACCGGGGTCACGCAGGCGGCGCCGGGCGGCACGGCGACGGGCCCGGCGGCGGGGACGTACGAGCAGGGCATCGACGACTACAAGGTGCTCAAGAGCAAGTGTCCCGCGACCGGCACGGTGGGCGGCACGGCCTACGCCAAGTGCGGCAACAACTGGTGGAGTTACGACACCCCGGCGACCATCGGCACGAAGATGACGTACAAGAACCAGCAGGGCCTCGGCGGCACCTTCTTCTGGGAGCTGAGCGGCGACACCGCGAACGGTGAGCTGATCAAGGCGATCAACTAGCCCCGGAGCAGGGGGGCCTGGAGCGGAGGACCACGAGCCTCCGCTCCTCGCCGTCAGGCGCCGCGGCGGGCCGGGGGCGGGGCCGGGTAGGACGGGTCCAGTTCCTCCACGGCGCGCAGGGATCCGCCGAGCGTCTTCACCAGCAGGTCGCGCATGGTGTCGCGGGAGAGTGCGGGGCGGTCGATCCAGTCGAGGGTGGCCCCCTCGACGCTGCACACCCAGGAGAGCAGGCCCATGCGGGCGAGCGGGGCGATGTCGCTGCGGCCGTACGCGCCTTCGGCGATGGTGTCGATGATCGCCTCGCGCACACCGTCCCGGATGGCGTGCACCTCGGTGTCGAAGCCGACCCCGCCGCTGACGATGGTGCGGTAGGCGGCCTGGTGGTGCTCGGCGAAGCGAAGGTAGCTGTCGACGGTGCGGTGGACGCGGTCCACGGCGGGCAGTTCCAGGCCGCTCGCGGCGAAGGTGACCAGGTCGGCGACGGAGTCCTGGATGATCGCCAGGTAGTACCCGCGCTTGGACTGGAAGTAGTAGTAGATCAGCCCCTTGGCGACATGCGCCTGCCGGGCGATGTCGTCCATGGACAGCGCGTCGTAGGACGTGTCGGCGAACAGCTTCCGCCCGATGGCGATGAGTTCGGCGCGACGCGCCACAGAGCGCTCGGTGCCGCGCGCCCGGGGACGGACGGCGGCACGCTGTTGACGCATATTCAATTTCGACCCTGGTCTAGGCGGTCGGCGGGACATCCGCAGTATGTCAGAACATGCCGATCGCGTAAGGAGCCGGGTCAGAGCAGGCCGAGTTGGGTCACCAGCATCGCGATCACCGCGACCAGCACCCAGCCCATGACGTGCTCGAGGATCTTCGGGCCGTCTTCCTGGGGGCCGCCGGTGCGGACGCGGGTGGCGGTGGCCTGCTGTGCGGTCATGGTTTCTCGCAGAGTTCGGACGTACGGAGTGGAATCCCCCCACCCATTTGTCCACCTTGCCACCCGCGACGGCGTTTGCGGCGGAGACGTTGCTCACATGGGCCGGGTCAGCAGACCCCCACCGCCTCGAGCGCCTTGCGCTGGCGCGGGTTCGGGTGGGCCGGGAAGTAGAGGTAGCAGACCCCTCCGGTGCCCGAGACGACCTTGCCGGAGGCGTTGTACCGCTTGGTCCTCAGCCAGATGTTCTCGAACTCGCGCCGCAGGTAGACCCGCCGTACCGCCGCGTCGTCGGCCGAGGCCGGGTCATTGGCGATCACATCGCCGTCCGCGGTGAAGCCGATCACCGTCATCAGGTGACCCGAGGTGCCGTACCCGGCTCCGGTCAGCTCGGTCTTCAGGAAGGACTGGGACGTTATGGCCGGGACACCGGCCTCGATCAACGTCTCCAGTTCGGTGAGCGAGGCGAGCCGGGTGACCACGCCCTGGAGGTCCTTGAACGTGGCCGCGTAGGCGGCGTTGAAGGGCCAGTTGCCGCACCCTTGGTACTGGTAGTCGTAGGTGAAGCGGGCCGCGTGGTCCACCTGCGGGTCGGCGTAGGACGGGTCGACCCAGGACAGCTGCTCGGAGGTGAGCCGGCCGCCCCAGTACTCGACGATCATCTGCGAGGAGGTGGGGCTGCACCAGGCCTCGCCGCCGTTGTCGTACTCCGGGTACTGACCCTTGTGGATCTCCTGCGAGTAGCGCGGGACACCCAGTTCCCCGGCGAGCCCGGGAGTGGAGGCCGGCACGGTGAAGCGGTCGGGGATGTCGGAGCCCATGGCGCCCAGCCGCCAGACGGTCGGGGTGAGCCGGGTGTCCGGCCGGCGGTAGAGGGTCAGGCGCAGCCGGTACGAGGCCAGCCGCAGGCCGGTGCTCGTGTCGTCGATGGCGAAGGTGTCGGTCCAGATCGTGCTCTTGCCGTCCTTCTGGCCGTCCACCGAGGTCCGCTTGATGTCCTGGTCCCCGGACGCCCAGCGGCCCATCACGTACCAGGGCGTGTCGGTGCCGTCGGAGTACGTGCCCCGCAGCTCGACCTGGAGCCAGGTGCCGTCGGGGGTGTGCGCGTTCCAGGAGGCGACGACCTCCGTCGCGGGCACGGCGAGCCGGTGGACCGGGGAGGTCCAGGTCGCGAACTCCCACCCGGCGGTGGTGCCGGTGTGCGGGTCGGTGTAGTCGGTGCGGCCGGCGGCGGTGCCGATCTCGACGCCGGGGCGAAGGCCGGAGACTGCGCGGACACCCTCGGCGGTGCCGCAGCGCCAGTCGTGGTAGGTGGTCCAGGCGTGGTAGTCGATGGGACGGGCCGACGGCAACTGGGCGGGGTCGTCCGCGTCGGCGGCGGGCGCCTTCGCGGTGGCGGCTGCCGCGGGTACGGTCCCGGAGGCGACCGCGGCGACCACGGCGGCGGTGAGGACGGTGCGGCGGGACGGCTGCTGGGTTCTGCTCATGGGCTCGGTTACCCCCAAGTATCCGAGTCGTTCCTGGTCCGGTGTGGTTGTGCGCCAACTATGGAGGAGACGGCATGCCCCTGCCAGCACTTCCGTGCATGGCGCGCCACCAATATTGGTCTGGGCCACTGAAACGACTCGCAGGGGGTGCACGACGGCCCCGGCGCGGACGGAGTGCCGTGCGCCGGGGCCGTGGTCGGTGCGGGTCAGACGAGGTCCATCGCGGCGACCTCGTCGGGGCGGCCGTAGCTGACCGGACCCTGGAAGCGGCGGCGGGCGGTGGCGAACCACCACACTGTGGCCACGACCAGGACGACGGCCAGCGCGATCGGCGCGTAGTTGAAGGAGTCGACGGTGATCGGCGAGGCCTGCGGCAGCATGAACAGGACGCTGCTGAGCCCGACCCAGATCACCGCGAGCCAGCCGATCGGCCTGCCCCAGCGGCCCAGGTGCCAGGGGCCCGGCTGGAACTCGTCGCCGAGCCGCAGCCGCAGGAAGATCGGCACGGCGTAGGCGAGGAAGAGTCCCACCACGTTGACGCTGACGATCGCGGTGAACGCCGTGTGCGACCACCAGCCCGGGACCACCAGGGCGAGCGAGCAGGCCACCGCGAGCCACACGGCCTTCACGGGCGTACGGGTGCGCGGAGAGACGGTGTGCCACAGGCGCGAGCCGGGCATGGCGCCGTCCCGGGAGAAGGCGAAGATCTGCCGGGTGTTGCTGGTGAGGTTGGCGAGGCCGCAGAAGAGCATCGCGCCGATGACGATGAGGAGCATCACCTTGGCAGTGCCCAGTCCGAGGCCGTCGATGAGAATCTGGACGGGCGGCGCGGAGGAACCCGCCACCTTGCCGTAGTCGCTAATGCTGTAGACCAGTGCAAGCATCAGGATCAGTCCGGTGATCGCCGAATAGCCGATGGAGCGGGTGATCCCCCGCGGTGCGTTCACCGTCGCGCGGACCGTTTCCTCGGACATGTGGAAGCTGCCGTCGAACCCGGTGAAGGTCCAGCTGGTGACCAGGAGCCCGAGCATGCCGCCGTAAAGCCCGTTCGTGAAGCCGGTGTTGTTCTCGAAATGCGTCACGAAGGACGCCGGCTGATGATGGTCGGGCATCACGATGAGTGTGCTCACGATCACCACGAGTCCGATCAGCAGCCACCACACGGAAATCCGGTTCAGCACGGCGACGAGCTGGACGGTATACGTGTTGGCGAGGCCCTGCAGCACGATGATCACAGCCGTGATCAGGACCGTCTGGTGCACGGTGGGCCGGTACGAGGTCCACTGCAGGGCGATGAAAGCCTGGATGAAGGTGGCCGCCGCATAGCCGGTGGCAGCGGTGCCGCCGATCTGGCCCACGAAGTTCAGCCAGCCGGTGAACCAGGACCAGGCACCCTTGTGCCGCTTGGCGAGTTTACCCGCCGAGAAATACAGCGCACCGCTCGTCGGATAGGCGGAGGCGACCTCGGCCATTGCCGCGCCGATGAACAGCACCATGACGGACACGCCGATCCAGCCGAACACGAGAATGCGGGGGCCGCCCGCATTCATTCCGTATCCGAAGGACGAGAAAATACCCGAAAGAATATTGATGATGGTGAAGGAGATCGCGAAATTGTCGAACGCCTGGAAACGCCGGGTGAGTTTCCGGGGATAACCCATCGCATGCAGGGTCGCGTCGTCGTCGATGACGACCGGGGCCTCTCCCCCACGAGCCTTCGCCCGTGGAGTCGATATCCGTTCGGACACAGATCTGCCTTTCTCTCGGTGGGGGGACAGAGCACGTGCGGGGTCAGGCGGCTCCCGGAACGGGCAGGCCGCAGGAGCGCCGGGCCCGGGAGAGCTGCTCGGCGGGGTCACCGAAGGCACTCCAGGGCATGCGCGAGGCGTACGGCCCCATCGCCGTGAAGACCGCCCGGGCCTCGAACTCGCGCTGGGCCATCACCAGCGCGTGCGCGAGGTAGGCCAGGTCGAGCACCGGGGTGAAGCGGTAACCGGCCGCCGCGGGCAGCCAGTTCTGGTAGATCGCCAGCGCGGTGGAGCGCCACTGGGGCTGTTCCCAGACCCGGTCGGCGAGCAGCTGGGTGGGGTTGTAGCTCTCCACCAGGGCGACCAGCGGCAGCAGCCGGAGGGCGGAGTCGGCGGGCGCCCGCTGGCTGAGGAAGGCGGCGACGTCCCAGGCCGCGTTGACCGAGCCGCCGTGGCGGGTGAAGAAGCACGACAGGAAGCGGTGGTGGCCCTCGCGGTGCCACGGATCCAGGGACAGGATGTGCGCGAACAGCCGCCAGGGTCCGGGCGGGGCGGTGAGCAGACCGTGCGGGGCGGGGTCGCGCAGCCGGTGCAGCCGGGCCATGGCCAGCTTGGCGACCCAGGGGGTGGGGTCGTCGGGGGCCATGGCGGCCGCCCGGTCGCAGGCGGTCAGCGCGATCCGCTCCAGCGCCTCGGCGCGCTCGTCGCGCGCGTCGGCGGCCCGCGTCGCGCGCTGCACCGCGACCCGGGCCCACATCAGCGCCGCCTCGGGGGTCGGCTCCTCGGCGAGCCAGCGTTCCACCAGGTCGGTGTCGGCCGCCTCGGAGGCCAGCACCAGCGAGCGGTGGGCGCGCAGGGCGAAGTCGGAACGCGTCTCGGCGAGGGCCTCGGACGCGTATCGATAACGGCCGGCGCGCACATCGACACATACGCTCGCCAGGACACGGTCGTCGGCCGCCGGATGCCATACATAGTGCCCTTCGAATAACTCCGCGACCATGTCCCCCTGTCCGTCCCCGTCCGACGCATCGCAGTTGTGCACCAGGCACCTTACTCAGCATTCGGCGCACCGGGAACGCCGGGTTTCACATACCGGTCAACGGGCCGGGAATGTTAATCCTTTCGATTGACCGGCGGTCAGCCAGTGGTTCAAGGGGTGACTTTTTCGGCCACCCGATTGGTCCAGTCGCTATGGGCCGCTACTAGACTGTTTCCGGAAAACACCCCACACCGCACCACACCTCGGGAATCACCATTCACGACCTCGCCGCCCGGCTGCGCGGGCTTCCCCCCTCCGTGGGGCCGGTCCGGCTGATCGCCGTCGACGGGCACGCAGGCTCCGGAAAGTCCACCTTCGCCGGGCGGTTGGCCGCCGCGCTCGGCGGGGCGCCCGTGCTGCACCTGGACGACATCGCCAGTCACGAGCAGCTCTTCGACTGGACCGACCGGCTCCTGGCCCAGGTGATCGGCCCCCTCTCGCACGGCGAGAGCGCGCACTACACCCCTTACGACTGGCGCGCCCGCGCGTTCGGCCCGCCGCTCCCGCTGCCGCCCTCTCCCGTCGTCGTGATCGAGGGGGTCGGCGCCGGCCGCCGGGCCCTGCGGCCGTATCTGGCCGAGCTGCTGTGGATGGAACTGCCTCGCGAGGAGTCCTGGGCACGGGGCCGGCTGCGGGACGGTGAGGAGCAGCGGGAGTTCTGGGCCGGGTGGGTCGAGGCGGAGCACGCGCACTTCGCCGCCGACCCCTCGCGCCCCCATGCCGATCTCCTGGTGCGCCAGACGCCGCAGGGGTACGCGGTACTGCCGGGGCCCGCGAGGACCGCTGAACCGGACCGTACGGTCACCCAGGGTGATGACCCGTCCGCAGTGTGCTGAACTTGTGAAGACCCTTGCGGGCGAACTTCTTTGAGTGCATCGAGGGCGCTTGACCCGGGGACCGTACAGGTCTTACGTTCTCAATGTGCGGCCATTCGGAGCCGCCCACATACGCGAAGCCCCCGGTTGTTCCCCCGTGATCGGGGGCTTCGTTCTGCCCGCGGCCCGTTTTCCGGGCGCCCCGCGCACCGATCCGCTCACCCTCGGTCACCGTCCCGTGTGCGCCCCGTCTGCTCCCACCTCGTCGAACGGCCCGTGCTGCACCCTTCGGTGCGCGGTCGTCCCACGGGTACGATGCCCTCGGTGCGACCTTCGAGCGGCTGCCTCGCGCACCTGCAACTCCGGTCCGCGGCACGGCGGTTCGACCGCGGCGGCCGTCGGGCGACTGCCCGGCGGTGAACCAACGGGGGCACGGTTTGTGGGGGACGTGATGGACTTCGGCACGCAGGGCCCCGAGGCCCCGGCCGACCTCGCCTGGCTGCGAGGCGTGGACGCCTACACGATGGGTGCCTATCCGCAGGCGGAGGAGGAGTTCCGCGCCGCGGCGCGGATGGACCCGGGGATGGCGGACGCCTGGCTCGGGCTGCACGCGCTGCGGGTCGACACGACGACAGCGCTGCTCAGAATGTTCCGGCACCGGGACCGCTTCGGGGAGCAGCGCGCCCGGCACCGGCGGACCCTCAACTCCTGGTACTGGCTGGGCTGGTGGGTGCAGCCGGTGCTGGAGAGCCCCCGCGATCTGCTGCTGGCGCACGCCTCGCACTGGCTGGACGGCCGGCACGTCCCGGAGCTGGACCGGGCGCTGGCCGGGCTGCCCCCGGTGGACACCGACCCGCAGGTCCGCTTCCTGCACGCCTGCCGCGCCTATCTCGTCAAGGACTGGGACCAGCTGGTCCGGCACACCGATCCGCTGCTCGACGATCCCCTGCTCGGCATCGAGGCGGGGCTGTTCGGCGGCATGGCCCGGGTCCGGCTGGAGATGTACGGCCAGGCCGAGCCGCTGCTCTCGGCGGCCCTGATGCGCTGCCGCAGCGAGCAGCCGCAGCGCAAGGAGCTGCGGTACTGGCTGGCGCGGGCGCACGAGGGAACCGGGCGCAGCGCCGCGGCCATGCCGTTGTACCGCGCGGTGCACCGGGTCGACCCGGCCTTCATGGACACCTCGGCCCGGCTGGCCGCGATCGCCGAGGGCGACGGGTACGACGATCCGGCCGACCTCGCGGCGATCACCCTGACCGGTGCCGGTGCGGACGCCATGGACGGCCCGGACACGCTCGACCCGCTCTTCGGCACCGAGGGGCGCGACCTGAGGCTCTCGGACCCGGACCTGCCGACCGGGCCGGTGCCGTCGGTCTCCGATCCGACGGTGCGGGCGAAGAGCGGGATGCCGTCCTCGCCCCTTCCGGCGGGGCCGACCGACGCCGCATTACTCGAGGAGGCGCTCGCAGAGCTGGAGCGCATGGTGGGTCTCGAGCCGGTCAAGCGCCAGGTCAAGGCGTTGTCCGCGCAGTTGAACATGGCGCGGCTGCGGGCCGGGCAGGGGCTGCCGGTACAGCCGCCCAAGCGGCACTTCGTGTTCTCGGGTCCTTCGGGGACCGGCAAGACCACGGTCGCCCGGATCCTCGGCCGGGTGTTCTACGCGCTCGGTCTGCTCGGCGGCGACCACCTCGTGGAGGCCCAGCGGGCCGATCTCGTCGGCGAGTATCTGGGGCAGACGGCCGTGAAGGCCAACGAGCTGATCGACTCCGCGATCGGCGGCGTGCTCTTCGTGGACGAGGCGTACTCGCTGTCGAACTCCGGGTACGGCAAGGGGGACGCGTACGGGGACGAGGCGCTGCAGGTGCTGCTGAAGCGGGCCGAGGACAACCGGGACCACCTGGTGGTGATCCTCGCCGGCTATCCCGAGGGCATGGACCGGCTGCTCGCCGCGAACCCCGGGCTCTCCTCCCGTTTCACCACCCGGGTGGACTTCCCCTCCTACCGGCCGCTGGAGCTCACCGAGATCGGCAAGGTGCTCGCGGCGGAGAACGGGGACCTGTGGGACGAGGAGGCGCTGGAGGAGCTGCGGTCCATCGCCGGGCATGTGGTCGACCAGGGGTGGATCGACGAGCTGGGGAACGGCCGGTTTCTGCGCACGCTGTACGAGAAGAGCTGCGCGTACCGGGATCTGCGGTTGTCGACGTATCCGGGGGTGCTGTCCCGGGCGGACCTGGCGACGCTGCGACTGCCCGACCTGATGCAGGCCTATGGAGAGGTCCTGTCGGGACGGGGACCGCACGATCCGTCGGCCATGTAGGCACAGCCGAGCGCTCCGAAGGGGCGCGGGGGCTGTTTCGCTGTGCGGCTCCGCCGCGTGGGCGCGACCGGTCCGGCGCGCCCACGGACGGGAGACGGCGTCAGGTGGCCAGTACTTCCTCCGGTTCCCCGCTGGCCCTCGGCTCGGAGAGCCTGGGTTCCGGGGTCTCGCGGTGGGCCGGGTCGCGGACCTCACCCACCAGGAGTTCCAGGGCGTCCTCCAGGGCCACCAGGCCCAGGACCCTGCCGGAGCCGTCCGCCACCTGGGCCAGGTGGGTGGCCGCGCGGCGCATGACCGTCAGGGCGTCGTCCAGGGGGAGTTCCGCGCGCAGGGTGGCCATGGGGCGCCACACGTGCTGGGGGACGGCCCGGCCGGAGTCCTCCAGGTCCAGGACGTCCTTGACGTGGATGTAGCCCATGAACGCACCCGTCCCGGCCGCAACCGGGAAGCGGGAGTAGCCGGTGCGGGCCGTCAGGTCGACGATCTCCCCCGGCGTGACCGACGGAGTCACCGTCACCAGGGACTCACGCCGCAGCAGGACGTCCGTCACCGGACGGGAGCCCAGCTCCAGCGCGTCCTCCAGCCGCTCCTGCTCCTCGGGGTCGAGGAGGCCCGCCTGGCCGGAGTCCTCCAGCAGACGGTTCAGCTGCTCGCTGGTGACGACGGCCTCGACCTCGTCCTTGGGCTCGACGCGGAAGAGCCGCAGGATGGCATGGGCGCAGGCACCGAGGGCCACCGTGATCGGCCGGCACACGCGGGCGAAGGCGACCAGACCGGGGCTCAGCCACAGCGCGGCCTTCTCCGGCGCCGCCATCGCGAGGTTCTTCGGCACCATCTCACCGATCACGAGGTGGAAGAAGACCACGGCGGCGAGGGCGATCACATAGCCCAGCGGGTGGATCATGCCGTGCGGCAGGTGGATCGCCTCGAACAGCGGCTCCAGCAGATGCGCCACCGTCGGCTCGGCCACCGCGCCGAGCGTCAGGGAACAGACGGTGATGCCGAACTGCGCGGCCGCCATCATCTGCGGCAGCCGCTCCAGGCCGTACAGCACCTGCCGGGCCCGGGCCGTGCCCAGCGGCTCGATCTGGCTGCGGCGCACGGAGACGAGCGCGAACTCGGCGCCGACGAAGAAGCCGTTGGCGAGCACCAGCAGCGCGGCGAACACCAGTTGGAGGACGCTCATCGGACGGCCTCCATGACGTTCGTCGCCAGGACCGTCCTGACCAGGCGGACCCGTTCGGCGCGGTAGTGGCCGACCTGGCGGACGGACAGCCGCCAGCCGGGCAGTTCGGCCCGGTCGCCGGGGGCCGGGATCCGGCCGAGCAGGTCGGCGACCAGGCCGGCGACGGTCTCGTACGGCCCCTCGGGCACGTCGAGACCTATGCGCTGCAGGATGTCGACACGGCAGCTGCCGTCGACGTCCCAGGCGGGCCTGCCGTCCTCCGGCGGGGCGGGGGCCAGCTCGGGCATGTCCTTGGCGTCGTGCTCGTCGCGGACCTCGCCGACGAGTTCCTCGACGATGTCCTCCAGGGTGACCACGCCCGCCGTGCCGCCGTACTCGTCCACCACGACCGCGATGGGCTGCTCGCTGCGCAGCCGGGCGAGGAGGGGTTGGACCGGCAGCGTCTCGGGGACGAGGAGCGCCTTGCGGGCGATACGGCCGACCGGCGTGCGCAGCCGGTCCTGCACGGGGACCGCCAGGGCGTCCTTGAGGTGGGCCATGCCGACGATCTCGTCGATCTTCTCGCGGTAGACCGGGAAGCGGGACAGACCGGTGGCGCGGGTCAGGTTGACGACGTCCTCGGCGGTGGCCGTGTCCTGGAGGGCGCTGACCTTCACGCGCGGGGTCATGACGTGCTGCGCGGTCAGGTCCCCCAGGGACAGGGTGCGCACGAACAGGTCGGCCGTGTCCTGCTCCAGGGCGCCGGCCTGGGCCGAGTGCCGGGCCAGGGACACCAGTTCGCCCGGGGTGCGGGCCGAGGCCAGTTCCTCGGTGGGTTCGACGCCGAGGGCGCGCACCAGCCGGTTGGCGACCGTGTTGAGCACGGCGATCACCGGGCGGAACAGACGGGAGAAATGGTGCTGGGGGCCCGCGACGAAGCGCGCGACCTGCAGCGGCCGGGACACCGCCCAGTTCTTGGGCACGAGTTCGCCGATCACCATCTGGACCGCGGAGGCCAGCAGCATGCCGACGACCACGGCGACACCGGAGACGGCGCCCTCGGGGATGCCGATCGCCGTGAACGGGCCGCGCAGCAGTTCGGCCAGGGCCGGTTCGGCGAGCATGCCGACGACGAGGGAGGTGATGGTGATGCCGAGCTGGGTGCCGGAGAGCTGGAAGGACAGTTCCTTCAGCGACTCCACGACCGTACGGGCGCGCTTGTCGCCCTCGGCGGCGGCCTTCTCGGCGTCCGGCCGCTCGACCGTCACCAGGCCGAACTCGGCCGCCACGAAGAAACCGTTGGCGAGAATCAGCAGGAACGCCGCTCCGAGGAGCAGCAGGGGGATGGTCATGATGCCGCCGCCTCGGTATCTCGGGAGGGGGCGGCGCAGGTACTACAGGACGATCCGTCCATCGCTGGAGGGAGTCACTCCTCGGGTAGCAGGGGGCCTCTGAAGACCAGGGGGCAACATCAGTGGCGGAGGCGCAACGAAAACGCCTCCGCCAACAGATTAATCAAGACATGGCCCTCTACGGCAGATCCCGCATCGAGCGGGCCTCGGCCAGCGCCCGGAGGGTCTTCGCGTCGGCGATGGCGTGCTGCTTGGCGATGCCCGGCTGGATGCCGAGCGCGGGCAGGCTGGTGCCGTCGCTGAGGTTGAGGAACACCCAGGGGTCGCCCGGACGGAGGTTCACCTGGAGGATCTCCGCCCAGTCCAGGCGCCGCTTGCTGGCGATGTTGACGACGGTGACGCCGGTCTCGTCGGCGACGACCTTCACCCGGGCGAGCTGGGCCAGCGCCCAGAAGATCAGTGCCCCGGTGATGACGAAGCTGAGCCGCTCCCCCGGGCCGAGCTGCTCCAGCAGCATCGCGATCCCGGAGATCACCAGGAAGATCACGAGGCCGGCGGTGAGCAGGATCGCCCGGGTGCGGCCCGGCCGGAAGGTGACGGGGAGGGTGGGCAGGGGGGTCGGGTCGGACATCTCGGTGCGTACCCCTCAGAGGCGGCAGGCGTGGATGGCCGTGGTCAGGATGGCCCGGGCGCCGATCTCGTACAGGTCGTCCATGATCCGCTGCGCCTCCTTGGCGGGAACCATGGCGCGGACGGCGACCCAGCCCTCGTTGTGCAGCGGGGAGACGGTCGGCGACTCCAGGCCCGGCGTCAGGGCGACGGCCTTCTCGAGCTGCTCGACGCGGCAGTCGTAGTCCATCATCACGTAGGTCCGGGCGACCAGGACGCCCTGGAGGCGGCGCAGGAACTGCTGGACCTTGGACTCGGCAGCCTCCTCGTCGTCGGCGCCGGTGCGGCGGATGACGACGGCCTCGGACTTCATGATCGGCTCGCCGAAGACCTCCAGGCCCGCGTTGCGCAGCGAGGTGCCGGTCTCGACGACGTCGGCGATGACCTCGGCGACGCCCAGCTCGATCGCGGTCTCGACGGCGCCGTCGAGGTGGACGACGGAGGCCTCGATGCCGCTGTCGGCGAGGTGCTTGGCGACGATCCCCTCGTAGGAGGTGGCGACCGTCCTGCCCTTCAGGTCCTCGATGCCGTTCGCCGTGCCGGGCTTGGCGGCGAAGCGGAAGGTGGAGCGGGCGAAGCCGAGCGGCAGGATCTCCTCGGCGTCGGCGGCGGAGTCGACCAGCAGGTCTCGGCCGGTGATGCCGATGTCGAGGCGGCCGGAGGAGACGTAGATCGCGATGTCGCGGGGGCGGAGGTAGAAGAACTCGACCTCGTTCTCCGGGTCCACGATCCGCAGCTCTTTGGACTCCCGGCGCTGCTGGTAGCCGGCCTCATGCAGCATCTCCGCCGCAGGGCCGGACAGTGAACCCTTGTTGGGGACGGCGATGCGCAGCATGAGGTCGGCTTCCTTTGCGTGAAGGGGAGTGTGCTGGGGGCTCTTTACGGCGTGCGGTTTACAGGTGGGCGTAGACGTCTTACAGGTGGGCGTAGACGTCGTCGAGGGAGATCCCGCGGGCGACCATCATCACCTGGACGTGGTACAGCAGCTGCGAGATCTCCTCGGCGGCCGCCTCCTTGCCCTCGTACTCTGCGGCCATCCAGACCTCGGCGGCCTCCTCGACGACCTTCTTGCCGATGGCATGGACGCCCTTGCCGACCAGCTCGGCGGTGCGGGAGGAGGCGGGATCGCCGTGGGCGGCCTTGTGCTGGAGCTCGGTGAAGAGCTCCTCGAACGTCTTCTTGGACATGGTGAGCCCCACCCTACGCGGTTCGGGGGACTCCCTAGTGCCAGGGTTCAGATACTGAGCGGAGCGTGGCCGCCGTCGCCACCGCGGCCGTCACGGCCTCGTGCCCCTTGTCCTCGTTGGAGCCCTCGATGCCGGCCCGGTCCAGGGCCTGCTCCTCGGTGTCGCAGGTGAGCACGCCGAAGCCGACGGGGACGCCGGTCTCGACGGCCACCTGGGTGAGGCCCTGGGTGACGCCCTGGCACACGTAGTCGAAGTGGGGGGTGCCGCCGCGGATGACGACGCCGAGGGCGACCACCGCGTCGTAGCCGCGGCCCGCGAGGACCTTGGCGGCGACCGGCAGCTCGAACGTGCCGGGGACCCGGATCAGGGTCGGCTCGTCGATGCCCAGCTCGTGCAGGGCGCGCAGGGCGCCGTCCACCAGGCCGTCCATCACCTTCTCGTGCCACTGCGCCGCGATGACGGCGACCCTGAGGTCGCTCACGTTGCGTACGGACAGTTCCGGTGCACCCTTGCCGCTCACGTCTCTCCTTAGTGCTTTCCGCTTACTGGTTGGCGCAGGTGGCCGCGGACGCGGCCACAGGGGCTGCCGCGGACGCGGCCACAGGGGCTGCCGCGGACGCGGCCACAGGGGCTGCCGCGGACGCGGCCACAGGGGCTGCCACGGCCGGTGTGTCCAGCCAGGGCAGGTCGTGCCCCATCCGGTCCCGCTTGGTGCGCAGGTACCGGAGGTTGTGCTCGCCCGCCTGGACGGGCATCGGCTCGCGGCCGGTGACCTTCAGGCCGTGGCGCAGCAGCGCGTCGGTCTTGTCGGGGTTGTTGGTCATCAGGCGGACGCTGCGGACGCCGAGGTCGGCGAGGATCTGCGCGCCGGCGCCGTAGTCGCGGGCGTCGGCGGGCAGGCCGAGTTCGAGATTGGCGTCCAGGGTGTCGTGGCCCTGCTCCTGAAGCTCGTAGGCGCGCAGCTTGGACAGCAGGCCGATGCCGCGTCCCTCGTGTCCGCGCAGGTAGACGACGACCCCGCGGCCCTCCTCCTGGATGCGGTCCAGGGCGGTGTCGAGCTGGGGGCCGCAGTCGCAGCGCAAGGAGCCGAAGACGTCGCCGGTGAGGCATTCGGAGTGGACGCGGACCAGGACGTCCTCGCCCTCGCCGATCTCGCCGTGCACGAGGGCGACGTGCTCGACGCCGTCGAGGGTGGAGCGGTAGCCGTAGGCGGTGAAGGTGCCGTGCGCGGTGGGCAGGCGGGTCTCGGCCTCGCGGCGGACGGTGGGCTCGCTGTCTCGGCGGTAGGCGATCAGGTCCTCGATGGAGATGATCGTCAGGCCGTGCTTGCGGGCGAACGGGATCAGCTCGGGCAGCCGCAGCATCCGGCCGTCCTCGCCGGCGATCTCCACGATGGCGCCGGCCGGGCGCAGGCCCGCGAGCTTGGCCAGGTCGACGGCGGCCTCGGTGTGGCCGTTGCGGACCAGGACGCCGCCCTCCCGGGCGCGCAGCGGGAAGATGTGGCCGGGGCGGACGAAGTCGGTGGGCTCGGCGGTGCCGTCGGCCAGCAACTGGAGCGTGGTGGCGCGGTCGGCGGCCGAGATGCCGGTGGTGACACCGTGCGCGGCGGAGGCGTCGACGGAGACGGTGAACGCCGTCTTCATCGACTCGGTGTTGTCCGCGACCATCTGCGGCAGCTGCAGCCGGTCGAGTTCGTCGCCCTCCATGGGCGCGCAGATCAGACCCCGGCACTCGCTCATCATGAAGGCGACGATCTCGGGGGTCACCTTCTCGGCGGCGACGACGAGGTCGCCCTCGTTCTCCCGGTCCTCGTCGTCGACGACCACGATCGGGCGGCCGGCAGCGATGTCGGCGATGGCCTGCTCGACCGGGTCGAGCGTGAAGTCCTCGATGTCGTCCGGGCTGTAGAGGACGGGGGCCGTAGTCATGCCGGTGCTCCTTCCAGGACCGGCTGCGCGGTTCGGCGGGAGCGCAGCCACCAGTCGCGCATGCCCCACAGGACGAGCGCGCCGTAGATGACGTAGACGAAACCGGAGAAGGCGTAGCCGTTGGCGAAGTTGAGGGGCACGCCGACGAGGTCGACGAGCAGCCAGGCGAACCAGAACTCGACCATGCCCTTGGCCTGGGCGTACATGGCGACGATGGTGCCGACGAAGATATAGGCGTCCGGCCAGGGGTCCCAGGACAGCTTCGGGTAGGCCGTGAACAGCAGGGCCACCGCGACGGTGCCCGCGGCGGCCGCGGCGAGCATCGCCGCGCGCTCGCGCCAGGTGGCGAACCGGGGGGTGATGTGCCCGTCCTCGGCCTTGCCCTTGGTGCGCTGCCACTGCCACCAGCCGTACAGGGCCACGGCCATGACGACGGCCTGCTTGCCGGCGCTGCCGGTCAGGTGGCCGTAGAAGGCGGCGAAGAGGACGAGGCCGGACAGGAACTGCACGGGCCAGGTCCACAGGGAGCGGCGCCAGCCGAGGGCGAGCGCGATGAGGCCCAGGATGTTGCCGACCATGTCGGACCAGATGATGTGCTGGCCGAACACGGTGAACGCCTCGGAGTTCAGCCAGCTCACTTGCCGGCCCCCCGACCGGCCGCGAGCAGCCGCTCCACGTACTTGGCGATGACGTCCACCTCGAGGTTGACCGGGTCGCCGGGCTGCTTGTGGCCGAGCGTGGTCAGGTCGAGGGTGGTCGGGATGAGGCTGACGGTGAAGTAGTCCGGGCCCGCCTCGACGACGGTGAGGCTGATGCCGTCGACGGTGATGGAGCCCTTCTCGACGACGTAGCGGGCGAGGTCCGCGGGCAGCGAGATGCTGACGATCTCCCAGTTCTCGGAGGGTGTGCGGGCCAGTACCTGGCCGGTGCCGTCCACGTGGCCCTGCACGATGTGCCCGCCGAGGCGCGCGCCCACGGCGGTGGGGCGCTCGAGGTTGACCCGGGAGCCGACGGTGAGCACGCCCAGGCTGGAACGCTTCAGGGTCTCGGCCATGACGTCGGCCGTGAACTCGTCACCCTCGTGCTCCACGACGGTGAGACAGACGCCGTTCACGGCGATGGAGTCGCCGTGCTGCGCGCCCTCGGTCACGACGGGGCCGCGGAGCCGGAAACGGGAGGCGTCGCCGAGATTCTCGACGGCGGTGACCTCACCCAGCTCTTCGACGATTCCGGTGAACACTTCCCGGGTCCTCCTGCCTCGTTCGGGCACGGACTCCGGGGCCTGTCGATGACGACAGAATGTACGGGTGAGCAACGCCGTGAGCTCAGCCGACGCCGAAAAGGGACCCGTCCGCACACGGACGAGCCCAGATACGGCGGCGCGCACACGAACATGCCCGCCCGCCGCGCACTGCCTCCCATCCGGACTTTAACCGTCGGTCCAGGAATTTCACCTGGTCAACCGGCCGCTGGAAGCGACCGGGTCGCGGACTGTAACCGCCGGTTCGGACTTTCACCGACCCCGGAGTGCGCTGCTTCTGGTACACGGCCAGTGTGCCACGCCTGGTCGCCTTCCAGACAGGCGCAGGGTGTGGGCTCCCTCACAGCACGTGTCGCTGGACTTGCGCACCGGAACCGGCCTGGTCAACTGCCCTGCGGAGAGCGAGGGTTGACCTTGGTCCGGACCCATTGACCGCACTGGTCTAGTCCTTTTAGGGTGCGGGCGGACCCGGTGGCGGTGACGACGGCCCTTGCCCGCCGCCGGGTCGCCGCGCCTCTGACAGGGTGGGCCCATGACGACGCCACCCCTGCTCGCCGACGAGTTCGAGTCCCACCGCCGCCGGCTGTTCGGCCTGGCCTACCGCCTGCTCGGCTCGGCGCAGGAGGCGGAGGACGCGGTGCAGGACGCGTATCTGCGGCTCAGCGGCGCCGACCGCGCGGGCATCGAGCATCTCGGGGCATGGCTCGCCAGGACCGTCACCAACCTGTGCCTGAACCGGCTGACATCGGCCCGGGCGCGCCGCGAGGAGTACGTCGGGCAGTGGCTGCCGGAGCCGGTGGTCACCTCCGACGGAACGCTCGGGCCGCTGGAGTCGGCGGAGGCGCGCGAGCAGGTCTCGATGGCGATGCTGGTGCTGCTGGAGCGGCTGACACCCACCGAGCGCGCGGTGTACGTGCTGCGCGAGGCGTTCGGGTACGGCCACCGGGAGATCGCGGCCGTCCTGGACCTGAGCGAGGCCAACTGCCGTCAGCTGTACCGGCGGGCGGTGGGCCGGGTGGCCGCGACGGAGTCCCGCTTCGACCCCGCTCCAGAGCGGCGGGAGGAGCTGGTCACGTCGTTCCTCACGGCGGCCCGGGAAGGCGACCTGACCGGCCTGGAGAAGCTGCTCGCGGCGGACGTGACCTGGTGGAGCGACGGCGGCGGCAAGGTCACGGCGGCCCTGCGGCCGATCGAGGGCCGGGAGAAGGTCGCCCGCTTCGTGGCGGGCGCCTCGCAGCGCTTCGCCGTGGGCCTGGAGTACACGGTGGTGGAGGTCAACGGCGCGCTCGGGGTGGCCTCGTGGGTGGGCGACACGCTGGTCGGGGTCGTCGAGTTCGAGCTGGTGGACGGGCTGGTCGTGCACGTGTGGGCCGTGATGAACCCGGACAAGCTGGAGCACGTGCGGCGGCACCTGACCCGCCCGTAGCCGGGGCCCGCCGGGGCTTGTCACATTTCCCGGGGCTGCGCGGTCTCAGCTGACGCAGGGCGCTCCGACCGGGGGCGTCCCGGAGTCCGGAGGGACGGAAACAGCATGACCACGATCCTGGTGACCGGCGGAACCGGCACGCTCGGACGGCTCGTCACCGAGCGGCTGCGGGCGGACGGGCACGAGGTGCGGGTGCTCAGCCGGCACACCCGCCCCTACGCCGTCGACCTGCGCGAGGGCGGGCCCGGCCTGGACGCGGCCCTGGCCGGCGTGGAGACGGTCGTGCACTGCGCGAGCTCTCCGCGCGGCGGCGACGAACAGGCGGCGGACCACCTGATCGCGGCGGCACGGCGGGCCGGGGTGGGCCATCTGGTGTACATCTCCATCGTCGGCGTCGACCGGGTGCCGTTCGGGTACTACCGGTCCAAGCTCGCCGTGGAGCGGCGGATCGAGGAGTCGGGGCTCGGCTGGACCGTGCTGCGGGCGACGCAGTTCCACGACCTGGTGGTGACGGTTCTCCGGGGACTGGCCAAGCCGCCCGTCGTGCTGGTGCCGGCCGGGGTGCCGGACCAGCCGGTGGAGGTGGCCGAAGTGGCCGACCGTCTGGCCGAGTTGGCGCTCGCGGCACCGGCGGGGCGGGTGCCGGACATGGCCGGGCCGGAGGTGCGCACGTTCGACTCGCTGGCCCGCGCCTATCTCCGGGCGACGGGACGGCGCCGGCCCGTGGTCGGCCTGCCCCTGTTCGGGAAGACGTACCGCGCCTTCCGTGCGGGCGGCCATCTGGCTCCGGAGCAGGCGGTGGGCAAGGGGACGTTCGAGGAGTACCTGGCCCGCCGCTTCGGGCAGTGACGCCCCGGTGACGACCAGCGCTCCGCCGACGCCCCGGACGACAGGCCCTAGCGCTCCGCCGGTGCGAACAGTTCGTCCTGGGCCCGGTCCCGGGCCGTCAGCAGGGCCCCGCGCAGGACCGCGGCGCCGCCGAGGCTGCCGGCCCGTACCTCGGTGGCCAGCGGTGACATACGGCGGAGCCGCACCTCCACGCGTGCAGCGAGGGCCGCTCCCCCGGCCTGCCCGACCTCTCCGCCCAGGACCACGCAGCCCGGGTCGAGGATGGAGGCGACGGAGGCGGCCCCGATGGCGACCCGGTGGGCGAGGGCGTCGAGGAAGCGGTCGGCGGGACCGGAACCCCCGCCGGACGGGCCGGTCGCCTCCGCGACCGCCTCGCGCACCACCACCGCGACGCCGGGCCCGTCCAGCGGTTCCGCCCTCGGCAGGCCGTACTCCCGGGCCAGTGCGCCGACCGCCGCCGCCCCGGCCAGCGAGTGGAAGCCGCCGTCGCAGTCCGTCGCCGAGGGCAGCGCGGTCGTCCCCGGGACCGGCAGGAAGCCGATCTCGCCCGTGCCGCCGGAGGCGCCGCGGCGGAGGGTGCCGTCCAGGACGACCGCGGCGCCGACGCCGTGGCCCAGCCAGAGCAGGACGAAGGTGTCCCGGTCGTGGGCGGCACCCTCGCGCTGCTCGGCCAGGGCGGCCAGGTTGGTCTCGTTCTCCACGGTGACCCGGGCCTCGGGCAGCCGTTCCTGCAGGGCCGCGGCCAGGCGCCGGTGCCAGGCGGGCAGGCCGCCGGAGTCGCGCAGGTCGCCGGTGGCGGGGTCGACGAGACCGGGCGCCCCGATGCCGACGGTGTGCAGCCGGTCGGCACCGGCCTCCTTCGCGGTGCGCTCCACCGCCGCCACCACCTGCTCCACGGCGGGCCCGGTCCCGGTGTCCCCGCCGATCGGCACGGCCGCCTCGGCCAGCACCCGCCCGACGAGGTCGGAGACCAGCACGAAGACACCCCCGGTGCGGACGTCGAGCGCGGCCAGGTGGGCGCGGTCGGCGACGATGCCGTAGAGCCGGGCGTTGGGGCCCCGGCGCTGCTCGCCGGACTCGCCCACCACCGTGATCAGGCCGGAGGCGGTGAGCCGTTCTACGAGGTCGGCGACCGTCGGCCGGGACAGTCCGGTCAGCTGTTTCAACTGCCCTGCCGTCAGCGGGCCTTCCTGCTGCAACAGGCGCAGGGCGAGCCGGTCGTTGATGGCCCGGGCGGTGCTGGGTGATGCGGGCATGACCGGAATCCTCCCAGACGCGGGCGGCCGTATTAGTCGCTATCTATCAGGCAGGGTCCCTGATAGTTTACGGCGATGCCGCGAGGGCGCGGCGGGGAACTTCCGGGGAGGGGCTGGAACATGGGTGACGTGGGGTACCCGCGAGACGAGGTCAGGCGCGCCCGCTACGCCGTGGCGGCCGTGTTCACCGTGCACGGTGCCGTGACCGGCTCCTTCGCGACCCGCGTGCCGTGGGTCCAGGACCATGCCTCACTGAGCGCGGGACAGCTCGGGTTCGCACTCGCGTTCACGGCGTTCGGCGCCTCGTGCGCGATGCCGCTGGCGGGCCGGATCAGCCACCGTTTCGGCAGCCGTACGGCGCTGCGCGGGCTGATGGCGCTGTGGACGCTGTCGCTGGTCCTGCCGTCCTTCGCGCCGAACCTGTACACGCTGTGCCTGGCGATGTTCACCTACGGGGCGACCTCGGGCATGGCCGACGTGGCGATGAACGCGCTGGGTGTCGAGGTGGAGCGACTGCTCGGGAAGTCGATCATGTCCGGACTGCACGGCATGTGGAGCGCGGGCGCGCTCATCGGCTCGGCCGCCGGTACGCTCGCCGCCCATCTGGGCTCGGACGCGCGCCTGCATTTCGCGCTGACCGCCGCGGTCCTCACCCTGCTCGGACTGGTCGCCTGCGGCTGGGTCCTCGACGTGCAGCCCGCCGAGGACGAGGAGCCGCCGCCGCGGTTCGCGCTGCCGCCCCGCTCGGCCCTGCTGATCGGCGCGGTCGGCTTCTGCGCGGTGTTCGCGGAGGGGGCGAGCCTGGACTGGTCGGCGGTGTTCCTGCGGGACCGGCTGGACACCTCGGCCGGTCTGGCGGCGGCGTCGACGACGGGGTTCATGCTCACGATGGCGGTGGCCCGGATCGCCGGGGACGCGGTGGTGAACCGCTTCGGCGCGGTCCGCACCGTCCGGGCCGGCGGTGTCCTGGCCGGTCTCGGCGGCCTGCTGGTCGTCGTCGCGGGGCATCCCGCGGTGGCGATGGCCGGGTTCGCGCTGATGGGGCTCGGGATCGCCGTGGTCGTGCCGCTGTGCTTCGCGGCGGCCGGTCACGCCGGTCCCAACCCCAGCCAGGCGATAGCGGGCGTGGCGACCATCACCTACACCTCGGGGCTGATCGCGCCCAGCCTGATCGGCGGGGTGGCGCAGGCGACCAGCCTGGTGGTCTCGTTCTGCGTGGTGACCGTGCTGGCCTGCGGGCTCGCCGTGTTCGCGGGCGTGCTGCGCACCGCCGGGCGCGCCGGCCGGACGCAGGTCAGTCCGCAGGCCGCAGCAGTTCCCGACCCGCGGCCCTGAAGGAGTCGCTCCACGGCGCAGGGTGCAGGGTCGTCGCGTCCAGCCGGACCAGGACCCGGGCACCCTGCGCGTAGGTCTGCGCGCCGTCGGCCGAGCAGAAGCGGAAGCCGTAGGTCAGACCGGTGGTGCCGAGCCGTTCCAGCCAGAGGTGGACGGCGTAGCTGCCGGGGCGGGTCACGGGTGCCTCGTAGCTGATCCGCAGTTCACGGACGGCGTTGCAGGCGTCACCGGCGGCCGTCCAGTCGCCGTCGAACCGGATGCCGTACTCGTTCCACAGCTCGGCCCAGGCGCGCTCCACCATCAGCGGATAGCGGGCGTTGTGGAGCAGCCCGAGCGCGTCCAGGTCGTCGAAGTGGACGGTGACGGGGATCAGCCGGCCAGGTGTGACGGCGGGGGCGATCGGGGCTTCGGCGGTCACGGGAGGGGCTCCTGAACGTGCGGTACGGGGCGGCGGGGACACCCCATACTAAGCGACCGCTCAGGAGCCCCGGTCGGGAAGGGACCTGGTCGGACCCGGTCAGCCCGCTATCGAGTCCAGCTGCTCGGCGGCGGGCCGCAGCGCCCACAGGTCACCGCCGGGAGGCGCCTGGAGGTCGGGCACGGCCGCCTTCGCCGCCGTGTCACCGGCGTCCGCCGCCGCGTGGACGACATCGCTCGCCGCGTAGCGATGGAACTCCAGCTCGGGGTGCGGCCAGGCGGCGGCACCGGTCGCGGCCGGCAGCAGATAGTCCACCGCCTTGAGCAGGCTCTGCCCGTCCGGTCCCCGGTAGGCCCAGAGGTTCACGCCCACATGCCGGCCGATGGCGGCGAGGCGGGTGTAGGCGACGAGGTCGAAGGTCGAGTAGTGCCAGCTGCGGGTGCGGGCGAGCTCCTGAGGCTGGCTGCCGTCGGCGGCGATCTGCGGGTCGATCCGCCTGGCGCGCGCGTCGAGGACGGTCCGCCGGGCCAGGTCAGTGTCGCCGGTGGCATAGGCGAGGGCGGCGAGTTGCATGTCGTAGAAGGTGCCGTGGTTGTTGGCGGCCGCTCCCTCCTGCCTGCCGAAGTCGCTGTTCTTCAGCCAGCCGAGGAAGTCGGTGTTCCACCTGCCCATCGCGGTGCGGTCCTGGGCACTCCAGCCGGGGGCGCCGGTGGCGAGGATCGCCTGGGCGTCCAGCACGCTCGTGTACGACTGCGAGAAGTCGATGATGCCGATGGCCCGGCCGTCGTACTTGCAGGGGATGAACTGGGCGTGGTTCAGGTTGGGGTTCATCCGGGTGGCCGGGGCGAGGAACCAGGTGCGCAGGATCTGCCCGGCCTTCTCGGCGTAGCTCCGCCTGCCGGTGTAGTACCAGGCCAGCGAGAGGTCGTAGGTGGAGTCGAAGACCTTCTCCACGTCCTGCCGGTCGGTGCCGCTGTCCACCTCCGGATTGCGCCGGCCGTCACGCTGGAGGTACGGACAGCCCCAGGGGTTGTCGGCGGTGGGCGTCGTGGTGGGCCACCAGTAGGGGGCCTGGCTGAGGTAGTCGTGGACGTCGCCGCCGGGGGCGGGCTTCGGCTTGTCGACGACCGTCCAGGGGCCCTGGTCGAGCCACGCGTCCGCGCGGGTGGTCAGGTCCTCGAGCGCGCGCCGGAGTCGGGGGTCGTGGTCCAGACGGGACCGGGTCTGCTGGAGGCGGGCGCCGTCCAGGACGGCCGTCCGGGGAGCCTTGGGTGCCGCGTGGGCGGAGGGGACGAGCACGGCCGCGAAGGTCACCACGGCGGCCAGCAGTACGGTCGCACGGGATCTTCCACTCATCGAGCACTCCGATCATCATGAATCGGTTGATCAGGTATGTGAACGTTGTTCATGAGTAGGACCGTGCGAGCGTAGAGCGGCCAGGTACCCGTGACAATGGTCCGGACCGTCTTCACGTACAGAGAAAGCGAAACCCCACCATGGACCTCGGCGTGCGCTGGAAACTGCACGGTGACGGGCGCACGCCCGCACCCGGAGCGGTGGTACGCCCCGACGAACGGCTCTCCTGGCCGCGCACGGTGGGCCTCGGCGCCCAGCACGTCGTGGCGATGTTCGGGGCGTCCTTCGTGGCACCCGTCCTCATGGGCCTCGACCCGAACCTGGCGATCATGATGTCGGGCGTGGCGACCGTGATCTTCCTGCTCGCCACCCGTGGCCGGGTGCCGAGCTATCTGGGTTGCTCCCTGTCGTTCGTGGGCGTGGCCGCCGTCATCCGCGCGCAGGGCGGTACGAGCGCCACGGTGACCGGCGCGGTCTTCGTGGTCGGTGCCGCGCTGTTCGTCGTGGGTCTCGCGGTGCAGCGCTTCGGGGCGAACATCATCCACGCGGTCATGCCGCCGATCGTCACGGGCGCGGTGGTCATGCTGATCGGCTTCAACCTGGCCCCGGTGACCGCTTCGACGTACTGGCCGCAGGATCAGTGGACGGCCCTGCTGGTGATGCTCTTCACCGGTCTGGCGGTCGTCTGTCTGCGTGGTTTCTGGTCCCGTGTCGCGATCTTCCTGGGCCTGCTCTTCGGGTACGGCATCTCCTGGGCCTTCGACCAGATCTTCGGGAAGATCCACTCGGTGGACGCGAGCGGCAAGCTCACCGACCACTGGCGGCTCGACCTCTCCGGCGTCTCCAAGGCCGACTGGATCGGACTGCCCGCCTTCCACGGGCCGTCCTTCCAGTGGTCGGCGATCCTGGTCGCGCTGCCCGTCGTCATCGCGCTGGTCGCGGAGAACGCCGGGCACGTCAAGGCGGTCGGCGAGATGACCGGCACCCGTCTGGACGACCAGCTCGGTACGGCGATCTCGGCCGACGGTGTCGCCTCCATGCTGTCCACCGCGGTGGGCGGTCCGCCCAACACCACGTACTCCGAGAACATCGGCGTCATGGCCGCGACCCGCGTCTACTCGACGGCCGCCTACTGGGCCGCCGCGGGCTTCGCGCTGCTCTTCGGCGTCTGCCCGAAGTTCGGGGCGGTCGTGGCCGCGATCCCGGGCGGTGTCCTCGGCGGCATCACCGTCATCCTGTACGGCATGATCGGCCTGCTCGGCGCGCAGATCTGGATCAACGCCAAGGTCGACCTGCGCAACCCGCTGAACCTGGTCCCGGCGGCCGCGGGCATCATCATCGGCGTCGGCAACGTCTCCATGGAGTTCGGCAAGAACTTCACCCTGAGCGGCATCGCGCTGGGCACGCTGGTCGTCATCACCGGCTACCACGCCCTGGGCGCCTTCGCGCCCGCCCACCTCAAGCCGCAGGAGCCGCTGCTGGACGAGGGCACGTCCACGTACGACGAGGAGGACGGTCAGAGCGCCAAGTCGTAGGCGTACGACGGCGTGAACGTCCCGGCCGCGCCCCGGCAGCCGTCGGACTCCCCCGGCAGCTTCACCCACAGGTAGGCGTCGATGCGGGCCTCGCCCGTGGTCAGGGTCGGTGCCCGGCCGATCCTCCGGCCCGCAGGGTCGCACCACTGGCCGTCGGGCGGTGCGCCGTTGCCGTTGCGGCTGGTGTCGATGACCGCGCCGAGGCCCGCCGGGCCGCCGAGGGCGTCGAGGACCTGCCGGTCGTAGGCGATCTCGTCGGCGGTGGTGCGGAAGTTGGAGACGTTGCTGAAGATGCCGTCGGAGGCGTCGGCTCCCGCCTGTTTCAGGAGGGCGGCCTGCTCGGCGGGCGGGTTCCAGCCGGAGTGGCCCGCGTCGTAGTAGACCCGCGCGCGGGGGTTCGCGGCCTTCAGGGCCCGGCCCGCGCGGGCCAGCGAGGCGAAGCGGGCGGCCCGGTCCGCGTCCGAGAGACACCCGGACTGGGCGATCGAGTCCGGCTCCAGGACCACGATCACCTCGCCGGAACCCAGTCCCCGGGCGAAGGCGTCGATCCAGGCGTCGTAGGCCGCGAGGTCCGGCGCCCCGCCACGGGAGGCGCCGCCGCAGTCGCGGTCGGGGATCGCGTACGGCACGAGCACCGGAACCCGGCCCTGTGCCGCCGCACCCGCGGTGACCGCGCGGACCCGGGTGGCGATGGTGTTCGGGCTGTACTCGGCGAACCACACCGCGGCCGGCCGGTCGGCGATCCGGGACGCGATGAGGGCGGTGCGCGGGTCGTCGGGGTGGGCGCGGACCCAGTCCAGCACCTGGGAGTCGGGGTGGCGGTAGAGACGGGGGGTCACGGGGTCGGTCCGCCGCTTTCTCTCGGTGCGGGTCGGGGTGGAGCCGGGGGCCGGCGGCGCCGGTTCCTTCGGCCCGGCCGCGGGAGTCCGCGTGGTCTTCGACGGGGACGACGACGGCGCGGGGAGGGCGGGCCTGGGCACGGGGCTCGGGATGTGGGTCACCTCGGGCCGAGCCCGGTCGGAGCCCCGGCCGTGGTCCAGCGCCGAGATCATCCCGGTCACGGTGCCGACCAGGGTCACCACCGAGGCCACCGCGACCATCGCCGCACGCCCGCGGGCCCGCCTGCGCTGGGCCCGACGCGCGGCCAGCCGCCGAGTACGTAAGCCTGACACGGTCTCCCTTCCCCTCCCCACCTGCGCTACCGCTCCCCCTCTTCGGGCCCGGTACCGCCCCCGCTTCCCTCCGCCCGGTGCCGCCCCCGCCCCTCCCGAGCAAAGCCGGTCCCGCGCCTCCCGCCTGATGCCCCTCCCGCCGGGCACCGCACCCACCCCTCCACCCGGTGCCGCCCCGGCCCTCCCCGCGACACCACCCCCGCCACCACCCGCGCGAAGTAGCCCCCGCTTCCCTCCACGCGGAGTCGCCCTCCGCACCTCCCGCCGGGTACCGCACCCACCCCTCCACCCGGTGCCGCCCCGGCCCTCCCCGCGACACCACCCCCGCCACCACCCGCGCGAAGTAGCCCCTGCTTCCCTCCGCCCGGTGCCGCCCTCCGCACCTCCCGAGCAAAGCCTGTCCCGCACCTCCCGCCTGATGCCCCTCCCGCCGGGCACCGCACCCACCCCTCCACCCCGTGGCACCCCGCCCTCCCGGCGAGACCACCCCCGCCACCACCCGCGCGAAGTAGCCCCCGCTTCCCTCCGCGCGGAGTCCCCCTCCGCCCCTCCCGAGCAAAGCTGGTCCCGCACCTCCCGGGCAGGGCCGCTTCCGTTCCTCCCGAGCAGGGCCGCTTCCGTTCCTCCTGCAGGGAGTCGCCCCGGCCCTTCGTGCCCGGTGCCACCCTCACCGCCGGCTGCGCCGCCTCGGCCGCGCCGCACGAGCGCACCCGCTATCCCGGGTGATGTTGCCCCACCCCTCCCGCCCGGTGCCGCTCCCGTTCCTCAAGCGCGACGTCGCCTCCGCCCTCCCGCCCGGTACTGGCCCTGCCCCTCCCGCCCTTCCGCGCGGAGTCGCACCAGCCTGCCTCGCTCGGTGCCGCCCTCCGCCCCCTCCCGGGCGAAAGTGCCGCCACCCTCCCCGAGCGATGCCTCCTCCCCCTCCCCCTCCCCGCGTTCCCCCGTTCCGGCGAAGCGGCGGGGCGGTCGGTGCGTGGGGTGGGGCAGGGCTGGGACCCTTCCCCCATGGCGCAGTCGGAACACCTCAGCACGCCTGTCGACGCCGTGATCGCGCGGATGCGTGTCCTCGACGCGGAGTTGCCCGAGCGGGACGGGGTCGGTGTGTTCAACCGCGTCTACCTCGCCGTCACCGAGGAGGTCGACCGGCGCCTGGACGCCGGTGAGTTCACGGACCGGCGGGCGGCGTCCGCGCTGGACGTGCGGTTCGCCGAGCGGTATCTGGCGGCGGTCGACGCGGTGGAGCGGGACCGCCGTCCACCCGCCTGCTGGCGGCCCCTGTTCCAGTTCCGCCGGCATCCCGGGGTACGGCCGCTGCAGTTCGCGCTCGCGGGCATCAACGCGCACATCGGGCACGATCTGGCGCTCGCCGTGGTGGACACCTGCCGTACGCTCAGCTGCGAACCGGCCGACCTGGAGGACGAGTTCGAGCGCGTGGGCGACCTCCTCGTCTCGCTGGAGGAGCGCATCCGCGAGGATCTGATGCCGGGTCCCGACCTGCTGCAGATCGCCGACCCGATCACCCATCTGCTGGGCTCCTGGAGCCTGGAGCGGGCGCGGGACGCGACCTGGGCGGCCGCCCGGGCCCTGTGGGCACTGCGCCGCTGCGAGGACGTCGCCGAGGAGTTCACCGAGCGGCTCGACGCGGCGGTCGGCTTCGCGGGCCGCATGCTGCTCACCCCGCTGACCGACTGACCCGGCCGGATCCGGCCCTTGGGCGAGCCTCCTGTGGAACTGCCCCGTCATCGACCTACGTTGACGGTTCCACACCCAGCGCAGAGGAGCAGCGGTATGGCGACCCGGCTCGGCCTGAGTCTTCCCCAGATGCGGCAGTACTCCCTCGGCAAGGACGTGCCCGACGTGGCGCGCGCCGCCGAGGAGATCGGTTACGACAGCCTGTGGGTCTTCGAGCGAGCCCTCTTCCCGGAGCCCGCCGCCCAGGGCCTGTACGGCGTCGAGGGCCTGCCCTGGCCCGACCAGTACCGGAACGTGGCGGACCCGCTGGTCACCCTCACCCTGGCGGCCGCGGCCACCGAGCGGGCCCGGCTCGGCTCCAGCGTGCTGGTCGCTCCGCTGCACATCCCGTTCCAGCTCGCCAAGGCTCTCGCCTCGCTGGACGCGGCGAGCGGCGGCCGGGTGATCGCGGGCTTCGGCACCGGCTGGTCGCTGGACGAGTACGCTGCCGCCGGCGTCCGGCCGATCGCGGAGCGCGGCAAGGTGCTCGACGAGATCATCGAGGTGTGCCGGGCGGTGTGGGGCCCCGACCCGGTGCGCTACGACGGCCGTATCACCAAGATCGAGTCCGCCGTGGTGGGGCCCAAGCCCGCGCGGCCGATCCCCATCCTGCTGGCTGCCAGTAACAAGAAGGCGCTGACCCGGCTCGTCGACCGTGCCGACGGCTGGCTGCCGGTGGGCATGGGCGTCGAGCAGATCGCCTCCCAGTGGCAGCAGTTGCAGGACCTGGCGGCCGAGCGTGGTCGGAAGGAGCCGATCCAGACAGTGCTGCGGGTGAACTGCGTCCGCCTGCCCAAGGCGTACGAGGGCGCGGACCGCCGTCCGTTCCAGGGCGACGTCGACCAGATCGTCGAGGACCTGGTGGCGCACGCGCAGATCGGTCTGGAGGAGATCCTCGTCGACCTCCAGGGAACCGCGCGGGACGCGCAGGAGCTCAAGGACGTCGCCGCCGAGGTGTTTGAAAAGGCGCGGACGGCCGGAGTCTGAGTCCGGCCGCCCGCGCCTTGGTCCGATTCCCGGTCAGTCCTCGGGAAGCTCCACCGGGGCGATCTCGTCGTAGACGTCACCCGGGCCCGGGTTGGCCGCGTCGGTCTCGCCGCCGAGGTGGTGCATGACGCCCCAGACCGCGTTCAGCGCGGTCTGGATCGCGCCCTCGGCCCAGCCGGCCGTCCAGGAGATGTCGTCGCCGGCGAGGAAGATGCCCCGCTTGTCCTCGGGCAGCCGGTCCTGCATGAAGTGCGTGAACAGGCGCCGCTGGTAGCGGTAGTGGCCGGGCAGGTTGGCCTTGAACGCGCCCATGAAGTAGGGCTCGTTCTCCCAGGAGACGGTCACCGGGTTGCCGATGATGTGCTTCCTGATGTCGACCTTCGGGTAGATCTCGCCGAGCGACTTCAGCATGACCTCCATCCGCTCGTTCGCGGACAGCGGCAGCCACTTCAGGCTGTCGTCGCACCAGGTGTAGGACAGGCAGATCACGGCGGGCTTGTCCGGGCCGTCGTCCAGCAGGTAGGTGCCGCGGGTCATGCGGTCGGTGAGCGTCATCGACATGACGTCCCGGCCGGTCTCCTCGTCCTTGTCCAGCCAGAACGGCCGGTCGACCGGCACGAACAGCTTCGAGGACTCCATGTAGTGGGTGCGCTCGATCGCGGTCCAGTGGTCGATCGGGAAGAGCGAGTCGTCACAGGCGATCTTGGACAGCAGCATCCAGGACTGGGCGGTGAAGACGGCCGCCTTGTAGGTGCGGATGTCGCCGTTCGCGTCCGTCACCGTGATCTGGTTGCCCGCGGTGCGGTGCAGCCGGGTCACGGCCGGCTTCGGCTCGCCGTCCACGTGCAGGGACTTCAGCGAGGTGCCGTACGGCCAGTGGACGATCTTCTCGGGCTCACGCTCCCACAGGCGCAGTGGCAGCTGCTGGGAGCCGCCGACGATGCCGCGGTGGTGGTCGTCGGCCTCCGTGTAGACGACCCGCAGGATCTCCAGGATGGAGTTCGGGAAGTCGGTGTCCCAGCCGCCGGTGCCGAAGCCGACCTGGCCGAAGATCTCGCGGTGCCGGAAGGACTTGAAAGCCTCGGAGTCGCAGAGGAAGCCGTAGAAGGTCTGGTTGTCGAGCTTCTCGACCAGCTTCGCCCAGATCTCGCGGATGCGCGGCACGTCGCGCTCGCGCATGGCGCGGTTCATGTCGGAGAAGTCGGCGCCCTCGTCGAGGCACTTGTTCCAGGCCTCGGCGACGTCCCGGTAGACCTGGGGCAGGTCGTCGATGGTCTCGGCGTAGTGCGACTCGCCCTTGAGGTCCACGACGGTGGACGGGGTGGCCTCGGCCAGCGGGTTCGGGAAGGGCGTGGTCTCCAGGCCCACCATGTCGATGTAGTGCTGGAGGGCGGTGGAGGACGGCGGGAAGCGCATCGCGCCCATCTCGGCGGTCAGCGAGTCGTCGCAGCCCTCGAAGCCGACGGTGCGCAGCCGGCCGCCGATCTGGTCGGCCTCGTAGACGACGGGCTTGAGGCCCATCTTCATCAGCTCGTAGGCGGCCACGATGCCGGACAGACCGCCACCGATGACGGCGACCTCGGTGCCGTGCTCGGTCGCGGGGATCTGGCCGAGCCCCGCCGGATGGGCGAGGAAGTCATCGTAGGCGTAGGGGAAGTCCGGGCCGAACATGGTGATCGGCGGCTGCTGCTCGTCGGCGTGCTCGACGGCGTTGGGCACCGTGGACGTCATGGGGTACGGACTCCTTGCGCGGGGGTGGGGCGGGGAGGGCTCGGGGGGGGTGATACGGAGAGGGAGGGCTCGGGGGGTCAGACCAGGGACCCGTACAGGCCGGGGCGGCGGTCCTGCAGGTACGGGTTGGCCTCGCGGGAGGCGGCCAGGAAGCCGGGGTCGGCGTCGGCGAACACCAGCTCCTCGCCGCGGCCGGCGCGGGTGCGGGCGATGCCGTCGGGGCCGGCGAGGACGGACAGTCCGACGAACTCGAACTCGCCCTCGGGGCCGACCCGGTTGACGTACGCGACGTACATCTGGTTCTCCCAGGCCCGCACCGGGACGAGGGACTCGGCGACGAACTGGAAGGGGTGCATCTGCGCGGTCGGAACGATCAGCAGGTCGGTGCCGGCCAGCGCGTGGGCGCGGACGTTCTCCGGGAACTCGACGTCGTAGCAGATCATCATGCCGACGGTCAGGCCGTTCAGCTCGGCCTGGACGACCGGCCGCTCGCCCGGCGTGAAGTGGTCGCGCTCGAAGCAGCCGAAGAGGTGGGTCTTGCGGTAGTTCGCGAGCCGCGTGCCGTCGGCGGAGATCAGCTGCGCGGAGTTGTAGACGGTCTCGCCGTCGCGCTCCGGGTAGCCGTAGGCGATGGCCAGGCCGTGCCGGGTGGCGAACTCGGCGATCGCGTCGGCGGAGTCGCCGTCGGCGGGCTCGGCGAGGCGGCCGACGGCGTCGCCGATCGCGTAGCCGGTGAGGAACATCTCCGGAGCGGCCAGCAGGGCGGCACCCGCGGCGGCGGCGCGGCCCGCGGCCTCGTCGAGGACCTTGAGGTTCTCGGCGATCGAGCCGGGGCGGCCGGAGCTCTGGAGCAGTGCGGTGCGCATGCGGGTTCCTCACCGGAAAGGGGGGTTTTGGGGCCACAAAAAAGGTACGGTCGGCGCGCTCGGCCGGACAAGCGGGAGCCGTTGCGCGCCGGTGCGCGGTTCGTTGCGTGACAGGGGGGTCGGGCGGCGATTCGTTGCGCGCCCCGGGGCGGGGTTCCCCTCCACCCGGAGTCGCAGGTCACGGGCGGGGCTTCCCCGCCGAACGGGGGAGGCGGGATGCCGCCTGCGGAGCGATGTGCCGACGGCCCGCCGCCGGGAGAGTGTTGAGCGTTCAGTTCACACGCTTGACCTGCGGAAAGGACCGTCATGCAGCGTCGTACGAGGATCGCCGCCATCGCCTGTGCCACCGCCCTGCTGATCACCGCCGGGACGGCGGGCGCGGCGATGGCCTCGGGAGCCGGGGCGCATCATCCCCAGCGTGAGGCCGCCGCGCTCACCGGTACCGCCAAGCTGTACCGGTCGGCCGGGGACGACATCACCTTCTCCTTCGACGCGCATCTGGCGGCGAAGGACAACATGAATCCGCAGAAGGCCACCGGAACGTTCGAGTTCAGCCACTACCTGCACGGGAACGGCGCCTGGGCCAAGGCGAAGGTGGACTGCCTGGTCACCGGCGGGAAGGTCGCCGTCGTCTCCGGTGTGATCACGGCCTCGGACCTGCCGGGGGCCAAGGGCAGGCGGGTCGGCGTCACGGTGCACGACCTCGGCCGGCACGACCGGCTGGGCTACAGCTGGGCGGGGGTCGGCAGCCCCGCGGACACCAAGGACCTGCCGCCGTGCGTGTCGTCGGCCCCCTTCGAGAAGGTGAAGCAGGGCACGGGCGACTTCGAGGTCGTCCCGTGGAACCCGGCGCTGTGAGGGTCACCCGACGCCGACGACCACCTTTCCGAGCGGGCTCGCCGACTCGTAGTACCGGTAGGCCTCCACGGCCTCCTCGAAGGGGAACACCCGGTCGACCACCGGTCGCAGCCGGTGCGCGGCGATGGCGTCGTTCATCGCGGTGAACTGGGCGCGGCTGCCCACGGCCACCGCCCGGACGGTGGCGGCGGCACCGAACAGCAGCCGGGGATCGAGCGGGGACCAGTCGCCGGAGACGGATCCGACGAGGGCGACGTGCCCGTCGACGGCGACCGACCTCAGCGACTGGTCCAGCGTCCCGGCGGTGTCGACGACGCGGTCGACACCGCGCCCGCCCGTCAGCTCCCGGACGGCGCTGTGCCAGTCCGGGACGTCGCGGTAGTCGACGACCTCGTCGGCTCCCAGTTCGCGCAGGCGCGCCTGCTTGGCCGGGCTGCCGGTCGTGACGATCACCCGCGCGCCCAGGAGTGTCGCGAACTGCACGGTGAACAGCGACACCCCTCCGGAGCCGGTGGCCAGCACCGTCTGTCCGCTCCGCACTCCGCGGCCGTCGCCGGTCAGCGCGTTCCACGCCGTGACGGCGGCGCAGGGCAGCGTCGCCGCCTCGGTGTAGGAGAGGTGGTCGGGGACGTGGACGAGGGCGTCCTCGGGGAGGATGGCCAGCTCGGTCAGCATGCCGTCGAGGGTGCCGCCGAGCTGCGGCAGACGGTCCGGTTCCAACGGGCCGTCCAGCCAGTGCGGGAAGACGGTGGAGGCGACACGGTCGCCCGGGCGCACCCGGTGGACGTCCGGCCCGACGGCGACGACCTCGCCGGCCCCGTCCGAGACCGGCACGACGTCCGGCTTGACGGGCAGCACGTACGTCCCGCGCAGCACCAGCAGCTCGCGGAAGCTGAGCGAGGCGGCGCGGACGGCGACCGCGACCTCGCCGGGTCCGGGGGTGCGTGGCTCGTGCGTGCGCAGCGAGAGGGCGTCCAGGCCGCCGCCGGTGCCGAGGTGATAGCTGCGTACCGTGGAAGGGATCACCGCCGGGTCACCCCTCGATGAACTGGTAGTCGCCGACGATCCGGCCGTCGGGGCCGAGCACGAGGACCTCCAGGCCCACGCCGGCGGGCTCGCCGCCGCCCCTGGGCGTCATCTCCCAGTGGAACTTGACGACGTCGTGGAGCCGGTCGGCGTCGTCGCGCGAGCGGAAGACGAAGGTGCCGGGCGCGACGAACTCCCCGTGGGCGCGCCTCACCCGGATCTCCAGCGCGTCGTGCCCGCGTGCCTCCAGGACGGGCCGGTCGAAGCCCAGCCCCTCGGCGACCTCCACCAGCTCCTTGGGCGGCTGCAGCACATGGACCGCGTCGTCGGACCACAGCTCACGGATCGCGGTGCGGCGCCGCTCCGCGTCGGGTTCGTTCCAGACGGCGACGTACTTCTCGGTGAGGCGGCTGATGTCGGTGTCGGACATGGTCGTTCCCCTCGGTTGCGCAGGGCCGGTGTACGGCCACGACCTTGCTGCGCCGTGCGTACCGGCGGCAATTCCCCGCGGGGTATCGCCCGGCGGCGGCCGGGCGGGCTACACAGGAGACATGATCGGTGAATCGACCAGAGGCCCCCTCGCCGGCGCGTTGCGCGAGTGGCGCACCCGGCGGCGGGTCAGCCAGCTGGAGCTGGCCACACGGGCCGGTACCACGCAGCGGCACGTCAGCTTCATCGAGAGCGGCCGGTCGACCCCCGGCCGCTCGATGATCATCCGGCTGGCCGAGTCCCTGGAGGTGCCGATCCGCGAGCGCAACGAGCTGCTGCTCGCGGCCGGATTCGCCCCGGCGTACCCGCGGAGCAGCCTGGACGACCCGCGGCTCGAAGCGATCCGTACCGCGCTCGAACGGATCCTGGACGGCCATCTGCCGTACCCGGCGGTGGTCGTCGACCGGCACGGCGACCTCGTCTCGGCCAACGCGGCCTTCCACGCGCTCATCGCCGGCGTGGCCCCGCACCTGCTCGTCCCGCCGGTGAGCGTTCCCCGGGTGCTGCTGCATCCGCAGGGCCTGGCGCCCCGCATCGTCAACCTGGAGCAGTGGGCGTGGCACATCATCGACGCGGTCCGGGCCGAGAGCGTGCGCAACCCGGACGACCGGCTGCGGCGGCTGACGGCCGACCTCGCCGAGCTGGCGCCCGCACGCCCGCGCGAGTCGCCCGACCACCTGGGTTTCGCCGTACCGCTGCGGCTGCGGGCGCCCGGTCCGGACGACGACCGCGAGCTGACGCTGATCACCACGCTCACGCATTTCGGCACGGCCACCGACGTCACGGTCGCCGAGCTGCGCCTGGAGGCGTTCCTGCCGGCGGACGGGGAGACCGCCGGGATGCTGACCGAACTCGTCGGCGCGGCGGCTACAGCTCCTTCAGCCGCTCCACGATCTCCCGCAGCAGCCCCGGATCGGCGGCCGGACCGCTGACCGGCAGCCGACGGGGCTCGTCGATGCGGATCAGACCGGCCTCGGCCAGGTCGCCCAGCAGGACCCGTACGACGGTCAGCGGCAGGTCGGCGTCCGCGGCCAGTTCGGCCACGGGGCGTGCGCCGCGGCGGATCAGGTCGAGCAGCGCGGTGCGGGCGTGGTCGAGTTCCGGGTGCGCCGCGCCGTCCGGTTCCAGGGCGGTGACCTGGGACATCAGGTCGATGGTGTGCCGGTCCGAGGGCCTGGTGCGGCCTCGGGTCACGGTGTAGGGACGGACCATCGGCCCGGTCTCGTCCTCGTACCAGTGCTCGTCACTCACCGCGGGATCAGGGGGCCGAGCGGGTGGCGGCGTCCAGATGGCGGCCGAGGCGGCGGACGAGCAGGGCCATCTCGTGGGCGAGCTGTCCGACGTCGGTCCGCGCCTCGCTCAGCACGGCGAGGCGGCTGCCGTGGCCGGCCGGGGTGATGAAGAGGTAGGCGTCCTCCAGCATGACCATGGTCTGCCGCACCTCCCCCGCCTCGAACCGCTCCCCCGCCGAACGGGCGAGGCCGTGGAAGCCGGAGCAGACGGCGGCCAGGTGCTCGATGTCCCGGCGGCGCATGCCCTCCGAGCAGCTGAGCGGCAGGCCGTCTGCGGTCAGCAGCACCGCCTGGCGGACATGGTCGGTCCGGGCCACGAGGTCGTCGAGCAGCCAGCCGAGGTCCGTGCCGGGCGTTCCGGCGGGCGGGGCCGGGTTCTCGGGGGTCTGGTCGTCACCGTGCATCGTCGGTGTCCGTCCCTTCGTCGGCGTCGGTAGTCGCCTCGTCCGTGTGTGTGGTGGCCGGCAGGCCCTTGCGGCCTCGGTCCAGGCCTCGCTGGAAGGCGCCGAAGATCGCCCTCATCTCGTCGGCGTCGACCTCGCGCTCGGGTTCCGTGGCTCGGGGCGGCGGATCGTCGCGCAGCTCGCGGGCGAGGGAGGCCTGGCGGGTGCGGGTGGGCAGGGCGGGGGCGGGCTCCGGGTCGGGGATGGCCTCCGGGTCGGGGGCGTCCGGCCTGCGGGATTCGTGCGGAGGAGGCCCGGCCGCGATGGCGGGCCGGGACGTGGACCGCTTTCTGGTGGGCAGCTCCAGCACCGGCGCTGTCCGCTCGACCGGCCTCGGCGGCTCGGCCGCGGCCGGCGGGAGGACCACCGGGTCCCGTCCCTCGGCCCCGGCGGACGGCACGCCCGTCGGCTCCACCGTCGCCAGCACGCCCTCCGGGAGCAGCACCACCGCGGTCGTACCGCCGTACGGCGAGTCCCGCAGGTTCACCTCGATGCCGTGCCGGGCGGCGAGGCGGCCGACCACGTACAGGCCGAGCCGGTCGTGCCGGGTGGGGTCGAAGGCGTCGGGGTCGGTGAGGGTGCGGTGGGCCTGCGCGCGCTGCTCGGCGTCGAGGCCGAGCCCGCGGTCGTCGATCTCCAGCACGAAGCCGCTGCCGACCCGTCCGGGACGCAGGGTGACCTGGGTGTGCGGCGGCGAGAACGCCGTGGCGTTCTCCAGGAGTTCGGCGACGAGATGGACGACGTCGGCGACCGCGTCCGCCGCGACGCCGACCTCGGGCATCGGCGGCACCACCACGCGTGCGTAGTCCTCGATCTCGCTCACCGCCGAGGCGACGACGTCCGCGACCGGGACGGGCCTGCGCCAGCGGCGGCCGGGAGCCGAGCCGGAGAGGATGATCAGGCTCTCCGCGTGGCGGCGCATCCGGGTCGTCAGGTGGTCGATGCGGAACAGCTGGCGCAGGATGTCCGGGTCCTCGGTGCGCCGCTCCAGCGTGTCGACGAGCTTCAGCTGCCGGTGCACCAGCGCCTGGTTGCGGCGCGCGATGTTGAGCAGCACCGCGAACAGGCCCCGGCGCAGGGTGGCCTGCCTGACGGCGGCCTCCACGGCAGCGAGCCGCGCGGTGTTGAAGGACCGGCCGACCTGGCCGATCTCGTCGTCCCTGATCTCGTCGACGGCGAGCGGCGGCGCCTCGGCCAGCGCGTCCACGTCCTCGCCGGCGCTCAGCCTGCGCATCACGTCCGGAAGCTTGCGTGTGCTCAGCACGTCGGCAGCGTCCCGCAGGCTCTCCAGGCGCCGCGAGATCCGCCGCGCACCGCGCACCGCGAACCACAGGGACAGTGCGACGGCGGCCAGCCCGACGGCGCCGACGACGGCGGCCTTGGTCAGCTCGTGGTAGGCGAAGTCCCGGCCGCGCGCCGCGGAGTTCTCGGCGGAGCGGGTGCACAGCTGCATGTAGCGCTTGACGGCCCGGTCGGAGGTGGTCCGCCAGGTGTCCGCCGCGACGGCCTGCCCGGCTCCGGCGGCTCCGGACCGCAGCAGCGCGTCCTCGCCCTGCGTCAGCGAGCGGTAGAGGTCACCGCGCTGGAACTCCTCGAAGAGGCCGCGCGAGTCGGCGGGCAGATCCGGTACGTACGTCCGCTCGAAGACACGCCGGTCCTCGATGGTGGCGGTCAGGGTGTCGTACTGCCGGTCGCTCAGGGTCCCGGCCGCCCGTGCCCCGGCGACCAGGGCGTCCTCCCTGGACACGAACTCCCGAACCCGCACCAGCTCGATGACGACCTGCGCCTCCCGGGCCAGCTGCCCGGCCTGGAGCGCGGTGAGCGTGGACTGCACGTCGAAGCCGGGCTCGACGAGCGTGCTGTAGTCGTCGACCGCCTGGTCCCAGGTGATGTTCCTGGACAGCACGCGCTCGCGCAGCCCCTCCAGCTTCCCGGTGGCGGCGACCATGCTGTCCAGGGCCTGCCGCTGCCGGTCCGTGAGCCGCCCGCGGTCGCCGTCCCGGACCGCGTGCCGCATGGCGTCGACGGCCCGGTCGGTACGGCGCTGCTGGCCGAGCAGGTCCCCCGCCGTCGCCGTGTCGAGGCGGCCGCCCAGGTAGGCGGCGGACATCCGGCGTTCGATCTGGATCTGCCCGATCGCGGTGTCCACGGGGGTGCCGAAGTCCTCGTACACCCCCTGGAGCCGGATCAGCGCGCGCAGTTCGGCGGTGACCGACACCATGGCGAAGCTCCACAGGGCCATCAGCGCGACGGCCGGAGCGAGAGCGAGCGCCACGATCCGCGCACGGACGGTGGTGGGACGGCCGACGGGCCAGCGCATGGGATACCTGCCGGTGTTACCAGTCAGTAAGAGCGGGCACAACCTACGGGATCATCACCTGGTCCGCAATGGTGACCTGCGGTAACCCCGGGTCACTTCCGTGGCAGGGCAAAGGTGGTCACCACGGCCGCGTGGTCCGAGGGCCAGTCGTTGTCCGCGACGTCGGGCCACGGGCGCGGGGTGCCGACGACGAGGGTCCGCGCGTCGCACACGGTCAGACCGCGGTGCAGGACGTAGTCGATCCGGTCCTGCGGCTCCGGGCGCCCGCTGCCGTCCTCGTGCACGGGGTGGATCGGCGACCAGGTGTGCCCCGGCTCGGCCACCGGGTCGGGGTGGACCGCACGGTAGGAGTCCGCGAACCCCGCGTCCGCCGCCGCCCGCGTCACCGGCCAGGCCACGTCCGGCCAGTCCAGGTGCGAGGGGCAGTTGAAGTCGCCGACGAGGACCACCGGGACGCCGTCGGAGGACGATTCGGCGATCCGGTGCAGCGCGTCCCGCATCTGAGCGAGCCGCACGTCCTCGTGGGCGATCAGCTCGGGTGCGCCGAGCCCGTCCAGAACGGCCTCGTAGGGGCCGTACGGCGTGTAGTGCAGGTGGGCCGTCCACACGTCGACCTCCCGGCCGGGCGCGACCCGGATCCGGACGCCGGCGGCGCCGTAGAAGCCGACCTCGGGGTCGCCGAAGCGGGCGGTGATCGGGTGCCGGCTGATGACGCCGAGGTTCTCGCCGGCCCGGTGGTGGTGCCAGCCGAGGGCCTCGGCCAGCTCCTGGGCGGCCGTACCGGCGGTCTCCTGGAGTCCGACGACGTCGGCACCGCTCTCCAGGACGGCCTTGACCTGCTTGGCGCGGTGGTCGTCGACCTCGCTGCCGCCGAGCCACAGGTTCCAGCTCATGACGCGGAGTTCGGGCGCGATCATCCGGCGCAGCTCCTCGGGCGTGACGCCGACCAGACTGTCGCGCACGGTCCGCCCGGGTGCCGCGCCGATCGGCGCGAGGGACGGCACGGCGAGTACGGCGCACCCGGCAGCCTCGGCGGAGGCCACACCGGTCTCGGTGTCCTCCACGGCCACGCAGGCGGCCGGGTCGACACCGAGTGCCCGGCAGGCGGCGAGATAGGGGTCGGGGGCCGGCTTGGTGCGGGCGGTGTCGTCCGCGGTGACGGAGACCGCGAACCGTTCGGCGCCGAGGGCGTCGAGCACGACGTCGGCGACCGCGCGCGGGGACGCGGTGACCAGGGCGGTCGGGACTTCGGCGGCGGCCAGCGCGTCCAACAGGTCCAGGGCGCCGGGGCGGGGCACGATCCCGGTGCGGACACGGGCGGCGAACTCGCGGTGCAGCTCGGCCGCGAGGTCGGCCTCGGTCCGGTCGGCTGCGGCGGCGAGCCAGGCGGCGGTGTGCTCGACAGGTCGGCCGAGCACCTCCGGCTGGTCGGCCTCGGTCAGCGGGCGTCCGGCGACCTGCTCGACCGCCTCCCACCACAGGCGCTCGGTGTCGACGAGCGTGCCGTCCATGTCGAAGAGGACGGCCTGCAGCGGGAGTACGGGGTTGTGGGGGGTCACGTTGTCGTCGATCCTCACTTCTGGGTACGTTCGGCCACCAGCACCGGGCGCTCGGGCAGCGACACGCCGACGGCGGCTCCGGCGCCGAGCCCGGCGGCCTCGTGGGCGGGCAGGTCGGCCTTGACCTCGGTGCCGTCGGCGAGCCGTACGGTGACCCGGACGACGGCGCCCAGGAAGGCGGTGGCGACGACTCGGGCACTGCCCTGCTCGTCGGCCCGCACCTGGACGGACTCCGGCCGCACCAGCACGTCGACCGCGCCGTCCGGCACCTCGCCGTCGGCCGGCAGGCGCCGGCCGAGCACCTCGACCGTGCCGTCCCTCAGCTCGCCCGGGATCCGGCTCATCGTGCCGACGAACTCGGCGACGAAGGCGGTGGCGGGGCGGCCGTACAGCTCGGCGGGTTCGGCGCACTGTTCGAGCCGTCCGGCGCGCATGACGGCGACCCGGTCGGCGACCGAGAGGGCCTCCTCCTGGTCGTGGGTGACGAAGAGGGTGGTGATGCCCAGCTCCTGCTGGAGCCGGCGGATCTCCTCGCGCAGGGTCAGGCGCACCTTGGCGTCCAGCGCGGACAGCGGCTCGTCGAGCAGCAGGACGCGCGGGCGCAGGGCGAGGGCGCGGGCGAGCGCGATGCGCTGCTGCTGACCGCCGGAGAGCTGGTGCGGGAACCGCTCCCCCTTGTCGCCGAGCCCGACCAGCTCCAGCAACTCGGCGGCACGGGCCCGCCGTTCGGCCGTGCGGACCTTGCGCATGCGCAGCCCGAAGGCGACGTTGTCGACGGCGTTCAGATGCGGGAAGAGGCTGTAGGACTGGAAGACCATCCCGGCGTCCCGGCGGTGGGCCGGGACGTGGGTGACGTCCTCGCCGTCCACCAACACCGCACCGGAGTCCGGGTGTTCGAACCCGGCGAGCATGCGCAGCGCGGTGGTCTTGCCGCAGCCTGAGGGGCCGAGCAGGGCCAGGAACTCCCCCGGGCGGACGGTCAGGTCGAGTCCGTCGAGGGCGACGGTGGCCCCGAACTCCCTCCGCAGCCCCCGGAATTCGACGGTGGCGGCCTTCTCGGCGGTCGCCTTCTCAAGCGTGGTGACGGTCATGGTTCATCCCCGGGAGGAAGCGGTTCGGGTACGTCCGCCGGCGCCGGCGAGCGCGAGCAGCAGGGCCCAGGTGACGAGCAGGCTGAGCACGGACACGGCGACGGACATCTGGGCCTGCGAGCCGCCGACGTTGTAGATCCACACGGCGAACGGCTGGTAGCCGAGCAGCCGGGCGACGGTGAACTCGCCGAGCACCAGCGCCAGCGTGAGGAAGGCCGCGTTCAGCAGCGCCCCGCGCAGGTTCGGCAGCACGGCCCGCACGAGGGCCTGCGGCCAGGAGGCGCCACAGCTGCGGGCGGCCTCCACGAGGGTGCGTACGTCGATGGCACGCAGGCCCGCGTCCAGGGCGCGGTAGACGAACGGCAGGGCCATCACGACGTAGGCGAGGACCAGCACGACCGGGAAGGTCGGGTTCTGGATCGCCACGAACGTCTGGAACAGCGGGGTCCGGGACAGATGGTCCGGGCCCCACTTCAGCACGGTCACGACGCCGGCGACGAACGCGATCGGCGGCACCACCAGCGGCAGCGAGCACACCACCTCCACCACCGGCCGCAACCGGGGCGCGCCGAGCCGGAGCGCGACCACGGCGGGCACCATCAGCAGCAGGACGACCACGATGGTGGCCACGGCCAGCTCCAGTGAGAGCAGCAGGCTGGAGGTGAAGCCGTCGGCGGACAGGATCTGCGTGTAGGCGTCGAAGGTGACGCCGTGGCCGGGCACGTCGACCGTGAAGACCACGGAGGCGCCGAGCGGCACCAGGAAGTACAGCGCGGCCAGGCCGAGGACGGCCCAGCGCCAGGGGGTCAGGCGTCGAGCCATCGGGCGCTCCGTCGTTGCAGGGGCAGGTACACGGCCATGACCAGGCCCGCCACCAGCACCATGTCGAGGCTGAGGGCGAGGGCGACGTTCTCCTGGCCGACCAGCACGTTGCCGGAGAGGGCGTCGGCGATCTGCAGCGTGACGAGCGGGACCGCGCTGCCCACCATCGCGGCGGCGGTGGCGTAGGCGGCGAAGGCGCTGCCGAACAGCAGCACGAGACCGCCGAGCAGGGAGGGCGCGAGCACCGGCAGGGCCACGTGCCGCCAGTACTGCACACCCGTGGCGCCGTTGTTCAGCGCGGCCTCCCGCCACTGGACGCGCAGACCGTCCAGGGCCGGGGTGATGGTGAGGACCATCAGCGGGATCAGGAAGTACAGGTAGACGAGGACCAGGCCCCAGAAGCTGTAGAGGTCCCAGCCCTTGTCCGTGAGGCCCAGGTGCACGGTCAGGACGCCGGCGTTGCCGAGGGTGGCGACGAAGGCGAAGGCCAGCGGGACGCCGCCGAAGTTGGCGAGCACACCGGAGGCGGTCAGCACGGCCTCGCGCAGCGCGCGGGAGCGGGAGCTCACCACGGCCTGCGCGAGCGGCAGCCCGAGCAGGGCACCGAGCGCGGCGGAGATCGCCGACAGCTTCACGCTGCCCACCAGCGAGGTGAGGTACGGGCCCTGCAGCGAGGTCGAGAGGTTCTCGGCCGTGTAGGAGGCGGCGCCGGTCGTCTGGTCCTTGACCGTGAAGGCGCCGTCCAGGATGGCCAGGGCGGGCAGCCCGAAGGCGATCGCCGTGAACACCAGCAGCGGCACCACGGCCAGCCAGCCGGGGGCGCGGCGCCGCCGCTTCGCCGAAGCGACGGGCGCCACGTCCGTACGGGTGAGAGCGGTGGTCATCCGGAGACGGCCTTACCCCAGCCCTGCGCGATGACCGTCTTCGCCTTGCTCTGCTGGTCCTCGGTCGGGAAGGACGGCGTGCCCGTGACCTTCGGGAGCTTGGCGGCGGCGGTCTTGTCGAGGGTGCCCGCCTTCTCCATCGCGGTCATCAGCGCGGGGCGGGCGTAGCCCTTGAGCCACAGGTTCTGGCCCTCGGCGCTGTACAGGTACTCCTGCCACAGACGGGCGGCCGCCGGGTGCGGGGCGTCCTTGTTGATGGCCTGCGAGTAGTACTGGGCGTACTGGCCGTCGCTCGGGATGGCGACCTTCCAGTCGACGCCCTTGGACTTGAACTCGTCGGCGTAGCCGGCGTTCAGGTAGTCCCAGTCGATGCTGATGGGCGTCTCGCCCTTCTCGACCGTGGCCGGGGTGGACTCGACCGGCGTGTAGTTGCCGTTCTTCTTCAGCTTGGCGAAGAAGTCGAGGCCGGGCTGGATGCTGTCGAACGAGCCACCGCCTGCGAGGGCCGCCGCGTAGACGCCGCCGAAGGCCGAGCCGGACTTGGTCGGGTTGCCGTTGAGCGCGACCTGGCCCTTGTACTGCGGCTTGAGGAGGTCCTTGAAGGTGGTCGGGCAGGCCTTCACGCGCTTGGCGTCGCAGCCGATGGAGATGTAGCCGCCGTAGTCGTTGAACCAGCGGGCCTGCGGGTCCTTCTGGCCCTCGGGGATCTGGTCGTAGGAGGCCACCTTGTAGGGCGCGAGCAGGCCCTGCTGGGCGGCGCTGAGGGCGAAGGAGGAGCCGAGGTCGAGGACGTCCGGGGCGCGGTCCTGGCCCTTGCGCGAGGTCACGGCGTTGATCTCGTCCTGGCTGGAGCCGTCGGGGCTCTCGTCCTGGATCTTGATGCCGTACTTCTTCTGGAAGCCGTCGATGATGGCGCCGTAGTTCGCCCAGTCGCGGGGCACCGCGATGATGTGCAGCGTGCCCTCCTTCTTGGCCGCCTTGACCAGGGCGTCGAGGCCGCCGAAGTCGGCCGCGGAGGTGGCGGTGGCGGCGTTCTTGCCGTCCTTGGTCTTGGTGGACGCGTTGTCGGGGGCGGCGCCGCAGGCGCTCAGCGCGAGTGCGGCGACGACGGCGAGGGAGCCGCCGAGGACGGCGTTTCTCGGCAGGGACACGGTCACGGTCTCTCCAGGGGTGCGCACGAGGGTTGGGCGGTGCGTTGGAAAACTGCGGAGAACTTGTATGAACAAGTTGCGTCACAGTACGCCCGCCACAGGTGTCCTGTCTGTAAACCGTGACGAAACTTTGAGCCCTTGTTGTGTGCACAATCCAGACCGTTACAGATCACGCTCAGGTCTCGATTAGGCTGGTCACGCTGTGCACAGCGACCTGAGCAGAGGGGAAGCATGACGGCGCGACACGAGGAGATCGCCGACGAGCTGCGGCGCGCGATCGACCGCGAGGAGTACACGGTCGGCAGCCGGCTGCCCTCGGAGGCGGAACTCGCGACGCACTACGGCGTCTCGCGCGGCACGGTCCGGCAGGCCGTCGCCGCCCTCACCGCCGAGGGCTTGATCGGCTCCCGCCAGGGCGCCCGGCGCGTGGTCCTCGCCAGCCGCCGCAGCCAGAGCTTCGAGGAACTGCGCAGCTTCGCCCAGTGGGCGCGGGCGATGGGCCGCGAGGCCACCGGACACGTGGTGGCACAGGAGTACCGCCCGGCCACGCAGGAGGACGCGGTACGGCTCCAACTGTCCGCCGGGGCGCGGGTGTTGCACGTGCTGCGCGTCCGCGGCCTGGACGGCGAGCCGGTGCTGCTGGAGCGGACGGTGTACGCCGACTGGATCGCACCGGCGGTCGAGCCGATCGAGCCCGAGTGCCCCTCCGTCACCCAGCGCCTCTACGACGACACGGGCCTGGTCTTCGCCTACGGCGAGCACGTCATCGACGCGGTCGCCGCCGGCGCACAGGACGCGGAGCTCCTCGGCATCCGCCGCACGAGCCCGCTGCTGCGGGTCCGCCGGGTCACGACGACCCGCGAAGGCCGCCCGGTGGAGTGGTCGGACGACCGCTACCGCTCGGACGCGGTGAGCTTCAGCGTGCGCAACTCGATCGGGAACAACGCGTTGGCAAGGAAGACAGCGGAGTAGCTGGAATCCGCCGTCACCCCGGCGCCCCCGAGGAGAACCTGCGCAGCAACGGCGAAAGCACCAGCACCGACTTGGTCCGCTCGACGAACGGCTCGCCGGCGATCCGCTCCAGCACCCGCTCGAAGTGACGCATGTCGGACGCGAAGACCTGCGCGATCGCGTCCGCGTCGCCGGTGACGGTCGACGCGGCCACGACCTCCTGGTACCGCTCCAGGCCCCGCTGAATGGTCTCCGGCGAGGTGTTGCGCCGGCAGTAGATCTCGATGTACCCCTCGGTCTCCCAGCCGAGCGCCGCCGGATCCACCCGGACGGTGAAGCCGGTGATGGCTCCGGTGGCCCGCAGCCGGTCCACGCGCCGCTTGACCGCGGGTGCGGACAGACCGACCATCTGCCCGATGTCCGCGTAGGAACGACGGGCGTCCTCGGCGAGGGCGTGCACGATGCGTTCGTCGAGATCGTTCAGCACAGGGGGTGGTTCACTTCACTTGTTGTGTCGCAAGGGCTTCTTGCGTCGCGAGACGGGAACGGCGGTAGCCGTACAGGAAGTAGAACACGAGCCCGGCGGCCATCCAGCACCCGAAGACGACCCAGGTGACGGTGTCGAGGCTGAACATGTTGTACGCACAGAACAGGAAGCCCAGCACCGGCAGGACCGGGCCGAACGGCACCCTGAACGTGCGCTCCAGCTCCGGCCGCCTGTAGCGCAGGACGACGACCGCGATGTTGACCAGGGCGAAGGCGAACAGCGTGCCGATGCTGGTGGCGTCGACGAGCTTGCCCAGCGGGATGAGCGCGGCGAGCACACCGCAGAAGAGGGAAACGAGCACCGTGTTGAGGCGGGGAGCGCCGGTCTTCGGGTGGACCTTGCCGAGCGCCCTCGGCACCAGGCCGTCGCGGGACATCGCGAAGAGGATGCGGGTCTGGCCGTAGAGCACGGTGAGCACCACGCTCGCGATGGAGATGACCGCACCCAGCGCCAGCAGCGTGCCCCAGAAGGTCTGGCCGCTGACGTCGTTCATGATCGCGGCGAGGGTGGCCTCCGAGCCGTCGAACTTCTTCCAGTTCCAGGCGCCCACGGCGACACCCGCGACCAGCACGTACAGCGCGGTCACGATGATCAGCGACAGCATGATCGCCCGCGGCAGGTCCCGCTTGGGGTTCTTCGCCTCCTCACCGGCGGTGGAGGCGGCGTCGAAGCCGATGTAGGAGAAGAACAGCGTGGCACCGGCGGCGCTGACCCCGGACATGCCGAGCGGCATGAAGTCGGCGTAGTTGCCGGACTTGAAGCCCATGAAACCGATCGCGCAGAACAGCACGAGGGCGGCGATCTTCACGCAGACCATGATCGTGTTGGCGCGGGCGGACTCACGCGCGCCGCCGAGCAGGAACACCATCGCCAGGAGGACGACGATCAGGGCGGGCAGGTTGATGATGCCGCCCTCGCCCGGTGCCGAGGACAGGGCGTCCGGGATGGTGACACCGATGGTGCCGTCGAGCAGCTCGTTCAGGTACTCGCCCCAGCCGACGGCGACGGCGGCCACCGACACGCCGTACTCCAGCACCAGACACCAGCCGCAGACCCAGGCGACCAGTTCGCCCAGCGTTGCGTACGCATACGAGTAGGAGGAGCCGGCGACCGGGATACTGCCCGCCAGTTCGGCGTACGACAGGGCCGAGAAGAGAGCCGTGAGACCGGCGATCACGAAGGCCAGGGTGACCGCGGGACCGGCCTCCGGGACGGCGTCGCCGAGGACGACGAAGATGCCGGTACCGAGGGTGGCACCGATGCTGATCATGGTCAGCTGCCACAGCCCGAGAGAGCGCTTCAGCTGCCCTCCCTCGCCCTGGCCGCCCTCCGCGACCAGGTGTTCCACGGGCTTGCGACGCATGAGGCGCGCGGCGACGCCCGGGGACGCGGGGGCGGCCGTTGTGTGGTTCTGCGGGGGTGCGCCTTGGTCGAGCACGCGCTGGCTCCTTGTTCGATGCCGGTCAGGACGGACGGGGACCGGCAGAGGCCTGCAGGGCAGGAACCAACCGAGCGGAGTCCCCGCCACACCACGTACAGCGCAGCACCCTATGAGGCGGGCCTTAACGGGCGTAATGCAGCAACCTTGCGCATCCCCGCATGATCATTGCGTTGATCGGGCCGGTATGACAAATCGTTGCGCGTGGGCTGCGGACCGTTGCACAGGCACCTCACCGGCCCCACGGTGCACCCTCTTCCGGCTTCCCGTGACCCCGTGCACGCAGACGGCCCCCGCCGTTCCCGAGAGGGGAACAACGGGGGCCGCAGAAAAGGGAGTCGGGTCAGCTCCAGCTGGCGTGCAGCGGCTTGCCCTCGGCGTAGCCGGCGGCGCTCTGGATGCCGACGATGGCCTTCTCGGCGAACTCCTCCAGGGAACCGGCACCCGCGTAGGTGCAGGAGGAGCGGACGCCCGCGATGATCGAGTCGATCAGGTCCTCGACACCCGGGCGGGCCGGGTCGAGGAACATCCGGGAGGTGGAGATGCCCTCCTCGAACAGCGCCTTGCGGGCGCGGTCGTAGGCCGACTCCTCGGACGTACGGTTGCTCACCGCGCGCGCGGAGGCCATGCCGAAGGACTCCTTGTACAGGCGGCCGCCCGCGTCCTGCTGGAGGTCGCCCGGGGACTCGTAGGTGCCCGCGAACCAGGAGCCGACCATCACGTTGGACGCGCCGGCCGCGAGGGCCATGGCCACGTCGCGCGGGTGTCGGACGCCGCCGTCGGCCCACACGTGCTTGCCGTACTTCTTCGCCTCGGCGGCACACTCCAGGACGGCCGAGAACTGCGGGCGGCCCACGCCGGTCATCATGCGGGTGGTGCACATGGCGCCCGGGCCGACACCGACCTTGATGATGTCCGCGCCCGCGTCGATCAGGTCCTTGACGCCCTCGGCGGAGACGATGTTGCCCGCGACGATCGGCACCTGCGGGTCGAGGGCGCGGACCTGCTTGATCGCGCTGATCATCGACTCCTGGTGGCCGTGCGCGGTGTCGATGACGAGCGTGTCCACGCCCGCGTCGAGCAGCTGCTTGGCCTTGCCCGCGAAGTCGCCGTTGACGCCGACGGCGGCGGCGATGCGCAGCTTGCCCCCGGCGTCGGTGGCCGGCGTGTACAGCGTGGCGCGCAGGGCGCCCTTGCGGGTCAGGATGCCGGCGAGCTTGCCGTCCTTGTCGACGGCCGGGGCATAACGGCGGTTGTGCGTGTCCAGGGTGTTGAAGGCCTCGTGCGGGTCGATGTCCGCGTCGAGCAGCAGCAGGTCCTTGGACATGACCACTTCGAGCTGGGTGAAGCGGTCCACGCCGCTCAGGTCCGCCTCGGTGACGACACCGACGGGCCGCTGGTCCTCGTCGACGACCACACCGGCGTTGTGCGCCCGCTTGGGCAGCAGGGCCAGGGCGTCGGCGACGGTCTGGTGCGGGGCCAGCACGATCGGGGTGTCCAGCACCAGGTGGCGGCTCTTCACCCAGGTGATGACGTCGGTGACCACGTCGATCGGGATGTCCTGCGGGATGACCACCAGGCCGCCGCGCCGGGCGACCGTCTCGGCCATACGGCGGCCGGCGATGGCGGTCATGTTGGCCACGACGAGCGGGATGGTGGTGCCAGTGCCGTCGGGCGAGGCGAGGTCCACGCCCTGACGCGAGCCCACCGCGGAGCGGCTGGGCACCATGAACACATCGTCGTACGTCAGGTCGTAGGCGGGCTGGATGTCATTGAGGAAACGCACGTGCCGCACATCCCAGTCGATCAGAGGTGACCCCCCGACGGGTGCGCCAGGGGGAAAAGAGCACGTACTTCATTCTCCCATGACGGGTGGCCCGTCATGCCCCCACAGAACATCCAGGCTGGTCGGGGCGGGTCTAGGAGGATCCTCCAAGAGCCAGGACGACGGCGAGCGCGGGGGTGCGGTCCACCGCCTCGGCGAACACGTCCTGCGCGGTCCGCCACTCCCCCGGGTTCGCCTCGGCGTAGGGCCGCCAGTCCCGTACGACGACCAGCAGTCCCTGCTCGACGGCGCCCTCGGGCCAGACGGTGTGGTCGGAGAGGGAGTCCACCAGCGCGTCCCAGTTGCGGCCGAACCAGTCGGGCAGCGCCAGGGCCCGAGCCGTGCGGTCCATCAGGCCCGCCTTGTCCGTGACACCCCCGAGGTCGAGGGTGACCGTGAGCCGGCCCGCCAGGTCTTCGCTCATCTCAGCACCGCCCGGAACGAGTTGTAGTGATCATCGGTGTAGTAGATCTCCCCGCCCTGGCCGATGACGATGCGCCGCGCCCCACGGTCGTGCGACCCAGGCGTCTTCACCGTGTACTCGTGGTAGTAACCGCGCTGGTGCCGGGGCAGCAGCCCCTCGAAGTTGCCGAAGACGACCCCGTCCCTGGCGTACGGGAAGGGCCCGCCTTTGTCGATGAGGGCGAGGGTCTGCCGGGCCTCGGCCGGCAGCCGGGACTCCTGGACGGTGCCCATGCCCTGGGCCCACGCGGGGGTCGAGGCGCCCGAGGCCGTCGCGGTGCTCGTGCCCGACGAGCAGCCCGTCAGCAGGACGGAGAGCAGAACGGAGAGACAGACCAGCAGCCCGGCGAGCGCGCGGGGAGCGCGCCGGGGGAACGGCGAGGGGACGGACCGCAGCAGCATGCCGAGGATGCTGCCACGGCCGTCCCGTGACGGTGTCGCCGCGACCCGCCGTCAGACCCCGTCCGGGTCCGCGCGGCTGAGCGCGGGCTTCGGCGTCGGCCCCGCCGTCATCAGGTAGTCGGCGGCCGAGGTGTCCGTCACCAGGCTGGTGACCAGCCCGGAGCGCAGCACCGCGTCGATCGCGGAGGCCTTGCGCTGCCCGCCGGCGATCGCCACGACCTCGGGGATACGGCGGAGCTGGTCGGCCTTGACCGTGATGCACCGCTCCCCCAGGTCCCGTCCGACCCGACGCCCCTCGGCGTCGAACAGGTGCGCGGCCATCTCGGCGGCGACACCGAGCGAGGCGTAGTGCGCGCGCTCCTCGTCGCTGAGCATGTCGTGCACCGTCGAGATGCCCGGCTCCCAGGAGCCGATGGAGACGCAGGCGACCGTGACCTTGTCGAAGTACTCGTAGGCCCGGGCGATCCCGGTCTGGTTGCGCAGCGCGGCCGCGGTGGCCGCGTCCGGCAGCAGCATCGGCGCGTAGATGGGGTGCGCGTCACCGCCCGAGACCTGCGCGGCACGCCGCACCGCCTCGACCGAGCCGCGCTCGGACGTCCCGGCGTCGTACACACCCGTCAGCTGCACCACCGTGCACGGCGGCAGCCGGTCGAGCGCCGCCGCCATGTGGATGGTGGACCGGCCCCAGGCCAGCCCGAGCACGTCCCCTTCGTTGACGAGTTCGCCGAGCAGGTCGGCGGCGACCTCGCCGAGGTTCTCGGGGTCGGGGGTCTCCTCGGCCTCGGCCGGGGACTCGACCACGACGGCGTGCCTGAGGCCGTACCGGGCGCGGAGCGCGTCGGAGCGCTCGGCGTCCAGTTCGGCCGGCACGCGGATCTCGATGCGTACGAGATCCCGTTCGAGGGCGGTCTCCAGGACCCGGGCCACTTTGAAGCGGCTGACGCCGAACTCCTCCGCGATCTGGATCTTGGACTTGCCCTCGAGGTAGAAGCGGCGGGCCATGGCCGCCGCCTGCACCAGCTCAGCGGGTCCCATCCGCATGGCTGACCGGCCCGCCGACATACCCGACACGGCGATCTCCTCACTGCTGTTCACACTCTGGATTCGCCGTTCATCCTTGCAGATTCGGCGGAACTGATATGCCCTGAAGGGCGCCGAGCACTTAACCGTTCACGTAGCCGTGGCTCAGTGGTCGCATGCCCAGGAGGCCTTGGCGGTCGCGGAATCCGCCTGGGCGCGCAGCGCCCGCACCGCCTCTGCCGGGTCCGTGGCCCCGTACACCGCCGAACCGGCGACGAAGACGTCCGCCCCCGCGTCCGCGCACTGCTCGATCGTGGATGCCGACACACCGCCGTCGACCTGCAGCCACAGCTGGAGGCCGTGCTTGCCGATCAGCTCACGGGTGCGGCGGATCTTGGGCAGCATGATGTCGAGGAAGGCCTGGCCGCCGAAGCCCGGCTCGACCGTCATGATCAGCAGCATGTCGAGCTCCGGGAGGAGGTCTTCGTACGGCTCGATCGGCGTGGCGGGCTTCAGCGCCATGGAGGCGCGGGCGCCCTTGGCGCGGATCTCCCGGGCGAGCCGCACGGGGGCGGCCGCCGCCTCCACGTGGAAGGTGACGGACGAGGCGCCCGCCTCGATGTACTGGGGCGCCCAGCGATCGGGGTTCTCGATCATCAGATGGCAGTCCAGCGGGGTGTCCGTCGCACGGGCCAGGGACTCCACGACCGGCACGCCGAGCGTGAGGTTGGGGACGAAATGGTTGTCCATGACGTCGACGTGGAGCCAGTCGGCTCCCTCGACCGCCTTCGCCTCGTCCGCGAGGCGGGCGAAGTCGGCGGACAGGATGCTGGGGTTGATCTGCGCGGCCATGACCCAAGCCTGCCATGTCCGGGGCACTGATGTTCGCGCCGGTCCACAGGCGAGACCGTTCATCATAGTTGTCAGACCGTATGTAGGCGCCTGTGGACAACCGTCGGCAGGGCGTGTTTCACGCGGTGAGCTGGTAGATGCTCTTCCCGGTGAGCCAGAGCCCGAGGCCCAGACAGATGATCACGAGCGCCTGCTGCTGGTGGCCCTTCATCCAGGCACGCAGCCGGAGCAGCCGGGGCTTGGCCTTCTCCGGCGCGAACACCACGTACAGCTCGATGGCCAGCAGGCTCGCCGTGGCGAGCAGACAGAAGCCGAAGAGGACCAGCCAGGTCACCGGGTGGGTCAGGTCCGCGGACACCACCTCCGTCGCCCCCGCCGCGACCATGCCCCACGGTTGCAGCAGCACCGCCAGGCCCGCCGAGGTCCACACCGTGCTGCGGTCGAGCTCGGACGTCAGGCTCGGCTCCTGCGGGGGACGCCGGTGGCCGCGTTCGGCGACCATCCGGCGGCGTCGGCGTTCGCCGTAGACGACGAGCCCCACCCCGATCGCCAGCTTCGCCGCGAGCGCGGCCGTCGACGGCGCCGATCTCGGTGCCGGAGGGTGTCCACCGGTCAGGGCCAGGACGAGGGCGATCACCGCGACCAGGCACGCCAGCCAGCTCAGGATGAAGGCGAGTCCCTTCCACACGCCCTTCGCCGAAGCCACCACCAGGACGAACGCGGTGAGTGGCAACGGATCGAGCGTGATGGCAAGGGCGATCAGCAGCAGATCGAGGACCATGGCGACCCCACCGTGTCGGGACATCCCGAGCGTAAGCGGGGGCGGCCGACCGCACCTCCCGGCGGCGGCCGCCGGTGCCGTCAGCCGGTGCGCCGGATGAGCGCCAGGTACATGGCGTCGGTGCCGTGCAGATGCGGCCACAGCTGTACGTCCGGTCCCTCGCCGAGCGCGGGGACGCCGGGGAGCAGCGGCCGGGCGTCGATCAGCTCGGCCTCCGGGTACTGCTTGAGCACGTCGGAGACGACCGCCCGGGTCTCGGCGAGGTGCGGCGAGCAGGTGGCGTAGCCGACGACGCCGCCGACGCGCACCGAGTCCAGCGCGGTGCGCAGCAGGGCGCGCTGGAGCGGCGCGAAGTTGTCCAGGTCCTCGGGGCGCCGCCGCCACCGGGCCTCGGGGCGCCGCCGCAGAGCGCCGAGCCCGGTGCACGGCACGTCCATCAGGACGCGGTCGAAGGTGCCGGGCTGCCACGGCGGCCGGGTCCCGTCGGCGGCGATGACCTGGTAGGGCCCGGGGTTGCCGTGCAGGGCCTTCGCCACCAGACCGGCGCGGTGCGGCTGCTTCTCGGAGGCGAGCAGCGCGGCCCCGCGTTCGGCGGCGAGGGCGGCCAGCAGCGCGGCCTTGCCACCGGGACCGGCGCAACCGTCGAGCCACTTCTCGTCGGGGCCGTCGATCGGGGCGTTGGCCAGCGCGAGGGCGACCAGCTGGCTGCCCTCGTCCTGCACACCTGCCCGCCCGTCGCGCACGGCCTCGACGGCGCCCGGCTCACCGCCCTCGGTGAGCCGCACGGCATACGGCGACCAGCGCCCCGGCACGGCGGCGTCCTCGCGGAGCAGTTCCTCGGTGGTGGCCCGCCCGGGCCGCGCCACGAGGGTCACCTCGGGCCGCTCGTTGTCGGCCTCCAGCAGATCCTCGATCCCGGCCCGCCCGCCGCCGAGGGAGTCCCACAGCGCGGAGACGATCCAGCGGGGGTGCGAGTGCACCACGGCGAGGTGGTCCTCGGGATCCTTGTCATAGGGCGGCGCGACCTTCTCCAGCCACCCGTCGAGGTCGTCCTGCGCGACCTTGCGCAGCACGGCGTTGACGAACTTGGCCCGTCCGTCCCCGAGCACCACCCGCGCCAGCTCCACGGAGGCGGACACGGCCGCGTGCGTGGGAATCCGCGTCCCGAGCAGCTGGTGGGCACCGAGGCTCAGCACGTCGAGCACCGGCGGGTCGACCTCCCGCAACGGCCGGTCGACGCACGCGGCGATCACGGCGTCGTACGTCCCCTGCCGGCGCAGCGTCCCGTACACCAGCTCGGTGGCGAGGGCGGCGTCCCGCGCGTCGAAGTCGCCCTTCTCCCGTGCCTTGCGCAGCAGCGGCGGCAGCACGAGGTTGGCATAGGCGTCCCGCTCGTCCACCGCGCGCAGCGCCTCGAAGGCGAGCATGCGGACGGGGTCCTTCTGGGGACGACGGTAGGGCTTGGCCGGCCTGCGCGGCCGCCGGGACTGCTCGCTCACGAAAAAGGTGCTCCGGATGTGAAGAAGGGGGTGCGATTCCCAGCGTACGTCGGGACACCGCCACCCCCGCCTTCCGGGCCCCGGCTCAGGTGCGCGGGCCTCAGCTCCCGAGCCGCTCGCCCTCGGCGATGCGCACCCCGCGCGCCCAGTCGGCGGCCCGCATCGGCTTCTTGCCCTGCGCCTGCACCCACAGCAGCTCGACGGCGTACGACCCGGTGCCCACGTGCACGCTGTTCTTGCCGACCGCGAGCTGCCCCGGGGCGAGGTCGGTGCGCTCGGGCACCGGCGTGACCTGGATGAGCTTGAGCCGCTCGGCGCGGAAGGTGGTCCAGGCGCCGGGCGCCGGCGTGCAGCCGCGCACCACCCGGTCGACCCGCAGCGCGGGCGTGGCCCAGTCCACCTGGGCGTCCTCGACGGTGATCTTCGGCGCGAGGGTGATGCCCTCCCCCGGCTGCGGTACGGCCTTCAGCGTGCCGTCCTCGATCCCGTCCATGGTCGCGGCGAGCAGCCCGGCACCCGCGAAGGCGAGCCGGGTGAGCAGGTCCCCGCTGGTGTCGGTGGCCCGGATCTCCTCGGTGACGGTGCCGTACACCGGACCCGAGTCGAGCCCCTCCTCGATGAGGAAGGTGGAGGCACCCGTGATCTCGTCGCCCGCCATGAGGGAGTGCTGCACGGGGGCTGCCCCGCGCCAGGCGGGCAGCAGCGAGAAGTGCAGGTTGACCCAGCCCTGCGCCGGGATGTCCAGAGCCACCTTGGGCAGCAGGGCGCCGTAGGCGACGACGGGGCAGCAGTCCGGGCCGATCTCCTTCAGCCGCTCCAGGAACCCCGGGTCCCTGGGCCTGACCGGCTTCAGCACCTCGATCCCGGCCTCTTCCGCCCGTTCGGCCACGGGCGACGCGACCAGCCTGCGCCCCCGCCCGGCCGGCGCGTCGGGCCGCGTGACGACGGCGGCCACCTCGTGCCGCCCGGAGGCGATGAGAGCGTCCAGAGCGGGAACGGCGACCTCGGGGGTACCGGCGAAGACGAGCTTCATGGGTGGGTTGGGGCCTCTCGGGCGGGATCGGACGGGCAACGCACAAGTCTATGACGACGTCTACGACGAGGAGCTGCCGACCACGGACGGAAACCCGTCGGCGCCGAGCGTCCCTACAGGTTGCCTGCGTCTCCGCCAACTGGAAACCGGGGGTGCGCGGGTGGGAGACAGGCGTACGCATATGCCTGTACGCCCCCACCCCGTGACCAGCGGAGCGCAAACGCGTTGGTCAAGAAAGAGTTGACCACATCGGGCCGCTTTGGCGGCCCAATTCCTTTCAACGCCGGTTCGAGAGGCTTGTTCATGGCCGACCACGCAACCCACGACGCCCAGGCCCGGGCCAGCCTGCACTTGCTGGTGCGGGACATCGAGCGGGTCCGCCGGCAGGTGGACGCACTGCGCACGCTGACCGCCCAGTTGGGCAACGTCTACCGCCCGCGCCGCTCCGGCCCTTCCACGGGCTTCGTCGTCTACGGACGCGCCCCCGCCCCGACGGTCCGCCTCGCCCAGGAACTCCGGGACAGTGTCGAAACCCTGGTCACGGCCGCCGTGGACTTCGACCGCTCGCTCGGCTTCTCCTGGGACGCGGTGGGCTCTGCGCTCGGGGTCACCAAGCAGGCGGTGCACCGCCGTTACGGCGCCCGCCGCGCCGCGGCCCAGGCGGCGGCCGAGACGGAGCGGTCGACGGAGCCGTCCGGCACCCGCACGCTCGACGTCAGTGCGGGCCTGCCCAGCCTGCCCAGCCTGCCCAGCCTGCCCACGGTGCCGACGGTGCCCGCGGCCCGCTCCATGCCGACCCAGCCGACCGCGGGCAGCCCGACGCTGCGCGACGACGCCAGGCCGACGGCCTTCCCCGGCCCGCGCAACGGTTGACGCGACGGCCGACGCCCACACCCTGCCCTCCCGGGCGACCTCCGGGAGGGCAGCCGTATGCCGGGCCGCAGCGCCCCCGTCGGCACGGTCACCCGATGTCCGGCGGATCGATCCGCACTCGCACCGCTTCCCCGCCGCCCCGCGCCATCCGCGCGGCCTGAGCCGTCTTCAGGGCGGCGGCCAGCGCGGCCCCGCTCCCCGGCGGCACCCGCACCAGCACCCGCTCCCAGTCCTCACCGGGCGGCGGCGCCCCGGGCCTGCGCTGTCGCCCGGGGAGCGAGGGCGGCACCGGAACCGGACCCAACACCTCCGCGTCCGACGGCAGTTCGACCGCGCGCAGGAACTCGGCGACAGCCTCTGCCCGGCCCGACACGGCCGCCATCCGGGACACCGGCGGGAACCCCAGTTCGGCCCGCTCCGCCAGCTCCCGCACCGCATGCCCCACGGGATCCCACCGCACCAGCGCCTGCACGGGCCGCAGGGTCGGCTCGGCCACGACGACGACGGTCCCCCGCTCCCCCTGCGGCCGTACGAGCGCCCCGGCCGCGATCCACCGGCGCAGCGCGTCCTCGCCGGCCCGCAGGTCGGGCCGCCCGAGCATGGCCCAGCCATCCAGCAGCAGGGCGGCCGCGTAACCGCCCTCGGCGACCGGCTCGGCTCCCGGGGTGCTCACGACCAGCGCCGGTGTGCCCGGCACGGTGTCCAGCACATGCTCACGCCCCGACGTACGCACTGGTACGGCGGGAAAGGCCCGCCCCAGCTCCTCGGCGGTCCGCCGCGCCCCGACCACCTGGGCGCGCAGCCGGAAGCCCCCGCACTCGGGGCAGTGCCAGGCCGCCTCCTCGCGCCCGCACCAGCCGCACCGCAGCGCTCCGGCGTCCTGCGCCTCCAGCGGCCCGGAACAGTGCCGGCAGCGGGCGGGCGCCCGGCACTGGGCACAGGCCATACGCGGCACGTACCCCCGCCGGGGCACCTGGACCAGCACCGGTCCGTGCCGCAGCCCCTCCCGGACCACCTGCCAGGCCAGGGTGGGCAACCGGGCGGCGCGGGCGGCCTCGTCACGCGCGAGGTCGTCGTCCCCGACGGTCCGCACCAGGGGCGCGGACCGCCGTACCTGCTCACGCCCGGCGACCAACGGCCGCGCCCACCCGCTCTCCACGAGCTGCGCGGCCTCGACGGTGCAGCTCCAACCGCCCAGCAGAAAGGCACACTTGTCCAGCGCCGCCCGCAGCAGCAGCACGTCCCTCGCATGCGGCTGGGGAGCGTGCAGCTCGCTGTGGCTGTCGTCCCCGTCGTCCCAGATGGCGACGAGTCCGAGATCCCGCACGGGAGCGAACATGGCCGCCCGCGTCCCGACCACGGCCCGCACGCTCCCCCGCCGCACCGCCAGCCACTGCGCGTACCGCTTCTCGGGCCCGGCGTCGGCGGTGAGCAGCGCGTGCCGGCCCTCGCCGAGCAGTGCGGTCAGCGCGGCGTCGACCCGCGCGGCGGCCCGGCCGTCCGGTACGACGACGAGCGCGCCGCGTCCCGAGGCGAGCGTCGCGGCGACGGCCCGGGCCAGCTCCTCGCTCCACAGCGGACCCGGCAGCGCGTTCCACACCGCCCTCGGCGCTCCCCCGGAGGCCAGCGACTCCAGAAAGGCACCCCCGTGCTCGTACCGCGCCCACGACCCGGTGTCGGGCGCGGCCGGCGGTGGCAGGGGCGCGGGCGACGGCCGGTGCTCGGCCCGCGCGCTGCGCGGCGGCACGGCCAGCTGGAGCACATCGGCGAGGCTCCCCGCATACCGGTCGGCGACGGCCCGCGCGAGCCCCAGCAGCTCTTCGCTCAGCACGGGCTCGGGCGACACGACCTGGGCAAGGGCGGCCAGCGGCCCGGAGTACTCGGACTCGGCCAGCCTCTCGATGAGAAACCCGTCGATGAGGCCGCCGCCCTCGCGACGCCCCTCGCGCACCCGATGCCGCCCGGCCCCGAACCGCACCCGAACCCGCACCCCGGGCTGCGCCTCGGCGTCCAATTCCTCCGGCACGGCGTAGTCGAAGTACCGGTCGAGATGCAGCACGCCCTTGTCCACGAGCACCCGCGCGACGGGCAGTTCCTTGGCCAGTGCTGCCCCCCGCCACGTCCGCGGCTTGGCCCGGGGCACCTTGGCCCCCCGCACACTCTCCCGGATGAACGCGAGCTGCTCCGGCGGCGCCCCTGCGCCCCCGCCGTCCCCCGACCCGTTCTCGCTGCTCACGCTTGCATTCTTACCAAACGGCACCGACAACGGACGCCCGTGCCTAGGCTCGCGGCCATGACCGAACCCGCTCCCGACCCGCTCGAACGACTCCGTGAACGCCTCGCAGCCTGCCCCGACGGGGAGGTCAGGACCGGCACGGTGGCCGGCTTCGGCGAGCGGGGTGACGTGCTCGTACAGCTCGACGGGGATGATCCGTCGGCGCCGACCGGATGCATCCCTCGGCATCTGCTCTCGTGGGCCGTGTTCGAGGACCCCAGTGAGGTGGTGTCGCTCGGGCAGCGGATCACCGCCGAGGTGTTCGGCGTCAACGAGCGGAGCGGCCAGGTCACGCTCTCCGCCAAGGCGTGCGAGGACGAGGCCCTGTACCGGTATCTGCGCAGTACGCGGCGCGGAGACCTCGTCACCGGCACGGTGGCCGCCGTGCACAACTTCGGGGTCTTCGTCCGGCTGGACGGGGAGCCCGCGCACCCCGCCTATCCGGGGACGGGCTTCGTCCGCGTCCCCGACCTGACCTGGTCGCGCATCGATCACCCGGAGGACGTGGTCCGGCCTGGACGGCGGGTCACCGGCGAGGTGCTCGGCACCGACACGTACCAGGGAGAAGTGGTCGTCTCGCTCAGGGCCCTCCAGGAAGACCCCTGGGACGGACTCGCCGCGGGCACGGGGGACGTCGTGACAGGACCGGTCACCAAGGTGATCCCTTTCGGCGTCTTCGTCCGGGTCGGCGAGGCCGCGGAGGGTCTGGTCCATGAGTCGGACCTGGGCGGACGGGCCGTGCGCGAGGGGCAGGAGCTGATGGTCACGATCGTGGAGATCGACCGGGTGCTGCGCCGGATCCGGCTGGCGCCCGCCGACTGACGGCACACACGTCGAGGCCCGGCCCCCCGAGGGGAGACCGGGCCTCGACGAGAGAGCTGTGCGGGCTTACAGCCCGGCGGCCTTGCGCAGGGCGTCCACGCGGTCCGTGCGCTCCCAGGTGAAGTCGGGCAGCTCACGGCCGAAGTGGCCGTACGCCGCCGTCTGGGAGTAGATCGGGCGGAGCAGGTCGAGGTCGCGGATGAT
>NZ_JBITSQ010000026.1:0-96771 GCF_044541035.1 Streptomyces sp. NPDC085866
TCCTGCACACCTACAACCACCACCGCTGCCACACCGCACTCGGCGGCCACCCACCGATCAGCCGCGTGAACAACGCTTCAGGTCAATACACCTAGGCGGCGGCCGCCACCAGCACCCGGGCCGCCTCGCGGGCCTCGGCCGCGGGCCGGGTACTGCCGGTGACGCCCGCCGTGACCATGGCGCCCTCGGCCAGCAGGAACAGTGGGCCGGTCAGTGCGGCGGGCAGTCCCGCGTCCGTCACGAGCGAGGCGAGGTAGCCCCGGAACGCCTCCTTGTGCGCGCGCACCTGCTCGGCCACCCGGGCCGACGTGGCGCCCAGTTCGCCGTACGCGTTGATCCAGGCGCAGCCACGGAAGCCGTCCTCGCCGAACCACCCTTCCAGCCAGTCGAAGACGGCCGGGATCCGCTCCCGCGGGTCCGGCTGCCCTGTCACGTGCTCGGCGAGCCGCCCGCGCCAGCGCTCGTCCCGCCGGGCCAGATAGGCCTCGACGAGTTGCTCCTTGGTGGGGAACAGCTGGTAGAGGCGCTTGAGCGACACGCCCGAGGCGCCGCGCAGCTCGTCCATGCCCACGGACTGGATGCCCCGGGCGTAGAACAGCTCCTCCGCGGCGTCGAGCGCCTGGTCCCGGGCGACCGCGCTGTCCATGTGCGACCTCACTCCTTGACGAGAGAACGTGCGTTCTCCTACGGTAGCAGTCCATACGGAGAACGCTCGTTCTCCGGTGTCGTGCAACCCGTACGAGCCGAGGAGTCACCATGACCGACCGCCCGCCCCTGCCTCCCTTCACCCACGAGACCGCCGTGCAGAAGGTCCAGGCCGCCGAGGACGCCTGGAACACCTGCGACCCGCACAAGGTGGCGCTCGCCTACTCGGAGGACTCCGTCTGGCGCAACCGCGACACCTTCGTCACCGGCCGCGCCGCGATCGTCGAGTTCCTCGCCGCCAAGTGGCGGCGCGAGCGGGACTACGCGCTGCGCAAGGACCTGTGGGCCTTCGACGGCAACCGCATCGCCGTCCGCTTCCAGTACGAGTGCCGGGACGCCGACGGGCAGTGGTGGCGCGCCTACGGCAACGAACTCTGGGAGTTCGACGAGCACGGTCTGATGACCCGGCGGGAGGCGAGCATCAACGACCTCCGCATCGAGGAGGACCAGCGGCGCATCCACGGACCGCGGCCCGAGGCCGAGCGGGGGCAGACCTTCCCGCTTCAGTAGGGTGCCCGGATGACCGCACAGGACCCGAAGCCCTTCCTCTACGTCGTCGTCTGCGCGGCCGGGATCGCCACCGGCGTCAGCAAGCTGATCACCGCCGCCCAGGAGCGGAGCTGGGAGGTCGGGGTCATCGCCACACCGGTCGCCATGGGCGGTTTCTTCGACACCGCCGCCGTCGAGGCACAGACGGGCCGGCCGATACGGTCCGCCTGGCGCTCCCCGGCCGACCCGCGCCCGTTCCCGTCGCCGGACGCCGTGGTGGTGGCCCCCGCCACCTTCAACACCGTCAACAAGTGGGCGGCCGGACTGGCCGACACCCTCGCCGTCGGCACCCTGTGCGAGGCCGCCGGGCTGGGTGTGCCGATCGCTGTCCTGCCCTGCGTGGCGGACGCGTTGGCCGCCCATCCCGCCTACCAGGACAGCCTGATCCGGCTGCGCGGGATGGGCGTGCGCTTCGGCGAGCCGTACTCCGGCATGCCCGAGGCGGGCGGCGGGCGGCCCGAGTTCCCCTGGGAGAGCGCGCTGGACCTGCTGGAGCGGCCCTGAGGGACGGCAGGGCCGCTCCGGCGCGTCACCGCACCTTTCGGACGTATTCCGGCTTGCCCGGTGTGGAGACGTCCACGTCCCGGCGGACGATGCTCAGCCGGTCGCCCCAGCGGGCGAGGGCCCTGCGCAAGCCGCTGTCGGTGTACTCGATGTCCACCACGCGGTCGTCGAACGCCTTGGCGTACACCTCGCACTCGTCGTACTGCCCGCACTCCTCCGCGACCGCGAAGTCCAGCCCGGCCTGCCGTCGCTGCCCGGCCAGTTCGGCGGTGTTCTTCTGCCCGACGGCCAGGTTCCGGTCGTGCGCGTGCCGGGAGACCAGGCGCATGAACGCGGTCGCGTCGGCGGTCGTGAGCAGGTGGCGGGAGCGGGTGTAGCTGTCGTAGTTGTCGGGCTCGACGGCGTCGTAGCCCTTCTTCGCACAGCTGTCGATCCACTGGTCGACCCGCTCCGCCACGCGCTTGCGCTTGGCCGGGGTGCGCAGGTCGAGCAGCGGCTCGTTCCAGTCCTCGTCGATGACGACCTTGCCGCGGGCGTCCCGCAGCAGCAGGTCGGCGGGCCAGGAGGAGCGTTCCTCCGGCTGGGCCTGGAAGGCGTTGACGTAGCAGATGTTGTACAGGCCCGGCGCCGGGGAGTCGGACCGGTCGCGGCTGACGATCCGGACACCGGCGGGCGGGGGATAGGCGCCGCCGATCTGGTAGTCGAAGCCGGCGTGGCGCGGCGGCAGGCGTACGGCCGCGGGCTTCTGCGACTGCTTCTCGGGTGTGCTGCCCGAGTCACAACCCGTCAGCGCGGACACCGCGACGGCCAGGGCGAGCAGTGCGGTGCTGATGGTCGTCCCGGGGCCTGAGACACGGGAGAGGCCTTTGGCGGGCACGCCCGCTCCATTGATCACGTGTCAGGATCCAATCGTCCGCGCGACGTCGCAGTCAAGCCGGCGCCGGAGCACGCCGTACGCTCCTGAGTGACCATCGCCCCGGAAGGCAGGAGCAGTGACGATGCAGTACGTGAAGCTCGGTTCTACGGGCCTGGACGTGTCGCGGATCTGTCTGGGCTGCATGACCTACGGCCTGCCCGACCGCGGTGTCCACGAGTGGACCCTCGACGAGGAGGCGTCCCGGCCGCTGATCCGGCAGGCGCTGGAGGCGGGCGTCAACTTCTTCGACACCGCCAACGTCTACTCCGACGGCACCAGCGAGGAGATCGTCGGCAAGGTCCTGCGCGAGTTCGCCGACCGCGACGAGATCGTGCTGGCCACCAAGGTGCACGGCCGGATGCGGCCGGGCCCCAACGGGGGCGGCCTGTCCCGCAAGGCCATCATGTCCGAGCTCGACCACAGCCTGCGCCGCCTCGGCACCGACTACGTCGACCTCTACCAGATCCACCGCTACGACCACGTCGCTCCGATCGAGGAGACGATGGAGGCGCTGCACGACGTGGTCAAGGCGGGCAAGGTGCGCTACATCGGGGCGAGTTCGATGTACGCCTGGGAGTTCTCCAAGGCCCAGTACACGGCCGAGCGGCACGGCTGGACCAAGTTCGTGTCCATGCAGAACCACTACAACCTGCTGTACCGCGAGGAGGAGCGGGAGATGCTGCCGCTCTGTGCGGACCAGGGGGTGGGCGTGCTGCCCTGGAGCCCGCTCGCCCGCGGCCGGCTCACCCGCGACTGGGGCACCGTCACCGAGCGCAGCGCCCAGGACAACTTCGGCAGCCGCCTCTACCTGGAGAGCGACCGCTCGATCGTCGAGGCGGTCACCCGTATCGCCACCGACCGCGGTGTCCCGCGCGCACAGGTCGCCCTCGCCTGGCTGCTGCACCAGGACACGGTCGCGGCACCGATCGTCGGCGCGGCCAAGCCGCAGCACATCGAGGACGCGGTGGCCGCCGTCGAACTGGTACTGAGCGACAAGGAGATCGAGGAGCTGGAGGAGGCCTACACCCCGCGCGCGATCAGCGGCCACTGATCCTCGGCTCCGTCGCACCTCAATGGGGTCCGTGCGGTGCGAACTCCGTGCCGCACGGACCCGCACCCTCGCTCTCCGGCAGCGGGACCCGCGCACCGGACATGGCCAGCGTCCGGTAGTAGCCGCCGATGCGCTCGGCCGAACGGCCCACGTAATGCCCGATGAAGGAGCGCCGGAAGCGGTCGGCGCTGCGGTTGGGCCCCGATCCGTGCACCAGGCTGCCGTTGAAGAACAGCACGTCGCCCGGCGCCAGGTCCACGGGCACCGGAGTCAGACCGGGCGGCGGCGGGACGTACTCGCGGGCGAAGGACAGCTCCTCGTCCGCCACTTCGGGACAGAACAGGTCCATCCGGTGCGTGCCCGGGACGACTTCGAGGCCGCCGTTGTCCCGGTCGATGACATCGCAGGCCACCCACGCGGCCACACAGGTGCCCGGCTCGACCCGCAGATAGAAGTTGTCCTGGTGCAGCGCCTGGCCCCGGGCGCCCGGCGGCTTGAAGTAGAACATGCTCTGCGCGGCCAGCACCTCCTCGCCGAACAGCGCCTCCAGCACCGCCCGCAGCCGGGTGTCCAGCAGGAACTCCCGTGCCTGCGCGCTGAACTCGTGCGGCTGCATCACCCGGGGATGCCTGCGCAGCGGGTCGGGGTCCGCGGGCCGCGGCTCGAAGTGCCCGGGCACCGGCCCGGCCGCCGGCAGCGCCGCGAAGCCGTCGCGCAGCCGCTCGATCTCGTCGTACCCGAACAGCTCGCGTACGACGGTGAATCCCGACTCCTCGAACTGCTGCCGGAGTGCGTCGGGCAGGATGCCGCCGATGCCTGTGGCTGTCATGTGTCCGCTCCTCGTCCGGTGGCCACTTGCCTGCCACGCTAGGCCGACGCGCGTTCGCGGAGGATGCCCATGCATGCCGACGGACTGCCCGGAACTGCTGCCGGCGACCGGTCCCCGCCGCCGGGCCTGGTGGTGACCGGTCGCTACGACCAGGGGCCGGGGTACGGCGTCAACCGGCCGCAGGGGTCGGACAGCTGGCTGTTCACCTTCACCACGGGCGGGCGCGGCACGATCCGGCAGGGCGGCGCCCGCGCCGAGTCGGTCGCCGGGCATCTGGTGGTGCTCGCCCCGGGGGTGGCCCACCGCTATGCCGTGGCGCCCGGCGCTCCGCACTGGCGCTTCTGGTGGGTGCACTGCCAGGCCCGCCCGTCCTGGGCGCCCTGGCTCGGCCCGTACGCCGTGGCCGACGGCCTGTATGTCGTCGCGCCTGTCCCCGCGCCCCTGCACGGTCGCATCGATGCCGCGTTCGGCCGGATGCTCGCCGACGCCCACCGGCCCGCGCCGGGCACACCGCCCGAGGGGGAGGACCCGGTGGCCGTGGCCCACGGCAGCCTGGCGCGGGAGCTGGCCCTGTGCGCGCTGGAGGAGGTCGTGCTGCTCGCCGCCTCGGGCGCCCGCGAGCCGGCACCCGAGCCGGGCGACGACACCCGCGTGCGACAGGCCGAGGAGCTGATCGCCGCCGATCCGGGCGCCCCGCACACCGTCGCCTCGCTCGCCGAGAGCGTGGCGCTCTCCCCGTCCCGGTTCGCCCACCTGTTCACCCTGCGGACCGGCAGGCCGCCCATGCGCGCCCTGCGTGAGGCCCGGCTGCGGCACGCGGCCCGGCTGCTGGAGGCCACCGATCTGACGGTGGAGCGGGTGGCGGCGGCCTCCGGATTCCCGAGCCCCTTCCATTTCAGCCGCGTCTTCCGCGAGCGTTACGGAGTGCCGCCCGGGGCCTATCGTGCGGGGGACCGGCGGTAATGCACGGCAAAGGCTTTCATTGACAAACAGTCAAAGAGCCGCTTGTCGACGCAATGTTTAAAAGTGAGAGATCTCTTGTTCAATGGCGTCGGCCTGTGCAAAAGTGTGCGCTGTCGACGTGCAGGCAATTACATTTCCTGCTGCATGTGCCAGGCCGCTCCCGTACGCCCCCCACGCTTCAAAAGAGCTGCCCAGGCGGACGTTCGGGATGCCGAATCCCATTCCGTACTCTTTGGTATGGACTAATTCCCGTGTCGCGCCCGGAGGAACGCAGCCGTGAATGACGCAGGCCGGTCGGATTCCGCCCCAACCGCCCGCCGGTTCGATGCCTCGGACGAGCAACTGAGCGCCGAACTGAAGAAGTGGACGGGAACGACACCCGCGCTCCACCCGGTGGGTGAACTCCTGGACCGGCACTGGGAAGCGGCCTTCGCCTACGCCCGGTTGTGCACCGACGGACCGCGCGCCGCGGGCATGCTCACCACAGCCGCCTTCACCCGGCTGTTCGGCGAGTCGCTCCGCCAGGCGGGCCCGTCCGCCGCGTGGCGCCCGCACCTGCTGGTCACCGTCCGCCGGATCGCGGCCGAATGGGACGGCGACGGCCGCCAGGAACTCCTCCATCCCGCCCTGCGGCCGGGCACCGGCAGCGGGGAGCGCGCGGCCGCCCGGCTGCTCCCGCCGTCCGGCCGGCGCCTGCTGTCGCGCGCGTTCCAGCGGCTGCCCCAGTCCGCCCGCGCGGTGCTGTGGCACATAGAGGTCGAGGCCGAACCCTTCGCCGTTCCCGCGGCGCTGCTCGGCCTGGACGAGGAGGAGACCCGGGTCGAACTGCGCCGCGCCCGCGAACGGCTGCGCGAGGAATGCCTCCAGGCCCACCGTGAACTCGCCCCCGAGGCGGAGTGCCGGCGCTACCTGCGCATGCTCGACGTGACGTTCCGCCGGGGCGGCGTCGACGTCGACCCGGATCTGCAGCAGCACCTGGCCGGCTGCCGGCACTGCAGTCAGACCGCCGACCAGCTGGCCCAGTTCAACACGGGACTCGGCCTCGCACTCGCCGAGGCCGTCCTCGGCTGGGGCTCCCACGCCTACGTGGAGTCCCGGGCGGCCCGCACCGAGGAGACCAGCGCCCCGGCCCCGGACCCGGTACCGGCCCTCGCCCCTCCCCTGGGCGGCGAGGCCTTCACTCCCATGGCACCCGCGCCCGCCACCCCCGCCCCTGCCGCCACGCCCGGCCGCTCCCGCCGTTCCGCGCACCGGGCGGCCCGCCGCGTCCGGCGCCGCAATCTCGCCCTGGCCGTCGTCACGGTCAGCGGCCTGGTCATCCTCCCCCTGGTCCTGTGGTCGGTGCTCGGCTCCGGCGACGATCCGGCCCCGGCTCCCGGCGGCACGCCCTCCCGGGCGCCGGGCAAGGACTCGGCCACACCGGGTCCGTCCTGGGCCGGTTCGAGCGGCACCAGCAAGGGCGCGCTGCGCGGTCGGCTGCACAACCTCGCCTCGGGGCTGTGCGTGGGCGTCGTCGGCAAGGAGGCGGTCAAGGGCGCGGAGACCGAACTCACCGCCTGCTCCTCGGAGGCGAGCCAGCAGTGGTCGTACGAGACCGACGGGCTGCTGCGCAACGCCTCCGCCCCGGACCTGTGCCTGGACTCCCACCTCGGCTACTCGGTGCGGCTCGCCCCCTGCTCGGTCACCGGTGAGGCCGCCAAGGACATCCGCTACGACTTCACGCTCCAGGGCGCCCTGGTGCCCCGCTCGGACCAGGACCTGGCGCTGACCCCCGCCGCGACCGACGGCTCCGGCGCCCTCGTTCTCAAGAACCGCGCCGCGGACTCGGCCCAGCGCTGGACCGTCGACACCGCCAAGCCGGACCTGCAGATGGAAGTCGTCAACTGGGACACCGACAACACCACCGCGCCGTCCCCGCCGGTCAAGGCCACCCCCAAGGCCTCGAAGACCCCGTCCCCGACCCCCACCCCGACCGCGTCCAAGTCCAGCCCCGCGCCGTCGGGTTCCCCCACGCGCGACTACTGCTCGGTCTACCCGGACTACTGCGACTGGGGCGGTGGCGGCGGCTACAACGGCGGTGGCTACGGCGGCGGTACGGGGGGACACCATCGCTGAGCGTCGCCCGGCCGGGCCGGGCCCGGCCCGCGGTGTGGCTCAGTGGTGGTGCGGCGGCGGGGGAGGGATCGTCCCGAGGTCCGGGGCCGGTTCGGGCCACACCAGCAGCACCGGGCAGGGTGCGTGGTCGACGGCGAACCGGACGGCCGGGCCCAGACTGTGCGGCCCGAGCCGGGAACGGTCGCCGTCCCGGGCCAGCACCAGCAGATCGGCCCCTTCGGCCGCGGCCACCACCTCCCGCTCGACCCGCCCGGTCCGCTCCTCGCGGGTACACGGACGCCCCAGCCGCTCGGCCGCCGCAGTCAGGAGTTCGGCCGCCGAGCTGCCGCCGAGCGCCTCCAGACGGTTGCCCGGGTCGCGTTCGGGATGACCCCGGCCGAGCAGCCCGGCGTACGCACCGTGCGCCACCCCGGGCACGTCCGGACCGGTGACATGCAGCAGCACCACCTCGGAGGCGTTCGGGGCGTGGGTGCGTACGGCGTCCACGCAGGCGGGCCAGGTGCCCTCGACGAGCCAGACGATCACACGCATCAGGCCGGCCTCCCTCGGCTCTCGGAACCCCTCAGAGAATCTGCAGCGACCCCCACAATGCCACCACCGACACGGCCAGCGCGGAGGGCACGGTGATCAGGCCGAGCCGGGTGAACTCCCGGAGGTCCACCCCGTGCTCGTGCTGGTGCACGATCCGCCGCCACAGCAGGGTGGCGAGCGACCCGGCATAGGTCAGGTTCGGGCCGATGTTCACCCCGAGCAGTACCGCGAGCACCGCGCCGGAACCGGCGGGAGCGGCGAGCGGCAGCAATACCAGCACCGCGGGCAGGTTGTTGATGAGGTTCGCGAGGACGGCGGCCAGCGCGGCGGTCCCGAGCAGCGCGGGCAGCCCCGTGCCGCCGGGCAGGATGTGCCCGAGCGCGTCCGCGAGCCCGTTGTCGACGACCGCGCGCACCACGATGCCCAGCGCCAGCACGAACGCCAGGAAGCCCGGCGCCGCCGCACGGACGACGGTGACAGGAGTCGCCTTCCCCCGCACCAGCGCCCGCCCGGCCAGCACCAGCGCCCCCGCGGCGGCCACCCACGCGGGGTCCACCCCGAACGCCGACGCCACCACGAACCCCGCCAGCGTGCAGCCCACGGTCACCAGCGCGAACAGCGGCAGCCGCGGCGCCTCACCGGTGTCCCGGCCCACCGGGGCCGCCGCGGTGAGGTCACGGGCGAAGAACCGCCGGAACACCAGGTACTCGGCGCCGATCGCCACCAGCCACGGCAGCGCCATCAGCACCGCGAACCGGGTGAAGGCCAGCCCGCTCGCCGCGAAGGCGAGCAGGTTCGTCAGGTTGGAGACGGGCAGCAGCAGCGACGCCGTGTTCGACAGATGCGTGCAGGCGTACACGTGCGGCTTCGGCCGGACGCCCGTGCGCGCGGCCGTCGCGAAGACGACCGGGGTGAGCAGCACGATCGTGGCGTCCAGGCTGAGCACCGCAGTGATCGCCGACGCCAGCGCGAACACCGCCGTCAGCAGGCGCACCGGTCGGCCCGCCGCCCAGCGCGCCATCCACGCCCCGCACGCCTGGAACAGCCCCTCCACATCGCAGAAATGGGCGAGTACCAGCACGGCCGCCAGGAATCCCACCACCGGCCCGAGCCGTTCTGCCTCGGCCCGGGCGTGGTCCAGCGAGATCGCCCCGGTGGCGATCGCGATCCCGGCGGCCGGGACGGCCAGCACCGCCTCCGGCCACCCGAAGGGCCGTACCACCGCCCAGGCGAGCACGGCGGCGAGCAGCACGGCGGACAGGGCTTCGGCGAGCGGGGTGTTCAGGGCGGGTCCTCGGGATCGATCGGATGGTGCCCGCCCATGAAAGCAAACGCCGGAGCACGACTACGACGAGCGGGTGCCCGCCGCGCCCAGGAACTCCTCCCAGCCGCCCACCGGGGCCTGACCCGGTGACAGCGTGCGCAGTTTGCGCAGTACCGCCGGGTCCTGCGCCTCCAGCCAGGCCACGAGCTGCTTGAAGGACACGAACCGGACCTCGTCGTGCTCGGCCATCCGGCCGATCGCCTCCTCGACGGCGTCCATGTAGATGCCGCCGTTCCAGCGCTCGAAGTGGTTGCCGATGAAGAAGGGGGCGCGGTTGGTCTCGTACGCGCGCCGGAACCCGGCCAGGTAGGTGTCCCGGGCCTGGGTGCGCCAGGCGTCGAACTGCGCGCGATCGCCCAGGGGGTTCCCGCCGGACTGGTTGAACATCATGTTGTAGTCCATCGACAGCACCTGGAAGGAGTGGCCGGCGAAGGGTATGGACTGCAGCGGGAAGTCCCAGATCCGGCCGCCCTGCACCTTGCCCGGCCAGATCTGCAGCCCGCCCGGGGAGCTGGCGTCGTACTTCCAGCCGAGCGCGGCCGCGGTGGGCAGCAGGTTGGTCTGGCCCTCCAGGCAGGGGGTGCGGCCGCCGATCAGCTCCTTGCGGTAGTCGAAGGGCAGCGGTTCGAGGTCGGAGAAGCCGGTGTTCGTCTTCCACTTGGTGACGAAGCCGATCGCCTGCTCGATCTCGCTGCGCCACTCGGCGGACGACCAGTTGCGCACCCCGGTCGCGCCGCAGAAGTGCCCGTTGAAGTGGGTGCCGATCTCGTGGCCCTCCAGCCAGGCGGCCCGCACCTGCTGAATGGTGGCGTGGATGTGCCGGTCGGCGAGGTAACCGATGTCGGAGGCGCCGACCGCGTGCTGCGGCGGACGGTACAGGTCCTTCTTGGCCTCCGGCAGCGTGTAGATGCCGCTGAGGAAGAAGGTCATTTTGGCGCCGTGGTCGGACGCGACCTTGCGGAACCGGGAGAACAGCTTGTTGCTCAGCTCGCCGGCGCCGTCCCAGGAGAACACCACGAACTGCGGCGGCTTCTGGCCCGGCTGCAGCCGGACCGGCTTCGGCTGGTGCGGCTGCGCGCCGGTGTCGGCGGTGGACCCGTCGCCGATGGGCTTGGCCGGCCGGGCCTGCTTGGTGCCCTTGCCGTACGCCGGGTCCTTCCCGCCGACGGACAGCCCGCCGGCGGTGGAGCAGGCGGACAGGGCCCCGAGGGCGCCCGCGGCCGCCCCCGCCGTCAGCACACGCCTGCGTGAAATGCCGCTCATGTTCTTCCCCGGTTTCCTCGTCGCGGCTCCCTGCGGAGCCTTCTCGCTGTGCGGTCGACGGGTTCGATGAGGGGTCCCCGCGGAAAGATCGCGGCGGCCGGGACGTGTTGCCGTCCTGTGACACTTGTGGCGCGCTCATGACGAACCCCGCTGCCCGGGAGCGGACAGCGGGGTTCTCGGAGGGGCTTCGGTCAGGCGCCGGTACCGGAGTTGAAGACGGTCAGGAAGACGGAGGAGGAGTTCCCGGACACCGGGACCGCTCCGGCCGTCCACGCCACCTTCAGCGGGTCCCGCTCGTCCGGCGGGGTGACCACGAGCGTGGCCGGCGTGGCCGTCTTCGCGCCGCTGATCTCGGGGTTGGAGAAGGTCAGGCCGGCCCAGGCGCTCTGTCCGGGCCGCAGCGTCACCGTCACCGGCGAGCCCCCGGACCGCTTGGGGTCCGGGCCGAGCTGGGTGCCGGAGGCGTTCACGAAGGCCGCGCCCGGATAGCCGCGCACGGTGCAGGTCCGCGCGGACTTGTTGGTGAGCACGATGGGGAAGTTCTCCTGGCCGGCGCCCGGGTTGTTGCGGCCGACGGCGGCGCGCAGCTCGGAGGTGTGGCACCGGGTGCTGCCGCTCTCGGTCGTGGTGCCGGTGCCGGAGGAGGTGGCCTTGCCAGGGGCGGCGGACGACGTGCCGCCGTCCGGTGTCGAGGCGGCTGCGGACGTGCCGGAGGAGGGCGAGTCGCCCGCGGTCTCGGTCGCCGGACCGGCCGTGCCCGGCACCGTCTGGGGTGTCGAGCGGGTGTCGTGGCTGCCGCAGGCGGTCAGGAGGCCCAGTACGGCCGCCGTGCCCGCGAGCAGGGCCCCGCGCTGCAATGACCGGGATGAGTACGCCATGTCGCTCAACACTCCTGGATGTTCGCGGCACGCGGCTCACGCGTGCCTTCGGCGCCGGGTGCGCCGTCATCACACTGCGATGCCCGGGCCGCCGGAAAGGTTCGGGACTCGCAGGGTTCTTTTCCCCGATTTGACCTCGCCCGACCTCGTGCGTCGTGTCAGGTGACCCGCAGGGAGCGGAGTATGGCCTCGGTCGCGTCGTCGTCACCCTGTTGGCGGACCTGCATGTACACCTGTGGCTGAGCGGAGCCGTCCGCCGGGCGGAGTGCGGACTCGGTGACGGAGCCGCCGTCCGGACAGGCGTTCCAGGTCCGGATCAGGCCGCGCCAGCGGGCGCCGGTGAAGGTGCGGCTGCCGGTTTCGTGGCAGCCGGAGTGGGCGAGGGCGTTCACCCGGGCGGTGACGTCGCCGTGCTCGCTGACCCCGAGGAAGACGCCGTCGACCGCGGTCTTGAGGTCGGACCAGTGCGTCACGTCGTCGGCGACCACCAGGCCCGGCTCGTGCCCCGCCGACAACCCGAGCGCGTGCGGATCCCAGCCGGACCCGCGCACCTGCCGGGCCCAGCCGGCCGGCACCTGCACGGCGACCCGGCCGGTGGAGTCCTTCACCGTGGACTGTTCGGCGGTGTCCGGCTGGTGGAGCACCACCGTGACGGTGACGGCGGCGGCCCCGGCGGCGAGCACCGCGGCCAGCACCAGCGTCCCGGTGCCGAGCCGGCCCCGGACGCCGTCGAGCCGCCTGCCGTGCCGGACGCCGGGGGCCGCCGCCAGCCGCTCGAGCTCGTCCGCGAACGCGTGCGCTGCCGGCCAGCGCCGCTCCCGGTCCGGCTCCAGGGCGCGCAACAGCGCCCGCTCGACGTCCTCGCCGAGCTCCGGCCGCAGCCGCCGGGGCGGTACCACCCTCCCCGGCGGCCCGGGCACGGTCCCGGTGACCAGCTCGTAGCCCACCGCGCCCAGGCTGTAGACGTCGGCGCGGGCGTCGATGCCCTCCCCGGGTTCGGCCTGTTCCGGCGGCTGATAGCCCGCCGAGCCCGCCGCGAGCGTGAGCACCGAGGCCTGCGCGAGGCTCTTGGCCAGCCCCAGGTCGGCCAGCAGCAGTCGCCTCTCGCCGTCCGGGGCGGTGTGCAGCAGCACGTTGGTCGGCTTGATGTCGCGGTGCACGATGCCCGCCTCGTGCAGCGCGGCGGCGCTCCGCGCGGCCTGCGCGGTCAGCACGAGCGCCTGGGGCACCGGCAGCGGGCCGGCCGTCAGCAGATCGGCGAGGGTGCCGCCGTCGGCGTACTGCATCACGAAGTACGGTCTGCCGTCCGGCAGTTCACCGATGTCGTAGACCTGGACGACCCGGCTGGAGCCGGCCCGGCGCAGCAGTCGGGCCTCGGACAGGAAGCGCTCCCGGATGTCGAGCCGGTGGGCCCAGTTCTCGGCGAGGACCTTCACCGCCACCAGGGCGTCCAGCTCGTCGTCGTGAGCGAGCCACACCGTGGCGAAGGCGCCGGTGCCCAGGGTGCGTTCGAGGCGGTAGCGGCCGATCCGCTCCAGGGAGTGCATACGACTATCATGCCTGCCCTGAGATCGACTTCGAGGGGGACCCTGACGTGCAGGATGGGGTGACGGCCGAAGACCTCGCCCGGCGTGCCGCGGCGGGCGACCGAGCGGCCCTGGACCGGCTGCTGACCGAGCTGCGGCCCGAGGTGGTGCGCCGCTGCGGGCGCTTCCTGCCCTGCCGGGAGGACGCCGAGGAGGCCGCCCAGGACGTGCTGCTCCAGGTGGCCCGGCACATCTCCGCCTTCGAGGGCCGCAGCCGCTTCAGCACCTGGCTCTACACGGTCGTCGCCAACTGCTGCCGGCAGAAGTACCGCGAGCTGAAGCGGCGGGCGGCCGAGCAGCCCGTGGTCATCGAGCCCGCCGAGCACATCGACCCGCGCACCACCAGCGTCATCGCGGGCTCCCGGATCGATCTGCTGGAGGCCCTGGACCGGCTGGAGCGCGAGCATCCGCACCTGGTCGCGCCCCTGGTCTACCGGGACATCTGCCAGCTCGAGTACGCCGCGGTCGCCGAGCGCCTCGGCATCCCCCTCGGCACGCTCAAGTCCCGGCTGCACGAGGCCCGCAAACTGGTACGTCCCTGGCTGCGGGGCTACTGAACCCCTGCTGCTGATTCCCGGTCACCGATTTGCTGTCACCGGTCCTCCAGCAGCGGTCACCGCTCCTCCTCCAGGAGCGACAGTTCCGCCCAGATCGTCTTGCCCTCCGTGGTGTGTCTGCTGCCCCAGCGCTGGGTGAGCTGGGCGACCAGCAGCAGCCCGCGGCCGCCCTCGTCGAAGGTCTTGGCGCGCCGGAGGTGCGGGGCGGTGTGGCTGGTGTCGGACACCTCGACGATCAGCGTGACGGGGTCGTGGATCAGCCGCAGCCGTATCGGGTGGGCGCCGTACCGGATGGCGTTGGTGACCAGCTCGCTCACCACCAGCTCCGTCGTGAACCCGATCTCGCTCAGCGACCAGCGCTCCAACTGGTCCAGTACCTGCTTGCGGATCGGTGCGACCAGCGCCGGATCGGCGGGAATGTCCCAGGTCGCCACCTGGGAGGAGGCCAGCCCCCGGGTGCGGGCCAGCAGCAGCGCCACGTCGTCGGCGGTGCCGCCCGGCGGCAGCAGCGCACGCAGGATCTGGTCGCAGGTGTCGTCCAGGGATTCCGCGTAGGCCCGCAGCGCCTGGAACAGCTGCTGCCGGCCGGAGTCCCCGGCATGCTCCCGGGACACCATCAGTCCGTCCGTGTACAGGGCGAGGACGGTGCCTTCGGGCAGCCCCACCTCCGCCGACTCGAACGGCAGCCCGCCCAGGCCCAGCGGGGGCCCGGCGGGCAGGTCCAGCTGGTGGGGCTCGCTGCCCGGCATCAGCACCACCGGTGGCGGATGCCCGGCCCGGGCCAGCGTGCAGCGCCGCGACACCGGGTCGTAGACGGCATACAGACAGGTGGCGCCGACCTCGCCGGGGCTTCCCTCGCCGCCGGACTCCTCCGACAGCCGGACCACCAGGTCGTCGAGGTGGGTGAGCAGCTCGTCCGGGGCCAGGTCGATGTCGGCGAGGGTGCGGACGGCGGTGCGCAGGCGGCCCATGGTGGCCGAGGCCTGGATGCCGTGCCCGACGACGTCCCCGACGACCATCGCGACCCGCATCCCGGACAGCGGGATCACGTCGAACCAGTCACCGCCCACCCCGGCCCGGGCCGCCGGCAGATAACGGGAGGAGGCCTCCAGGGCGGCCGTGCGCGGGAGCGAGCGGGGCAGCAGGCTGCGCTGCAGCGCGAGGGCGGTCTCGCGCTCACGGGAGTAGCGGCGCGCGTTGTCGATGCAGACGGCGGCCCGGGCGGTGATCTCCTCGGCCAGCATCATGTCGTCGTCGGTGAACGGCTCCGGGCGCCGGTGCCGGGTGAGGACCGCCACCCCGAGGGTCAGCCCACGGGCCTGGATCGGCACGGACATCGAGGAGTGGATGCCGAACTCCCGCACCCGCTCGCCGCGCACGCTGCTCCAGGTCAGCCACTGGGCCATGTCGCCCCCGGCCACCGTGGCCCGGATGGTGCGGCCGGCGGTCAGCGAGTCCGCCTGCGGGGAGAAGTCCGGGTACACCTCGGTCTGCCCGGGCTTGGCGACCGCCTCCGGGATGCCCCGCAGGATCGACTGGTGGGCGACCCGGCGCAGGTTCACCGGGGCCGTGATGCGGGCCGGGGGCTCGCCGCCGTACTCCTGCGGGTCCAGCAGGTCGATGGTGACGAAGTCGGCGAGCGCGGGCACGCACATGTCCGCCAGCTCCTGCGCCGTACGGGTGACGTCGAGGGTGGAGCCGATGCGCACGCCGGCCTCGTTCAGCAGCTGCAGCCGCTGCCGGGCCCGGTAGTTGTCGGTGACGTCGTGCGCCGCCAGGCACACGCCCCGCACCCGGCCCTCGGCGTCGGTGACCGGCGCCAGCCGGGCCAGCCAGGCGTGCGCCCGGTCCTCGCGGCCGGCGCGCATGAAGGTCGGGATGTCCAGCGGCAGGCCCGTGGTGAGCACCTGGAGCATGCTCTGCTCCAGCTCCTCGCTCTGCTGCTTGCCGTCGATCTCCGCGATCCTGAGGCCCCGCACGCGCTCCTCGGGCAGGCCGATCACCTCGGCCATGGCCTGGTTCATCCGGCGCAGCCGCAACGCGTCGTCGTACACGGCGACGGCGCACGGCGACTGGATCAGCCCGGCCCGGCCGAGCGGATCGTCTTCGGCGCCGGGGTCGCGGCCGGTCAGCGGGGTGACCACGAGCCAGTCGCCGCGATGTCCGTCGCCGGGTGGCCGGCGGTGGGCGAGCAGCCACACGGAGACCGTGCGGCCGTCCCGGTGGCGCAAACCGACCGTCCCCTCCCAGCGCCCGCCGGAGGGCATGACCAGGGGGTTCTGCCCGGCCAGCAGCTGGGTTGCGGGGTGGCCCACGACCTCGTCGGCCGGGTGGCCGAGCAGACGCTGCGCGCCCTCGTTCCACTCCAGCAGCGTTCCGTCGTCGTCGATGACAGCCCGGCCCGTCGCCGCATCGTCGAACGGATAGACCCGGCTCATCGTCGCCGCTCCCAAGCGCACACTCACAGTGAACAGGTGGCACCACTTGCGTTCCAGCGTAGTGCGTCGCGTACTCCCGTGGACCCCGACCCCCGGAGACCGGGCCGATCCGTCGAACACGGTCAAGGGGGAATTCAGGCCGAAGTGCCGGACGGGGCAGGTGCAGGGTGCCGCACCCTTGACGATCGCGTGTGGCAGACCGTCAGAATCTGTTTGTTCACGATCAGTTGTGAGTACTTCTGGGCCCTGATGAGGGAGAGCCGCCATGACGGTCACTCGCAGATCGGTTCTGGTCGCAGCCACGGCAGCGCCCGCGGCCGGAGCACTCCTGGGCGGTACGGACGCCGCGGCGGCACCGGCCGCGGCGTCCGGTGCCGCGCCGGGACGCCATACCGTCCCGCTGCGCGACGGCTGGCGCTTCGCGCTGGTCAACCCGGGTGGCATCACCGACCCGACCGGCGCTTACGCACAGGCCGCCGAGCCGGGATACGACGACTCGGCCTGGCGTGAGGTGGCCGCACCCCATGACTGGAGCATCGAACAGACCCCCACGACGGACCACGGCACCACCAGCGGCACCGGCTTCTTCCCCGGCGGCCTCGGCTGGTACCGGCTCGCCTTCACCCTGCCGCCCGCCCACGCCGGCAAGCGGATCTCGGTGGAGTTCGACGGCGTCTACATGGACTCGTACGTCTACTGCAACGGCACCGAGGCCGGACGCCACCCCTACGGCTACACGGGCTTCGCCCTCGACCTCACCGACCTGGTGCACACCGACGGGAGCACCCCGAACGTCCTCGCGGTCAAGGTCCAGAACCAGCTGCCGAGCAGCCGCTGGTACTCGGGCAGCGGCATCTACCGCGAGGCCCGGCTGGTGATCACCGAGCCCGTGCACGTGGCCCGCTGGGGCACGTACGTCACCACACCCGAGGTCGGTGCCGAACAGGCCGTGGTGCGGGTCGTCACCACCGTGCTCAACGAGTCCGGCACCGGCACCGACGTCGAGGTCCTGTCCCGGATCACCGGCCCCGACGGCCGCACGGTCGCCCGTACGTCCACCACGGTCGCCGTCTCCGAGCGGGCCACCGAGACCCACGAACTGAGCGTCGCCGATCCCCTCCTGTGGGACTTCACGAGCCCGGACCACCGCTACACCCTGCACACCGAACTCCGCGCCGGCGGCCGCACCACCGACACGCACCGGACCTCCTTCGGCATCCGCACCTATCGCTTCGACCCGGACGAGGGCTTCTCCCTCAACGGCGCCCCCGCCAAGATCAAGGGCGTCGACCTGCACCACGACCAGGGCGCCCTCGGCGCGGCGATCAGCGTGGACGCGGTGCGCCGGCAGATGACGATCATGAAGTCGATGGGCGTCAACGCCTTCCGCACCTCGCACAACCCGCCCTCGCCGCAGATGATCCAGGTCTGTGAGGAGCTGGGCATCGTGATGATGGTGGAGGCCTTCGACTGCTGGAAGACCGGCAAGACCAGGTACGACTACGGCCGGTTCTTCGACGAGTGGTGCGAGAAGGACGCCACGGAGATGGTGCTGGCGGCCCGCAACTCGCCCGCCGTCGTGCTGTGGTCCATCGGCAACGAGATCCCCGACTCCACCTCGACCGCCGGGCTCGCCATGGCCGACCGGATCATCGGTGCGATCAAGGCCGCCGACGACACCCGCCCGGTCGTCATCGGCTCGAACAAGTACCACGGCGTGCCCGCCACCGGTTCCGCGGCCGACCGCATGCTCGCCAAGCTCGACGGCCTGGGCCTGAACTACAACACGGCCAGGTCGGTCGACGCCCTGCACGCCAAGTACCCGCACCTGTTCCTCTTCGAGTCCGAGTCCTCCTCGGAGACCTCGACCCGGGGCTCGTACCAGGAGCCTGAGCACCTCAACACCGGCGAGAACCACACGCCGGGCAGGCGCGAGACCTCCTCCTACGACAACAACCTCGCCTCCTGGACGATGAGCGGCGAGTACGGGCACAAGAAGGACCGGGACCGGAAGTGGTTCGCGGGGCAGTTCCTGTGGTCGGGCATCGACTACATCGGCGAGCCCACCCCGTACGACGTCTTCCCGGTGAAGGCGTCCTTCTTCGGCGCCGTCGACACGGCCGGCTTCCCGAAGGACATGTACCACCTGTTCCGGAGCCAGTGGACGACCGAGCCGATGGTCCATCTGCTGCCGATGACCTGGAACCACGAGGAGGGCGACACGGTCGAGGTCTGGGCGTACGCCAACGTCCCCTCCGTCGAGCTGTTCCTGGACGGAGAGTCCCTCGGGGTGCGGGAGTTCGACGTCAAGAAGACCACCGACGGCCGCGGTTACCTGGAGACCACCGAGGCCACCGGCGACGACAGGACCTTCACCGACGGACCCTACCCGGGCAGTTACACCAGCCCCAACGGCAGCGCGGGCAAGCTGCACCTGACCTGGAAGGTGCCGTACCGGCCCGGTGAGCTGAAGGCGGTGGCCCGGCGGGACGGCAAGGTGGTCGCCACCGATGTGCTGCGCACCGCGGGCGCCCCGCACGCCGTACGCCTGAGTGCCGACCGCAAGTCCCTCGCCGCCGACGGCCGTTCACTGGTCTTCGTGACCGCCGACATCGTGGACGCGCACGGAGTGGTCGTGCCCGACGCCGAGCACCTCATCGCCTTCGAGGTGGCCGGGGGCTCCCTGGCCGGCCTCGACAACGGCCGCGAGGAGAGCGCCGAGCGCTACCAGGCCAGCACCCGCACCGCGTTCCACGGCAAGGCCCTCGCCATCGTCCGCTCCGGCGGCGAGCCGGGCACCCTGAAGGTCACGGCGCGCGTGGACGGTCTGCGCAAGGGCACGGTGAGCGTGCGGACCACACCGGCCCGCGGCGCCACCACCGCCGCGCCCGCCTTCGAGCCCGACCGTCCGGCAGCCCCCGACCGTCCCTCCGCGGACGCCAGTTACTCCGGCCGCCCGGACACCCTGCCCGCCGCGATGCTGGACGGCGACCCGGCCACCGGCTGGTCCAACGCCTTCGCCAAGTCGGCCACGGCCCTGCTGCCCGCCTTCGACGGGGCCCGCGCCGAGGACTGGGTCGCGGTCGACTTCGGGCGGGCCCGGACCGTCGACCGGGTGGCGGTCTTCTTCACGGTCGACGGCACGCACGCCCTGCCCGCCAAGGCCGAGGTGGCGGTGTGGGACGGGAGTGCCTACGCGCAGGTGACGGGCGTCGAGGTGGACTGGGCCACCGCCTCGGACAGCCCCACGGTGATCACCTTCGTCCCGGTACGCGGTTCACGGGTGCGCCTCACGCTCACCAGCGCGTACCCGGGCGAGGCCAGGGGAGCCGTGCGCATCAGCCGGCTCGACGTCTAGGCCGGCCGAGGTCCGGACGGGGACGGCGCTCGCAGTCGTCCCCGTCCGGACCGTTGACGGAGCGTCCTGCTTGGAACAAGCATGGTGTGCGTCCGCATCTGGGAGCGCTCCCATCACAGGGGGCGTCACCCGCACCTCCCCCCCCGAGGAGCCCAGACGTGAAACGACGCAGCACCGCCTTACTGTCCCTCACCGCCGTGCTGACGGTGGCCTTCTCCGCGCTGCCGGCCGGCCCGGCCGGGGCCGGGCAGAGCACCGTGCGGGAGTACGAGCCCGACACCGGTCCCCGGGTCCGCGTCAACCAGGTGGCCTACCTGCCGGCCGGGCCGAAGAACGCCACCCTCGTCACCGATGCCACCGCCCCGCTGCGCTGGCGGCTGGAGAACGCCGACGGGCGAACGGTCGCCCACGGCTGGACCGTACCGCGCGGCACCGACGTCTCCTCCGGGCAGAACGTCCACTCGATCGACTTCGGTGCCTTCCGCGGCCGCGGCACGGACTTCACGCTGGTGGCCGACGGGGAGACGAGCCGCCCCTTCGGCATCGGGGCGGGCGCCTACGAGCGACTGAGCCTCGACTCGCTGAAGTACTACTACACCCAGCGCAGTGGGATCGCGATCCGCGACGACCTGCGGCCCGGCTACGGCCGCCCGGCCGGACATCTGAACACGGCCCCCAACCAGGGCGACGCGAACGTCCCCTGCCGGCCGGGCCAGTGCGACTACACGCTGGATGTCACCGGCGGCTGGTACGACGCCGGCGACCACGGCAAGTACGTCGTCAACGGAGGCATCTCCACCTGGGAGCTGCTGAGCGCCTACGAGCGTTCCCTGTCCGCCCGTACCGGACAGCCCGGGCGGCTCGGCGACGGGAGCCTGGCCCTCCCCGAGAGCGGCAACAAGGTGCCGGACGTCCTCGACGAGGCTCGCTGGGAGCTGGAGTTCCTGCTGAAGATGCAGGTCCCGGACGGGCGGCCGCTCGCCGGTATGGCCCACAGCAAGGTGCACGACGCCCAGTGGACCGGGCTGCCCCTGCTGCCGGGCGACGACCCGCAGAAGCGGGAGCTGCACGCCCCGACCACCCAGGCCACGCTCAACCTGGCGGCGACGGCCGCCCAGGCCGCCCGCCTGTACCGGCCCTACGACCGGGCGTTCGCGGCGCGGGCGCTCACGGCCGCCCGCAAGGCCTGGCGGGCCGCGCTCGCGCACCCGGAGACGTACCCCGACCCGAACGACGGCACCGGCGGCGGCGCCTACCCCGACGACAACGCCTCCGACGAGTTCTACTGGGCCGCGGCGGAGCTGTATCTCACCACCGGGGAAAAGGAGTTCGCGGACTTCGTGCTGAAGTCACCCGTCCACACCGCCGACATCTTCGGTCCGCTCGGCTTCGACTGGGGCCGCACGGCGGCGGCCGGCCGGCTCGACCTCGCCACCGTGCCCAACAAGCTGCCGGGCCGCGACCGGGTCCGCCGGTCGGTCATCGAGGGCGCCGACACCTACCTGGCGACCGCCGCGTCCCAGCCGTACGGCATGCCCTACGCACCCGACGGCAACCTCTACGACTGGGGCTCCAACGCCCAGGTCCTCAACAACGCGCACGTCATCGCCACCGCCTACGACCTGACGGGCGCGGCGAAGTACCGGGACGGCGCGCTGGAGGGCATGGACTACGTCCTCGGCCGCAACGCGCTGAACATCTCCTACGTCACGGGCTACGGCGAGGTCAGCTCCCATCGTCAGCACAGCCGTTGGTACGCCCGCGAACTCGACCCGAACCTGCCGGATCCGCCGCGGGGCACCCTCGCCGGAGGCGCAAACTCGAGCATCCAGGACCCGTACGCACAGAGCAGACTGCAGGGCTGCACGGGCCAGTTCTGCTACGTCGACGACATCCAGTCCTGGTCCACCAACGAAACGGCCGTCAACTGGAACGCGGCGCTGGCCTGGATGGCCTCGTTCATGGCGGACCAGGGGTAGGGGTGTCTCCTCCGGATCACCCGGTCACTTGCGGTATCCGAGGGTGGTCATCATGCCGCTCTCCGAGTGGTACTGGTTGTGGCAGTGGAGCATCCAGAGGCCCGGGTTGTCGGCGTCGAACTCGACGACCAGCTTGCGGTGGGGGAGCACGATCGCGGTGTCCTTGCGCGCGCCGACGGCGTCCAGGCCGGTCATGGCGAACGTGTGGCCGTGCAGGTGCAGAGGGTGCCACATGTCGGTGGCGTTGATGAGCGTGAGCCGCACCCGCTCACCGGCGCGGACCGGGTGGCGCTGGCGCTCGTCGTACTGCTCGTGGTCGAAGCCCCAGTCGTAATTCGCCATCGAGCCGGTGACCCTGACGCGCATCTCACGGTCGGGTTCGCGGTCCTCGAGGGCCACGGAGTCGGCCGGTACGAGACGGCGGGCCGGGACGATCTCCCCGTCGAGCTCGTCCGGGCGGACGTCGGCCGGGGGAACGGCCCTCCCCATGTCGGTGCGCAGGACGGCGAGAGCCTGGCCCTTCTTGCCCTCGGCCAGAGCGACCAGGGGGAAGACGCCGTCCTTGGCGGTGACGAGAACGTCGTAGCGCTCGGCCATGCCGATGAGGAGGGCGTCGGTCGTCCTGTGCTCCACCGGGTAGCCGTCGGTGTGCGTGACGGTCAGTCGGTGGCCCTCCAGCGCGACGCGGAAGGCGGTTTCGGAGCCGGCGTTGATGAGGCGGAGCCGGATGCGGTCACCGGGGCGGCAGCGGAACGTCGAGGGCTGGGTGGGCATGCGGCCGTTGGCGAGGTAGAGGGGATAGTTCACGCTGCCGGCCTCGCCGCGCAGCAACTGGCTGTGCGAGCCGTGCAACACGCGGGAGGGGCCGGAGGACCTGTGCGAGGGCGAGGCGTGCGGGCTCGCCGGCTTGCCGGAACCGTGACCGCTCTGTCCGGGGCCCATGGCCATGCTGCCCATCTTCATGCCCGCCGGCTTGAGCTGGGCGAGCACCCCGTCGGGGGTGGAGCCGTCCACGCCGTCGAGCCAGTCGTCCAGCATGACGATCCATTCCTTGTCGTACTTGAGGGGCTCCTTGGGGTCGTCGACGATGAGCGGGGTGTACAGACCGCGGTCGGGCTGGAGTCCGACGTGGGAGTGGAGGAAATAGGTGCCCGGATGGGAGACGGTGAACCGGTAGGTGAATTCGTCTCCCGCGGCGATGGCCCGCTGGGTCAGGTCCGGAACTCCGTCCATGTCGCAGCGCATGCGCACGCCGTGGGAGTGGAGCGTGGTGGTGGTCGGCAGCCGGTTGGCGAGGGTGAGGCTGAGGACGTCGCCGGCGGTGACGCGCACCAGCGGTCCGGGTAGCTGGTCGTGGTAGGCCCAGGTGCGCGCCTGCCGCCCGCCCAGGTCCAGCGTGGTCTCGGCGGCGGTCATCTTCAGCATGCGCACCGGGCCGGAGCCGCGCTTGCGCTCGGCGGCCCGGACCTCCGGACCCGACGGCTCGACATATCCCTTGGGCCCTGGGGGAACGAAGTCCCCCTGGCCGGCCGACGCACCCCGAGGGCCGGAGCTTGTGCCGGAGCGGGGGTGGGAGCCGGAGTCGGTGCAGGCAGCAAGGAGTCCCGCGCCGGCGGCAGCGAAAGGGGCTCGGAGCAGGGTACGCCGCGAAGGTGTGTGCATGAATGAAATAAGACACGTTTTGCGCTGATATATGAGGGAACCTCGGCGGCGCGTCTGGTGATGTCGGGTCTCGGGGCGGCTGAGCCCGGCCGTGTCAGGCGGCGTCGTGGAACACCAGCCCCAGGGTGCGCCGGTGGCCGGACCGCACGGTGCTCACCCCGTGCCGCACCGCTCCGGCCGACCAGCCGCGTCGGGTGCGCACGGGCCGGTCGCGGGTCGTGAACACCAGTCCGTGCCCCTTGCGCAGGACGGTCGCGGTGCCTCGGGACTGGGCGCGCGGCCGCTGCTCGACCAGCAGGAACTCGCCGCCGGTGTAGTCGGTGCCGTACGCGTCCAGGGCGATCACGACCTGGAGCGGGAAGACCAGCTCGCCGAACACGTCCCGGTGCAGGGCGTTCCAGTCGCCCGGACCGTAGCTCAGCAGGATCTGCGCCGACGGTCCTGGCCGGCGGCACGGCAGCGCTCGAGCCACTCGGCCAGGGAGTCCGGCCAGGGCGCAGGACGGTCCAGACGGGCTGCCCAGTCCCGGGCGACGGGGAGCGGACGCGGGTAGAGCGCGGCCCGCAGCGCGGCCACGGGGGCGGGCAGGGCGTGCGTGAAGTAGCGGTACTCGCCGGAGCCGAACCGGTGCCGGGCCAGATCGACGGTGGTGCGGAACAGCTCTGGCCTGTCGTACAGGGCCGCCAGGCCGACGCACTCCTCGGGGGTCAGCAGCGGGCCCGTGGGCGCGCAGCCGTGCTCGTCCAACTCGGCCGCGAGCGCGTCCCAGTCGGTGCCGGCCACGCGACGGCGGGCCTCGGCCGGGGTGAACTCCATGGGTCCAGTCCGCTGCGCCCGGCGCCGCGTCACCGGCGGAAGTCGGACATTGCGCTGACATCCTTCAGGTACCGCAGGAAAGGGTCTCTGACCTGGGTGTATTTACGGATGAGTACCCTCGCGGTACCGTGAGGGGCATGCCAGCTCTCAACGTGGAGTTCAGCGAACGCGAACTAGAGGACCTGCGGCAGATCGCCAAGGAGCGGGGTACGTCGATGAAGGCCCTCGTGCGCGAGGCGGCCGCCGCGGACATCGCCCGGCACCGGGCGCTGCAGGAGGGCGCGGAGGCCTTCCGGAGCTTCTTCGCCGCCCATGCCGAGGAGTTCGCTGCCGCGTTCCCCGACGACGAGATCCCCGCCAAGGGCGAGGCCGCCTGAGCGATGTCCTCCGTCATCCATATCGACGTCCCATGGCTGCTCCAGCGTCACGAGGAGGTCCTGCCCGATCAGCCCACGGTCGACGACTTCTCCGCGCTGGTCGCCGCCGTCGCCCGGCACCGAGTCGACCCGCCCCGGCTCGGGGTGGACTCCGACCCGGCCTGGCGGGCCGCCGCCCTGCTGCACACCCTCGCCATGCTCAAGCCGCTGCCCGCGGCCAACGCCCGTTTCGCGTGCGCGACGGCGGTGGCCTACATGTTCGTCAGCGGCGTCGGCATCGACCCGCCCTACGGAGCCCTGGTGGACCTCGCCCGCGACCTGATGTCCGGCAAGACCGACGTGTACGGGGCGGCCGACCGGCTCCGTTCCTGGCAGATCTGATCCGGGCAGGATCTGGCACCGCCGCGGCCGCCGGGGGAAGCCGCCGGGGCCGCCGGCCGCGGGCGGGAGGAACGGGGCCGGCGGCCGGTTTCGCGCAGGAGAGCCGCCGTCCTGCGCGAGGCCTTCAGAGAGGGCCGGAACCCAGTCCACTACCGGGCGACGGACCTCGGGAGCGTGCGCGGCCGGCCGGTGTGTGCGCACCCTTCACACGGGGCGCACGGAAAACCGAAAGCCGGCGCGGCGGACCTGCGACCCCTGCCGAATTCTGACTTTCTTTCAAACCGGCCGATGTCGTGCGTGCGCCTTGTTGCATGTGTGGAAGTTGTGCAAGGGTTGAAACGACCGTGCGGGGGGTAAACGCCGGAGTCCTTTCGGCAGTTGGGGAACCGGGCCGGTAGTGCCGCACCGGCGAATTCCCGCTCCCCGCGCGCACATCCCCGAGATGGGCGCCAACTCGCCATACGCACAAAGGAATCCGCTCAGTGCCCACCCCCCACCCCCCTCGTCCTCCCTATCCGCCCCCAGGGGGCGATACCGGGGAGTCGGACGAGTCCCTCGCCGCGCCGCTGCGCGCCGGCTCCGACGCGGAGGCCTCCCGGTCCGCCGCCCTCCTGATGGCCCGGCACTGGCAGCCGGTCCACGACTACGCGGTCATCTGCCTGGCCGCACCCGGGCCCCTCGCCCACATGGTCTCCGCCGCGGCCTTCCACCAGGTTCTCGACCGGCTCGCGCTCGGCGAACCCGCCGACGCGATACGGCCGCGCCTGCTGGTGGCGGTCCGGGACTCCGTCGTGAACTGGGCCGCCACGGACCGGATAGCAGCCGTACTGCCGGGCCTGCTGAAGCCCGCCGGAGGCCGCGGTATGCGTACCGCGAAGTCCCTGATACCGGAAAACCGTGCACTGTCCGAACATTCTTTCCAGAGCCTGCCCCGGCTCGAACAGGCGTTGCTGTGGCACACCGAGGTGGAGGCCGAGCCGATAAGCGTCCCCGCGGGACTGCTCGGCATGGACTTCGACAGTGCGGCAGCCGCACTCGATCAGGCCCGCGACACATTTCGGGAAGGCTGTGTCCGAGCCCATCGGGAACTCGCGCCGAGCACCGACTGCCGCCACTACAACCGCCTTCTCGACGTACCGATCCGCCGGGGCGGCCCACTGCTGCCGGACGTCCGGCAGCATCTCGCCGCCTGCCCCTACTGCCGGCACGCCGCCGAGCAACTGGGCCAGATCGAGGCCGGACTCGGCGTGCTGCTCGCCGAGGCGGTCCTCGGCTGGGGTGCCCGCCGGTACCTGGAGTCGCGCCCCGGCCGCCGACGGCCCGGCCCCGCGCGCACCCGCGGCACCTCCCGGCGCTCCGGCGGCCGCAGACGCGGCGGCAAGCCCGGGCTGCTCGGCCGGGTCGCGGTGCCCGGCGGCCGCCGACGGGGCGAGGCGGATACCGGGACGCTCGCCCGGACCCGTGGGCGCCGGGCGGCCGGCGACGGCTGGTCGTCCAGGACGCTGCTCACGGGAGTCGGGGTCGCCTCGGCCGGGCTGCTCGCGACCGTCCTCGCGATCAGCGTGTGGCCGGACGGCGGCGACGGCACCGACCCGGTCGCCTCGACGGGCGCCGCCCCCGGCACCGACGCCCAGTCCCCGCCCGCCTCGGCCACCACACCCGGCACGGCGGGCCTGCCCGCGGCCGGCCGGGCGACCCGGCTGCACAACGCCGCCGCCGACCTGTGCCTGGACGTCAAGGGCAAGCCCGCTGCCGGGGCGAGTGCCACGCTCGCCGTCTGCTCCTCCGCGCCCACGCAGCAGTGGACGTACGAGGCCGACGGGCTGCTGCGCAGCGCGGCCGGCTCCGGCCTGTGCCTGGACTCGCACGCCGACGCGGGCGTCGTCATCCTCGGCACCTGCGCCGACGTGGGCGCGCGGCGCGGGGACGACGTGCGCTACGACCTCACCGTGCAGGGCGAGTTGCTGCCCCGCTGGGACGAGACCCTCGCCCTGGCCACGGCCGGCGAGACCGCGGGCGCCGACATCGTCGTCAAGGTCCGGGACCGCTCCGCCGGACAGCGCTGGCTGACCGACGGACCGTCGGCCAGCCCAGGCTCGCTGTCGATAGCCGGCACCGAGGGGCCGTCCGCACAGCCTGCGGAGCTGCCCGGGACGGGCACGTAGCAGCGATCGGAGTGTCCCGCCGCCGGCCGGCGGCGGGACACGAGCCCGTCAGTCGGCGGCCTCGACGAGGTCGTCCGCCGTGACGGTACCCGGAGCGGAGTGCCCGGACAGGGCGAGCGTGAGGTCCAACTCCGCGAGCACACAGCGGATGACGTGCTCCACGCCCGCCTGCCCCTCCAGACCGAGCCCGTACACGTACGGCCGCCCCAGCAGCACCGCCCGGGCGCCGAGGGCGAGGGCCTTGAACACGTCGTCGCCGGTGCGCACCCCGCTGTCGAACAGCACCGTCAGCCGGTCGCCGACCGCGTCCGCGATCCGGGGCAGCGCGTCGGCCGTCGCGACGGAGCCGGCCACCTGCCGGCCGCCGTGGTTGGAGACCACCACCCCGTCCATCCCGGCGTCCGCGGCGAGCCGGGCGTCGTCCGGGTGCAGGACGCCCTTGAGGACGATCGGCCCGTCCCAGTGCTCGCGCAGGAACGCAAGGTCGGGCCAGGTGTGGCTCGCGTCCCCGAACAGCCCGAGGAAGTGCAGCACCGCCGCGTTCGGGTCCACGTGCACCGGCTTGTCGAGACCCGACCGGAAGGCCGGGTCGGTGAAGTAGTTGGCGGTGCCCACCCCGTGCAGGAACGGCAGATACGCCTGGTCCAGATCGCGCGGCCGCCACGCCAGCAGCGGGGTGTCCAGGGTGACGACCAGCACCGAGAACCCGGCCGCCTTCGCCCGGGAGAGGAAGCTCCGGGTCACCTCACGGTCTTTGCCCCAGTACAGCTGGAACCACCGCTCGGCGTCCCCCATCGCCTCCGCCACCTGCTCCATCGGCGTACTCGACGCCGACGACAGGATGTACGGCACCCCCTGCGCCGCGGCGGCCCGGGCGGCCGCGGACTCGGCGTCCGGATGCATGATCGACAGCACGCCCACCGGGGCCAGAGCCAGCGGCGCCGGCAGGGCGCGGCCCAGCACCCGCACCGACAGGTCACGCTCCTGTACGTCCCTGAGCATGCGCGGCACGATCCGGCGCCGGGCCAGGGCCGCCCGGTTGGCGCGTGCCGTGCTGCCGTCGCCCGCGCTGCCCGCCACATAGCCCACCGGGCCGGGCCCGAGCCGGTGCGCGGCCAGCTCCTCCAGCCGGGTCAGGTCCGTGGGCAGCCGGGGCACGGCCCCCGACATCCCGTTCAGATAGATCTCGTACTGGAAGTCCGCCCAGTGCTTCGCCATCCGGCCGTCCGCCTCTCGTCGCTGAGTACGCGCTGCGGCCCGACGATACTGGCGAGTAGGCACACGTCGGCAGGGGCCCTCGGGCGCGGCCGGCCGCCTCGCCGAGGATTCCGGCCCGGCGACCGGCGACGGTCCGTGAGGCGCTCAGCCGACCCGGGCGACCGCCCGGACCGGAGCGCCGTCCGACCCGGGCAGCCGCAGCGGGAAGAGGAACACCTCCACCGCCTCGGCGCCCACCAGCCGCTCCAGCCCGTTGAGGTTCTCGGCGATCACCCCGCCGGCGCCGCACAGCACCCGATGGGCGGGCAGCCCGAAGCCGGCCTGTGGATCACCCGGTTGGGGCGTGGGGTCGACGCTGAGCGCGTCGACGGCCACCGTGCGCGCGCCCGCCGCCACCACGGCCCGGGCCGCCTGCGGGGTCAGCCAGGGGTGGGCGAGGTACGTGTCCGTGCCCCAGTGCGCCGACCAGCCGGTGACGAGCAGCAGCAGCGCGCCCGGCGTCGCCGCGAGGGCGTCGAGCGCCGGGGCCAGCAGGCCCGGCGTGATCGGCGCCCGGGCGGGCAGCCCCCGGACGTCGGCCACGACCGCGGGCCCGGCGAACCGGTCCAGCGGGAGCTCGTCCAGCCGGGGCCAGGCGTCGTCGACGTGGTACGGCGCGTCGACATGGGTTCCGGACTGCGAACCCAGGTGCAGGGACAGGACGTTGACGCCGTCGGACGGGGCCCGCAGGGCGGGGGAGACCGTGACCTCGGGGTCACCGGGATACACGGGCATCCCGGTGACCACGGGTACCGACAGGTCGAACCACCCGGTCATCGGCCGCCCTCGGCCGCGAGCGCGGTCGGCACCTCGTCCGCCGGAGCATCCGGACCGGTGATCGGCGGCACCGGGGCCTCGACGGTACGGGCCAGGCGCGCACCCTCGGGCCCGTACGCCGCCCGGGGTTCGGGGAACAGCCGCAGCAGCGCCAGGAACAGCACGGCGGCGACCGCGAGCGACAGCGGCAGGCTGATGTCGACGCCGCTCGCCAGGTCGCCCAGCGGTCCGACGAACTGGCCCGGGATGTCGGTGAACAGCACGCCGACCACGGCGGCCACCCACCAGGCCGTCATGCCACGCCAGTTCCAGCCGTGCGCGAACCAGTAGCGGCCGCCGCGCTGACGCCGGTTGAAGACCTGCAGGGCGTCCGGGTCGTACCAGCCGCGGCGGGTGTAGAAGCCGAGCATCAGCACGACCATCCACGGTGTGGTGCACGTGATGATCATCGTGGCGAACGTCGAGATCGACTGCACGAGGTCCAGGCCGAACCGGCCGATGAAGATGAACGCGATGGACAGCACGCCGACCAGCAGCGTCGCCCGGACGCGGGACAGCTTCGGGAAGACCGACGAGAAGTCCAGGCCGGTGCCGTACAGCGAGGTGGTGCCCGTCGACATGCCGCCGATCAGGGCCAGCAGGCACACCGGCAGGAAGAACCAGCTCGGCGAGATCGCCAGCAGTCCGCCCACGAAGTCGGGCGCGGCCGGGTCGACGTACTTCGGCGCCTTCGTCGCGATGATGCTCGCGGTCGCCAGACCGAAGACGAACGGCAGCAGCGTCGCGATCTGCGAGAGGAACGCGGCACCGACCACCTTGCGGCGCGGGGTGTTTGCCGGGATGTAGCGCGACCAGTCGCCGAGGAACGCCCCGAACGACACCGGGTTGGACAGCACGATCAGGGCCGCACCTATGAACGACGGCCAGAACAGCGACCTGGTCGCCGCGTCCGCCGAGGCCGTGAAGACACCGGCGTACGACGCGTCGAAGTCACCCGCGAAGGCGATCGCCCCGAGCAGGAACAGCACGGTCGCCGAGGTCACGGCGATCTTGTTCACGAAGAGCATGAACCGGAAGCCGTAGACGCACACCGCGAGGACCAGCCCGGCGAACAGCGCGTACGCGACGACGTACGATAGGGTGCTGCGCTCCAGGCCGAACAGCCGGTGCGCGCCGCCGACCAGGGCGTCGCCGGAGCTCCACACCGAGATGGAGAAGAACGCGACGGCCGTCAGCAGCGACAGGAACGAGCCCACCACACGGCCGTGCACACCCAGGTGCGCGGAGGACGACACGGCGTTGTTCGTGCCGTTGACCGGGCCGAACACGGCCATCGGGCACAGGATCAGCGCGCCCGCGACGACCCCCAGGAGGGTGGCCGCGAGCCCCTGCCAGAAGGAGAGCCCGAACAGGATCGGGAACGCGCCGAGGACGCAGGTGGAGAACGTGTTGGCGCCGCCGAAGGCGACCCGGAAGAGGTCGAGCGGGGTCGCGGTGCGGTCCGCGTCCGGGATGCGCTCGACGCCGTAGGGCTCGACCTCGGTCAGTGACGGCGGCGGCGTGGTGGGGGATTCGGGGGACCGAGGGGTCAAGGCGGGCTCCAGCGAGTATGCGGCGATGGAGCGCTTCGTGGCGCGGCGGTGGCGGACGACCGTCGCAGCCGCAGGGGTGTGCGACGCGGGCGGGAGGACGTCCCGGAGGGGTCTGCCGACGGTACGGCGCCGGAGAAGACCCCTGCCAGAGGACGTTTCATCCATCTTCGCCGTCGCCACTGGAGGAATCGACCACCTCCTCACTGTCCGGTCCCTGCGCCCTGACCCGCTGGACGTGTTCCAGGGACTCGCGCAACTCGGTCAGCCAGTCGTCGGTGTGACGCTGCACCAGACGCACGCACCAGGCGAGGGCGTCACTGCGGCTGCGCGCCACGCCCCCGGCGATCAGGGTGTCCAGGACCTGCCGCTCGGGCTGCCGCAGTCGGGTCATCACCGGCGCGGCCACATGCGTGAACAGGGCGCGCTCGGCACCGCACACCACGCCCCAGGACACCTTCCGGCGGAACAGGTGCTCGGCCTCGCGGGCCACCTCGATCCGGGCCTCGCGGGTCCGCTCCCGGAACTCCTGGATCCGTGCCCGTACGGCGGCCTCCCGCTCGGCGTCCGAGGCGCCCTCGGCGAGCCGGGGCTCCGGGATGCGCCCGATCACGGTGATCTCCTCGCGGTCGGGGGTCACCTCGACCAGGTCCTCGAAGAGATCGTCGGGCAGGCGGCCGGCGAACCAGCCGCGGAGCTTCTCTCTCTGCTCTGGCGTAATCATGTAATCACGATTACTCCGACCGTTTCATGAACACAAGGCGTCACGAAGGGGTTCGCCGAGGGCTGAGCCGGAATGTTTCAGGCCTATTAACTAGGCGGTGGTTTTCAGCCATCCGACCGCCATCCGCGATCAAGAACCGCGCAGTCATGGGGTCGACGTGTTCGATTTCCGTAACTTCACGCCACTGTTTCAACACGCAAGGTTACTGAAAGATGTGGGTTCGATGTGTGTTTCGTCGACGGACTCGGCAGAGTGTCGCTCGCCGCTCCGGCACCGACCGGGCTGGAGCGCGACCCGTCTATTCGAGCGGAAGGATGCACACAATGCGGAACACCGCGCGCTGGGCAGCGACTCTCGGCCTCACGGCCGCCGCCGTCTGCGGACCCCTGACCGGGGCCGCCGGCGCTGCACCGGCTGCCGGCCCGTCGTCGCTCTACGCCCCCTCGGCGCTGGTCCTCACCACCGGCCACGGCGACAACGCGGCGACGGCCACTCCGGAGCGCGCCGTCACCCTGAACTGCGCCCCGACGGCCTCCGGCACTCACCCTGCCGCGGCCCAGGCCTGCGCCGAACTGCGCGGCATCGGCGGCGACTTCTCGGCCCTGCAGCCCCGGGACGACGTCTGGTGCACCAAGCTGTACGACCCCGTGGTCGTCACCGTCCAGGGCGTCTGGCAGGGCAAGCGCGTCTCCTACGAGCGCAGCTTCGGCAACTCCTGCATGAAGGACGCGCTGAACAGCAGCGTCTTCTCCTTCTAGGGACCGGGATCGCGCGGTCCTCGCATCGCCGGATCAGGCTCGCAACTGGGGAGTGCGGCCCCTGGAGCGGGGAACCTGCGATCTCGCACCGGGACCGACGGGCGGAGTGGGGCCGCCCGCCGGCTTCCGGGCACCAAGCCGCTCCCTGGGCCGGCCTGTGGGGGGTCGTCCCGGGGAGCGGCGAAAAACAACTGGTTTCAACAGGTGTCGACGCCACGTATTGGTGACTCGTGTCGTACTAGGGGTGACGACGCCAACGCCCGCCCGTGCACGGACAGTTGCCGTGGCGGGCGGCGACGCGTTCTCAGGCACCCCGCCACGGCGTGCGCCGCGGCCACCAGGCCGGTACCGCCCGCCGGTAGCGCTCGTACTCCGCGCCGAACCGGCGCACCAGCCCCGGCTCCTCGTCCCAGCGCACGAAGGCCCAGGTGAGCACCCAGATCCCGGCCGCGTATCCGAACAGCACCGGGCGGGCGAGGAGCAGGCCCTGGCCGCAGAGCACGGCGACGACCGCGAGGTGGACCGGATTGCGCACGTACCGGTACGGCCCGCTCACCACCAGCCGCGTGGGCGGTGCGACGGGTGACGGGGTGCCGAGCCCTTCCCGGGCGAACCGCGTGAAGGCCTCCAGGATCACGGCGGTGCCGGCCGCCAGGGGAACGAGGCCGAGCAGCCGCAGCGGCAGCCACCAGTCACCGGCCTGCCAGCCGCCGGTCAGCCACCAGGGGACCAGCACGGCCAGGCTGCCGGAGACCACGACGAGGTACAGGGCGCTGCCCAGCGCCGCCGACGCCTTGCGCACACCTCCACCATGACAGCCCAGAGGGGCCGCCGCCTCCCTGCTGACGGCGGCCCCTCGGACCATGGAACCCGGTCCTACATGTGGACGACGGGTGCGGCCCCGGCGTCCTGCTTCGGCACCCCGGGCCGGTAGAGCAGGAACGCTATGACCGTGCCCGCGGCGAAGAGACCCGCCGACCACAAGAAGGCTGTGGTGTAGCTCTCGATCGTCGCCTGCGCCTGCACCGGCTTGCTCGCGGGGTTGTGGCCCGACAGGTAGTCGGTGGCGGCGCTCGAGGCGAGGGTGCTCAGCAGGGCCGTGCCGATCGAACCGCCCACCTGCTGCATCGCGTTGACGGTCGCCGAGGCGACACCCGCGTCCTCGGCCGCCACCCCGCCGGTGGCCAGCTGCATGGCCGGCGGCATGACCATGCCGAGGCCCACGCCGATCACGATCAGCTGCGGCAGCACCGCACTGAGGTAGTGGGAGCCGAGCCCGATACCGGTGAGCCAAGCCATGCCGGCCGTGGCGATCGCGAAGCCCAGCGGGATGACCGCCTTCGGACCGATCCGGGGCATCAGGACCGTGGTGCCGACCTGCGCGGTCACCATCAGGGCGCCGACCATCGGCAGGAACGCCACGCCGGTCTTGGTGGGGCTGAAGCCGAGGTTGAGCTGGAGGTAGTAGGTCAGGAAGAGGAAGACACCGAACATGCCCGCGCCGGTGATCAGCACCGCGAAGAACGAGGCGCCCCGGTCGCGGTCGAGCAGGATGCGCAGCGGCAGCAGCGGGTGCGCGGCTCGGGTCTGCCACCAGGCGAACGCCGCCAGCAGGAGTCCGCCTGCGATCAGGAAGCCCCAGGTCAGGGGCGATCCCCAGTCATGGGTCTCGGCGTTGGAGAAGCCGTACACCAGGGCGAACAGACCGGCGGCGACCAGGACCGTGCCCGGCACGTCCAGCTTGGCGTTCGCCGCGTCACGGTGGTTGCCGAGCAGCACCCAGCCGCCGACGAAGGCGACGACCGCGATGGCCACGTTCACGTACAGGGTCCAGCGCCAGTCGAGCGCGTCGGTCAGCACACCGCCGAGCAGCAGGCCGACCGCGCCGCCGGCGCCGGCGATGGCGCCGTACACGCTGAACGCGCGCGCCCGTTCCCGGGCGTCGGTGAAGGTGGTGTTGAGCAGGGACAGCGCGGCCGGGGCGAGCAGCGCACCGAAGGCGCCCTGCAGGGCGCGGGCGACGACCAGCATGGTGAAGCCGTTGGCGGCACCGCCGAGCGCGGAGGCCGCGGCGAATCCGACGACGCCGACGAGGAAGGCGGGCTTGCGGCCGAAGAGGTCGGCGATCCGCCCGCCGAGCAGCAGCAGTGAGGCGAAGGCCAGCGCGTAGGCGGTCACGATCCACTGCCGGCTGTCGTCGGAGAAGCCGAGGTCGGCCTGGGCGGACGGCAGGGCGATGTTCACGATCGTGGCGTCGAGGACCACCATCAGCTGGGCGACGGCGATGATCGTGAGGATCCACCACCGCTTGCCCGAGGCCTCGGCGCGGGCCTTCGCGAGGGCCCCCGTGCGGGGGCCCTCGGTCAGGGTGTTCTGGGGCATGGGGAACCACTCCAGGGAAGTCGTTCGAGGAGTTCGAGGAGGATGCGCGACAACGGCGTAAACGAAACCGTTTCGTACACATCGAGCCTAGGGGAGTTTCAGCGAAACGGCAACGTTTCGTTTTCCGGGGTGGTCCGACCTGGCCCCCTGGGGCGTTGGTGTCCGCTACGGTGGCGCCGTCGGCATGGGGGCTCTGAGTCGAGAATCGGTTACAGGTGGTAAACATTTCTTCTGGTCCCGTCGCGGTGATCCTGACCGCGCTGCAGGTCGAGTACGACGCGGTGAAGGGTCGACTCGAGGACCTCACCAGGGACGTCGAGGGCGGCACGATCTTCGAGCGGGGCCGGCTGCCCGGCACCGCGTGGACCGTCGTCCTGGCGCAGACCGGGCCCGGTAACGACAACGCGGCCGTGGTCACCAAGCACGCCCACGACCTGTACCGGCCGAGGGTGCTGTTCTTCGTCGGCGTCGCCGGCGGCTTGAAGGACGGCGTGGGGATCGGCGATGTCGTCATCGGCGAGCGCATCTACGACTACCGCGAGAAGCAGAGCCCGGACGGCGGCCATTACCGGCCCCGTGAATGGGAGGCGCCGTGGTGGCTCCTGCAGCACGTCAGGCACATGGCCTTCGGGCGTGAGATCGCGGGCCGGGTGAGGGTCGCGCCGATCGCCTCCGGGAATGTCGTGCTCGACCGGGAGGACTCCGAACTGGGCGACCTGCTGCGCGGCAACTACGACGATGCCGTCGCGATCGAGATGGAGAGCGCCGGCGTGCGCCGGGCCGCCCAGATCGTCGGCGGAATCGACACGCTGACGATCCGTGGGATCAGCGACAAGGCCGACGGGGGCAAGCGCCGGGCGGACGCGGGTGGTTCCCAGGAGATCGCGGCATGGAGTGCGGCCGCGGTGGCCGTGCGGATCCTCGCTTCGCTGCCGCCCGAGAACGGGACTCCGACTCTCCCTGACGGAGGGCGTGTCGGCGGTGGCTCCAGGGCGGGTTCGGTGTCCCAGGAGCTCCTGGGCGCGTCGGCTGCCGGGGCCGACGAGTCCGGGAGGGTGAAGCAGGGGAAGCCGCCCGCCGCGCCCCCGCCCCGCCGCCGGCAGCCGCTGCTGTCCCGCATCCGCATAGGCAGGAGGGCGCAGCCCTCGAGGCGTACCCGTGCCACCCTCATGGCCTGTGGTGCGGTGGCCGTGGTCGCAGTGCTGGTCGCCGTCCTGCTCAAGACCACGGCCGATTCCGACACTTCGGACAAGAACTCGACGCTGGAGTCCTGCTCGCTGTCTCAGGCCCGCGTCAAGCTGCACGTCGCCGCGTCCATCGACCTCTCGAAGTCCCTGAGCGACGCCGCCCGCGCCTACCGGCCGCGGCGAAGCCCCGACGGCACCTGTGTGAAGATCGAGGTGTCGTCCGTCAACTCCGGCACCGCCATGCGCGCCCTGCGCCAAGGCTGGCCCGAGGACGACGGGCCGCGCCCCGACGTGTGGTCGCCGGCCGGCAGCGAGTGGATCGACCTGGCCCGCGTGTCGAGTGCAGGGCGGCAACTCCTGCCGGAGGGCGAGCCGCAGTCCATCGTGACCAGCCCGCTGACCATCGCGATGCCCGAGCCGATGGCGCAGACCATGGGGTGGCCGGAGGCCACCATCGGCTGGAGCGACCTGGCGAAGTGGGCCGAGGACCCCACGCACTTCTGGGGGGAGCACGGAAACAAGCAGTGGGGCGCCCTCAAACTGGGGAAGACGAACCCCGACTACTCCACGTCCGGGCTGAACGCCACCATCGGCGCCTTCTACGCGAAGACGGGCACCACCGGCGAGCTGTCCATCCGCGACGTCGATTCGTCCGCCAACCAGGCCTTCGTCCGGAACATCGAGAAGTCCGTGGTCCACTACGGTGACACCACGCTGACCTTCCTCGCCAATCTGCGTGCCGCCGATGACAGGGGCGGCCGCGAGGAGGTGCTCAAGTACATCTCGGCCGTGACGGTCGAGGAGAGTGCGGTCGTCGCCTACAACAAGGGGTATCCCTGTGGGGCCTACAGCTACGCGCGCGGCTGTGAGCGGCGGGGCAAGCCGAAGACGCCCCTCGTCTCCTTCTACCCGAAGGACAGCGACCCGGCCAGCGACCACCCCTACGTCCAGCTGGGGGGCATGAGCAAGGCGAAGCAGAAGGTGTCGGACGACTTCCTGGCCTACCTGCACAGCACCGACGTGTACCGGAAGTACTTCGCGCCGTACGGCTACCGGACCTACAAGAACAAAGTCCTCCCTCGCACCGGGATCGACCAGGATCACGGCGCTCTCGAAGCCCCGCAGGTCAAGGGCTACGACGCGCCCGACGGCAAGGTGCTCGCCCGGCTGCAGAAGGTGTGGGCGAGTCTGCGCCGCAGGGCCAACGTGCTCGTGGTCATCGACACCTCCAAGTCGATGGACGACAAGGTTCCGGGCACCGGCCGGACCAAGATGGAGCTGCTGCAGCAGGCCGAACCGGCCCTGTTCGGCGGCTTCGCCGCCACCGATCGCGTCGGACTGTGGGAGTTCTCGAACGCGGCCAATCTGGGCGGCAAGCATCACTACCTCCCCTTGGTGGACATCGGTCCGATGGGGGAGAAGCTGACGGACCACCGCGGCCTGACCCGCCGCGCCGAACTCAAGGACGAGGTGAACGGCCTTGTCCCCGATGGCGCGACCGGCCTGTACGGCACGGTCGACGCGGCGGTGGACTCCATGCGCAAGGACTACGACCCGTCGGCCATCAACGCCATCGTGCTGCTCACCGACGGCCGTAACGAGGGCGTGCCGGACACGCCGACCCTCAAGGACGTGCTCGCCAGGATCGGCAGCCCGGACAAGCGGGTCCGCGTGTTCACCGTGGCCTACGGCTCGGAGGCCGACCAGCAGGACGCGAACGGCAGGACCGTGCTGGAGGAGATCGCCGCCGCCACCGGGGCGCACGCCTACGACGCCAAGGACCCGAAGATCCTCAGTGAGGTGCTGACCAGTGTGATCTCCAACTTCTGAGGCTCCCGTCCCCGGGGCCCCGGAACCGTACATTCCTTGACTGGAATATAACTGCAGAGGCATATTGGTCTCATGTCCGACGCCGCGCTCTGGACCGCTCTCGCCGACCCCCACCGGCGGGCCATCGTCGCTCTGCTCCTGGAGCGGCCCCGGCCCGTCGGGGAGATCGTGGAGGCATGCGGACTGAGCCAGCCGAGCACCTCCAAGCATCTGAAGGTGCTGCGCGAGGCGGGTCTGGTGCGGGTCAGGCAGGACGCGCAGCGCCGCGTCTACGCTCTCGACCCGGCCCCGATCGCCGCCCTCGACGCCTGGCTCGCGCCGTACCGCAGGCTGTGGAACACCAGCCTCGACGCGCTGGGCCGCCGCCTCGACGAGACGGGCGATACGCCGGACGACACCTGAGACCCCCCATCGCGAAGGACCGAGCACCATGTCCGTCGACCTCACCGGCACCTACCTGACCCTCGACGACGGCCGCTCCGCCGTCCGCTTCAGCCGCACCTACGACCACCCCGTCGACCGCGTCTGGCACTTCGTGACCGACCCGGACGAACTCGCCGCGTGGTTCCCCTCCCGCGCCGAGATGGACCTGCGCCCCGGCGGAGCCATCCGGTTCAGCGGCGACCCCAACATGCCGGAGTCCACCGGCAAGGTGCTCGCCGTCGACCCGCCCCGCCACCTCTCCTTCGCGTGGGGCGGCGACGAACTCCACTTCGACCTGGAGGAGGCGGGCGAGGGACGCACCCGGTTCACCCTCACCAACGTCCTCGCCGCCGAGAACACCGCCGCCCGCAACGGCGCCGGCTGGGAGGTCTGCCTCGCCGCTCTGGACGCCAAGGCCCGCGGCGAGCGCTTCGCGGGGCCCCACGCAGGGGCGAGCGCGCCCTGGAAGGCGTTCTACGACGGCTACGTCGGAGCCGGAGTGCCCTCGGGTGCGCCGGTGCCGGGCCTGGACTGACCCTCAGGCCCGGACCGACAGGCGAACACCCGGGTGAGCGCCGCGGAGAGAGGCCCGGGGTCGGCCGGGGACACCCGCGCGCCGAGATACCCGTCCGGGCGTACGAGGAACGCCTCGCTCCCGCCGGCTGCGTACCGCTCCCGGAACTCACCACGGCTGTCACGCAGCACCGGGAAGGGGAGCGGGCCGCAGTCCACGCCTTCCGGCATTACGCAGTAACAGGTCAGCCGGTCATGCGTGAGACCGCGCGCCGTGTGGGCCAGTTGCTCGAAGCCCTTGGTCCCGTCGGCGCAGTCCGCATGCAGCAGCAGGACGTGGTCGCGCTCGCGCAGCACGTCGTACAGGCGCAGCGGGAAGGTCGCGAGCGGGTCCAGCAGACCGCCGCAGTCCGGTGCGCGCTCGCCCGCCGCCGGACCCGGGCCGGCGGCGGAGCCAGGCTCGACCAGCGGACTGTCCGGGTAGGCGACCAGCAACTGTGCCTCCCGCAGTCCCACGGTCACGGGATCGTCCGGATCGGCCTGGACGCCCTGCGCCGCGTGCCGCAGGGTGCGGCCCACCACTTCGTCCCCGACCGGTTTGCGCTCGGCGTGGTAGCTCTCCAGCAGCCCTGTGCGGGCGATGCCCCGCGTCGCGAGGGCCAGCTTCCACCCCAGGTTGAAGGCGTCCTGGATCCCGGTGTTCATGCCCTGGGCGCCGGTCGGCGGATGGATGTGCGCGGCGTCGCCGGCCACGAAGACCCGGCCCTCGCCGTAGCGGTCCACGATGCGGTGGCTGATGCGGAACACCGACGACCAGCGCATCGCCGACGCGGTCGTCGGCCATGGGGACAGCCGGTCCAGGACCGCCTGGATGTGCTCCAGGCGCGGGGCGCACCCCGTCTCCAGACCGTGGGCGACCACGTCCCCCGCCTCCGGCCGGTCCCGCAGCGAGAGTTCCGGCGGGACCCGCATGGACATGCGGTAGCGGCACCGGCCGGGCAGCGGGATGCACACGAGTACGTCGTCCACCTCTCCGTCGGGGGCGTGGTGCATCGAGCGCACGGTCCAACCCGGTGCCAGGTCCCAGTCCACCTCCACGTCCGCGAGCATGTACTCCTCCGGCAGCGCCCCGCCCTCGAAGGAGAGCCCCAGCGTCTTGCGCACGACGCTGTGCGCGCCGTCGCAGCCGACCAGGAAGAGCGAGCGGATCTCCAACTCCTCGCCGGCCGCCGTGCGCAGCCGGTTGGTGACGCCGTCGGCGTCCTGGGCGAAGGACAGCAGCTCCGTGCCGCGCTCGATGTGTCCGCCGTAGCAGACCAGGCGTTCTTCGAGGACGCGCTCGGTCTCGTACTGCGGCAGCGCCGCGAACCCGTAGGGCACCTCCGGCGGCAGGGACAGCTCCATGCGCCCCTGCTCGGCGCCGTTCACGTACGTGAGCTGTCCACGCAGCGGGACGGCCGCGTCCAGGGCCGGGCGGGCCACGCCCGTCCGGTCCCAGACCTCCAGCGTCCTCGGCTGGATCCCGACCGCCTTGGCGTACGGCAACCGCTCCGGAAGCCTGTCGACAAGCCGGCACGTGACACCCCGCCTGCTCAGTTCGAGGGCGGCGGTCAGGCCGACCGGGCCCGCCCCGGCGATCAGTACCTCGGTGTCCGTCATGAGCGTCTCCCGTGCTGCCCCCGGGAACCATGGTCGCCCGAGGGAACCGGCGCGGCGACCCCGGTCACCGGAGCCGGGACGCTCTACGCCAGCTGCCTGCGCACCAGCTCGTGCAGCCGCCCGCCGGTGTCCGCGAGCAGTTGGGCGGGCGGGCCGTGCTGGATGACCTTGCCGTCCTCCATGACGACGACCCGGTCCGCGTCCAGCACCGTGGACAGGCGGTGGGCGATGACGATGCGCGTGGCGTTGAGCTTGCGGGTGCTCTCGATGACGATGCGCTGGGTGTCGTTGTCGAGGGCACTGGTCGCCTCGTCGAAGAAGAGGATGCGCGGGTGCCGGATCAGCGCCTGGGCGATCATCAGACGCTGCCGCTGCCCGCCGGAGATCGCGCCGTTGCCCGCGACGATCGTGTGCAGGCCCATCGGCATGCGCTTGATGTCCTCCGCGAGACCCGCCATCTCGGCCGCCGCCATCGCCTCCTCCGGCGTGTACGGCTCGGTGCCGCAGATGACGTCCAGGATGGAGCCGGTGAACGGCTGCGCGTGCTGGAGCACGACCCCGCACTGCCGGCGCACCGCCGACTGGTCCAGGGCCGCCAGGTCCTGCCCGTCGTACAGGACGCTGCCCGAGACCGGCTTGTCGAAGCCGATGAGCAGCCGCAGCAGCGTGGACTTGCCGCAGCCGCTGGGACCGACGATCGCCACGAACTCGCCCGGGCGGACGGCGAAGGACACGTCGTCCAGGACGAGCGGGCCGTCGTCGGCGTACCGGAAGGACAGCCGGCGGGCCTCCACCGCACCGGACAGCGGACCGGGCCGGGTGCTCGCCGTGCGCACCTCGGGCCTGGCGTCCAGGACCGGCTTGATCTCCTCGAACAGCGGCAGCGCGGCGACCGCCGAGACGAAGGAACCCGTGAGCTGGGTGACCGAGGTCAGCACCATCGTCACCGACGTGTTGAAGGTGAGGAAGGCCGCCGCCGACATCGCGCCCCTGGCCGGACCGGCCAGCAGCATGAACATCAGCAGGGTGCACACCGGCAGATAGACCGCGCCCAGCACGGTGGTGAGGTTCTTGATCCGGCCGACCTTCTGCTGGAGTTCCCGGCTGCGCGCGAACTCCCCGGCCCAGGCGGCGTAGGCGTAGTTCTCCGCCGCCGCGACCCGCAGTTTGGGCAGGCCGCGCAACGTCTGGAACGACTGGTTGTTCAGCTGGTTGCCGAGCGTCACGAGACGGCGCTGCCAGCGCACCTGCCACAGCCCCAGGCCCAGGAACACGGCCGCGATGACGACGAGCATGCCGATCGCCGCGAGCGCCATCGGCACGCTGTACCAGAGCAGCAGACCGAGGTTCATCGCACCGACCGTCACCGACTGCGCGACCACCGGGCCGACGCCCGCCAGGAGCCGCCGGATCGCGCTGATGCCCATGGCGGCACTGGCGAGTTCACCGGTGGAGCGCTGTGTGAAGAACCGGGTCGGCAGCCTGAGCAGCCGGTCCCAGACGGCCGGTTGGAGCGCCGACTCGATACGGCCCTCCAGACGCAGGATGGTCAGGTTCTCCAGCAGTGTGAACGCGGCCGACACGACCCCGCTGATCATCACCGCCAGACAGACCTGGACGATCAGGCCCGTCTGGGCCTTGGGCACGTACTCGCCGAGCACCTTGCCCGTGGCGATCGGCACCAGTGCGCCGATCGCCACCGTCACCAGCCCGGCGAGCATCAGGTTGAGCAGGTCACCGCGGGTGCCGCGCAGGCTGAACCGCAGCAGCCCGAGCGGGCTGAGCCCCCGCTCGGGCAGCGGCCGGTAGAACATCACCGCGCGCGGTTCGAACTCCTCCGCGTTCGCCTTCTCGATCGGCGTCTCGCGTCCGGTGCCCGGGTGCACGGCCACATAGCCGCCACGCCGCCACAGCAGCGCGACCGGCGCCCCGGACAGCGCCCGGTGTCCCACCAGCGGGCCCACGTTCTCCCGCCACCAGCGTCCGTCCAGGCGGACGGCCCGGGTGCGCACCCGGGAGGCCAGGGCCACCCGCTCGACCGGGTCGAGGCGTTCGCTCTCGGTGCCGCTCTGCGCGGGCTCGGCCAGGGTGATCCCGGCCGCCTCGGCGACCAGCTTGCAGGCCGCGTAGCCGGCGTCGGCGTCCGCGGCCGTCGTGCGGCGGGCCGAGCGCTTGCCGATGGAGGCGAGCAGGGTCTGGTCGGCCTGGGCGCGGACCGCCTCACCGGCCTTGATTCCGGCGGCCGTTCGCGTCTCGTGCGTGCGCTCCAGCTGCTCGATCCACCGGTCCAGCGCGGTCAGCAGCCGGTACTGCTGGTCGACCATGCTCTGCCACAGCCCCGGGTCCATCAGCAGATCGGCGGCGGCCTCCGCGCCGTACAGCGAGCCGTACTGCACGCTGCCCGGCGGCACCTGCATCCAGAACACGTCGTCGTCGTCCCCCACGCTCGAACGAGCTCCCGCGGGGGCACCCCCGTGGGCGGCGGACCGCTCCTCGGCCATCGGGGCCTGGAAGAGGACGGACAGACCACGGCCGACGCCGAGCGCGACCGCGTACTCCAGCGGACTCGACGCCGGGGGCACGTACTGCGGGTTGCCGTACTCGTCGTACGACCACGTCTGGGTGTGGGCCGGCTGGTACAGCTCGCGCAGGTTGATCCGGTGCACCACACAGTCCCGCGCCGGGCGTGCCACCAGGGTGTGCTGCGGTCCGGCGACCGGGCCGAGCAGCAGCGCGCCCGCCTCCAGCCGGCCGAGGTGGTGCCAGTGGCCCTGCTGGGCGGCGTCCACCGCGAACAGGTCCAGGGCGCCGGCCGCGACCAGCCACAGCACCTGCGGACCTTCCAGGTCCAGCCGGTTGAAGCCCGCGCAGTCGATGCGTGTGCCCATGGACCCCAGTGCACCCTGAACGAGGTCGCCTTCGCCGACGGTCGTCATCTCACCGCTCCCTGACCAGTGCGGCGTACGCGCCGCCGCGTGCCACCAGCTCCTCGTGCCGCCCGCGCTCGACGACCGTGCCGTGCTGGAGCACCACGATCTCGTCGCTGTCCCGGATGGTGCTCAGCCGGTGGGCGATCACCACACAGGCGCAGCCGCGCCGGCGCAGGCTGTCCATCACGACCAGCTCGGTCTCCGCGTCCAGCGCGCTGGTCACCTCGTCCAGCACGAGGATGCTGGGCCGCCGCACCAACGCCCGGGCGATCTCCAGGCGCTGGCGCTGTCCGCCGGAGAAGTTCCGGCCGTCCTGCTCGACCTTGCTGTGGACGCCGCCGGGGCGGCGCATCACCACGTCGTACAGGGCCGCGTCCCGCAGCGCCTCCACCACGGCCTCGTCCGGGATCGACGGGTCCCACAGGGCCACGTTGTCGCGGACCGAGCCCTCGAAGAGGAACACGTCCTGGTCCACGAAGGAGACCGAGGAGGCGAGCGCGCCGCGCGGGATGTCCTCCAGCCGGCGGCCGTCGATGCGGATCACACCGTCCCAGGGCGCGTAGAGACCCGAGATCAGTCGGGACACCGTCGACTTGCCGCTGCCCGAGCCGCCCACCAGCGCCACTTGCTGCCCGGGGCCCACGGTCAGGTCGAACCCGGTCAGCAGCGGCTTGTCCAGCGGGCTGTAGCCGAAGGTGACGTTCTCCAACTCGACGTGCCCGTGCAGCCGCCGTGTGGAGTCGGCGCCGCCGGGGCGGGCGTAGAGCGGGTCGGTCTGGAAGTTCTCCACATCCTTCAGCCGGGCCACGTCGGCCGCGAAGTCCTGGATGCGGCCCGCCACGCCGTTGAGCCGGGTGAGCGGCGCCGTGAAGCGGGTGACCAGCGCCTGGAAGGCGACCAGCAGGCCGACCGAGATGTGCCCCTCGACCGCCCGCATTCCGCCGATCCACAGGATGAGCGCGCTGTTGAGCGTGGCGAGCGTCGGCGCGACCACACCCAGCCAGGCGCTCGGCACGCCGAGCCGCTGCTGCTCCTCCAGCGTGGTGGCGTGCTGCCCGGCCCACTTGCGGAAGTAGCCGTCCTCGCCGCCGGTCGCCTTCATCGTCTCGATCAGCTGGAGACCGGTGTACGACGTGTTGGTGAGCCGTGCGGTGTCCGCGCGCAGCTTCGCCGTGCGGGTCGCGCGCAGCCGTACGACCAGCCGCATCGCCACCACGTTCAGCAGGGCCACGCCGATGCCGACGAACGTCAGCTGCGGGTCGTAGGTGTACAGCAGCACGGCGTACAGCACGACCACGACGGCGTCCACGCCGGCCGCCGCGAGGTCGCGGGCCAGGGTCTCGGCGACCTGGTCGTTCGACTGCAGTCGCTGCACCAGGTCGGCCGGGCTGCGCTGGGAGAAGAACGTGACCGGCAGCCGCAGCAGATGGCGCAGGAACCGGGCGCTGGAGAGGGTGGAGGAGATGATCCGGCCGTGCAGCAGGTTGGCCTGCTGGAGCCAGGTCAGCACCAGGGTGAGCAGGACACACGTGGCCATCGAGGCGAACAGCACGCCCAGCAGCGAGGTCTGGCCGCCGATGAGGAACATGTCGATGTAGGTACGGCTGAGCGCGGGCACCGCCGCGCCCACCGCCACCAGCAGCAGGCTGGCCAGCACGGCGGCGGGCAGGGTGCCCGCGGTGCCGCGCAGCCGGGCCGGCATCGCGCCGAGCACGCCGGCCTTGCGTCCGCCCCTGGTGAAGCCGTCGCCGGGCTCCATCACGAGCACGACACCGGTGAAGCTGCCGTCGAACTCCTCCATGGGCACGAACCGGCGGCCCTTCGCCGGGTCGTTGATGTACACCCCGCGCCGGCCGAAGCGGCGGCCCATGCCGTCGTAGACGACGTAGTGGTTGAACTCCCAGAAGAGGACTGCCGGTGCCGTCACCTCGGCGAGGGCGGCCAGATCCATCTGCATGCCCTTGGCGGTCAGGCCGTAACTGCGGGCCGCCTTCAGCAGGTTGCTGGCGCGCGAGCCGTCGCGGGAGACACCGCAGGCGATGCGCAGCTCCTCCAGCGGGACGTGCCGGCCGTAGTGGCCGAGCACCATCGCGAGGGAGGCGGCGCCGCACTCGACGGCCTCCATCTGGAGCACGGTCGGCGTACGGACCGTGCCGCCGCGGGACTTGGGGACCGGGCGCCGGGCCGGGGCGGCCCGTCTGCGGCCGCGGGTTTCCTGAGTGGTGCTCACGGCAGCAGCCAATCGACGGGACGCTGGTCGGCCAGCCGGATGGAACCGGAGGCGAGGGTCATGGAGTCGAGCTTGTACGGCGGCCCGTCGGCGGAGGACCACCGGAAGCCGCTCTTCGTGCCGGACGACCTGTCGAGCGCGACCAGGACCGCCACCGGGCGGCCCTTCTTCGTGAACTGCTCGCCCAGCTGGCTGTCCCCGAGGAACGCGGCGATCGACTGGGCGGACTGGGCGGTCCGGTCCACCGACTTCACCTGCCCGCGCAGCACGCCGTACCGCTGGGTCGGTACCGAGGACACGGTGAGGTCCACGGCGGCGTGCGCCGGGATGGCGGCGGCGTTCTCGGCGGGGACGTAGACGGTGGCGTACAGCGGGTCGGAGGCGTGGGCGACCTTCTCCACCGCCGCGATGTTCGCACCGGTCTGGATGATCTGGCCGATGGTGGCGGCGAGCGCGGTGACACGGCCCGCGGCGACCGTGCGGACCACGGAATCGCCCTGACTCGTGCGCACCTTGAGGACGGGAGCGTTCGCGGGCAGCCGTTCGCCCTGTTCGGCCAGTACGGCCGTGACCTGGCCGGCCACGGGGCTCTGCAGCAGATAGCTGCCCTGTCCGTGGGTGAGGATGGCCTGCGCGCTCACCGTGGAGGCGACCGAGCCGGTCACCGCCCACACGGAGGCCGCCGCCATGACGACGACGGTGACGCCGAGCGCGAGCCAGCCCTGCGGACGGGCCAGCCGCACCGGAAGGTCCAGCTCCTCCGGCGACTGGAGCTTGGCGAGGGCCTGTTGGCGGAACTGCACGGTACTTCCCTCACCCGAGGAGAGACATGGTTACGACCTGCTTCGGGCGCCTTCGGGCACCCGAGAGTCCCGGAGCCGTGGGACGGCTCCGGGACTTCGGTGACACCGAGGTGCGATCAGAGACCGGCGACCAGGCCGGTGATCGGGGCCACGTTGAGGCCGGTGACACCCTCGACGGTGCCGACGACCGTGTCCACCGCGCCGGAAACCGGGGCCACGCCGTTGACGGCGCCGGTCACGGTGTTCAGGGCGTTCACGGAAAGGCCGCCGGAGACGTTGTCCAGCTCGGCGTCCGAGATCTCGACGGTCTCAACCTGGGGGGTGGAGTTCATGGTGGAACTTCCCTTCGTATGGATATTTCACAAGGGGGAAGCGGCCCCCTCTGGGGACAGACGACGGCCGCGACCGCGGGTGCCGGAGCCCCCGTATCCGGGAGCCCGGGGGACCCCCGCGGTGCGATGGATCAAAGCACGCACGCGGGCCGCGCTTCCAATCAACCAGGCCTCTCACCAGCGCACTTGCCCCGCCCGGAGCCCCAACCGTGCAGGCGCGCGCACGGCTTGTCGGCGACTCCTTCACATGCCGCACGGCATCGCCCCAACGCGGCCCTTGTCCGCCGGGCGGCGAATCCGGCACTCGGCGCCAAAGGCGTGCCGGGGGGCGCGCGGATGTGCAGAACCAGGGACGTCAGTGACTTGGTTGAGTATTCAATGTGCAGATTCCCTGAAGCGGGGATTCCGGTAAGCGATCGGAACGGATCGTTACCGATCGGTAGCTGAGTGTGTCCCTGTCAGTGCATGGATGTGTCAGCCCGTCAGTGCATGGATGTGTCAGCCCGTCAGTGCGCAGAGGTGTCAGCCCGTCAGTGCACGGACGTGTCAACCGATCAGTGCATAGATCGTGCTCGCGCGAGCCGCGAGCGCACCTGACGCGGCGTCGGTCAACGTGATGTCCGCGAACGCCATCCGCCGGCCCAGCTTGGTCAGGACCGCTTCGATCAGGACATCCGAACCGGTCACCGCCCGCTGGAAGGACGTCGACTGCTGCACGGTCGTCATCGGCACGAAGCCGCCCCGTGCGGCCGAGACCGCGATCACCGTCGCCGTGTCGGCGGCTGCCATGAGCGCCTGCCCCGACAGTCCGCCACCCTCCCGGGCCAGCCGCTCCGACCAGGGCAGACGCAGGACCGCGCGGTCCTCGCCCAAGGCCTGGACGGACAGTCCGAGGTCGAGCACCCAGGGGGCGAAGTTGGCGGAGAGGATCTTGTCGGCTTCGGCGGTGGTCATCGTCATATGGGGGATTGTTCCCGGCTGCTCCGCGCGACACGCGGAGCGTGGCCGATTCGCCTCCAGGGGGCGGAACTTGGCGAACGGAATTGAACGCACCGCATGACCCGGCCGTACCTACTGCCATCCAGGCGCCCCCGATCAACTGCCCGACAGCGGCAGACCCCCGTCCCCAGGAGGTCGAGAATTTTGAGTCACAAGCGAATGCCCAAGCGCAAGGCCGCGATAGCGGTGGGCGGTGTCGCGGCGCTCGGAGCGGCGGCCCTCCTGCTGCCGAACGCCAACGCGTCACAGGACCAGAACAACGCGGCGGGCGCCGCCGGTAGCGCGAAGACCCTGAAGGCCTCGGACGCCTCGGATCTCGCCGCACAGCTGCAGAAGGCGCTCGGTGACGCCCTCGCCGGGTCCTACTACGACAGCGGCAAGAAGCAGCTGGTCGTCAACGTGGTCAACGGTGACGACAACATCGTCCAGCAGGCGGAGAAGGCCGGGGCGATCGTCCGCCAGGTCGAGAACAGCACCTCCGAACTCAAGGCCGCCGCAGGGACGCTGAAGACCAAGGCGACCATCCCGGGCACCGCCTGGGCCGTGGATCCGCGCACCAACAAGGTCGTGGTCACCGCCGACTCCAGCGTCACCGGCGCCAAGTGGAACCGGCTCCAGTCGACCGTGCAGAGCCTCGGCTCCGGCATGGCGACCCTGAAGAAGTCCGCCGGCACCTTCAAGACCTTCGTCTCCGGCGGCGACGCCATCTTCTCCCAGGTGCAGGGCGGCAACGTGCGCTGCTCCCTCGGCTTCAACGTCAAGGCCTCGGACGGCAGCCCCGCCTTCCTGACGGCCGGCCACTGCGGGGTCGCCGCCAAGGACTGGTCCGACTCCCAGAACGGCCAGCCCATCGCCACCGTGGACCAGGCCAAGTTCCCGGGCAACGACTTCTCGCTCGTGAAGTACAACGACGCCACCACGCAGGCGCCCAGCGAGGTCAACACCGGCAACGGCCAGACCGTCCCGATCACCCAGGCCCAGGACGCCACCGTCGGCGAGACCGTGTTCCGGATGGGCTCCACCACCGGGCTGCACAACGGCCAGGTGACCGGCCTCGACGCCACCGTCAACTTCCAGAGCGAGACCGACCCGAACGGCGTCGACACCGTCAACGGCCTCATCCAGACCAACGTCTGCGCCGAGCCCGGCGACAGCGGCGGCTCCCTGTTCACGCAGGACGGCGGCGCGGTCGGCCTCACCTCCGGCGGCAGCGGCGACTGCACCAGCGGCGGCGAGACCTTCTTCCAGCCGGTCACCGCCGCCCTGCAGGCCACCGGCGCCACGCTCGGCGACGGCGGCAACGGCGCGGGTGACCAGGCGGGTGCGGGTGACCAGGCGGGCACCGCCGACCCGTCGGCCTCGGCCGGGGACCAGGCAGGCGCCGGTGACCAGGCCGGCGGCGACCAGATCGGCGGCTCCGCCGACCCGTCCGCCTCGGCGGGCGACCAGAGTGGCACCGGCGAGGGTGCGGGCACCGGGGATCAGTCCGGTGCGGGCGCGGGAGACCAGTCCGGCGCCGGCACGGGCGACGGGTCGTCGTCCCTGACCGACAGCCACTGACCCTCCTCCAGCGGGACATCAACGGTCCTGCACCGGGATCCGGCGGTCCGGCCTTTCGGCCGGACCGCCGAGCCGTCGCTCACCGGGTTCCGGCGGGCGGGCCCGCCGGGCTGTCCTCGTTGCAATCCGGCGGGCCGGCCTCTCGGTAGGTCTGGCCGAGCCGCCAGGCACCGGGATCCGGCGGGCTGCTCCCGTACCGGGTTCAGGCGGTCCGTTCCCGTACCGGGTTCCGGCGGGCGGGCCCGCCGGGCTGTCCTCGTTGCAATCCGGCGGGCCGGCCTCTCGGTAGGTCCGGCCGAGCCGCCAGGCACCGGGATCCGGCGCCCGTTCCCGTACCGGGATCCGACGCCCGTTCCCGCACTGGGATGCGGCGGACCGTCCCCGTACCGGGATCCGGCGCCCGTTCCCGTACCGGGATCCGGCGCCCGTTCCCGCACCGGGATGCGGCGGACCGTTCCCGCACCGGGATGCGGCGGACCGTCCCCGCACCGGGATCCGGCGGGCCGTTCCCGCACCGGGACCGGCCGTGCCGCCCGCGCGATGGCACCGGCCGAGTAGTCCCGAGACTCCCTGACCGGCCCACCGCGGTTCCGGCCGGCGGGGACGGTCCGGCCCTCCGGCGGGAGGGCCGGACCACGGTCGTACAGCCCGGGGTTCAGCGGATCTCGCCGGCCCGCAGCAGCAGGACCGCCACGTCGTCCACCCGCTCCCGCGCCGCCGCGCTGTGCCGTACGAGTTCGTCGGCCAGGTCCTCCAGCGGCTGGTCGCCGACTTCGGCGAGCAGCGCGCCGAGGTCGACCAGGGAGTCCTCGATGTCCACGTCGGGAGACTCCACGAGACCGTCCGTGTAGAGGGCGAGGACCGAGCCCGGGGCCAGGGACACCTCGGTCGTCGGGTATGTGGCCGACGCGTCGATCCCGAGCAGCGGGCCGCCGGCGAGGTCCAGCACCCGCACCTGCCCGTCCGGACGCCGGAGCAGCGGTGGCGGATGCCCGGCGCGTGCCATCACGGCCTGCCCCTGTGCCGGATCGAGCCGTAGATAGAGGCAACTGGCGAACAGATCGGCCCCGAGGTCGATGAGCAGCCGGTTGGTGCTGCTCATCACGTCCTGCGGTGCCTGGCCCACCGTGGTGTACGCCCGTACCCCGGTGCGGATCTGCCCCATCAGCGCGGCCGCCGTCACGTTGTGCCCCTGGACGTCCCCGATCACCGCCGCGGCGAGCGGCCGGGCCGGCACCAGGTCGTAGAAGTCGCCGCCGATCTCCATGCCCTGAGTGGCCGGCAGATAGCGGGCGGCCGCCTCGATGCCGGGCAGCACTGCCAGTGTGTGCGGCAGCAGCGACTCCTGCAGCCCCTGCGCCAGCCGGTGCTTGGCGTCGTACAGCTGGGCGCGTTCCAGCGCCTGCGCGATCAGGCCGCCGAGGCTGGTGAGGACCGCCCGCTCGTCGGCGGGGAAGACATGCGGGTCGGTGTACGCCAGCACGCACGTGCCCACCGGCCGACCGGACGCGATCAGCGGCAGATACGCCCAGGACCCGAACCCGTCCGGGGGCCGGTTCGGGTACAGTCGCGCCATCTGTTCCCGCGAGTCGAAGAACGCAGGCACTCCGCTGTTCAGGGCCTGGGTGCCAGGGGTGCGTTCGCTCAGCGGCAGCCCGTCGAAGCGCTCCACCACGTACGGGTCCGCGTACCCGCGGTGTCCCAGCACGTGCAGCCGCCCCGCCTGCGAGGCGAGGATCACCAGCGCCTGGCAGCCGACCGACGGGACGACCTCGTCCCACACCAACTGCACGACGTCCTGCACCCCCACCGCCTCGGTCAGGGCCGCGGCCAGGCTCAGCACCTGAGTGATGGTCACCAGCCGCGAGGGCCCCGGCCCCGTCCGCGGCGCCTCCCGCGCCATCTCCGCCACCGCCCGCGCCCGGCTGATCCGCACGCTCAGCCCGGTCGTGCTCGGATACATCCGGAACGACAGCCACTCGCCAGGCGGGCGCAGTGCCACGAACGACGTCACCTGCTGGCTGATCAGCGCGGCCCGGTACCGGTCCTCGTACATCGGGTCGTTCAGCCACGGCACGGACACCCACGGCAGGATGCCGAGCAGCTCCCCGGCGGGGCGCCCGAGCAGGTCGGCGGCGGCCGCGTTGACGAAGACGATCCGGCCGTGCAGGTCCAGCGACACCAGCCCGTACGGCAGCCGGGACACCATCCGTGCCGCCTCCACCGATCCCAGCGTGTCCGACACGCCCGACAGCGGCGTCGCCAGCAGGTCGACCTCGGGGCCGACGGGCCGGTTCTCCACGGCGGCCCGCTCCAGCCGCAGGGCCAGCCGCTCGCAGGCCGCCGTCAGAATGTCGCGCTCCCGGTCGGACAGCTCCGGCGGATGCACACCGGGCCAGGTCACGAACACGGCGCCGTACACGGTCCCCGCCGTCGCCACCGGCAGCGCGGCCAGCGCGAACGGGTACGGCAGCACCACCGAGATCCGCGGATAGCAGCGCGCCATCTGCTCCTCGCCGCCCACCCACACCAGCCGCCGGTCGCGCACCGCGTCCGCCACCGGGATCGGCGCGCTCAGCCCGACCCGCTCCCACGGCGCCGCGAACGCCCGGGGCATGCCCGCCATCACCGCCATCTCCAGGACCGGCTCGTCGGGCCTGAGCAGGTACACCGCGCCGGAGTGCGCGTGCACGTCCTCGACCATCGAGGCCAGCGCGATGGACAGCAGCGGTCGGCCGACCTGAGTGCTGTCGACTGCCCATGGCTGCGTCGGCCCTGGCCCGTCGGACACGCCGACCACCTCCTCGCAGGGCCGCGCGTCACGTCTCGGGGTCAAGGCTCCCTCGCGGGGGCGTGCGGCGCACGGCGAGCACCCTGCGCGCGCCTTTGGCCGCAGCCGTGAGCTGCGCAGGAGCCGGCTCGCCCCGCGAGTCTGCGCGTACCCCGTCGGGACGGGATCATGCCTCAGCGGCCGAGGCGTGCGGCGGCGTACGGGCGCCGTGTGTGCGCCCCCGCGCACCTTGATGGCCGATTCTCCGCGCCCGCGAACGGTGAACGCGCCCAAGAATGGGGCACGCGCGGAACATCTGAAGACGAGAGCCCGGCGATACGGGGCGAAGTACGGCCGACTGGAGGGGCGGGCAGTGATCCGGGTACTGCTGGTGCACGACGCGTGTCTGGTGCGATCGGTCCTGGCCGAGTGGTTACGGGAGGAGCCTGGCCTGTACGTGGAGGACACACCCTGGCGTGGTGCGGCGGCACGGGTACGGTCCGGGTGCCCGGACGTGTGCGCGGCGGACCTGGACTGCGCCGACGGCCATGGCGTGCCGCCGCTCGGCGACCTGTGCCCGCCCGGCACGGGCGGCCGGCCGCCTGCGCTGGTGGTGCTTGCGAGTGCGAATCGTCCCGGGCTGCTGAAGCGGGCGGCCGAGGCGGGTGCGCTCGGCTTCGTCGACAAGGCGGGCTCACCGGAGCGGCTGGTGCGCGCGATCCGCTGCGTCGCGGAGAGGGAACGTTTCGTCGATGCGTCGCTGGGCTTCGGCTTCCTCAAGGCGGCGCAGATGCCGCTGACCAGACGGGAGCTGAGCGTGCTGTCCCTGGCGGCCGGCGGGGCGTCCGTCGCGGAGATCGCCGGCAGCCTGCACCTGTCGCACGGCACGGTGCGCAACTACATGGCGGCGATCACCCGCAAGACCGGGGCGCGCAACCGCATCGACGCGATCCGGATATCCCGCGGGGAGGGGTGGGTGTGATCACCGGACCGGTGCGGTGGACCGCGCCGTCCAGCCGTCGACCAGGTCCCGGTACAGGGCCGAGGTCCGCAGCAGCTCGTCGTGGGTGCCGCAGGCGGTGCGCGAGCCGTCCAGCACCAGGACGCGGTCGGCGCGGCGGGCCGAGCTGATGCGGTGGGCGACGACCACGAGGGTGCCGCCCGGCCGCGCCGCGAACGCCCGCTCGGCCCGTGCCTCTGCCGCCGGGTCCAGATGACAGGTCGCCTCGTCCAGCAGGGCGAGCGGCGCGGGCGACAGATAGGCCCGGGTCAGCGCGATCAGCTGCCGCTCGCCTGCCGACAGCGCGACCGGATCGACCCTGCCTCCGGGCCCGCCCAGCGCCCGCAGCAGCGGCTCCAGCCCGACCGCCTCGGCAGCGGCCAGCAGCTCCGCCTCCGGCACCGGATCCCGGCGGAAGAGGCCCAGGTTCTCGGAGAGGGTCCCGCCATGGACGTAGGCCTCCTGCGGGATCAGTACGCGGGAGGCGGCCGCTTCCGCTCCCGGGACGGCGTGCCCGTACACCCGGATCGCCCCCTCCCGCGCCTCCAGCAGCCCGGCGACGAGCCCCGTGAGCGTCGACTTGCCGATCCCGCTGGGACCGACGACGGCGAGGTGCGACCCCGCCGGGACCGTGAGGTCGAGTCCGTCGAGGACGGGCTCGCTCGCGGGGCCGTAGGCGAAGGCGACCGAGGTGAGGGCCAGGGCGGGGGTGGCGGGTGGCGTGGGTCCCTCGGTCCGGGGGGACTCGCTCCGGTCCTCGCGCCGCCGTTCTCCCCAGACCGCCGGTGGCGCCAGCCGCCGTAGGACCACCGTGAGCCGGGACCCGCTGGTGCCCAGGCCGTGGACGAGGTTCTGGAGGGCGGGGAGCAGGGACTGGGTGACGTAGGCGAGGGCGCCCACCAGGGCACCTGGCGTCACGCCGTGACGCAGCAGCCAGGGCGTGGTGGCGAGCAGCAGGACCACCGGCAGCTCGCCGCCGACCGCCGGCGCGGCCACCCGGGCCACGCTCCAGCGGGCCAGGGCGCGGGCAGCCCGCTGTTCCGCGTCGACCGACTCCGCGACGGTGGCCGCCACCCGCGCCTCGGCACCGGCCGCCGTGACGTCCCGCAGCCCCGGACACACCGTGCCCAGCTCCTCGGCCAGCGCTTCGTCGGCGGCGAGGAAGGCCTCCTGACGCCGGGCCAGCGGCCGCAGCGTCGCCACGAACAGGCACAGCCCGGTCAGCAGCGGGGGCACGACGACCGTCAGCAGCAGCGGGGCCAGCGAGAACAGGCCGATCAGCGCGCCGGCGACGGTGAACAGGAAGGAGCGGGAGACCAGCACCAGCCCGGCCAGCGTGTCCCGGGCGATCTCCACCTGCTGGGTGAGCCCGGACAGCGCCCCGGCGTCCGCCTTCCGCACCCCGCGCCCGACCACGCTCGCCACCAGGCGGTCCCGGACCGGTTCGACCAGCGCGGCCACCACGCCGTACACCCGCCCGGTCCCGTACGCCCCGGCGCCCACCGCGAGCCCGGCCGTGCCGAGCCACAGCAGACCGACCCGTGTGTTCCCGCCGAGGAACCCGTCGTCCAGCGCCCGGGCCAGCGCATAGCCGGCCAGGAAGGTCTGCCCGGCCTCCAGGACCGACCAGAGCCCGAGCCGGACCAGCACCCGCCAGCGCTCCCGTACCGCCTCCAGGACCCGTGCCCGCGCGTTCACGCCCCGAACACCGCCCGGTACTCCGCGTCCCGCCACAGCTCTGCATGGCGGCCCACCGCTCGTATCCGGCCCCCGTCCAGCCAGGCGACGGCGTCGGCGCGGGCCGCCGTGGCCGTGCGGTGGGCGATCAGCAGGCGGGTCGGGCCCGCTCCCGGGGCCAGCAGGGACTGGGCGATCCGGTGTTCGGTGACCGTGTCGAGGCTGGAGAGGGCGTCGTCGAGGATCAGCAGGCGGCCGCCGTGGGCGAAGGCGCGGGCGAGGCCCAGGCGCTGGGACTCGCCGCCGGAGCGGGGCGCGTCGGCGCAGCGGGTGGCGTAGCCGTCGGGCAGGCGGCGGACGAAGTCGTCGGCGCGGGCCGTGCGCGCGGCCCACCGGATCCGGTCGGGGGAGGGCGTGGTGAGCCCGAACGCGATGGCGTCCTCGACGGTCGTGCCGAGCAGGGCGGGGCGTTCGAAGGCGTAGGAGACCGCGCCGCGCAGGTCGGCGTGACCGAGCTCGCGCAGGGGGATCCCGTCGAGCAGGACCTCGCCCGCGTCCGGGTCGACGAGTCGGCCGGCGAGTTCGGCCAGCAGGGACTTGCCCGTGCCGGAGCGGCCGACCACGGCGAGGGTCGTGCCGCCGGGGACGAGCAGGTCCACGCCGTCCAGGACGGTGCGGCCGCCCCGGCCCGCCGTCACGCCGCGCAGTTCCAGCTGCCCGGAGCCGGACGGCAGCCCTCGGGTGCCGTACCCGGGCGCCCGCTCGGCCAGCACCTCGGCGAGCCGTCCGGTCGCCGCCCGGGCCCGGGAGAGCGCGGCCAGTTGTCCGACCAGCACGCCGACTCCCGTGGCGAGGACGGCGTACCGGGAGGCGGCCAGCACCTCGCCCACCGACAGGCGATGGCGGGCGAGCAGCAGCCCGGCCACCGCGACCACGCCCAGGTTCAGCAGCGGTGCCACGGTGACCGCCTGCGCGGCGGCCCGCCCCTGCACCCGCCACATGCGGTGCCCTGCGCGGGACAGCTCGGGCAGCGGCGCGAGGATCCGGGCCGTCTCGCGGTCCTCCGCGCCCGCGGCCCGGATGGTGCGGAAGCCGCCGACCGCCTCCGCGAGAGCGGCCGCCATCCGCCCCTGCACCCGCTGGTAATCGGCCACGCACGCCGAGGTGTCCCGGGCGAAGGCCCGCAGCAGCAGCGCCAGTACCGGCGCGCCGACGAGGAACACGGCCGCCAGCCACGGGTCGATGAGGCCGAGCGCCACCACGCCCCCGACCGGCCCGGCGAGCGCGGCCACCAGTGCGGCCACCGCGGCCGGTGCCGTCCCCGCCTGAGCGGCGTTGCCGACCAGCCGCGCCACCAGGTCCCCGGCGCCGAACCGGGCGCCCGCGCGCGGGCCCAGGGCCAGCACCTGCCCGGCGACCCGGCGGCGCAGCCACGCGGTGGACCGGGCGTCGACCGTGCCGGTGAGCACGCCCGCGCATCCGTCCAGCACGGCGATCAGCAGCACCAGGCCCGCGCAGCAGGCCACCCAGCGGGTTGCCGGAGCGTGGGCGAGCAGCAGGTCGAGGGCCCGGCCGAGCACGGCGGGCAGGAGCAGCCCGGCGGCCGTGGCTGCCGTGCTCACGGCGCACAGGGCGGCACAGCGGGCGCCGCCGTGCCGGAGTACGGCACGCGGCAGACGAGCGGGAGCTTCGGGGGAGGGCGTCATCGGCTGCGGCCTCGCGTCGGGGCGGACGGGAAGGCTCCGGGCAGCCCCTCCCGAACGGGGGAGAGGGCTGCCCGGAGCCGTGGACTGACCGGCCCGGTCAGAGACAGAGCAGGATGCTCGCCGCCGAGACGCAGGACAGCAGGCTCACCGTGCTCGCGCCGGTGTGGGACAGCTCGTCGGACTCCAGGGTCTGCAGGTCGAGAAGTGCCATGATCGTGTCCTTTCCCTTCATTGGGGACGGGGTTGTGTCACGACTCCGTCAGGTGGCGGAGCCGCGGGTGGGGGCCGCCGGTGGCGGCGGAAGGAAGGGCAGGTGCGCGGTGCGCGTCGCGTTGTGGGCCGCCGCGAGCGCGAGCAGGCAGCCTGCCGTTCCGGTGGCGAGGTCCATGGAGAGCCGCATCATCTGGTGCCCGGGGAAGGCGAGTTGGCCCTGGTAGGCCATCGCCGACCAGCCGAGCCCGTCGATCTGCTGCGCGAGCCGCTCCCGGCCGGCGCCCGGCGCGGTGCTCCGGGCGAGGTGCAGCACCATGCCGGCACGGCCCTGGAACAGACCGGGCTGTGCGTAGAAACGGGAGGTGGCGGCGGTGTGGATGCCCGTCCGAGCCCGCTCGAACTCCCTTGTGGTGTCGGCAGATTCGGTGAGCGCGTCACCCGCCTGTGCCAGGTAGTCATCGAGGACCAGCCCGATCCCCACGCTCCCGTCGCCGAGGTACGGCAGCGTCCGCCAGCCCTCGTCCACCTCCAGGGCACCGTTCACCTCCTGGAGGACGCAGCAGGCAAGGTCGCGCCGGAGTGCCTCGGCGGCCGCCGCCAGCAGCCGGGGTTCACCGGTCTCCTGGTACCGCCGCAGCAGGAACAGCGCGGGTCCGCTCGCGCCCCGCAGCAGCCCGGCCCGCCGCCGGGGCGGGTCCGGCACCGGTTCGGCGAGGCGTCGTACGAGGATCTCGGCGGCCTCGGCAGCACGATCGCGCAGCGCCGGCTCGCCGGTCGCGGCCGCCAGCTCGCCGAGGACCAGGCCGAGTCCGGCGAGGCCGCCGTGCAGGTCGGAGGAGAGGTTGCGCCAGTTCTCCCGCAGCACGCCGCCGATCAGCTCCAGCGCCCGCTGCCGGTGGCCGAGCCGGTCCAGGACCAGGGCCACTCCCGCGAGACCGTCGTACAGGCCGAGCGGGGTGCCGGGCGGCGGCGGGGCGGTGTGGTCCAGCAGCCAGCGCTCGCCCTCGTCGTACCGGCCGGCGCCGGAGACCTCCAGCGCGTACAGCACCCCGGCCGCGCCGTGCGCGAGTCCGAGGCCGCCGCCGTCGGAGAACTGGGCGATGTCGCCCGGGAAGAGCCGGTCGTCGCGCTCCGGGGTCGCGGCGGCGAGGATCGCCTTGACCATGGAGTCCCGGCTGTAGGGCCAGTCGCCCGGCACCACCGGCGGAGCGGACGTACGACGGGCGGGCCCGCCCGCGATGTCCCGGGTGATCTCCGCGACCGCCTCGTCCAGGAAGGCGCGCGGCACGTCGGGGAACTGCTCCGCGATGACGTCGGCCAGATGGGCCGCCTTGCCGCGGTCCACCACGAACAGCGTGGTCACCGGCAGGAACAGGGCCAGGCGCAGACAGGCCAGCGCGTACCGGTCGACATCGGTGCCCCGGCGGTCCGGCGGGGCGAAGAAGCCCGGGTGGGCCACCGTCTGCCGGCCGTTCTCCGCGGCCGGGGCGGCTGCCTCGAAGTCGATGAGATACACCGTCTCCTCGTCCGGGGCGACCATGACGTTGAAGACGTGCAGGTCGTGGAAGACCAGCCCGCGCGCGTGCACCGCCGCCGCCGCCCGCTCCACCGCCCGGTGGATGCGCAGCGCCCACGCCGTGTACGAGGCGACCTTCGCCGGATCCGGGTCGGACGCGAGCAGCGGATGCCGTTCGGCGAAGAACGAGTTGAGCGGGCGGCCCTCGAGGAAGTCCATCACCAGGAACCGGTGGTCGCCGAGCGTGAACCAGTCCCGCACCTCCGGCACCACACCCGTCCCGGCGACCCGCTCCAGCGCGGCTTTCTCCCGTGCCAGCCGTTCCACCGCGTCCGCCCCGTCGGCCGCGAGCCCCGCGTGCGGACGCCCCTCCTTCAGCACCACCCGGCGCCCGTCCCGGGTGTCCGTGCCGACGTACACCCCGCCGCCGTTGGAGAAGTGCAGCGCCTTCTCGATCCGGTACGGCAGCTCGCCCACCGTCGTGGTGTTGCGGGCCTCCAGGTGCGGCCGCAGGAACTCCGGCAGCGTCACCCACTCGGGCACCTGGAACGACGGTGCCCGCCGGTCCGGGACCAGGCGCCCCTCGCCGTCGGTCACGGCCAGGACCAGCGAACCGCGCTCGTCGACGACGAACCGGCGCGCGAAGGCGCCGTAGCGGACGTAGAGCGGACCGTCGTGCCAGCGCAGGTCGGTCAGGATGTACGGCCCCTCGCAGCCCTCCAGCAGCGCGCCCAGCTCGCGCAGCACCTCGTGCAGCTGTTCCTCGTCGGCGGGGTAGACGGTCACGAACTTGCCGCTCGTGTCGCGGCCCGCGTACTTGGCGTTGCGCAGGTGCAGCAGATGCGGGGACGGCACGAACTTGAACGGGATCCGGCGCGGCACGCAGTAGCCCCACACGATCCCGGCGATCCGCTCCGCGTCGGCCGCCGTCGCCGATGAGTGGATCTTCCAGCCCTGGGCCGGCGACGGGAGCGGCTCGCCGTCCCCGTCGAGCGGGGTCAGTGTGAGCCAGTCGCCGGTGCGCGCCGCGTGCCAGCCGTCGGGGACCGCACGACGCGCCGTCGGGAACAGCGGCGCGGACTCGCCCCCGGGCGCCGAGAGCCGGTCCGGTGTGTCGTAGAAGTGCCCGTCGGCCAGCGCGTACACCTCGTACCGCTTGTCCATGCGCCTCCCGCCCCCTCCTTCGGTCGAACCCGGTAGACACTCGCAGCAGGCGGACGGTCGCGGACAGTCACGGCTGTCACGAGATCACCGTGCGAAACGCATGGGTAAAGATGTGTTCGGCGGCTTTCGAGCCACCTCTCCACAGACGGCACGCGGAGCCTTCACAGGGGCTGCGCAGGCGGCTCATACGCGCTGTAATGGCGAAGTGGCCAGTGAGGGTGCTGCGGTGCGCAGAACGAGAGCCGAGCGTGCCGAAATCGCCCTTGAAACACTCATCGCCGTGCCCGCCTCTCCCGACCGGCTGCGCCGGGTCCTCGAACAGGCACTCGTGTTCGCCGGGGCGGCGTTCGTGGGCGTCTACGTGCCCGGCGACGATCCCTCCATGCTGTGTCTGACCGAGTCGGCGGGTCTGCCCCGCACGCTGTACGGCCTGCGCGACGGCTACCCGGTCACGGGCGGCTCCCCGGTCGCCGTGGCCCACCGCACCGGTCGGCCCCGATGGCTCGGCCCGGACGAGCTGGCCGACTGCGCCGAGGCGCGCCGCACTCCGTCGGCCGAGTTCTCCGTCGGTACGCTGCCGCTCGGTCCGGCCGGCAGTGGCTGTCTGCTCGCCGTCAGCGAGCACCCCGGCGGCTTCGGCACCGACGACCGCACCTGCCTGGAGCTGGTCGCCCGCGCGGTCGCCGTGCCCGTGCCGGCCGGCCCGGACGCCGACACCGGCGAGCTGCCCGGTGACGCGTTCAGCCTGGCCATGGACACCGGCCGGGTCGAGGTCGGCGACGAGATCCTGCGCCTCTTCGGGATCGGCCGGGGCGCGTTCGACGGCAAGGTGGAGACACTGCTCGCCCTCACGGTGCCCGAGGACCTGCCCGCCCTGATGTCGGTGGTCGAGGCCGACCACATGTCCATCGGCGACCGTGAGCTGGAGTTCCGCGTCCTGCAGCCCTCCGGCCCGCCCAAGTGGCTGCGGCTGAGCGGCCGGTTGCTGCCCGGCGGCGAGGGGCGCTCGGCCCGACTCGTCGGCACCGTCGCCGACGCCTCGACCGTGCGCTCCGACGTCACCGACGTGGCGCGCGTGCAGCGTCTGGCCGCCGCCCTCGCCATGGCCGGCACCGTCAAGGACGTCGGCCAGGCCGTCGTCGCCGCCCTGCGCAAACCCCTCAAGGCCGACCGCATCGCCCTCGCCGAACTGGAGAACGACCGCCTCGTCGTCACCGTCCTCGACCCACCCGAACCCGAGGCCTGGCCCGAGCTGTGGCGCTCCGAGTGGCGCACCGAATGGCCCGACGCGCCGGTGCGCGCCATGCCCACCCTCGCCGCCGCCCTGCGCGAGGGCCGCTCCCGGATCTGGCCCGCCGGCTCCCCGCTGGAGCCCGCCCTCGCCGGCGTCGGCCCCGGCGGCCTCGCCGTGCTGCCACTGCCCGCGGGTGGCCGCATGGCCGGCGCCTGCCTGATCGGCTGGGACCGCCCGCACGAGTTCGGCCCCGACGAGCGCGCCCTGCTCACCGCCTGTGCCGGCCTCACCGGACAGGCCCTGCTGCGCGCGCACGCCTTCGACGCCGAGCACGAACTCGTCGGCATGCTCCAGCGCACCCTGCTGCCGCGCCGCCTGCCCCGGCTGCCCGGCGCGGTCGCCGTCGCCCGGTACCTGCCCACCACCGCGGGGCTCGAGGTCGGCGGCGACTGGTACGACGTGATCCCGCTCGCCGACAACCACGTGGCCTTCGTCATCGGCGACGTCCAGGGCCACAACGCGGGCGCCGCCACCCTGATGGGCCAGATGCGCACCGCGCTGCGCGCCTACGCCGTCGAGGGCCACACTCCGGACGTCGTCGTCGCGCACGCCAACCGGCTGCTGCTGGACATGGAGACCGACCTCTTCGCCACCTGCTGCTACGTCGACGTCGACATGGAGCAGGGCACCGCCTGGTGCGTGCGCGCCGGTCATCTGCCGCCGGTGCTGCGCCACCCCGACGGCTCCACCGAGATCGTCGAGGCCGAGGGCGGCCCGCCGCTCGGTGTGCTCACCCAGGCCGACTTCCCGATCACCCCGCTCCGCCTCCAGCCCGGCACGGTACTCGCGCTCACGACCGACGGTCTGGTGGAGTCCGCCGAGACCGACATCGACGTGGGCCTCGACCGGCTCACGAGCGAACTCGCCACCGCCGACCCCGGCCACCTGGGCCTCGTCGCCGACGCCCTGCTCACCGGCGCCCACCGCAGCGACGACGTCGCGCTGCTGCTGATGCGCTACGACGGCATGGCCGTACGCCCGCTGCGCGAGACCTGGACCGTGTGGCGGGTCCCCGAAGCGGTCCGGCACGCCCGCCGCTTCACCCGGCGCACCCTGCGCACCTGGGGCGTCCCGTCCGACACCATGGACGCGGCCCTGCTGGTCGTCTCCGAGCTCGTCACCAACGCCTTGGTCCACACCGGCGGCCAGGTACGCCTCGACCTCAGCCTGGTCAACCACCGGCTGCGGCTCGCCGTCGCCGACACCTCGCCCCGCAGCCCCGTCAAGAACACCAACGTCGGCTGGGAGGCCACCGGCGGCCGCGGCATCCTGCTGGTGGAGGCGGTGTCGGAGGACTGGGGGACGGTGCCGGTCAGCGGCGGCAAACAGGTGTGGGCCGACCTCGTCCCCGAGGCCTGACGGCCACTCGGGTACCGGTCGGGTCGGCTTGCGGCAGGTCGGAGGAGTCCGCGGGCCCGCCGTGCCTAGGGTCTCCTGTCGTGGCACACACCTTCGAAGAACTGGTGGAGAAGCAGCGCGCGGCCGACGCGGCGCACCGTATGGTCGACGAACTCCGCGACACCTACGGTCCCCCCGCCGAGCGCGGGATGACGGGCGCCCAGTCGGACACCTACGAGACGGCCCTGCGCGCCTGGCGGGAGCTCGCGCGGGACGTGCAGACCGCGGTGAGCGACTACGCCAGGGAGACGGACCGCCCGCGGCCCGAGGTGGAGGCCGAGGTAGAGCGGGCGGCGGCAGCGGAGGACACATGAGCCGAGCCGGCCGCCGCGCCGAGGGGCTCGCGGACGCGGCGGACGCCCGGCTGCCCCTCCTGGAGGGCGGGCAGCTGCTGCGCAAGGCGTTCCCGGAGCACTGGTCCTTCCTGCTCGGCGAAATCGCCCTCTACAGCCTGCTCGTGCTGATCCTGACCGGGGTGTGGCTGACCTTCTTCTTCCAGCCGGAGATGCGCGAGGTCGTCTACCACGGCTCCTACGAGCCGCTGCAGGGCGTGCTCATGTCGGCGGCCTTCGACTCCACCCTGCGCATCAGCTTCGACGTGCGCGGCGGACTGCTCATCCGGCAGGCCCACCACTGGGCCGCGCTCGTGTTCGTCGCCGCGATCGGCCTGCACATGCTACGGATCTTCTTCACCGGGGCTTTCCGCAGGCCCCGCGAGCTGAACTGGGCGATCGGGCTCACCCTGTTCGTCCTGGCGCTCGCCGAGGGCTTCGCCGGCTACTCGCTCCCCGACGACCTGCTCTCCGGCACCGGCCTGCGCATCGCGGAGGGCATCATGCTGTCGCTCCCGGTGGTCGGGACGTACGTGGCCTTCTTCGTCTTCGGCGGCCAGTACCCGGGCCACGACATCATCACCCGGCTCTACCCGGTGCACATCCTGCTGCTCCCGGGCGCGCTCATCGGCCTGGTGACGGTGCATCTGACCCTGGTGTTCCACCTGAAACACACCCAGTGGCGAGGACCCCGCCGCAGCAACCGCAACGCCGTCGGCAAGCCGCTCCTGCCGCACTTCACCGCCCTCACCGCGGGTCTGGCCATGACCGTCTCCGGCGTGCTCGTGCTGCTGTCCGGCCTCGCCCAGGTCAACCCGATCTGGAACTACGGCCCCTACCGCCCCGACGTGGTCTCCACCGGCTCCCAGCCCGACTGGTACGTCGGCTTCCTGGAGGGCGCCCTGCGGCTGGTGCCGCCGTGGGAGACCGACTTCGCCGGACACACCCTCATGTGGAACGTGCTGCTCCCGGCCGTCGTCCTGCCCGGGCTGCTCTTCACCGTGCTGTACGCCTACCCGTTCGTGGAGCAGCGCCTGACGGGGGAGTGGCAGTACGAGCAGCACCTGTGCGACCGCCCGCGCGAGCGCCCCGTCCGCACCGGCCTCGGCGCGGCGGGCACCGTCTTCTACGCCGTGCTGCTGCTGGCCGGCGGCAACGACATCATCGCCCAGACCTTCCGCATCTCCGTCAACGCCCTGACCTGGGTGCTGCGCGTCGCCCTCGTGGTCGCGCCGGTCCTCGCCTTCCTGGTGACCCGCTGGCTGTGCCGGGCGCTGACGGAGGCCGAGTGCGCGCGCCTCGCCGAGGGCGTGTCCACCGGTGAGATCCGGCAGAGCGTGACGGGCGGCTACGAGAGCGGCCACGAGCCCGTCGAGCGGTTCCGGCCCGGCGCGCCGCGCAGGCCGCTCACCGGGGCACGTACTGGAACACCATCCCGAAAACCCCGCGCGCCAGAACGCCCAGACCGATGAGGAACAGCCACAGCCCGAAGACCACGCCGGTCGCCGCCACCGCGAACCCGAGCGCGGTGACGATGGGCCACGGGCTCTCGTGCGGGAAGAACGCCACCGGCCCGGCCCCGTCCACCACGTCCGCGTCCTTGCGGTCCTGCGCCCGACTGCCGCGGCGCCGGTACTGGATCAGGTAGAAGAAGGCGTCCAGCGCCGCCATCCCGCACGCGACGACCAGCACGGTCGTGCCCGTGTCGTCCCGGGACCACACCCCGTACAGGGCGGCGGACCCGCCGAAGAACAGGGCCACCCCGCCGAACAGCATCGCCTCGGCCTTCATCGCCGGCCCCTCTGCTCGGTGTCCTCGGCCATCCGCGCGACCTCGGGATGATGCAGGTCGAAGGCCGGCGACTCCGACCGCACCCGGGGCAGTGCCAGGAAGTTGTGGCGCGGCGGCGGGCAGGACGTCGCCCACTCCAGGCCCCGGCCCCACCCCCACGGGTCGTCCTCGGTGACCTTCTCGGCCGTCGTGGAGGTGCGCCAGACGTTGTAGAGGAACGGCAGCGTGGAGAGGCCGAGCAGGAACGCGCCCACCGACGAGAGGGTGTTGAGCAGCGTGAAGCCGTCCGAGGGCAGATAGTCCGCGTACCGGCGGGGCATCCCCTCCTCGCCGAGCCAGTGCTGCACGAAGAAGGTCAGCTGGAACGAGGGGAACAGCATCCAGAAGTGCAGTTTCCCGAGCCGCTCGTCCAGCAACTTCCCGGTGAACTTCGGCCACCAGAAGTAGAAGCCGGCGAACATCGCGAACACCACCGTCCCGAACAGCACGTAGTGCAGATGCGCGACGATGAAGTACGAGTCGGTGAGGTGGAAGTCCAGCGGCGGCGAGGCGATCAGCACCCCGCTCAACCCGCCAAGCAGGAAGGTCACCAGGAACCCCAGCGACCACAGCATCGGCGTCTCGAACGAGACGGACCCGCCGACCATCGTCCCGATCCACGCGAAGAACTTGATGCCCGTGGGCACCGCGATCAGGAACGACATGATGGCGAAGAAGGGCAGCAGCACCGCGCCGGTCGCGAACATGTGATGCGCCCACACCACCGCCGACAGCATGGTGATGGCGATCGTCGCCCCGATCATCGGCAGATAGCCGAACAGCGGCTTGCGGGAGAACACCGGAATGATCTCGGAGATGATCCCGAAGAAGGGCAGCGCCACGATGTAGACCTCCGGATGCCCGAAGAACCAGAACAGGTGCTGCCACAGCACAGCGCCCCCGTTCGCCGCGTCGAAGACGTGCGAGCCGAACTTCCGGTCCGACTCCAGCACCAGCAGGTCCGCCGTCAGCACCGGGAAGGCGGGCAGCACCAGGATCGAGGTGAACAGCACGTTCCAGGTGAACATCGGCATCCGGAACATGGTCATGCCCGGCGCGCGCAGGCACACGATCGTCGCGATGAAGTTGACCGCGCCCAGCGTCGTCGACACACCGGCCACCACCAGCCCCATCGTCCACAGGTCACCGCCCGCGCCGGGGGAGAAGTAGGCGCTGTTCAGCGGCGCGTACGCGAACCAGCCGAACGCGGCCGCACCGCCCGGCACCAGGAACCCGGACACCACCATCAGGCCGCCGAACAGGTACATCCAGTACGACAGGGCGTTCAGCCGTGGGAAGGCCACGTCCGGCGCGCCGATCTGCAGCGGCATCACCGCGTTGGTGAACCCGGCGAACATCGGCGTCGCGAACAGCAGCATCATGATCGTGCCATGGACGGTGAAGAACTCGTTGTACCCCTGCACGCTCAGGAACTGCAGCCCCGGCCGGGCCAGTTCGGCGCGCATCGCGAGGGCCAGCAGCCCGGCGAGGAGAAAGAAGCAGAACGCCGTGACCATGTAGAGCCGGCCGATCACCTTGTGGTCGGTCGTGCAGACCCAGCGCAGCACGGTCCGGCCGGGCCGCGGGGCGGGGGCCGTGTACCGTGCGACGATCGCTCTGGTGTCCGACATATCGGGTAGTTCCGTCATCGCTGGTGACGCTACCGCATGGACACCACATGAACCGCCGGCGGCACCGGAGCCACACCGGCGTGACGAACCAGTAGGACAAACGAAGGTCCGATCCGGACGATCGCCGTTAGGGTATGGCCAATGAAGGCTCTGGTCCTCTCCGGCGGAGCCGGTACCCGACTGCGCCCTATCACGCACACCTCGGCGAAACAGCTGGTGCCGGTGGCCAACAAGCCCGTGCTGTTCTACGGCCTCGAATCCCTCGCCGAAGCGGGGATCACCGAGGTCGGGATGATCGTCGGAGACACCGCGGCGGAGATCGAGGAAGCGGTCGGCGACGGGGCGAAATTCGGCCTCGACGTCACCTACATCTCCCAGGAGCGCCCCCTCGGACTCGCCCACGCGGTGCTGATCGCCCGGGACTTCCTCGACGACGACGACTTCGTGATGTACCTCGGGGACAACTTCGTCGTCGGCGGCATCCGCGACCTCGTCGACCAGTTCCGGGCCAGCCGGCCCGACGCCCAGATCCTGCTCACCCATGTCCCCGACCCGCGCTCCTTCGGTGTCGCCGAACTCGACGCGGCCGGCCAGGTGATCGGCCTGGAGGAGAAGCCGGAGCACCCCAAGAGCGATCTCGCGCTCGTCGGCGTCTACCTGTTCACGCCGGCGATCCACGAGGCCGTACGCGCCGTCCGCCCGTCCTGGCGGGGCGAGCTGGAGATCACCCACGCCCTCCAGCACCTCATCGACACGCGGGCCGACGTGCGCTCCACCGTCATCGAGGGCTACTGGAAGGACACCGGCAACGTCGGCGACATGCTGGAGGTCAACCGGACCGTCCTCGAAGGCGTGCAGCGGCGCATCGACGGCGAGGTGGACGCGGCGTCGGAGACCGTCGGCCGGGTGGTGATCGAGGAGGGCGCGCGGATCACCCACTCCCGGATCGTCGGCCCGGCCGTCATAGGAGCCGGGACCGTCGTCAGCGACTCCTATGTCGGCCCCTTCACCTCGATCGCGGAGAACTGCCGGATCACCGACAGCGAACTGGAGTTCTCCATCGTGCTGCGGGATTCCTCGATCGCCGGGGTGGGCCGGATCGAGTCCTCGCTGATCGGCCGGCACGTCGAGGTCACTCCTGCGGCCGGAGTGCCCAGCGCCCACCGTCTAGTTCTCGGAGACCACAGCAAGGTGCAGATCCGTTCATGAACCTCCTCGTCACCGGCGCCGCCGGGTTCATCGGCTCCACGTACGTCCGCACGCTCCTCGCCGACGACTCGCCCGACGCGCCCCGCATCACCGTGCTCGACAGGCTCACCTATGCCGGCACGCTGACCAACCTCCCCTCCGGCCATCCCCGGCTGGACTTCGTCCACGGCGACATCGGTGACGCGGGTCTGGTGGACAAGCTGATGGCGGAGACCGACCAGGTGGTGCACTTCGCCGCCGAGTCGCACGTCGACCGGTCCATCGAGGGGGCGGGGGAGTTCGTCCTGACCAACGTGGTGGGCACACAGACCCTGCTGGACGCGGCCCTGCGGCACGGCGTCGGCCCGTTCGTGCACATCTCCACCGACGAGGTCTACGGCTCCATCGAGGCCGGCTCCTGGCCCGAGGACCACCCCCTCGCGCCCAACTCCCCGTACTCCGCCTCGAAGGCCTCCTCCGACCTGCTGGCCCTGGCCTACCACCGCACCCACGGCCTGGACGTCCGCGTCACCCGCTGCTCGAACAACTACGGCCCGCACCAGTTCCCGGAGAAGGTGATCCCGCTCTTCGTCACCAACCTCCTGGACGGCCTGAACGTCCCGCTGTACGGCGACGGGCGCAACGTCCGCGACTGGCTGCACGTCGAGGACCACTGCCGGGGCATCGACCTGGTGCGCACCAGGGGCCGGTCCGGTGAGGTGTACAACATCGGCGGCGGCACCGAGCTGAGCAACCGGGACCTGACCGGCCTGCTCCTGGACGCGTGCGGTGCCGGCTGGGACCGGGTCGAGTATGTGAGCGACCGCAAGGGCCACGACCTGCGCTACTCGGTCGACTGGAGCAAGGCCCGCGACGAACTCGGCTACCGCCCGCGCCGCGACTTCACCACCGGGCTCGCCGACACGGTCGCCTGGTACCGGGACAACCGCGCCTGGTGGGAGCCGCTGAAGGAGCAGGGCGCCCGATGAGGTGGCTGGTCACCGGCGCGGGCGGGATGCTCGGCCACGACACCGTTCAGGAGCTGCTGGACCGCGGCGAGCACGTGACCGGACTCGACCGGGCGGCACTCGACATCACCGAACCCGGCGCCGTGCGGCGTGCGTTCGACGCCCACCGCCCCGCCGTCGTCGTCAACTGCGCCGCCTACACGGCCGTGGACGACGCCGAGACCGACGAGGCACGCGCCCTGCGCGTCAACGGCGACGGCCCCCGGCTGCTCGCCCGCGCCTGCGCCGAGCACGGCGCCCGCCTGATCCACGTCTCCACCGACTACGTCTTCTCCGGCGAGACCCTCCCCCAAGCTCTCGGCTCCGCTCGAGCAGGGGGGACCTCCATGACCCCCTACCCGGAGGACCACCCGCCGGCCCCGCGCACCGCCTACGGCCGCACCAAGCTCGCCGGGGAGCGGGCCGTACTGGCCGAACTCCCGGGCGCCGCGGCCGTGGTGCGCACCGCCTGGCTGTACGGCGTCCACGGCCGCAACTTCGTGCGCACGATGCTCGAACTGGAGGCCCGCCGCGACACCGTCGACGTCGTCGACGACCAGCGCGGGCAGCCGACCTGGAGCGCCGACGTGGCCGCCCGGATCGCGGACCTGGGCGCCACCGCCGCGCACGGCGTCTTCCACGCCACCGCTTCCGGTGAGTGCAGCTGGTACGAGCTGGCCCGCGAGGTGTTCCGGCTGGCCGGCGCCGACCCGGACCGGGTGCGCCCCACCGACAGCCGGTCCTTCACCCGGCCCGCGCCCCGACCCGCCTACAGCGCCCTCGGGCACGCCCGCTGGCGCGAGGCCGGTCTGGCCCCGCCGCGGGACTGGCGGTCCGCCCTGTCCGAAGCCCTGCCTCTCATCCGCAAGGAGATGTCCCAGTGAAACGGCACGAGTTCCTGCGGGAGCTCCACAAGGTCACCGCGAACCGCAACTACCTGGAGATCGGCGTCAACGACGGCCGCAGCCTGACGCTGTCCCGGGTGCCCAGCATCGCGATCGACCCGGCGTTCAAGGTGGTCACGGAGATCCGCTGCGACGTGCACCTGGCGAAGGCGACCAGCGACGACTTCTTCGCCCGTGACAATCCCCTCGCGCACCTCAGGGGCGGCCGCCACCCGCTGCGCAACCTGGCCCGCAACCGCAGCCCCTTCGGCTACTGGAAGCGCACCACCCTGGACCTGTCGTTCATCGACGGCATGCACCTGTTCGAGTACGCGCTGCGGGACTTCATCAACATCGAGCGGCACTCCGACTGGGCCAGCGTGATCGTCTTCGACGACATGCTGCCGCGCAACGTCGACGAGGCCGCCCGCGACCGGCACACCAACGCCTGGACCGGAGACGTCTACAAGCTCGTCGAGATCCTGCACCGCCACCGCCCCGACCTGGTGACGGTCCTGGTCGACACCGCGCCCACCGGTCAGTTGGTGGTCTTCGGCGCCGACCCCGAGAACACCGTGCTCAAGGACAAGTACGACGAGATCGTTGCGGAGTTCGAGGTCCCCGACCCGCAGAAGGTCCCCGAGTCCGTCCTGGGGCGCACCACGGCCGTCAAGCCGGAGGAGTTCCTCGGCGCCGGCTTCTGGAAGCCGCTGGTCGCGGCCCGCAACCGCGGAACCGGGCGTTCCCGCGGCTGGGAGCAGCTGCGCCGCGCGGTGTCCCCGTACGGCGCCGATCGCTGAACCCGGCCTACCGGCCGCGCAGCCGCTCGTAGTGGGCGGAGCAGTCCGCGTAGGTGGGCAGCAGCCCGGACCGCTCCGCCTCGGCGAGGGTGGGCGCCTCGGCGTCCTTCTCCGACAGCACCGGCTCGACGCCCTCCGGCCAGGCGATGCCCAGCTCGGGGTCGAGGGGGTGCACGGCGTGCTCGCGCTTCGGCGCGTACCCGGTCGAGCACAGGTACACCACGGCGGCGTCGTCGGTCAGCGCCATGAAGGCGTGCCCGAGGCCCTCCGCGAGGAACACGGCGTGCCGGTTCTCGTCGTCGAGGCGTACGGCCTCCCACTGCCCGAAGGTGGGCGAGCCGATACGGATGTCCACCACGACGTCCAGGACGGCACCGCGCACACAGGTGATGTACTTGGCCTGACCGGGCGGTACGTCGGCGAAGTGGACGCCCCGCAGCACGCCCCGCCGGGACACCGAGCAGTTGCCCTGGGCGAGCGTGAGGTCGTAACCGGTGGCCTCCCGGAACTCCTCGCCCCGGTACCACTCGTGGAAGCTGCCCCGCTCGTCCGGGAACGCCTTGGGCTCCAGCACCCAGGTGTCCGCTATGCCCAGCTGCCGCACTTCGTCACACCTTCCCGGTCGTCTTCCTCAGCACCGTTCCCAGCACGCGCCGTGCCGCGCGCAGCAGCCGCAGCGGGAGGCCGGGCGGTGCCGTGGGCGTCACCTCCACGGCACCGGGCCCGCGGCCCACCTTCAACAGCAGCGGCAGCCCGAGTGCGCGCTCCTGCCCGCCGTCCCGGGGCAGCACGAGTGCCGCCCGCCACCGGGCGTTCCTCAGGAGCGGCACTGGCACCCGCATCTCGAGCAGCGACCGCGCGCCGTTCGCGGGGGTCAGCGCGGAGGCCCGGTCGAAGGCGCGGCGCGACGTGCGGTCCGCCAGCCGCACCAGGACCTCGGTGGTGTCCGGGACGTACAACGGCAGCGCGACGGTCAGCACCTCGGTGTCGGAGACGGCCGCGTCCGCCGGGGTGAGCCGGTGCAGGCCCAGTGACCTGACGGCCCGGTCGACGTCCAGGGAGAGGTTGCGGTACTGCTTCGTCCAGTACGGCAGCACGACCCGGCCGGCGACCATACCGGCGGGCGGCAGCGCGGGTCCCTGCGCGGGGGCGGGGCCCAGTCGGCACTCCTTGGTCCAGCCGCCGAGGCCGACCCGGACGTAGGCGTCCCAGAGGCCGCCGTGCAGCGGGGCGCCGCCCGCCGCCGCGGCGGGGTCGACGGTGGCCGTGCCGCGCAGCACCAGCCGGGTCCGGCCGTCCCCGGCCGCCACGCGTTCCCGGGTGACCTCCACGGGCTGGAAGAAGGACGCGGCGGTCTCCCGGTCGCGCAGGATCAGGTCGGCGGTCGCCTGCTCGAAACCGTCGTCGGCGGCCGTGGCCAGCCAGGACACCGCCTCGGCGAGGTCGGCGGGCGCACCGTCCGCCGGGGGCCGCGGCCCGTCGGCGCGGACGGTCAGCGGGCCGTCGGCATCGGTGAACTCGGCGCTGAACCGCACCCGCAGGGTCCCGTCCTGCCACTCGACGCCCGTCGGGGCGGCCTTGGGCCGGACACCGGCCTCCCACTCGGCGTGGGCGACCAGGTCGTCGTACCGGTCGTCCCGGATCAGCGCGGCGACGACCCGGCCGGCCGGCCGCAGCCCGGGGGCGACGCCGGGGCCGAAGCGCTCCACGACCACCGCGTGCATCTCCCGGAACAGCTCGCGCCGGTAGTCGTCCGGCAGCGCCAGCAGCCGGGGCCCGCTCATCCGCTCGACCATCTCCACCCGCAGCCAGCGGCGCAGCAGCTTGTCGCGCAGCGGGCCCGGCTCGGTGTACCGCTCGACGACGTCCAGGGCCTCGCGGAGGTTCTTGAAGTAGCCGACCGGCTCGAAGCGCTGGATGCCGGCGTTGGCGGCGTCCTCGCGTTTGACGTGGTAGTAGCAGACGTAGTCGCTCAGCACCGACACGTTGTCGGCGCGCAGATAGGCCTCGGTGATGAAGACGTGGTCCTCCAGGCGCCGCCGGCCCTCGGGGAACCTGAGCCCCGTGCGGTCCAGGAAGGAGCGCCGGAGCATCTTGTGCGGGGTGAGGCTGTCGATCAGCGGGGCGTCGTCCACCGTGGCGTACGGGTGGTTGCGGCGGAACAGCTCCACCGGCACCGGGCGGCCCTTCCCGGCCATCTTGCCGACGACCACGTCGGCCTTGTGGGCGACCCCGTACTCGTACATCCGCTCCAGGGCCTCGTCGCCGAGGTGGTCGTCGTTGTCGACGAACATCACGAACTCGCCCCGGGAGGCCTCGATGCCCACGTTGCGGGGCTTGCCGGACCAGCCGGAGTTCTCCTGGTGGACGACCCTGATGTGCGGGTGCTCGGCGGCGAGCGCGTCCAGCCGGGCCGGGGTGGCGTCGGTGGAGCCGTCGTCGACGAAGAGGACCTCGAACTCTTCGGGGGGCAGCGACTGTCGCAGCAGCGAGGCGATGCAGTCCTCGATGTACGGCCCGGGGTTGTACACGGGTACGACGACGCTGACCTTGACCGGCATCCGGCTTCCAAGCCCCCTTGGTTCGCTTTCCGTCGCCTGGGTGGCACGGTGCGCGTGGCCGAATGTTAACCCGGGCCCTTGTGCGGGCGAACGTCCGCCCGCACAAGGGATGTCCCAACTGACGGGTCAGGCATGGGTCTTGGCGAGCAGCTCCAGGATCTCCGCCGTCGTACCGCTCTCGCCGAGCCGCGGGAAGATCCGCTCCACGCTGCCCCGGTGTGCCTCGGCGTCGCTGTCGGCCATGGCGTCGGTGGCGAGGGTGACGTGGTAGCCGTGGGCATAGGCGTCGCGGGCGGTGGACTCGACACCGATGCTGGTGGCGATGCCGGTCAGCACGATCTGGGTGACGCCGCGGCGGCGCAGCTGGACGTCCAGGTCGGTGCCGTGCAGGGCGCTCCAGTTGTGCTTGGTGACGTGGATGTCGCCGGGGTGGCCGGACAGTTCGTCGACGACGACGTCCCAGCCCTCCGGGAAGGCGAGACCGCGCGCCTGGCGCTCGGTCCGGCCGGGGACGGCGTCCGCCCAGTCGGGTGCGAAGGAGACCCGGACCAGGACCACGGGCAGGCCGCGGGCCCGGAAGGCGTCGGCGAGTTCGGTCGTACGGGCCACCACGTCCGCGGCGGCGTGCGGCTGGGTGGGCATGCCCACGATGCCGCTCTGCAGGTCGATCACGACGAGGGCGGTACGGGGGTCGAGGGTGCTGACGGACATGGGTCGATCAGGCCTTTCGGGGGTGTGGGCCGGCCGGGTGAACGGTCGGGGAGGGGCGGGCGGTCCGCCCGGTGCGCGGGGTGGGTCTCGGTGTCACGGCTGCGAGAGCCGTTCCAGCAGCTCAAGGGCGCTCAGGACCGTCTGCCGCTCCTCCTCGGTGTAGCGGTCCTCGAAGGCGCGGGCCAGCCACTCCTCGCGCAGCTGCCTGTTGCCCTCGACCCGGGCCCGGCCGGCCTCGGTCAGGGTGACCAGCTGGCGGCGGCCGTCGTCGGGGTCGGGGGCGCGCCGGATCAGGTCGTGCTGCTCCAGGGCGGCCAGCGTGGTCGCCATCGACTGGGGCCGCACGCCCTCCGCGGCGGCCAGGGCACTGGCCGTGGCCGCTCCGTGCTTGCCGACCAGGGAGAGCGCCGACTCCTGCGACGGGGTCAGGTCGGAGTCCTGCGCGACCTCGCGGATACGGCGGCGCAGCCGGCTGAACACCACACGCAGGTCGCGCGCGGTGCGGGCGGCGGAGTCCGAGATGTGAGCCATGCCGTCAGCGTAGAACGGTCAGCCAAGACTGTCCAGCTCTGACTGTTCACTTCAGACTGTTCAGTCTTAGCTGAAGATCTGTTCCGCCGCTCACCTGAAGATCCGGGGAACGGTCGGGTCGCGCCTCTCGATGCGCATCAGTGCATAGGCTGGTGAGGTGCGTCTCCTGTTGATGTCGGACACCCACCTCCCCAAGCGCGCCAAGCGGCTCCCGGACCAGCTGCTCGCCGAACTCCCGCACGCGGACGTCGTGTTCCATGCCGGGGACTGGGTCGACACCGCCACCCTCGATCTGCTGGAGAGCCGCAGCCGCCGGCTGATCGGTGTGTACGGCAACAACGACGGCCCCGAACTGCGGACCCGGCTCCCCGAGGTGGCGTACGCCGAGCTGGGCGGCCTGCGTTTCGGTGTGGTGCACGAGACCGGCCCCGCGCAGGGCCGCGAGGCCCGCTGTGCCGCCCGCTTCCCCGACCTGGACGTGCTGGTCTTCGGCCACAGCCACATCCCGTGGGACACCGTCGCGTCCGGCGGGCTGCGGCTGCTCAACCCCGGCTCCCCGACCGACCGCCGCCGCCAGCCGCACTGCACCTACCTCACGGCGACCCTCGCCGACGGCGCGCTCACCGACGTCACTCTGCGGCGGCTGCCCCAGCGGTAGCCGGCCTGTGGCACGATGCGTCGATGATCTCCGACTACGACATACCCGACGTCGTACCCGCGGGAAGCATGGCCGAGCGCGACCAGCCCGTCCTCGAACTGCCCGGCGGCCTGGAGCTACGGCCCTGGCGGGCCGCCGACGCCGACGCCGACGCGCTGCTCACCGCCGGATCGGACCCGGCGATCCAGCTGTGGAACCTGTTCTCCGTCCGCACCCGTGACGAGGCCCGGGCCCGGATCGAGCGCATGCACGAGCGGTGGCGCGCCGAGACCGGTGCCGTATGGGCGATCGCCCGGCCCGGCGGCCCGCCCCTGGGACTCGCCGGGTTCCACGACGTCAATCTGGCGGGCGGCAACGCCGAGATCATGTACTGGGTGCTGCCCGAGTCGCGCGGCGGCGGCATCGTCGTCGAGGCGGCCCGGCGGCTGAGCCGGTGGGCGCTGGACGACCTGGGCCTGCACCGCCTGCGACTGTGCCACGCGGTCGCCAACCCGGCGTCCTGCCGCGTCGCGGAGAAGGCCGGCTACGCCTTCGAGGGCACGATGCGCTCTTCCCTGCTGCACGCCGACGGCTGGCACGACGAGCATCTGCACGCACTGGTGGCCCAGGACATCTGAGACATCTGATCCCCGGCGGGGGGAGGCGGGCCGACGACTACCCGTGCCGGGCCCGTCTGCACCGCCGCGCCCCCGCGGCGACCATCACCAGGACGGCGAGCACCACGGCCGCCTCCGCGGCTCGCTTGGCCACCGGTACCGCGGCCGCTCGCAGGAGGTCGAGTGGCTCGGCCGCCTCCTCCTCGGCGGGCGGTTCCTGCTTCTCGTCGGTGCCGGCGATCTGTGGGGGGCGTTCGGTCAGCCGTTCGGCGAGGCACGTCGCGAACTGGCCCACCAGGCGGTCTCCCACCTCCGACAGGATGCCGCGGCCGAACTGCGCCGGGCGCCCGGTCACCGTCAAATCGGTCCGCACCGACACCGCCGTACCGTCGTCGCGCCCGCTCAGTGTGCCGGTGACCGTCGCCCGCGCGGTGCCCTGCCCCCGGGTCTCCCGGCCGCCGGCCACGAGCACCATCCGGTGCGCCGCCTCGTCCTGCTCCTCGAAGACCGCGGTGCCCCGGTAGGTCAGGGTGACCGGGCCGACCTTGACCTTCACCGAGCCGGTCACGGTCCTGCCGTCGTACTCCTCCACCACCGCGCCCGGCAGGCAGGGCGCGACGCGTTCGATGTCGAGGAGCGCGCGCCAGGCGTCGTCGACCGCGACGGGGACGGTGAACTCGTGGTGCAGCTCCATGACTTCCTCCTCGCACTCAGGCTGTGACGCGTGGGTGGATGGCCCCCGCGGTCGTGGTCAGGGGCGCGCCGCTGCCGCCCCAGCGCAGGGCCACGATCTCGGCGGCGACGGACACGGCGACCTCCTCTGGCGTACGGGCGCCGAGGTCGAGCCCGAGCGGCGAGCGCAGCCGGGACAGCTCGGCCTCGGTGAGACCGGCCTCGGTCAGCCGGGCGCGCCGTTCGTCGTGGGTACGGCGGCTGCCCATCGCCCCGATGTAGGCGGCCGGCCGGCGCAGCGCCTCCTCCAGCAGCGGCACGTCGAACTTCGGGTCGTGGGTGAGGACACAGATCACCGTGCGCTCGTCGGTGTCCGTACTCCCGAGATAGCGGTGCGGCCATTCGACGACGACCTCCACGCCCGCCGGGAAACGCTTGGGCGTGGCGAAGACCGGGCGGGCGTCGCACACGGTGACCCGGTAGCCGAGGAAGTCGCCGATGCGGGCCACCGAGGCCGCGTAGTCGATCGCGCCGAAGACCAGCATGCGCGGCGGTGGCGCGAACGACTGCAGGAACACGGTGACGGCGTCCTCGCGGCGCTCGCCGTGCGGCCCGTAGTGCCTGAGCACCGAGGCGCCGAGGGCGAGTTCGCCGCGTGCGTCGGCGGTGACCGCGACGTCGAGCCCGGTCGTGCCGAGCGTGCCGTCCACGGTGTCCGGCCAGACGGCCAGCGTGGCCCCTCGCGGGGCGGGCCCGTCGACCACCGTGGCCACGGTCACGGGCTCACCCGCGGCGACGGACCCGGCGACCGCCCCGAACGCCGGGTCGGTCTCGGGCGTCACCGCCCGTACCAGCAGGGTGATCTCACCGCCGCAGGTGAGTCCGACCGCGAACGCGTCCTCGTCGCTGTACCCGAAGGTCTCCAGCCGGGCCTCGCCGCTCGCCACCACCTCCTGCGCGAGCTCGAACACCGCCCCTTCCACGCAGCCCCCGGACACGCTTCCCACGACCTCGTCGTCCGACCCCACCGCCATGGCGGCGCCGGGTCCGCGCGGCGCGCTGCGGCTGACCGCGACGACCGTCGCCAGACCGAACGGGATCCGGGCCGCGTACCAGCGCTCCAGCGCCGGCAGAATCTCACGCACGCTCCGCTCCTCTCACCCGAACCACCGGGACCCTCCCGGTCTCCGCCCCGCGCACCACCGCAGCCAGCCGCTCCAGCGCCGCCAGGCTGTGCCCCTCGACGAAGTCGTCGACACTGGGCAGGGCCGCCGCCATCCCCGCCGCGAGGGGCGCGTAACCCGGACGTGCCTTGCGCGGGTTCGCCCAGACCACCCGGTGCGCCAGCCCGTGCAGACGGCGCATCTGCGCGCCGAGCAGCTCCGGATCGTCGCGCTCCCAGCCGTCCGAGAGCAGGACCACGATCGCGCCGCGCGCCATGCCGCGCTGTCCCCAGCGGTTGAGGAACTCGCGCAGCAGCTCGCCCAGCCGGGTGCCGCCGCGCCAGTCGGGGACGGCCGCCGCCAGCGCCGCCATCGCCAGGTCCGGGTCGCGGTGCGAGAGTTCCCGGGTCACCCGGGTCAGCCGGGTGCCGATCGTGAACACCTCCGTACGGCCCCCGCGCACCGCGGCGTGCGCGAACCTGAGCAGGGCGTCGGCGTACGGCGCCATCGATCCGCTCACGTCGACGAGCAGCACGATCCGGCGGGGCCGGTCCACGCGCGCGTGCCGCCGCAGCCGGGCCGGCTCCCCGCCCCGCCGCAGCAGCTCCCGTACGGTGCGGCGCGGGTCGACGTCCCCGCGCCGGGCCGGGCGCCGCCGCGCGGAGCGCCGGGTCTGCCCGGACAGCGCGAACGCGGCCAGCAGCCGGTTGAGCTGGGCGCGCTCGACCGCGTCCAGCTCGCCCACGTCGCGGTGCCGCAGCACCTCGGTGGCACTGGCGAGCGCGGCCGTGGGCGGCCCGGAAGGCTCGCTCTCGCCCGGGGCGCGGCTCCCGGCGGGCGCGTCCCGCACGACGAGCCGCAGCCGGGGCGGGGGAGCGTGCCGCACCACCTGCCGGGCGGGCTCGCCCGGTGGCCCGAAGTAGGCCGCGAACACCCGCTCGTACCGCTCCAGATCGTCGTGCCCGCCGCACAGCGTCGCCCGCCCCGCCCAGTACACGTCGGCCCGTACCCCGGGCCGCAACACGTCCACGGCACGCAGGAAGGCGTACGCCCGCTCGGTGCTCGCGTCGACCCCCGCGGCCCGCACCGCCCGCACGAACCCGAGCAGCACGGCATCCGCCCCTGCGGTCCCGCCCATCCCGGTCGGCACGCTCTCCGACCCGCCCGCAGGCCGGACCCCGGCATCGGAGGGCCCGTTCGGGCCGGGTGTCGCCGGACCGGCGAGGATCACGTCTTCCGGACCGCCCGGAGGCCGGTTCCCGCCCCCGGTCCCCGAAGTCCCGTTCCCCCTGCGTCCCGATCCGGCCATGGCGTTCACGTCCCCCGCGTCGCCAGGACCGCCGTGAGATCGAGCGCCCGTGCCCGGTCCACGTCCTCCCGGTACTTCAGCGCCGAGCCCAGCGTCGCCACGGCCAGTTCCGCGTCCACCTCGCTCGCGCCGAGCGCGTCGAGGGCCTCGGCCCAGTCGATCGTCTCGGCCACCCCGGGCGGCTTGAGCAGGTCCGCGCCCCGCAGCGCCTGCACCAGCGCGGTGACCTGCTCGGCCAGCCGCGCCGACACCTGCGGCAACCGGGTGCGCACGATCGCCAGTTCGCGGGCGAAGGAGGGATGGTCGAACCAGTGGTAGAGGCACCGCCGCTTCAGCGCGTCGTGCACCTCCCGGGTCCGGTTCGAGGTCAGCACGACCACCGGCGGCTCCTCGGCCCGCAGGGTGCCCAGCTCCGGGATCGTGACGGAGTACTCGGAGAGCAGCTCCAGCAGGAACGCCTCGAACTCGTCGTCGGCCCGGTCGATCTCGTCGACCAGCAGCACCGACGGCTGTGTCTGCAACGCCAGCAGCAGCGGCCGGGCGACGAGGAAGCGCCGGTCGTACAGCTCGCTCTCCAGACGGTCCGCGTCCTGGACGCCGGCCGCCTCGGCGGCCCTGAGATGCAGCAGCTGGCGCGGGAAGTCCCAGTCGTACAGGGCCTGGGAGGCGTCGATGCCCTCGTGGCACTGCAGGCGGATCAGCGGCGCGTCGAGCGCCTCGGCCAGGGCCGTCGCGAGCGCGGTCTTGCCCACGCCCGCGTCGCCCTCGCAGAAGAGCGGCCGGTGCAGCCTCAGTGCCAGGAAGCAGGTGATGCCCAGCCCTTCGTCTACGAGGTACCCCGTCTCCTCCAGGCGGGCCCGCACCTGCTCCGGGTCGTCCATCCGGGTGATCGGCGCTCACCCCATTCCGCCGGCGGTCAGCACCGCCCGCCTGGTCAGCACCCGCGCGAGGTGTTCCCGGTACTCGGGCGAGGCCGACAGGTCCTGGGACGGCCGGGTGCCCTCGGCCGCCGCCTCGGCGGCCCGTGCCACGGCCTCGGGACCGTCGGCACCGGACAGCGCCTCCTCGGCCGCCGTGGCCCGCAGCGGGGTGGTGCCCATGTTGGTGAGTCCGATGCGTGCCTCGGCGATCCGTCCGTCGTCGCGCCGTACGAGCGCCGCCACTCCGACGATCGCCCACGCCTGCGCGACCCGGTGGAACTTCTCGTAGTGGAAGCCCCAGCCGTCCGCCTTCGGCACCCGCACCTCCACCAGCAGTTCGTTGGGGGCCAGCGCCGACTGGAGGTAGTCGACGAAGAAGTCCCGGGCCTGGATCGTCCGGCGCCCGTTCGGCCCGGCGACGACCATCTCGCCGTCCATCGCCAGCATCACCGCGGGCAGGTCACCGGCGGGGTCGGCGTGCGCGAGCGAACCGCCCAGGGTGCCCCGGTGCCGTACCGCGGGGTCGGCGACGGTGGCCGTCGCCTCCGCGAGCAGACCGGCGTGCCGGCGCACCAGCGGGTCACGGATCACCTCGTGGTGCGTGGTCAGCGCGCCGATGACGAGCGTGTCGCCGTCCTCGCGGACCCCGCGCAGTTCCGGGATCCGGCCCACGTCCACGACCAGCTCCGGGAAGGCGAGCCGCAGCCGCAGCAGCGGCAGCAGGCTCTGCCCGCCGGCCAGCACCTTCGCCTCCTCGCCCGCGTCCGCGAGCGCGCGCACCGCCTCGTCGACGCTGGTCGGACGGGCGTACTCGAACACCGGGGGAATCATGCCGACGCCTCCCTCACCGCTCGCCACACCCGCTCGGGGGTGCACGGCATCCGCACGTCGTGCACGCCCAGCGGCCTGAGCGCGTCCACCACGGCGTTGACCACGGCGGGCGTCGACGCGATCGTCCCGGCCTCGCCGACTCCCTTGACCCCCATGGCGTTCGAGGCCGCCGGGGTCTCCGTCCGGTCGGTCACGAACTCCGGCAGGTCCGCCGCCGACGGCACGAGGTAGTCGGCCATCGTGCCGGAGACGAGGTTGCCCTCGTCGTCGTACACGGCCTCCTCGTACAGCGCCTGCGCGATGCCCTGCGCGAGACCGCCGTGCACCTGGCCCTCGACGATCATCGGGTTGACGACCCGGCCGACGTCGTCGACGCAGACGTACGACCTGATCCGCGTCTGCCCGGTCTCCGTGTCGATCTCGACCGCGCACAGGTGGGTGCCGTGCGGGTAGGAGAAGTTCTCCGGGTCGACCAGGGTCTCGGCGTTGATGGACGGCTCGACGCCGTCGGGCAGATCGTGCGAGGTGAACGTCTCGAAGGCGATCTCCTGGATGCTCTTGTGCGCCTCCGGGGAACCCTTCACGGAGAACACGCCGTTCGTGAACTCCAGATCCTGCTCGCTCGCCTCCAGCAGATGCGCGGCGACCTTCCGCGCCTTCTCGACCACCTTCGTCGCCGCCCGGTGCACGGCCTCGCCGCCGACGGCCAGCGACCGCGAGCCGTAGGTGTCCATGCCCTGCGGGGCCGCCAGGGTGTCGCCGTGCACCACCTCGACGTCCTCGAACGGCACGCCCAGCACGTCGGCCGCGATCTGGCTCCAGCAGGTCTCGTGGCCCTGCCCGTGCGGGCTGGTGCCGGTGACCACCTCGACCTTGCCGGTGGGCAGCATGCGGATGCTCGCCGCCTCCCAGCCGCCGGCCGCGTACCGCAGGTCGCGCAGCACCCGGCTCGGCGCGAGCCCGCACATCTCGGTGTACGTCGACACGCCGATGCCGAGGCGTACGGGGTCGCCACGTTCGTTGCGCTCCTGCTGCTCGGCGCGCAGGTCGTCGTACCCGAACAGGGCAAGCGCCTTCTCGGTCGCCGCCTCGTAGTTGCCGCTGTCGTAGGTGAGCCCGGCGATCGAGGTGTACGGGAACTCCTCGTGCCGGATCCAGTTCCGGCGCCGTACCTCCACCGGGTCCAGGCCGAGTTCGGCGGCCAGCTCGTCCATGATCCGCTCGATGGCGAACGTCGCCTCCGGGCGTCCGGCGCCGCGGTACGCGTCGGTGGGCGTGCGGGTCGTGAAGACGCCGGTGCAGTTGAACTCGTAGGCGTCCATCTTGTAGATCGCCGGGTACATGAAGGCGCCGAGGATCGGGATGCCCGGGGTGACGAGCATCAGGTAGGCGCCCATGTCGGCGAGCAGGTCGACCTTCAGGCCGAGGAGCTTTCCGTCCCGGGTGGCGGCGATCTCCACGTCCTGGATCATGCCGCGGCCGTGGTGGGTCGCGAGGTAGCCCTCGGAGCGGGACTCGGTCCACTTCACCGGACGGCCGAGCTTGCGCGCGACGGCGAGCGCGAGGGCCTCCTCGCCGTACACCTGGAGCTTGGAGCCGAAGCCGCCGCCCACGTCCGGGGCGACCACGCGCAGCTTCTGCTCGGGGATCCCGGTGACCACGGCGAGCATGATGCGCAGGATGTGCGGGATCTGGGTCGCCGAATAGACGGTGTACTCGCCGGAGGCGGCGAGCGGGGTGACGACGACCGCGCGCGGCTCCATGGCGTTGGGGATGAGCCGCTGCTGGTGGTAGCGGCGCTTGAGCGTGACGTCGGCGCGCTGCCGGACCGACTCGAAGTTCTCGCCGGTGGCGAGGGGCCAGGTGTAGCAGCGGTTGGTGCCCTTGTCGGCGTGGACCAGCGGGGCGCCGTCCGCCAGCGCGGCCTCCAGGTCCAGGACCGGCGGCAGCGGGTCGTAGTCGACCTCGACGGCCTCCAGCGCGTCGGCGGCCGCGTACCGGTCGCGGGCCACCACCACCGCCACCGGGTCACCGGCGTAGCGGACCTCGTCGACGGCGATCGGCGGGTGGTCGGGGTGCACGATGTCCTCGGTGACCGGCCAGGCGCAGGGCAGGGAGCCCAGCCCCTCGGCGAGGTCGGCGCCGCTGAACGCCGCGACGACACCGGGGCGTTCCAGGGCGGGGGAGACGTCGACGCGGGTGACGCGGGCGTGGGCCATCGGGCTGCGCAGGACGGCCAGGTGCAGCAGTCCGGCGACCTGGATGTTGTCGGTCCAGTTGGTCTGGCCCGTGACCAGGTGGGCGTCCTCCTTGCGCAGCCGGGGCCGGCCCACCTCGTGTTGTACGGCCTGATCGGTCATGCCGTGGCCTCCTCGGGGAGCTGCTGCCCGGAGGCGGCGAGCACCGCGCGGACGATGTTCTGGTAGCCGGTGCACCGGCACAGGTTGCCCTCCAGGGCCTCCCGGACCTCGTCCGGGGTGGGGTGCGGGTTCTCGCGCAGCAGATCGCGTGCCGCCATGATCATCCCGGGGGTGCAGTAGCCGCACTGGAGAGCGTGCCGCTCGTGGAAGGCGTGCTGCAGCGCGGTCCACTCGCCGTCCTTGGCAAGGCCCTGGACGGTGGTGACCGTGCCGCCGTCCGCCTGCACGGCCAGCACCGAGCAGCTCTTGACGGTCGCCCCGTCCAGGTCGACCGTGCATGTGCCGCAGTTCGAGGTGTCGCAGCCGATCGGGGTGCCGGTCAGGCCGAGGCGGTCGCGCAGGTAGTGGGCCAGGAGCAGACGGGGTTCGACGTCGTCCTCGTACGTCGTGCCGTCCACGTTCACCTTGATGTGGGTCATGTGCCCTCCAGACCGTGCGGGCAGGAGCGAGAATCAGCCAGATCGGACGTGATGTACGTCACTCTATGACCGCGCCCTGGAGGCGGCGAGTGCTGCGATGGGGCTTTTGTTGAACGTTAATCCATTGCTGTCGAGGGGCGGCCCTGCTGCACTTCCCCTGACCCGACGTCACACGGAGAGGACCAGCGATGCGCGCTGCGTGCATGTCCACCCAGGAAGGAATCCCACCCATGCCGAAGGACATCACGCTCAGTGCATCTGCTCAATCTCGGAATTCTCGCGCACGTAGACGCCGGTAAGACCAGCCTGACCGAACGGCTGCTGCACGCGGCCGGAGTCATCGACGAGGTCGGCAGCGTCGACGACGGCAGCACCCGGACGGACACCCTCGCGCTGGAGCGGCAGCGCGGGATCACCATCAAGTCGGCGGTCGTGTCGTTCCCGCTCGACTCGGTGACCGTCAACCTCATCGACACCCCCGGTCACCCGGACTTCATCGCCGAGGTGGAGCGGGTGCTCGGCGTGCTGGACGGCGCCGTGCTGGTCGTCTCGGCCGTCGAGGGCGTCCAGGCGCAGACCAGGGTCCTGATGCGGACCCTGCGCCGGCTGCGCATCCCCACGCTCGTCTTCGTCAACAAGATCGACCGACGGGGCGCCCGCGAGCAGGCGGTCCTGCGCGACCTGGCCCGCAGGCTGGCCGTACCGCTCGTACCCATGGGGACGGCCGCCGCGCTCGGTACCCGCGACGCCCGCTTCGTCCCCCGCCTGCTCCCGTCCGCCCTGGACACGCTCGCCGACCACGACGACGACCTGCTCCGCGCCTACGTGGCGGGCGATGTCCCCGACACCCGCCTCCGTACCGCCCTCGCCGCCCAGACCCGACGGGCCCTGGTCCACCCGGTCTACTTCGGCTCCGCCGTCACCGGCGCCGGCGTGCCCGAGCTGATCACCGGCATCGAACGCCTGCTGCCCACCGCATCCGGCGACCCGGACGGCCCCCTGTCCGGCACGGTGTTCAAGGTCGAGCGGGGCCCTGCGGGGGAGAAGATCGCCTACGCGCGGATCCTCTCCGGCGCGCTGCGCGTGCGTGAGCGGGTTCTGTTCGGGGACGGTCGCCAGGTGGGCGGGGCCGGCCGCAGGGAGGGCAAGGGTGCCCGGGCGGAGGGGCGGATCACCGCACTCACCGTCTTCGCCAACGGCACCGACCTCCGGCAGGACCGCGTCGGCGCCGGGCGGATCGCCAAGGTGTGGGGACTCGGTGGCATCCGGATCGGTGACGCGATCGGTGTGCCGGGGCGGGTGTACGAGCACCACTTCGCGCCGCCCACCCTGGAGACCGTCGTCGTCCCGGGGGCCGGCACGGACCGGCGCTCTCTGCACCTCGCGCTCACCCAGCTGGCCGAACAGGACCCGCTCATCGGTGTCCGCCACGACGAGCTGCGGGGGGAAACCTCGGTCTCCCTGTACGGCGAGGTGCAGAAGGAGGTCGTCCAGGCCACGCTCGCCGACGAGTACGGCCTGGACGTCACCTTCCGGGAGACCACCACCCTGTGCGTCGAACGGCCGGTCGGCACCGGGCAGGCCGTGGAGTTCAACAAGAAGGACCCCAACCCCTTCCTGGCCACCGTCGGCCTGCGTGTCGACCCCGCCCCGCCCGGCTCCGGCGTGCGCTTCCGGCTCGAGGTGGAGCTGGGCTCCATGCCGTACGCCTTCTTCAAGGCCGTCGAGGACACCGTCCGTGAGACGCTCGGCCAGGGCCTGCACGGCTGGCAGATCCCCGACTGCACCGTCACCATGACCCACTCCGGCTACTCGCCCCGGCAGAGCCATGCACACCAGGGTTTCGACAAGAGCATGTCGAGCACCGGCTACGACTTCCGCGGCCTGACCCCGCTCGTCCTGATCGAGGCGCTGCGCCGTGCGGGCACCCAGGTCCACGAGCCGATGCACCGCTTCCGCATCGAGGCCCCGGCGGACACGCTGGGCGCCCTGCTGCCGGTGCTGGCCCGGCTGGGCGCGGTGACGGAGAGCACCGAGGCGCACGGGCAGGAAGGAGTCCTGGAGGGGGCGGTGCCCGCCGCCCGGGTCCATGAACTGGAGCAGCGGCTGCCGGGGCTGACCCGGGGCGAGGGTGAGCTGGAGTCCGCCTTCGACCACTACGCACCGGTCACCCGAGGCCCGCTGCCCGAACGCCCGCGCACCGACCACAACCCGCTCAACCGGAAGGAGTACCTGCTGAACGTCACGCGCCGGGTGGGGGACTGAGACGGCTGCGCTGACTGAGAGTCAACTTACTTCTGAGTCAGTAGTATTGACGCTCTCCCGGCATCCCCGGACTGTGGTGTACATGTCCACCATCAGGGCGCGTCTGCTTCTTGTCCTGGTCGTCCTCTGCGGACTCCTGACGGTGGCGGGTGCTCCGCCCGCCACCGCCGCCACCCCTGCCGCCCCCTCCGATTCCCTCTGGTTCGACGGCACCCCGCTCACCGTCCAGAACGGCCGCTTCACCGACGGCCAGGGCCGCGAGGTCGTGCTGCGTGGCTACAACGTCTCCGGCGAGACCAAACTGGAGGAGAACGGCGGCCTGCCCTTCGCGTCGGTCGCCGACGCCCGCAGGTCGGCGACCGCGCTGCGCGCCCTCGGCGGCGGCAACGCGGTCCGCTTCCTGCTCTCCTGGGCGCACGCCGAACCCGCGCGCGGCCAGGTGGACACCGCCTACCTGGCCGCGGTCGCCGAGCAGATGCGCGCCTTCCTGGACGCGGGCATCCGGGTCTACCCCGACTTCCACCAGGACCTCTACTCCCGCTACCTCTTCAACACCGGCAGCTGGTACACGGGCGACGGCGCCCCCGGGTGGGCGGTGGACGCCGGGAGTTATCCCAAGGAGTCCTGTGGGATCTGCCTCTTCTGGGGGCAGAACATCACCCAGAACGCGGCCGTGCAGAAGGCGCAGTACGACTTCTGGCACAACAGCTACGGTCTGCAGGACGCCTTCCTCGCCACGGCTCGGGCGACCATGACCTACCTCCGGGAGCACCTCACCGACGGCGAGTTCGCGGGCGTCGTCGGCTTCGACCCGTACAACGAGCCGTACGCGGGCAGCTACGACTCCGGGCAGACCTCACGCACCTGGGAACGCGATCTGCTCTGGCCGTTCTACGTGAAGTTCCGCGCCCGCATGGACGCCGCCGGCTGGCAGGACAAGCCCGCCTTCGTCGAGCCCAACCTCTTCTGGAACGCGAACATCTCCACCCAGAAGCAGGAGGGCGGACTGCTGGACGCGGGCACGCTCGGCCCGCGCTATGTCTTCAACACCCACTTCTACGACCAGAAGGCCATCTCCGGCATCCTGATGTGGGGCAAGGCGGCCGACGGCCAGTACGCCTCCGACTTCGGCGCCGTCCGCGACCGCGCCTCGGCCGCCGGAACCGCGGCCGTGGTGAGCGAGTTCGGGCACCCGCTGTCCGGCATGGTGTCCGACAAGGCGCCCACCGTGCTCAAGGCGATGTACCAGGCGCTCGACTCGCGTGTCCCCGGCGCCAGTTGGTGGATGAACCCGGCCGCCTCCGGCCCGGTGCTGTCCGGCTCGCAGTGGCAGTGGGACCTCTACAACGGCCGCCACCACGAGCTGATGAACGGCAACCCCGACAAGGTCCTCACCTCCGGCGACGCCTGGAACGACGAGGACCTCTCCGCCGTGAGGCTCGACGACTCCGGGAACGCGACCCTCCGTCAGGACGCCCGGCTGCTCGACCGCGTCTACCCGAGCGCCACCGCCGGTTCGACGCTCGCCTTCACCTACGAGGACCGCTCCCGGGACGGCTCGACCACCCTGACCTGGAACCCGGTGCCGAGTTCGCTGCCCAACGTGGCACGGCTGGTGGGCTCGGGTCAGTACGGGCTGCTGGTGTGGCGCTCCGGCAGCGGCACCGCGCCCACCGAACTGCACCTGCCGGCGTCCTTTCCCGCCTCGGCCACCACCGTCGTCTCCGACCTGGGCACGGCCTACGCACCGCCCGCGTACACCGCCCGGACCCCGGTCGGTGTGGCCCCCGAGCCGGGCGGCACCGGCAGCAGCCGGCTGCTGCTGACCGACTCGGACTCCGGCGTCCTGCACTACGCCCTGGTGGCCAACGGGGCCGCGGCGCCTTCGGCGGACCTGCTGAGCGCCGCCGGGTCCGAGCTGGCCTCCTGGGCGAAGGCGCACTTCTGACAGCGCTACGGCCTCCGGGGCGGGTGGAGGCACCTCGGAGGCCGTACGCCGGCGGCTCAACTTCCGTTCGGACCCGTCCAGTCGGCCTGTACATGCCCCAGCCGGACGCGCTGCGGATGGTCGCCGACCGGGATCGAGGTCACCTTCTGGCCGGTGGCGAAGTCGATCGCCGTGACCTGGTCGGCGCCGCTCTCGGAGACGATGCAGTCCTTGCCGTCGCCGCTGACCGTGGCCCAGTACGGCTTGGAGGTCGGGACCAGCGTGCCCTCCTGGAGGGTGGCCCGGTCCACCACCGTGGCGTAGTCGTCCATGGTGCCCGCGACGCACAGCTTGGTGCCCGCGGGGTTCATCGAGATGCCGTGGTGGCGCGAGTCGTTGACCCAGGTGGTGCGGTCCTCGCTGGTCGCCGGGTTCTTCGGCAGCGTCTTCACTCGGGTGATCCTGTCGGCGGCCACGTCGTACTCCAGGAATCCGTTGAAGAACGACACCTGGAAGTACAGCTTCGACTCGTCGGGGGAGAAGACGGCCGGGCGCACGGCGTCGGAGAAGTCCTTCAGCCCGATCGCGTCCAGTCGCTGGCGCATGTCGATGACCTTGACCTGCTTGTACGTGGTCGCGTCCACGACCGTGATGTGCCGGTCGCCCTTCGTCCAGTCCCAGGCCGGGTCGTCCAGAGCGGTGTTGACGTCCCCGATGGCCATGTTCCAGATGTACTTGCCGTCCTTGGTGAAGATGTTCTCGTGCGGCTTGTCGCCGGTCGCGAACGACCCCAGCTGCTTGCCCGTGACGATGTCCAGCACGTGCACGGTGTTCGCGGTGGAGGCGGAGACGGCCACCCGGGTGCCGTCCGGTGAGACGGCCATGTGGTCCGCTCGGTAACCGGACACCGGGAAACGCCAGTTGATCTTCCCGGTCGCCAGGTCGATCGACACGACGTCGGCGAAGCTCGGGCGGGAGACCACGACCGACTTGCCGTCGGGCGTGGAGTACATGTCGTCGGCGAACTGGTCGTGGCCCTCGCCGACACTGTTGCGGATCGCCATGAAGTAGATCCACTTGATGGGGTCCGCGTTGATCTCCGCCATCCGCTGGTCCTTGTCAGGGATGACGTTGATCCGGCCGACCTTCGCGAAGTCGCCGGAGGACTTGATGACATCGGCGGTGCCGTCCCAGTTGTTGCCCACGAACAGCACCTCGCGCAGATCCGAGGCGGCGGGCGAGGCGGCGGAGGCGGCGGTCGCCGGGCCGGCGACGGTCAGGACGAGGGCGGCGGCCACGGAGCAAAGGTGCCTGGTTCTGGAGGCAGGCATGACTGCTCTCTTTCCTCGGGGAAATCTGAACACGGGCGGATTCACAGTGAACTTACTGAAAAGTAAGGAGGGGGCGCCCTTCTCGACAAGATGTGTGCACGACAAGATTGGCCACCGGTGGGTGACGGAGGGGGCAGCGTGACGGGGAGGCTCAAGGCGCCGACGGGCCGCTACGGCGGCAGGTCCGCCGAGGAACGGCAGGCCGAGCGGCGCCGCCGGTTCCTGGCGGCGGCACTGCAGACGTTCGGCGACAGCCCGGGTTTCCGCGCCACGACGGTCGCCGCGCTGAGCCAGGCCGCGGGCCTGTCCACCCGCCAGTTCTACGAGGAGTTCCGCACCCTGGAGGACGTCCTCGCCGCGCTGCACCTGGAGGTCAACGGCTGGGCGGAACAGGCGGTGCTGGACGCGCTCGCGGCGGCCGAGGGGCTGCCGCTGGCCGAGCGGGTCGCCGTACTGTTCCACGCCTACGCCCGCGACGTCACCTCCGACCCGCGCCGCATCCGGATCGCCTTCGTGGAGATCATCGGCGTCAGCGCCCGCCTGGAGGAGCAGCGGCTGGCCCGCAGGGCCCGCTGGGTCGACCTGATCCGTTCCGAGGCGGATGCGGCGGTGGCCCGCGGGGAGGCTGCACCGCGCGACTACCGCCTCGCGGCCACGGCCTTCATCGGCAGCGTCAACGGTCTGCTGCACGACTGGAGCGCCGGCTGGGTGGACGCGAGCCTGGACGAGGTCGTCGACGAACTCGTCCGGCAACTGCTGGGCATCCTGCGCCCGGAGGGCTGGCGCCCAGAGATCGCCTGACCGGGTCGGCTCGGTCAGGTCGCGGCAGGTTTCCGCAGGTCACCTGTGGTGTGGCCGCGGTGCTCGCGGTGTTCGACGCGCGCGATCGGCCCGGAGCTGGTCTGCTGGACCGGGGGCCTGTGTACCCGTTCTCCGGAGAGACGCATGACTACCTACCGAGTCGCGCAGGTGACCGCCCCGGGCGGCACGTTCGAACTGGCCGAGCGGGAGGTGCCGCAGCCCGGGCCCGGCGAGGTGCGGATCGCCGTGGAAGCCTGCGGGATCTGCCACAGCGACGCCCTTTTCGTGAACGCCGGACTACCGGGCGTGACGTTCCCCGAGGTACCCGGGCACGAGATCGCCGGGCAGGTCGAGGAGCTGGGCCCGGGCACCCACGAGCGCGGCTGGCGGGTCGGTGACCGGGTGGCCGTCGGCTGGTTCGGCGGCAGCTGCGGCCACTGCGCGCCCTGCCGCGAGGGCGACTTCATCGTGTGCCCGAACCTGAAGGTCCCGGGATGGGCCTACGACGGCGGCTTCGGCGAGAAGGTGATCGCGCCCGTCGACGCCCTGGCCCGGATCCCCGAGGGCCTGCCCGCGAGCGACGCCGGGCCCATGGCCTGCGCGGGCGTGACCACGTACAACGGGCTGCGGCGCAGCTCCGCCCGGCCGGGGGACCTGGTGGCGGTGCTCGGCCTCGGTGGCCTCGGGCACCTCGGGGTGCAGTACGCGGTCGCGATGGGCTTCGAGACCGTGGCGATCGCCCGCGGCCCCGAGAAGGCCGACTTCGCCAAGCAGCTCGGCGCCCACCACTACGTCGACAGCACCTCCGGCACCCCGGTCGCCGAGTCGCTGCAGTCCCTCGGCGGCGCCAAGGTCGTCCTCGCCACCGCCGGGAACTCCGAGGCCATCACGTCCACCGTGGACGGCCTCGCCCACCGCGGCGAACTGGTGGTCATCGGAGCGGACGTCGAACCGCTGGGCATCACCCCGGTCCAGCTGCTGATGAGCGCACGGGTCGTCCGCGGCCACCCGTCCGGCACCGCGCAGGACGTCGAGGACACCATGGCGTTCAGCGCCCTGCACGGCATCCGCCCGATGACCGAGCAGGTGCCGCTGGACCGCGCGGACGAGGCCTTCCAGAAGATGCTCGCCGGTGCCGCCCGCTTCCGGATGGTGCTCACCACCGGCTGAGGGTCAGCCGCCCAGCGCGTTCACCGCGTCCAGCACCGGCGTCACCCCGTCCTCCGCGCGGATCCGTGCACCGAGCGCTCGGGCCCGCTCCCCGTACGACGCCTCGCGGGTCGCCCGGAGCAGCGCCGTGCACAGGGCGCCGACGGTCAGCCGGCGCAGCGGTACGGCGGCCGGGGCGACGCCCAGCGACACCAGCCGGGCGGACCAGAACCCCTCGTCGAACTGGATCGGGACCGGCACCGCCGGCACCCCGGCGCGCAGGCCCGCCGCGGTCGTGCCCGCCCCGGCGTGGTGGACCACGGCGGCCGTCCGCGGGAAGAGCGCCGAGTGCGGCACCTCGCCGATGGTCAGCATGTCGTCGCCGTCCGCCGCGAGGCCGCCCCACCCGCGCTGGATCACCCCGCGCAGCCCGGCCCGCCGCAGCGCCGCCACGACCTGCGCGCTCAGCCGGCCGGCGTCCGGCACGGTGGCGCTGCCCAGCCCGACGAACACCGGCGGCGGGCCCGCGTCGAGGAATTCCCGCAGCCTGTGCGGGAGTTCGGTCTCGGTGTCGTACGGCCACCAGTAGCCGCACACGCCCAGGCCCGGCCGCCAGTCCCGGGGCCGGGGCACCACCAGCGGGCTGAAGCCGTGATGCACCGGCCAGAGCCGCCGCTCCCGGGCGCGCCGGGCGGGGCCGGTGCCGACCGGGGGCAGCCCGAGGCGGGCGCGGACCGCGGGCACGGTCGCGGCGAAGACGCGCTCCACGGCGAGGTTCACGCCGTGCCCGGCGAGCCGGTTGGCCGGAGCCCCGAACGTGCCGCCACCGAGCACCGGAGGGGCGAACTCCTGGGTGGGGGCGAGGGGTTGCAGGTAGAGGCCCATGCTCGGCAGGCGCAGTCCCTGGGCGATGGCGTGCCCGAGGGGTGCCAGCGAGGCCGAGAGCAGCAGTACGTCGCTCTGCCGTGCCGCCGCCACCAGGTCGTCGGTCATCCGCCCGACCAGCCGTCGGGCCAGCTCGACCACCCGCACCAGCTTCCCGGCGCCGCTGGTGCTGCGGTGCAGTCCCCGGCCCCGCGGTGACTCCAGCTCCGCGCGCGGATCGACCGGCAGCGCGTGGAACCGCACCCCCGAACCCGCCACCAGTGGTTCGAAACAGCCGTGTGTGACCAGGGTGACCTCGTGCCCGGCACGGCCGAGTCGGTACCCGAGGCCGGTGTAAGGGGCCACGTCGCCCCGGGATCCCGCCGTCATGATGGCTACCCGCATGATGGCCAGTATGGCGGCGCCGTGCCGTGCAGCGGCCCAACGGCCACACCTGCCCTACGACTTCACGCCTGCCGCAGCCGTTGACTTCACCCCCGGGCGGCTCTACGGTCGGCGCGCAGCATGTTCGATTAGCCGATCCTCGTTCGAAATCCCGATCGCAGATGCATTCCGTCCCGCACGCGGAGGAGCCGATGTACACCCCACCCGGTCCGGCAAGACGCTGCAGAACCGCCGTCGTACGCGCCCTGGTCCTCGTCCTGGCCGCCGCCGCCCTCCTGTTCGGCCGGCCGGGCCCGGCGCAGGCGGCGACCACCCGTCAGGTGTCCGTCCCCACCGCCCCCATGGGCTGGGCCTCCTGGAACAGCTTCGCCGCGAAGATCGACCACAACGTCATCGAGCAGCAGGTCGACGCGTTCGTGTCGGCCGGACTCCCCGCCGCCGGATACCAGTACGTCAACATCGACGAGGGCTGGTGGCAGGGCACCCGGGACAGCGCCGGCAACATCACCGTCGACACCTCCGAGTGGCCCGGCGGCATGAGCGCCGTCGCCGACTACATCCACAGCAAGGGGCTCAAGGCCGGCATCTACACCGACGCGGGCAAGAACGGCTGCGGCTACTACTACCCGACCGGCCGCCCCGCCGCCGCGAACACCGGCAGCGAGGGCCACTACGACCAGGACATGCTGCAGTTCTCCGAGTGGGGCTTCGACTTCGTGAAGGTCGACTGGTGCGGCGGCGACGCCGAAGGGCTGGACGCGGCGACCACGTACAAGGCGATCAGCTCCGCCGTCACCAAGGCCACCGCCGCCACCGGCCGCCCGCTGACCCTCTCGGTCTGCAACTGGGGCAAGCAGAACCCCTGGAACTGGGCGCCGGGCCTCGCCCCCATGTGGCGGACCAGCACGGACATCATCTACTACGGCAACGCGCCCTCGCAGACCAGCATGCTGTCCAACTTCGACCAGGCCCTGCACCCGGCCGCGCAGCACACGGGCTACTACAACGACCCCGACATGCTGATGGTCGGCATGCCCGGCTTCACCGCCGCGCAGAACCGCACCCACATGTCCCTGTGGGCGATCTCCGGCGCCCCGCTGCTGGCCGGCAACGACCTCACCACCCTGTCGAGCGAGACGGCCGCCGTCCTCAAGAACCCGGACGTCATCGCCGTCGACCAGGACCCGCGCGGCCTCCAGGGCGCCAAGGTCGCCGAGGACACCACGGGCCTGCAGGTGTACGGCAAGGTCCTCGCCGGCACGGGGAACCGGGCCGTCGTGCTCCTCAACCGCACCTCCGGCGCCAAGGACATCACCGTCCGCTGGTCCGACCTCGGCCTCACCGGCGCCGCGGCGAGCGTCCGCGACCTGTGGGCGCAGCAGAACCTCGGCTCCTACGCGACGAGTTACACCACCAGCGTCCCGGCGGGCGGCTCGGTGATGCTCAAGGTGACCGGCACCGAGGCGGCGAGCAGCGGCTACAGCGCCACGTCCACCGGCAGGTACAGCGGGGTGAGTGCGGCGAGCACCGGCCTGGACGTGGTCGACCTCGCCTACACCAACACGGCGTCCACCGCCGTCACCGGCACGCTCCAGGTCAACGGGCAGACCGCCACCACCGTCTCCTTCGCGCCGACCGGATCCACCCCGGGCACGGTCTCGGTCCAGGTCCACCTCACCAAGGGATCCACCAACTCCCTGACCCTGACCGGCGGTCCCACCCTGGGCACCCTCACGGTGAGACCCGTCCCCGGCACCAGCGGCACCCTGCTCACCGGCAAGCAGTCCGGCCGCTGCGCCGACGTCTACGACAACACGATCACCAACGGCACCCAGGCCGAACTCTGGGACTGCAACGGCGGCGCCAACCAGGCCTGGACCTACACCTCCCGCAAGGAACTCGTGGTCTACGGCGGCAAGTGCCTGGACGCCTACAACCTCGGCACCACCAACGGCACCAAGGTGGTGATCTGGGACTGCAACGGCCAGACCAACCAGCAGTGGAACGTCAACGCCGACGGCACGATCACCAACGTCAACGCGGGCCTGTGCCTGGACGCGTACAACGGCGGCACCGGCAACGGCACGTCCCTGGTGCTGTGGGCCTGCAACGGCGGCGACAACCAGAAGTGGTCCAGGACCTGAGGTTCTGGACCCGGGTGCTCGAAGCCGCTCTCAGTCGCCAGGGGGTGTGCGGAGTGACTGTTCTGCCCAGATGGACTTGCCGCGCGCGTGATATCGGGTGCCCCAGAGATCGGCCGTCTGGGAGACCAGGAACAGTCCCCTGCCTCCCTCGTCCGTGTCCAGGGCCCGCCGTACATGAGGGGAGGTGCTGCTGTGGTCGGACACCTCGCAGATCAGGTTGCGGTCGCGTATCAGCCGCAGCCGGATGGGGGGCAGGCCGTAGCGGATGGCGTTGGTGACCAGTTCGCTCACCAGCAGTTCCGTGGTGAATTGCACCTCCTCGAGGCCCCAGTTTTGTAGTGCCCTTCCGGCCAGCTCCCGGGCCTTCCCGACGACCTCGAACTCCGCCGGCAGGTCCCAGGTGACATGGCGTTCCGATTCGAGCCCGCGGACCCGCGCCACGAGCAGTGCCACATCCTGCTGCGCGGGGCAGGGGACCATCCGCCGCAGCACCTCGTCACAGAACTCACCGAGCCCTTGGCGAGGACTCGCGGCCGGGGACGGCCGGGCGGCACCGGCCGCGGACAGAACGTCACGGAGCCGTTCGAGGCCTGTGCCGACATCACCCCCATCGAGGTTCGCCAGGCCCATGGTGTCCAGGACGAGCAGGTCCCCATCGGTGAGTGTCAGCCCACCGCACTCGTAGGGCGCACCGCTGGTGCCCAGCGCAGGGCCTACCGGCATCTCGATCAAAGCGGCCTCGCCGAGCTCCGGCAGCAGGGCGGGGGACGGGTGCCCGGCACTGGCCAACTCACAGTGCCGCGAGAGGGGATCGAAGACGGCGTAGGTGCAGGTCGTTCCGACGGCGTCGTTGCCGGAGCCCTCCTCGTGGTGGAACCGCTTGATCTGTTCGTTGAGTTCGGTGAGCAGTTCGCCCGGCGAGAGATCCAGGTCGGCCAGCGTCCGTACGGCGGTCCGCAGCGCGCTCATGGTCACCGCGGACCGCAGCCCCTGGCCCACGGCATTCGCGACCACCAGGCCCACGCGTGCGCTGGACAACCGGATGACGTCGAACCAGGCGCCCCCCAGCATGGTGTGGCCGTTCGCCGGCAGGTAGCGCGAGGCCGTCTCGACACACCGCAGCGCCGGGAGGCGCTGCGGCAGCAGACTGCGCTGCAGTGCGAGGGCCCTGGACCGTTCATGGGTGTAGCGGCTGGCGTTGTCGATGCACACCCCGGCGCGCGCGGCGAACTCCTTGGCCAGCCGAATGTCATCGGCCTCGAACGGCTGGAGTCTTTGGTACCTGGCGAACGTCACCGTGCCCAGTGCCTCTCCCCGGGCGTACATCGGCACCAGCAACCAGGAGTGGACGCGTCGACTGCGGTGCAGAGCGGCCCGAGCCGGGTCACTGATGAACTCCTCGAACAGTTCGTCGCCCGTCAGCAGCACATGGTTGCCGTCTGCCAGCGCCTTGGTGGCCGAGGACTCGGGGGCGGAGGCGATCAGGTCGATCTCTCCCCGGGCGACCCTGGTGTCCAGCGGTCCGCCGGCACGTACCGTGTGCGCCGCGCGGCGCAGTGGCACCCCCTCGCCCAAGGGGCCGACATCGGCGTTCCTGCCACCGAGAACCGGGTCGAGCAGATCTACGTAGGCGTAGTCGGCGAACTGCGGTACGGCCACGTCCGTCAGCTCCTGCGCGGTCTGCATGACGTCCAGGCTGCTTCCGATCCTGGCACTCGCCTCGTTGATCAGGTCCAGTCGCTCACGCGCCCGGGTCTCCTCGGTCACGTTGATCACCAAGTGCACCAGGCCGACCACGTCACCGGAGCCGCTGCGCAGCGGGACGATGGTCTCCGACCAGACGGATTCCCCGTCCGGGCCCTCCGGGATGCCACCTCGTACCTCGGCGCCGATGCTTGCCCGGCCGGTGTTGAGCACCCGCCGCTGCCGCTCCTCCAGAGCGTCGACGTCCAGCAGGCCGGAGGGTGCCGCTTCCCGCATGGTGCGGCCGACGACCTCGTCGGCGAAGCCTTCCGAACGACTCCGGGACTCGTTCTGCCCAAGGAATCGCAGATCGCTGTCGAAGACGTCGATGATGTACGGCGATTCGGTGAACAGTCCCCGCAGCAGAGCGCGGCGGAGGTCGTTTCGACGCGCGTCCTCGAGAGGCTCGGCCTGGATGAGCCACTGCGCACCGGCTGGTGTCACCAAGCCGTGTGCCCAGATCCTCGCCTCGACTCCGGAGCCGCTGCTGTGGCGCAGACGAGCGGGTGAGAAGACGATCGGCCGGCTGTCGGGCCGGCGATCGAGGAGCTCGGCTGCCTCCGTCCCGGGCTCGACAAGATCGGCCCAGCGAAGTTCCCAGAGCTCGGACGCGGAGTATCCGAGCAGCTGCTGCGCAGCGGGGCCCCAGCCGAGGAGCGAACCGTGTTCGCCGACGACGACGCAGATGTCACCTGCGGGTTCCGGCGCGTCACTCGACGTGCCCAGGAGCGCGGTGTCCCGCATTCCCATGAGTCCAGGCTACCCGGACACCCACAGGGGTCCCCCGGAGATCCACTGAACCCGTCGACGTATGTACCTTCCGTCATCGGCGGAGAGCCGGGCGCCGCGGCGGACGACGATTCGGGTGCGGCCGCCGTCGGCCTCGTCCGGCTGATGAACCTCGTCCCCGCCGCCCATGGACCGAGGGGCCACCGGCCCGAGACCGGACAGCCCCTCGACAAGATCTTCATGAGCCCTCTAGGCGGCGGCGAGCAGGAGCAGGCTCGTCGCCGCCAGCAGGGCGCAGCCCAGCACCCACCAGGCCACCAGCCGCTGCCGCAGCGCCCGGTACCTGGCCTCGTAGGTGTGCCGCAGCTCCTCGGCGCGTTCCGCGGTGCGCCGCCACGAGGTGCGGGCCAGGGCCAGGTACTCCGTCTCGAAGTGCCGCTCCAGGTCCTCCCGTTGGGTGTCGGTGAGCCAGCCGAGCCGGGAGGCCGCACGGGCCGCCGCCGTACGGCCCTCCTCCCGTGCGGCGGCGAGCAGCAGATGGCCCTCGATCTCCTGGACGAGCGCCCGTTCCTCTCCCGTGCTCATCGCGAGGTCAGCTCCCGCTCCTGCTGCCCCACCTGCGGATGGTGCAGGTCGAACGCCGGCGACTCGCTGCGGATCTGCGGGAGGGAGAGGAAGTTGTGCCGGGGCGGCGGGCAGGAGGTCGCCCACTCGAGTGAACGGCCGTAGCCCCAGGGGTCGTCGGTCGCGACCTTCTCGCCGTACTTGGCCGTCTTCCAGATGTTGTAGAAGAACGGGAGCATCGACGAGCCGAGCAGGAACGAGAAGATCGTCGAGACCGTGTTGAGCGTGGTGAGCCCCTCGACCGCCAGATAGTCGGGGATCCGGCGCTGCATACCGTTCACGCCCAGCCAGTGCTGTACGAGGAACGTGCCGTGGAAGCCGATGAACAGTGTCCAGAAGGTGATCTTGCCGAGGCGCTCGTCCAGCATCTTGCCGGTCATCTTCGGCCACCAGAAGTGGAAGCCCGCGAACATCGCGAACACGACCGTGCCGAAGATGACGTAGTGGAAGTGGGCCACCACGAAATAGGTGTCGGAGGTCGGGAAGTCCAGCGGCGGCGAGGCCAGCATCACCCCGGTCAGCCCGCCGAACACGAACGTCACCAGGAAACCCATCACCCACAGCATCGGTGTCTCGAAGGAGAGGCTGCCGCGCCACATGGTGCCGATCCAGTTGAAGAACTTCACACCGGTCGGGACGGCGATCAGGAACGTCATGAAGGAGAAGAACGGCAGCAGCACACCGCCGG